>NZ_JALPRG010000002.1:0-766884 GCF_030464945.1 Paraburkholderia sp. CHISQ3
AGGCGAAGATGATCAGCAGGTAGAGGTCTGGCATCGAACTCCAGATCTCGATCAGGCGCTGGCCGATCAGGTCGGTGCGCCCTCCGTAGAAGCCCTGCACCGCCCCTGTCAGCACGCCGAGCAATACCCCTGACACCGTCAGCGCAAGCGCCATCAGCACCGACAGCCGGAAGCCGTACAGCAGGCGCGAGAGCACATCGCGCCCAAACTGGTCGGTCCCGAGCCAGTTGGTGGCCGAAGGCGGCGCCGGAAACGGGTGCGCGGCGAAGTAATCGATGGTGTCGTAGTGGTAGTGGTTCGGCGGATAGATCGCGAAGTTACCCTTCGATTCGAGCCGCGAGCGGATATACGGATCGAGGTAGTTCGCGCGCGCCGGGAAGTCGCCGCCAAACACCAGCTCCGAATAGTCCTTCACGATCGGAAAGTAGTAATGCCCTTCATAGCGCACGACGAGCGGCCGGTCGTTGGCCAGCAGCTCGCCAAACAGGCTGATGACAAACAGCGCACCGAAGATGATGAGGCTCCAGTAACCGAGCCGCTGCTGTCTGAAGCGCCACCACGTGCGCCGCCACGGGGAAGGTGACGGTGCCTGGGTGACGACCGCGGACTCAGTGGTCCATGCGGTTGAACTGGATGCGGGGGTCGACGAGGACATAGCAGACGTCAGCAATAAGTTTGGTTACGAGGCCGATCAGCGTGAACAGGAACAGCGAGCCGAGCACCACGGGATAGTCGCGGCGGATCACGGAGTCGTAGGACAGCTGACCCATGCCGTTGAGCGAGAAGAGCGTTTCGATGAGCAGGTTGCCGTTCAGGAAGGCACCGACGAAGGCGGCGGGCAGACCCGTCAGCAGCGGAATGGCCGCGTTGCGCAGCACGTGCTTCCACAGCACGTCGCGCTCGGCGGCCCCCTTGGCACGCGCGGTCAGCACATATTGCCGGCCGATCTCCTCGAGGAAGGTGTTCTTGGTGAGGATCGTGACGATCGCGAAGTTGCCGACCACCGATGCAGTGACCGGCAACGCGATGTGCCACAGGTAGTCGAGGATCTTGCCCACGACGCTCAGGTCGCTGAAGTTGTCCGAGACGATGCCGCGCATCGGGAACACCTGCCAGAACGTGCCACCGCCGAACAGCATGATCAGCAGCACGCCGAGCACGAAGCCGGGAATCGCGTAGCCGGCGAGTACCAGTACGCTCGTTACCGTGTCGAAGCGCGAGCCGTTGCGCACCGCCTTTGCGATCCCGAGCGGCACCGATATCAGGTAGGTGAGCAGCACCGTCCATAACCCGAGTGTGATCGACACGGGCAGCTTGGAGCGGATTACGTCCCAGACGCTGTCATGCTGGTAGTAGGACTGGCCGAGGTTGAAGGTCGCATAGTTCTTCAGCATCAGCACGTAACGCGTGAGCGGCGGCTTGTCGAAGCCGAACTCTTTCTTGATCTGTTCGATCTGCTGAGGGTCGACGCCCTGGCTGCCGTGATAGCCACCCCCGCCCGCCCCCGCCTCTCCGCCACGGCTGGTGCCGTGGCGGAGTTGCATCATCACCTGTTCGACCGGCCCACCCGGCACGAACTGTGTGACGACGAAGGTCAGTGTGACGACGCCGAGTAGCGTGGGCACCATTAGCAACAAACGTCTGAGTATGTAGGTGAGCATGCTGTTCCTCAGTGAGCAGCGGAGCCAGAAGCGGCGGCGGCTGTGGCCGCGGCGCCCGGCGTCTTTGCCGGCTTCAGGTACCAGTAGTTAATCACCCAGTCTTCATACTGGTACGAATTGGGCACGACTTTCGGAAAGCCCAATGTATTCTTGTAGCCGATCCGCGCGCCCGGCGAGTAGTACTGCGGCACAAGGTAATACGAGTAGATCATCACGCGATCCAGCGCGCGCGTCGCCGCTTCCAGATCGTCAAGCGTGGTGGCGCTCAGTGCGGATTTGATCAATGAATCGACGGCTTTCGACTTAATGCCAGGATAGTTCTCCGAGCCCGGTTGCGACGCCGCTGCGCTGCCGAAGCGGCGCGTCAACTCGATACCGGGAATCGTCACCGGCGGGTAGATAAAGGTGGTCATGTCGTACTCGAAATTGTCGAGCCGCTTCTGGTACAGCGCACTGTCGATTTCGCGGAAGTTCGTCTGGATGCCGAGATTGCCGAGCGCCTGCATGTACGGCAGCGTCAGACGGTCCATCCCGGGCTGGTCATCCATGAACTCGATCGACATCGCTGTACCGTTTGCATCGCGCAGCGCGCCGTCGCGATAGTGCCAGCCGGCCTGCGCGAGCAGATCGCGCGCCTGCTTCAGATTGTCGCGCAGCGAGTGCGGGGGAATCGTGTCGGGCTGCTTCAGCATCGGGCCGAAGGCCTCGGGCGGAATACTGCCGCGCAGCGGTTCGAGCAACGCCAGTTCCTTCGGTCCCGGCATACCGGTCGCGCCGAACGGGCTCGCTTCCCAGTAGCTGTTGGTCCGACGGTACTGACCGTAGAACATCATCCGGTTCATCCAGTCGTAATCGAACGCAAGACCCAATGCGCGACGCACGCGTGGATCCTTGAACATCGGCTTGCGCAGATTGAACAGAAAGCCCTGCATCTGGGCCGGGCCGTCGTCGAATTCGCCCTTCTTCAACAAGCCGTTCTTGAAGTTCTTGCCGACGTATTTGCGCGCCCACTGCGTCGCGCTGTATTCGACATCCACATCGTCGTTGCCCGCCTTGAAGGCTTCGAGCTTCGTGTACTGGTCGAGATAGAGCCTGAAATTGATCCGCTCGAAACGGAACATACCGCGCCGTGTCGGCAGGTCCGACGCCCAGTAGGTCGGATTGCGCCGATACGTGATCGCCTTGTCGTTCTTGCGTGCTTCGATCAGATACGCGCTGCTCGCGATCGGCGGCGACGTTGCGATCTGGTCGAACGGCGGGCGCGTGCCGTCGGCGCGCATGCCCCACTTCGGCGAGAAGACCGGAAGATCGCCGGCGATTAGCGGTCCGTCGCGCTCGGCCTGCTTGAAGTCGAAGCGAATCGTGCTCTTGTCGATCACCACGGCACGCTTGATCACGGAGAACTGCGCACTAAAGACCGGTGAGGCTTGCGGACTTTCCAGCGTATCGAACGAATACTTGACGTCGGCCGCGGTAATCGGATCGCCGTTCGAAAAACGGGCGGCCGGATTGATGTGGAATGTCGCCGAGGTCAGATCGGGCGCGACTTCGACGTCGTTTGCGATCAGTGCATATTCGGAGGCGAGTTCGTCCCAGCTGCGCTGCATCAGCGTGTCGAACATCAAGGTCTTGATGTACGGCGCAGGCGACCCCCGCACCAGATACGGATTCAGCGAGTCGTAGCTTTGCGCTTCGTCGTAGTTCTGAAAATTCAGTGTGCCGTGGACCGGCACGTCGGGGTCCGCGTAGTCGAAGTGGGTGAAACTGGCGGGGTATTTGGGCTGATCGTACTGCGAGATGCCGGAGCTCGCGTGAGCCGCAACTGGTACGACGCCGAGTAGCGCCAGCGCCGTCAGAGCGGTCACCAGCGCCGGGGCAAAACGCCCACGTGCTACGGTTGCAGGCCGCGTGTGTGACGGCCGGAACTTCACGAATTTCATCATCTGCCTGCTTGAAGACGCATACCGGCTTGTGGCCGGAGTGCGGTTCGTCAACGACGCGACGGCAACCGGAGGGTTGCCGCTTGAGTCACTTGGGTGTCCGACTGCGGCACCTTACTGCGGCGCTTCGATCTGCGCGCCATGCTGCTGAAACAAGACGATCGCTCCGTGTCTCAACGCGCGAGACCGGAGCGATCTGTTCATTACACAACTACGCGACTACACAACTACGCCACAAGCTCAAAGGCCTAGAACTTGTAGGTTGCACCGATCTGTACATAACGGCCGATATACGTGTACAACGACTGGTCGTAACCGGTTTGATCGGTGGTGCTGAGCCACAACGGATCGTACGGCGGCGCCCGGTTGAAGATGTTATTGATACCGCCGTAGATCGTCCAGTGTTTGAAGCCGTTGTAGGCGACGTTCAGGTTGAACTCGCTATACGACGCGGTGGAATAGTTCAGACCCAGTGCGTTCGAGTACGGCCCCGTGTATTGCCATTGCAGATCCGCCGTGAACTGATGGTACGCCCAGGACAGATCCGTATTGCCCTTCCAGCGCGGGAACGAACCGCCAAACGGCTGCGAGAGCGTCAGGTCATTACCCGCACCGTCGACCGTTGAAGACAGACCGCCAATCCCATTCATCTTGAAGTGCCACACATACGTCCAGTCAGCCGACAGCTTGAACGTACCTACCTTGGTAGGCAGCGACTGTGAGAACGTCGTTTCGAAGCCGTCCGTATCGAACGAACCGAGGTTCTCGTATGTGTTCAGCATGTACGCGATCGAACCATCCGGGTTGAGAACCGTACCTGCCGGATCGATCGTGGTGCCGATCGCTTTGTCGACGTGAATCTTGTACCAGTCGAAGCCGACGTCGGTCGTACGCGTCGGCGACAGTTCGAAGCCGATGTTGTAGTTCTTCGTTTTTTCCGGTTGCAGCGCCGGGTTGCCTCGGGTCACGACGGTTTCGTTCTGACCGTTCGGGCCGACTGGCTGGATGCCGAGGTTCGACGAATTCGTGTTCTCGAGGAATTCCGGTGCGCGGAAGCCTCGGTTATACGATGCGTACGTGGTCAACTGCTGAATCGGCTGGAACCGCAGAGCAAAACGTGGTGAGAACGCACCGCCAAAGTCGCTGTAATGGTCGTATCGACCCGCCTGACTAAACGTCAGCATCTTGTTGATCAGCGGAATATCGATCTGGTAGTAAGCCGCGGCGATGTTGCGTTCACCGTCGACCGTCTGGAGATTAGGATTGAGAATTCCGCCATTCATCGTGGCGCCGTCTTCTTCGATCAGTTCGCTTTCATGCAGGAACTGCGCACCCAAACCCAGGCCGACATCGCCCGTCGGTATGTGGAACAGGGACGGCGTCGACAGGGTTGCGTCGAACGCATCGAGCTTCGAAATACCGAGGTTGCTCGACTGCGTGAGTGCACCGTTCAGACCGTTCGGCGTCGCGGACGGATTCCCAAAGTTATACGTGCCGTTTTGCAGCACCGCCGTCAAGCCGGTCGGGTTGAACACACCGTTGGTCGTATTGCTGACGGTACTTTGCGAATGGGTGTACCCGGTGTTCCAGTCCCAGTCATCTCCGTACAGCGAGAAGGTGCCCTTCACGCCCGTGCCCGCACGCCAGAAGTTCGAATTCGTCTTGACGTTGATCGTAGTCGGAACAGAACCGAAGAACTCCTGCGGAACGCCGGTCGTGTTGTACGGATTGTTTGCCGGCACCAGCGACGTATACGGGCTGACCGTTTTGGTAACCGGGTTGTACTGGAGAAAGTTGCCGATTGCCGCGTTGAAATCGCTCGTGGTCGTCGTGTTGTAGCTTTCCCACAAGTCGGCGTACGCGGTCGTCTGGTCGTTGATCTTGAAGTCGGCGTGGACCTTGGCGTTATAGCGTTCGGTCATCGGTTGAATCGATGTGTCTTCGGCCGTATTCTTCAGGCAGACATTGCCTGAGCTGACCGAGGCTCTCTGACTCGCGATGATGCTGCTCGTGTACGGCGCAAGCGTGCCGCCGGCGCAACCGAACGGTACCGACGCAGCACCCGTCGTCGGGTTAAGGAAATACGTCGGGTACTGGATACTGCCGCCAAACGGCTTGTTGCTGAAATCTTCGTTCTTTGTCGTGTCGCGATCGGCCAGCGTAAAGCCGTTTGACTTGTAATAGCTGGCCGTTGCCGTGACGTTGAAACCGTCCGACGCCAGGTTGCCGAAGCCGCCCAGAATGCCGAACTTGGTCGTACCCGCACCGCCTTGCGTTGCACCGCCATAGCCGCCGTCGAGCTGCAGGCCCTGGAAGTTGTGCTTGGTGATGATGTTGACGACACCGCCGATAGCGTCCGAGCCGTACTGCGACACCGCACCGGTCTTCACGACTTCGATGCGATCGACGATGTTTAGCGGGAGCGTATTCAGGTCGAAGAACTGGTCGGTGCCGTTGACAGCAAATGCGAACGGCGCAACACGCTGACCGTCGACGAGCACCAGCGTGTACTTTTCACTGAGTCCGCGCAGTGCGATACCGGCACCGCCCGCGGCAAAGCTATCGTCGTTGGCTTCACCCCAGCTATTTGCCGAGTTGGCCGAAATGGAGCGCACATAGTCGGACACACTCTGCGCACCCGAATCCTGGATCTGCTTCGGGGAAATGACCTGAACCTGCTGGAACCCGGTCTTGTCAGCCTGTCGAATCAGCGAGCCGGTCACTTCGAACGTCTTCAACTGCTGGACTTTGCCCGTGGGCGTCGCAGTGCTCGTCGCAGCGCTCGTAGTAGTGTCCGCCGGTGTCGCTGTCCCGGACGAGGCAGCCGATGCGGCCGGTGCAGCCGCCGCGGGCGCAATCGCAGTGCCTGTCGGCACAGCCGGCTGACTCTGCGCAAACACAGGCCCGGCTACTGCAGCCGACAACGCCAGCTCAGCCCAGATTATTCGTTTAACGGCTAACGCCAATGCACGCTGTTTCATTTTTCCCCTCTTGCTTGTCAGTAGGGCCACGCCTATATATGTGAGGAGAGCTCTCGTGGATCTCTCCCATCGATTGACTACGGTCTCGCACTGCACCCATCTACAGCATCTTGCTTACCCGCCAGGCACTACATACCTAAACGCCACCAGAGCGACACTGCTTGCATCCGCAGCGCGACCGCTGGAATTTCATGGTTCTTATTGTTGTTCTGGTCGGAGCATGTCGCGACGACGCCAGTCGCTATCGGCGCGCAGACTCGAGTTATCGTCGGATCAAAAAAAGATCGCTCCGGTACCGCAGACCAAAGACTACGAAACCGGAACGATCGACCCTAAACCTGCCACGACGCCTTAGAACTTGTAAGTAGCGCCAACCTGTGCAAAGCGCCCGATGTACGTGTACAGCGACTGGTCGTAACCGTTTTGATCGAGCGTCGAGTTAGCAAACAGTGGATCGTACGGAGGCGTGCGATTGAAGATGTTGTTGATGCCGCCGTAGATCGTCCAGTGCTTGAAGCCGGTATAGGACATGGTCAGATTGAACTGGCTGTACGAGCCAACGCGGCTTGGCAATGCCGGATCCGGCTGCGCGTTCTGCGCGTACGGTCCTGTGAATTGCCACGTCAATGCCGTATCGAACTTGCGATATTCCCAGTCCAGTGTCGTGTTGCCTCTGAAGCGCGGGAAGCTGCCGCCGAACGGTTGCGTGATCGTGTAGTTGTTGCCGGCGCCGTTGATCGGACCCGAAGGCAAACCGAGCTTGAACTGGTTGACGTACGCCCAGTCGCCCGACAGCGTGAACGTACCGACCTGCGTCGGCAGCGCCTGACGGAACGTGGCGTCGAAACCGTTGGTGTCGAGGTAGCCGAGGTTCTCATACGGGAACACCTCGTAGAGAATCTGACCGTTGGCCGGATTCGTGACGATCTGCTGCGGCGTAAGCGCCTCGCCGATCACGTGGTCGACGCGGATCTTGTACCACTCGAGACCGAGGTCGGTTGTACGGGTCGGCGAGATCTGGAAGCCGAGGTTGATGTTGCGCGTGCGCTCAGGCTGAAGGTCCGGGTTGCCCGACGTAATCGTCGTGACCGGACCGTTCGCAAGCTCCTGAATACCCAACGACCGCGACGTGGCGTTCTCGACGAACGTCGGTGCGCGGAAACCGCGGTTGTACGAAGCGAACATCGTCAGCGCCTGAACCGGCTGATAACGCAAGGCAAAGCGCGGCGAGAACGCACCGCCGAAATCGCTGTAATGGTCATAACGTCCGGACTGGCTGAACGTCAGGTTGTGGATGATCGGAATGTCGATCTGGTAGTACACGGCCGCGACATTGCGATTACCTTGTACATTTTCCAGATCCGGATTGGCGATCTCGCCGGTCAGATATTCGGCGCCCTGACCGAGGAATTCGCTTTCGTGCAGGAACTGTGCGCCGAAACCGAGGCCGACATCGCCTGCCGGCAGATGGAACAGGTTCGGCGTGGAAATCGTTGCGTCGACGGTATCGAGCTTCGAGATCCCGATGTTGTTCGCCGTCGTGTACAAACCGTTCAAGCCGTTAGGCGTCGAGGACGGATTAGCGAAGTTGTAGATGCCGTTCTGAAAGACGTTGCTCAGTACGTTCGCATTCAGGACGTTCGAGTAGGTATTGGACACCTCGCTCTGCGAGTGGCTGTACGACGTCGCCCAGTCCCAGTCGCCATACGGCGCGGTGAACGAACCCTTTACGCCGGTAGAAAACCGGAAGTAGTTGGCGTCCGTTTTCTCGGTCGCGGTGTTCGGGAAGGCATAGGTGAGTGCCGTCGGAACACCGTACGGGTTGTACTGGTTGCTTGCCGGCACCGTATTGTTGAACGGAGTGAGTGCGCCACCCGGCCCGAGCAACAGCGTCGGCGTCTGCGGGCTACCGGTGACGTTGTTCCAGAGGCCGTCGTTAGTCGTTGTCTGGTTGTGGCTTACCCAGATATCGGCGAATGCAGTCGTAGTGTCGTCGATCTTGAAGTCACCATGAACCTTCAAGCTTAGACGCTGCGCTTCAGGAACGATCGACGTGCTGTTCGCCGTGTTGTATCCGCAAACCGTCCCGCCCTTCGTGCTCGAACCGAGGAAGTTGCTCCCTGCCGGTTGCACGGATCCACCGAACGGGCAATTGCTCAGCGCCTGTGCGTTGCCATTAGGCAGGTTCCAGTACGACGGCGCGAGCAGCGAAAAGCCGCCCGGCTGATTCGTGAAGTCCTGGTTCTTCGTCGAGTCGCGATCGGCCAGAGTCGACCCCGCGTCCTGGTACACGCTACCGGCAACCGTGATGTTGTAGCGGTCCGCGTTAAGGTCGCCGAAGCCACCCAGCACGCTGAACTTCGTCGTGCCGTTGCCACCGCCGCTAGCAGCCGTGCCGCCATAGTTGGCGTCGAGTTGCAGGCCCTGGTAGTTGTGCTTCGTGATGATGTTGACGACACCAGCAATAGCATCCGAACCGTATTGCGACACAGCGCCCGTCTTGACGATTTCGATCCGGTCGATGACGTTGAGCGGCAACGTGTTCAGGTCGAAGAAGTTATCCGTGCTGTTCGAAAAGAACGCAAACGGGGCGACCCGTTGACCGTCCACCAGCACCAGCGTGTATTTTTCGCTGAGGCCGCGCAGCGCCATACCGGAGGCGCCAGCGGCGAAGTTGCCGGACTGGCCTTCGCTCCAGCTGTTAGCCGAGTTGGCGGCCGTGTCGCGCAGGAAGTCCGCGACTGTCGAGGCACCGCTCTTTTGAATGTCTTTAGCCGTGACCGTTTGAACCGCCTGGAATCCCGTCTTGTCCGCCTGACGGATCAGCGAGCCGGTCACTTCGAAAGTCTTGAGCTGTTGAACCTTACCGCCACCCGCCGCGGTACTTGTTGTACCGGCTGCCGCTGGTGCGGTCGTCGCGGCGCTTGCGGCCGGAGCCGTTGTCACGCCGGAGGCTGCAGCGGGCGCTGCCGCTGCGGGAGCAGCCGTGCTTTCCGTTGGCGTTGCGGTAGCCGGCTGGCTCTGTGCAAACACCGGTACAGCAACAGCCGCCGATAAGGCCAGTTCGGCCCAGATTATTCTTTTGATGGCCAACGCCAATGCACGCTGTTTCATTTTCCCTTCTCGCTTGTCAGTAGGGCCACGTCAGTATGTGAGGGGAGGCCCATGGCCCCACCACTTGATTGGCGGCGATCGCGCGCCGCGCTTCATTGAAGTTGCCCCACGTACCTGCCGCTTGCCACACCCCTGTGTGCGGAGAGATAAACAGGACACTTCAGTTTTTTAAAATCGCACTACTAAGTTATTACAAAATACCGATTAATTTCTTTCTAATGCATTTCTATATTGCTTAAATGCCAGCTAGCATGAGTCCTTTATCCACGACTTTTCGTAGTGGAAATCGTCACAACATTAAGGAATGCTTTCATGATGGCGTGATACAACAACTGGTTCTGCGCACTTTGGCTAGAACTAGAACAATCCCGGTGTCCCTACCCACACGAGCACGGCCTCTTCGCCGGCAGTATTCGACCACGCGTGCGGCACCGTCGATTCAAAGTGCGCGGTGTCCCCTGCTTCAAGTACGAACGTCGTATGTTCGAGCGTGAGCGATATCTGGCCGCTCATCACATACAAAAACTCTTCCCCTGCCCGCGTCGTCACTTCCGACGACGTTTCTCCGACCGGCATCCTGACCAGAATGACTTCCAGCTGGCTACCGACCGATAAATTCGTCAGCCGTCCAAACAGGTTGCCGGTGCCGGCGAATCCAAACAGCTTTAGTTCTTTGCCCCGACGCACCGATCTCGCTTCGGTCGGTGTGTCGATGAAGTACTGCACCGTAACGCCCAGCGCGTCGGCAATGCCGACCAGCGAGGAAATAGACGGTGTTGCGTGACCGCGTTCTATCTGCGACAGAAACGATTTCGAAATGCCCGCTGCCGTAGCTGTTTCATCCAGCGTCCACTTAAGTCTCTGACGGAGTGCACGGATCTTTTCGCCTAATGCTGTCGTAACTTGTGTCTTGTTATCGAATGGCAAAACCATAGCAAGTCAGAATCCCGTAGTCAAAATTTGTTTGGCATAGCAAAGTAAATTCCATCGAGCGTAATGTCCCGGTCAGACCCTACGAGAGATGCTTTGCACTCGTCTCTGGCAGAAACCGGATGCTCCGGCTGCTGGAGAGACTCACGGGAAATCTGAAGTCGTCTTCCTCCACTCAATAAGCGGGTTGGTCCGCGTAGTCGCGGACCAACAGACCGCCGCTCTTATTTCGATGCGACCAGTATCCACAAACGCGCAAGATCAGCCGAACCGTCGTCGCCCTTGACCGCACGAAACGCCTGGATCGCCTTGGCCTTCTGGCCCGCGATGTAATACGCCACGCCCAGATGCAGTTGCGCCTGATCCGGGTGATCGAGACCGCCCTTCGCAATCGCCGCTTCCATCGCGGCCAGACCCTGTGCTGCCTTTCCTGCGAATACGAGGTTAAAGCCCGCATCGATCGGATCGACCGGGTTGGCAGGATCGGCCGGCGCCGCCGCGCGCTTCGCGGCCAGTGCCTGCAGGCGCTTCTCGCGATCCGCACCGGCGTCGTGGCCGAGTACGCCGGAAGTAAAACCCTGGTCGATGACCTGTTTAGCCTCTGCCGTTGTGCCCGCAACGATCGACAGTTGCGTCATTTCCATGTAGTCGTCGGGCGTCGTCAGCGCATTGGTCGCGCGGCGCAGCCGGTACGTATCGATGTCCAGCGCCGACGCATAGTGCGACTTGCTGCGGATCGCGTGGAACAGATCGTCCCAGTACGACTGCTTCGGGTAATACGCCACCAGCTTTTCGAGCGCGCCGCGATAAGACGTGTCGTCCTTGACGCGCTGCGCGCAGGTCGCGAGCAACTGGAGCTGCGATTCGTCGGGCGCGTGGCCCGCACGCGCCGTCGCGTCGATACCCGGTCGAACCAGATTGACGACGCTCGTGCAATCGTTCGACAGGTAGTAGGACTGCACCAGCAGAACCCGCATATCGGGATCGGTGCCGCCCGCCTTCTGATATCGCTGCGCAACCCTGATTGCCTGCGCGTAGTTCTTTTGCTGGAAGTAGATTCCGGCGAGCGCCGCTTCGGTGCGCTGCTCGTCAGCGCCCTTTAACTGGCCCGAGCTCAGCAGCGACTCATAGGCCTGCGCGGCCGTGGCGTTATCGCCCGCTGCCGCCGCTGCGGCACCGCGCATTTCCTGGACCATGTAGGTTTCGTAGGCCGTCTTGCCCGGCACTGCCGCAGCCTGATCGATCTTCGTCAGCGCATCCCTGTACTTGTGCGCACGGTAGAGATCCTGCGCGGCGTTCAGCGGCTTAGCCACGTCGGGGCGCAGCGTATCTGCCGCAACCGACTGTGTGGGCTGCATGGCAAACGCGCACAGCCCTCCGAAAGCAGCCGCGACGATCGCGCGTCCGAACCGTTGGTGGATCACTCGCATTCCTGCTTCCTTATTGCATGTACTGCTCATTGCCGATCAGGCCGATTTTCGTTGCACCCAGACGCTGTGCCGAAGCCATCACTGCAGCAACATCCTTGTAGGGCACCAGCTTGTTCGGGCGCAGATGGATTTCTGCCTGGACCGGTTCAGCGGCCACTTGCGACAGCTTCGCTTCGAGTGCGGCGCGGTCCGGTACCAGCACACCGTTCCACGTCGTCGTGCCGTCGAAGTCGATATCGATCTGCACCACTTCCGGCTGTACGAGCGGCGGCGGTGGATTGCCGATCGGCAGATTCATCTTGATCGAGTGCATCTGGATCGGAATCGTGATGATCAGCATGATCAGCAGCACCAGCATCACGTCGATCAGCGGCGTGGTGTTGATATCGACCATCACTTCCGGTTCAGCGTTGCGGCTGCCCGAAGATACGTTCATTCCCATACCGACTCCTGTCGACCGGACCTGGCGTTTTCTTTAGCGCCCGGTCCGATCCCATGCAAAGCTAGCCACCGCGCGCGGGCGGCTCCGTGATAAATGAAACCTTCGCGATGCCGGCACGCTCGCAGGCAGTGATCACGCGACCGATAAACTCGTAGCGCGTGTTCTGATCGCCGCGCACGTGAATTTCCGGTTGCGGCAACTGCTCGGAGACACTCTTCAGGTCGGCCAGCAAGGTCGGTGCATCGACCAGCTTTTCGTTCCAGAAGAAATCGCCGTCGCGGTTCACCGCTACCGTGATGCTCTTGGGCGCGGTCTGCAGCGGCTGGATCGTCTCCTTCGGCAATTGCAGCGGTATGTTGTGTGTCACCACCGGAATCGTGATCAGGAAGATGATCAGCAGCACCAGCATCACATCGACGAGCGGCGTGGTGTTGATATTGGAGATGACTTCGTCGTCATCCCCTTCCTGCCCAACGCTCATTGCCATAGCCGACTCCTGCTTATTGGGCCAGCGATGCCTGGCGAGCCTCAGCACGCGTCGAACGCATGCTGCCGGCGAGCAGGACGGTATGCAGCTGCGCGCCGAAGTTGCGCACACGCTCCATCACCGACTTGTTACGACGAACCAGGAAGTTGTAGCCGAGCACCGCGGGAACTGCCACGGCCAGACCGATTGCGGTCATGATCAGCGCTTCACCCACCGGGCCTGCAACCTTGTCGATCGATGCCTGGCCGGCGATACCGATGGCCGTCAGCGCGTGATAGATACCCCACACCGTACCGAACAGACCGACGAACGGTGCCGTCGAGCCGACCGTACCGAGGAAGGCCAGGCCGTCTTGCAGACGGTTCGATACGTTGGTGATGGCGCGCTCGACCGAGGTGTCGATCCAGGTGTTGCGATCGACGGCTTCGAGCAATGCTTCGTCGTGGTGTTCACCGGCTTCGATCGCGGTTTCGGCGATGAAGCGGAACGGCGATGCTTCGTCCAGCAGCTTCGCGCCTTCGACGAGCGACGGTGCGGTCCACAGCTGTTCGTCGGCGCTCTTCGCACGACGGTTAGCGCGGAACTGTTCGAAGAACTTCGTGATCATGATGTACCAGCTGCCCATCGACATGATCACCAGCAGGATCAGCACGAAGCGTGCGACGAAGTCGCCGTTCTTCCAGAGTGCGCCGAGGCCGTACGGGTTGTTGACGGTTTCTGAGGTGGCGGGCTCAGGCGGCGGTGCCGGCTGGTCGGCGGACGGCGCAGCGGTCTGTGCCGTAGCCGTTTGCGACGCAGTTGCGTCAGCCGGTGCAGCCGTAGCTGCCGGGGCCGCCGATGCGGCGGCTGTTGCATCGCTTGCCTGCGCATACGCAAGCTGCGGCGCGACAAAAGTACCCGCCGTGGTCACGGCCATCAACATGCTTGCGGCCAGTGCGGCCAGAGTTCGCTTCTTCATACCTGCTCCAGTTCATGCGTTGAACCTGTAAACCCGGATTAAAAACATCGCTACCGGTACCGTGCGTACAGCCAGTGCGCTCAATTCAAGGTGAATGAGAACGGAACCTGTACTCGGACAGGCTGGCCTTGCGAAATACAACTGAACCGCTTGACCGCGTTGAATGCCGCACGATCCAGTGATGAATCTTCAGACGACTTCGCGACGCGTTCATTCGTAATGTGGCCCTGCGGATCGACTACGAATTCAATCAGCACATCACCCGTGGTGTTGTTTTCCATTGCTTCCTTCGGGTACGGGATCGAACCGCGTATCTGATCGGAGTTCGGGCACACCACACCGACTTCCGTACTCGGCGCCTTCGTCGGCGTCGGCGCAACGGGTGCCGCCACGGCAGGCGCGGATACAACGGGCGCTGACTGATGGGTAATGGTCGCCTGCGGCGGCGCCTGGACCGGCACTTCCGGCGGCGGCACGAACGGCGGCGGCGGCGGCGCGAACTTCGGCGGCGGCAATTGCACTGTGGGAATAGGCGGCGGAGGCGGTGGCTTCACCGGCTCGATGATTTTCGTTTCGATGGGATGCTGGATGACCTGCACCACCTTGGTGGCGAGACCGTTGAGCAATGCGTAGATCAGTACGATGTGCAGCAGAATTACGACGCCGATGCCGCCAAAACGGCGCACGGGGGTTTGTTGCTTGCGCCCAAACTCTCGCGGACGCCCCGGTCGTTCAATCCGGGCTGTGACTGCAGGAAGTTGCCCTTCGACTTTCATACTTGCCTTTGCTCCTCCAGCGTGAACCATTCATTTCGGCGCCGCAGTGGGTTGTCTGCTGCAGATCATGTTCGCCAGGTTCTTCGGTAAAAAACGCCGGCGGCTTGATCTGGAGTCCGAAATTGACGTTGTACTACCTGAACCAGTTGAATCCCGACTGCCTCATCCAATGCACTGCGCATGGGCACGCGATACGCAGCCGGCGCATTGCAGGCTGGAAATCGCGATTTCACATTCCGATCCGTATAAACACTAATAGACCGCACTGCTTATATGTCGCGCCGGTTTCGCGTCCGCTATAGCAACAAACTCATGCACGGAAACTTCGCGTTATCGGCCAATCGGCGTTAACATCTGTGCTGCCTTTCATGGGAGGCGAAGATAGCAGGTCAAAAAATCAAAGGTCAAACTTTTTTTGATGGGAGCAAAAGAAGTTTGCCGGGAATACACTTTGCGACATCTGTGAAAAGGCTGTTATATATTTGAAAGGTTATGCCTCGCAGGTTTTCCGGTGCTGTTCCGAACCTTCTTTCCCCTACCCACCTGGCCCTGACCGACGTGCTGTACACGCACGATCGACGCAGCAGCCAACCCGCAGTACTCGACGAAGCCCGACCCTCCACCGTCCGCATGCGGATTTCCCGCAAGACCGTTGGCAAGTCACAGGGCTGCAAATCACATCGCGACCTCGTAGTAACCCTGGGTACAACGACACGCTGACCAGGTTAACTACGGAAAGAAGGCAAAACTTCAACTTTCCTCAGGCCGGGTTTTGCACGCTTCGAATGAACACTCTAAATCGTCTTTTTCACAACATTACAATTAACAATTTTCAAATTACGTTTATACGACTTCAATAGAAGTAATTTGGAAGGTGCTTCGCGCAACGTCGTTTAACCTGTTGAAAGGAAATGTAATTACGCGTGGGTTCTCGCGATTCGCATTGCGCTGCGGCACATGCGTAGCGCGCCGCACGTCCGGCTTCCTGTGGTGCTTCCTCCCTGACGTGTCTATATCCGGCCGCAGCCGAATCTGAAAACTGCGAACTCAAAGATCGAAATATCGTTCACGCAGCCAGACCGTGAAAATCACGATGAAAATCGTCGCTGCCGGTAAGTCAACTCCATGTTGCGGCCGGGCTACATTCATACGAATTCATCCCAGGTCTTAATTTGTCGGAAATATCATCGCGACTGTTCATGCGCGGGATACCGCTCGCGCAGCGAATTTCACGCTATAGCGGACGCCATACCTTCGCGCACCGCCGGCCCAAGTAACCAAAGGGGATTTCATGAAGAAGACCACCGCGGCGCTCGGCGCCGCTCTGCTTGCACTCTCTGCCCAGTCCGCTTTCGCACAGAGCTCAGTTACGCTGTACGGCCTTGTCGATACCAGCGTGCGCTACCTGACCAACGCCAATGCCGGTAACGACAGCCAGATCGCCATGGGCGAAGGCGTCGAAACGCCGAGCCGCTTCGGCTTGAAGGGCAGCGAAGATCTGGGTGGCGGTACGTCGGCGATCTTCAAGCTCGAGAACCAGTTCCAGCTCTGGTCCGGCAAGTTCGACAACAGCAACAACACGCTCTTCCAGCGCAATGCCTATGTTGGTCTGTCGAACAACCAGTACGGCGCGCTGACCCTCGGTCGTCAGCAAACGCCGTTCTTCGACATGATGGGCAACACCTTCGACCCGTTGACGGTCGGCGATTACTGGCAGGACAGCTGGGTCTATAACCCGGTCGGCCCGTTCCTGTTCACGAACAGCTCGGTCAAGTACAACGGCACGTTTGGTGGCCTGCACGTGGAAGGCATGTACGGCTTTGGCGGCGTACCGGGCAGCACGGGCCAGAACAGCATGTATGGCTTTGCCGCGTCGTATGCGCTTGGGCCGCTCGAGGCCGTCGCCGGCTTCCAGCAGAACGACGTCTCCGGCAAGAAGTTCAACATCGCGAACGTGGGTGCGGTCTATTCGTTCACACCGACGCTCAAGGTGCTGGCAGGCTGGTTGCATTCGCAGGACAACACCGGTCTCGCCGACGTCGATATGCAGCAGTCCGGCGCACCGACTCTCGCGCACGTGAGTCCGAACCGTATCGACGACAGCTTCTACGTCGGTTCGACGTGGCAGGTGACGGCACCGCTGGCGCTTACGGTGGCCGGCTACTACGATCACGCGCGCAACGCGGCGCAGCTCGACGGATCGCTTGGCAACGGTATCAACTATTCGGCTACGGTGCTTGCCGAGTACTCGTTGTCGAAGCGCACTGAGGTGTACGGCACGGTCGACTTCACCCGTGGTAACGGTGCGTTCCTTGCGGACTACCCTGGCCGCAATAACCAGACCGGCGTCGCTATCGGTTTGCGCAATATCTTCTGATCGGGTTCTGTTGCGACGAGAAGCAAATGTCGGAATCTTTTGAACAGTGACGACATAGCGACGGAATAGAACTACGCGGCGGTCTTCGGACCGCCGTTTTTTTTGCAGCCTGGCGATCGACCTCTCTCGCACATCAATCGCAGATATCGGAGAACACTGCTACGTACGTGGCCCGATACTCGAATCCACTCGCTGTGGCGCCAGAATCGGGCAGCTTGTGGTGCACCCCCTCCTCCGCGACTCGGCAGGCGCATGCCGAACACTGCGTCTCATCGACCTGTTCACCACCATGCGCATCCATCGATTCACTTCACGAGTTTGCAGTGGATTTAGATATGGCTGCGATAGCGCCTCGCTATAAGCAGCCATACGCAAACGTAACGCTCCAGCCATTGCGTAGTCTTACCCCGTACTGCCGGGAGAGTCTTACTAACTCTTGTGAATCGTCCATGTCGATTGTTTCCGGGACAGACATCGCGAAACAAGCCGAGTCTAATGGTCGCCAATGTCAAATGACTCTCTGGAATGAGCTCACGAAATCCACGACCAACACACCCGACTCCACGAAACCTACTTTGTGCCACACCGTGAGCAGTACCAGGTTTGCAAACCGACCTTGTTGCGAACCTCGATAGCGACCGTATCTTGTTTAAGAAAATAACGGAATGAATCTGTAGAACTCCTTCATTAATCGCGTTTCCTCCCGAATATTTCAGGGCTGCGGACGCAACCATCGTACACGCAACCATTTCCTGACAGAAATATTCATGAATCCGCTCTCATCAGCCTTGCAATCGCATGCCGCCAGGCGGCCGGACCAATATGCCTTTCGATTTCTCGGCGATGGAGAGAATGAGACAGACGCATTGACGTGGAGCGCGCTCCACCATGGCGAAATGCAGCTGGCCTGGCACCTGCAACAGATATGCGCCGTCGATGACCGGGTCGTACTGATGCTGCCGCAGGGTCCCAATTTCGTACTGGCGATGGCGGCCTGCCTGCGCTCAGGGGTGATTGCCGTGCCGACCAACTCGCCTCGCCCGGGTGGGCGCGGTTGGGACACCGTACAGAACATCATCGCGGACTGTGCGCCGCGGCTGATACTCGCAACCGCCAGCCAGGCCGATGCTATCGAGAAAGCGCTCCATGCAGACGGCCGGCACGCGAGCGTCGCGGTGCTTCCGATCGAGACGCTGCTATCGGGCCACGAGCAGGCCGATCCGCGCGGCGGCGCAACGCTGGCGTTACTACAATACACATCGGGTTCGACAGGCAATCCGAAGGGTGTGATGGTGGGCGTCGACAATCTTGCGGACAACCTCGAAACGATCCGGCTGCGCTTCGATTGTTCCGAACATGCCCAGGGCATCATCTGGTTACCGCCCTACCATGACATGGGCCTGCTCGGTGGCGTTCTGCAGCCTTTTCACAGCGGCGTTCCTGTCGTCATCCTGCCGCCTGTCGCAGTGATCCAGCAGCCGAAGCGCTGGCTGCGCGCGATCTCGAAGTACCGCGGCACGATCTCGGGCGGCCCCAACTTCATCTACGAGCAATGCGTGGAACGCATCGGCGAGGCCGAATCGGATAGCCTGGATCTGTCGAGCTGGAAGAACGCATTCTGCGGCGCCGAACCGGTCCGGGCCGAAATTCTTGAACGTTTCGCCGAACGCTTTTCCACCTGCGGTTTTGCACGCCGTGCGCTCTATCCGTGCTATGGCCTGGCCGAGAGCACGCTGTTCGTCGCCGGTACGCGCGCGAGCGGGGACGGCATGCTGGTCAATCACTTCGACTCGCAGGATCTCGGTGTCGACAAGGCGGTCAGCTGTGAGAAGTCAGACCACACGATCGCACTGGTCGGACACGGTGTACCCGCCGACAACCAGGAAGTCGTGATCTGCGATCCAGTGAGCCGCAGACAACTCACTGCGGGTGAAATAGGCGAGATCTGGATCAAAGGCCCGTCGGTTGCGCGCGGCTACTGGAATAACCCGGTAGCTACTGAAACGACCTTCCAGGCCCACACTGCATCCGGTGCCGGTCCGTACATGCGCACCGGCGACCTCGGTTTCTACCTCGATGAAACGCTGTACCTCAGCGCCAGGCTAAAGGATCTGCTGATCATTCGCGGCCGGAATCATTATCCGCAGGATATCGAGGACACGTCTTGCGCGAGCGACGAAGCACTGCTGTCCGGTGGCACGGCAGCGGTATCCGATGGCGATGCGCTGATCGTCCTGCAAGAAGTCCGCCGCGAATTTATCGCGAAGGTGGATGTCGATACGGTGCTGCGCAAAATTCGACTCGACATCGCGAAGCGTCACGACATTGGTGTCGAGAAGATCGTGCTCGTTAAGCCCGGTACGCTGCTGCGAACCTCGAGCGGGAAAATCCGGCGCGCGGCCATTCTCGATGCGTATCGCGCCGGCAACCTGCCCGCAATCCATGAATGGCAAGCGCTACGAGACGACACCGCGGACGATCTGCCGGAAGTCGTGACGCTGCCGCAGGATGGCGTCGACGAATGGGTCAGGCGCTGGATCGAAAAGAAAGCCGGCGATACGCTGGCCGCCACATCGGCCGAGGTCCGGCTCGACGAGCTGGGACTCGATTCCCTGCAGCAGGCGACGCTCGTTGCCGACCTTTCCACGCTGATCGGCGCACCGGTGCCGGTGGACATGTTCGCGCGTCATACGCAGCTGCAGGGCTTTCTCGACGAAGCGAACGCCGTGTATCGCTTTGCGGCGGGCTACAAGTCGCTCGACCCCAGCATGCGCGAGCGTCTGTATCAGCAGCTTGGCGAAACCCGGCCTGCGCTGCAATTCGAGGACGTGGCCACGATCCCCGCCGAGTACTACGACATCGATCGTCTGTCGGGCATCGCGGACATCGATGCCCGCAGCCGGCAGCTCGAGAGTATCGGCTCGCCGTTCTTCACGACGCATGAAGGTATCAACGGCGCGCAGATGACGATGGGAGAGAAGGCTTACCTCAACTTCTCGAACCACAACTATCTCGGGCTGTCGGGACATCCGGATGTCGTCAGCGCTGCCAAGGCTGCGGTGGATCAGTACGGCACCAGCGTCTCGGCGGCTCGCATCGTTGCCGGCCAGCGCACGGTACACGTCGAGCTCGAGCGGCAGATCGCGGCCCTGACCGGGCATGAAGACGCCCTGACCTTCGTCAGTAGCAACTTCTGCAATGTGACGGTTGTCGGGCACCTGATGGAACAGGACGATCTGATCCTCTACGACGAATACAGCCATGACAGCCTGCTGCAAGGCGCGAAGCTCTCGGGCGCGGCAATGCGCGCGTTCCCGCACAACGACTGGAACGACGTCGACCAGTTCCTGTGCGCAGCACGCGGCAAATACCGCAAGGTAATGATCTTCATCGAAGGTGCATACAGCATGGATGGCGACATCCCGGAGCTCGCGCGTTTCATCGAGGTCAAACTGCGCCACAAGGCCCTGCTGATGGTCGACGAATGCCTGTCGATCGGCGTGGTAGGCAAGACAGGCCGTGGGATCTGCGAGTATGCCGGCGTCGATCCGACGCTGATCGATATCACGATGGGCGGCATCAGCAAGAGCTTCGCGAGTTGCGGAGGATATATCGCCGGCAGCCGCTCGTTCATCAACTACCTGCGCTACACGACCCCTGGCTTTGTCTACACGACCGGCATGCCGCCCGCCAACGCGGCCGCGGCCCGCGCAGCGATCGCGACGGCGTTGAACGAGCCGTGGCGCGTGGAGGAAGTGCAGCAGCTGGCGCGGCACTTCCTCGACAAGGCGCGCTCGCTTGGGCTGGACACCGGCCCAAGTAAGGACACGCCCGTGATCCCGGTGGTGATCGGCGATCAATCCCGCTGCGTCAACGTCTATCACAAGCTGCTGCAACACCACATCAACGTGCAGCCGATCCTGTATCCCGCTGTCCCGGAGAACAAGTCGAGGCTGCGCTTCTTCGTCAACTACGGCCATACCCGGCAGGACATCGACAAGGCGCTCGAACTGGTCAAGGAATTCATGTGACACGCGACCACTTCCCTCTTCACGGTACGACGCCGGGTGTTACGCACGACGCGTTGGCCGCGACGCCACCAAAGGAACGCGGCCGGTATCGCCGGGCGTGTCTGTTCCTCGGGCATAACGCCGCTGCCATGGTGTGGAACGATGCGAACGACCTGTTCGCTATCGAAGACGAAAAAGAAAGTCGCGCGAAGGGCGGCGAGTACGTGCCGCTGCATATGCTGCTGCAACTCAGTCGCTACGACCTCGATGAAGTCGACGTGATCAACTTCCTCGGCGAGGTCGACTATAGCCAGGTGATCAGAGCGCTATGCGGCGGCGATCGCGCGAGATTCGAGGATTTCCGCTCGCGTACCCGTCTGCACGAACTAAAGGTGAATCATCACGCCACCCATGCGATTAATGGCGTTCTCGAGGCGTGGGTGCATGAACGACAAGCCGCTGCGCCACAGGGACGCGCCTACCATGTACTGATCACCGACGGTACCGGTGACGACTACGAGGCGACCTCCGTCTATACCGCCTTCGTCGATCCGCTAGCGCCGCTCGGGCAGTCGATTGCGTCGCTGCAGCGTGTCCGGCGCATTCCGGCCAGCGATCTGTCGTGCGGGCTGCTGTTTGCCCGCCTCGTATGCAACGCGGACACCGGCTTCGCGCCGCTCAAGGACGAATACAAGTCGCTCGGCTACGAAACTGCCATCGACAAGGTGCTCGACCACAACGCTCGCTCCCGGCTCGATCGCATTGTCGATAAGGTCGTAGCCAGTTTTTTCGATGACCGGCCGAGAGGCTTGAAGCGGGCACTGCGGGAAGATATCGCGAGCTTCCTGCCCGGGCTGCACGGCATCGAACCGCCTCAAACGCATCCCGGACAATTCGAGCGCAAGCCCGTGCTCCTCCATTGGGACGCGGATAAACCAGCGCGTTCGATACTCGACATCCGCCACCGCCCCACTCTGGCGTTGCGCGGCAGCGCCGAAGAAACCCAGCACCTGGGGCACGGCCTGTCCGTCAGGACCATGCAGGACATGGCTACCCGGCATGTTCCGATGCCCGCCTGCGTGCGCAGACATCTCGCCTCGTGCGACCGGTTTCAGATCAGGGTGCTGGCGTCCTATGTCGCCAATCGTTTCATCGAGCACTATGCCGCGGCTCTGCTGAAGCGGGAACACGTCGAAAACCTGATCGTTGGCGGCGGTGTCCATTTCAACGTCAAGCTCAACAACGTCATTCTGAACAGTATCGGCGGCAAGCTGTGCTGCGCCCCGCTCGCCGGCGATGTCGTTCATGCGGCGACCGGCGCGGTATTGCTCGACCCTTCTCTCGCCACACGTAGCACGGACCTGCTCCTGCTCAAGCGCGATCTCGCTGCGGCCTATCGCGGCGATTTCCCGGAGAACGTCGTCCACCTCGACGATCCCGAGGCTTTCCTTGAAATCGCGGCGCGGCAGATTGCGGAGGGACAGCTGGTCAATATCGTCAAGGACTGGGGTGAGCTGGGCCCGCGTGCGCTGCTGGCGAACTCGACACTGTGCCTGCCGACCGAGGCGCTGAAGAACCGCGTCAACCTGCTCAACGGACGCGACGACTATATGCCGATGGCACCGGTGCTACGTCAGGAAAGCCTCCGTACGTTGTTCGTCAGCCCGGAGGTGGACCGGATCGTGGGATCGCTGCACGGCATGATCGTCGCGGTCACCTACCGGGACGATGTGCCGCGCGACCGGTACGCAGGCGTGATGCACTTCATGAATGACGGGCGCGTCACCGGACGACCGATGGTGGCGACGAATGCCATCGACCGTGAATTGCTCCGACGTGTCGAAGTACTTTCAGGCCACCAGGCGCTGATCAACACCTCCTTCAACGTGCACGGCAAATCCACCGTACAACGGCTGCGGCACGCCTACGCCGACTTCGACTATCAATGCCGCAACGCAGACGCGCTAGCCCTGCCGCGACCGCTACTGATTGTATGCACGGCGACCCCGCGCATCTTGCGCGAGACGTCAACGGCAATTCATGCCGAGGCGGACCTATGAGCGCGAAGCCTATCCAGACGGTGAAGGGATGGCCGGTGCTCGGTTCCATCATGCACTACAAGCGCGACGCGCTTTCGCTGTTTCTCAATGCCGCGCGCGACCTCGGCGATGTTAGCGCGATCATGATGGGCCCCACCCGGGTCGTGCTGGTGAACAGTCCGCAGCACGTGGCCGAAATCCTGCAGGATCGGACCGACGCGTTCGGTAGAAGCCCGAGCTATCGGGAACTCGAATTGTTGCTTGGCGCCGGCATGCTGACGACCGAAGGCGCGCAATGGAAAGCACAACGCGCACAGGCACAGCCTGCCTTCCAGAAGAAGCAGCTAACCTCGATGATCCCGACCATTCGCGAGAAGATCGATCAGGTCGTCGGCGAGTGGATGCCCGCGGGTCAGACCGGGCTTCGTCGACGCGATCTGTTTGCGGACATGCTCGATATGTCGATGCGCATCACGCTGCGTACGCTGTTCGGACAGGTGCATGAACTAGCCCACCGCAAGATGATCACCGCACTCGAAGACGGGTCGCGCTACGTGATCCAGCGTCTGGAGGGCATCGTCAATCTGCCGCCGCACTGGCCGACGCCTTCGGCAAAAGAGTTCTGGAAGAACCGGGCTGTCCTCGACGCGTCGGTGCTCGACATCATTCGCCAGTACCAGCGTGGTACACAGCCGCCCAACCTGCTCGGCATGGTGCTGGAGGGAGACGGTCCTCAGGATGAGGAAAACATCAAGAACCAGTTGCTGACCCTGTTCATCACCTCCTACGAAACAGTGGCAACGGGCATGACGTGGGTGTTCCATTTTCTATCGCAACATCCCCGCTGGTATCAGGCGGTCGTCGAAGAACTCGGACGGTACGACGAGTTGGGCTACGACGATATCTTCAGCCTGACCACCACCAACGCCGTCATCCACGAAAGCCTGCGTCTGATGCCGCCCATCTGGTCCTTCTCGCGCACGGCGAAGCGCGACGTGACGATCGACGGTTATCCGATCGCTGCGGGAACGATGGTTGTGGTCTCACCATATTGCCTGCAACGCCACCCGTCGCACTGGGACGATCCCGACACGTTCAATCCGGCTCGCTGGACTGCGGGGTCCTCTACGTCGAAGCGTGTGTCGGCCTTCCTGCCGTTCGGCACCGGACCACGCATCTGCGTAGGAATGAACTACGCCATGATGCTGTTACCGCTGATCCTGAAGGGCGCCTGTCGGCGCGGCACGTTCTCGCTCGACTCCGCACATCCGGTCAGGATCAAGGCAGGCGTGACGATCCGCCCGGTGGGCGGCCTGATGGGACACTGGACATCGCACGAGCGGCCACTCGAACAGAAAGGTATCGCGACATGAAACTTGCCGGGAAGAACGTCTGGGTGATCGGCGCATCGATGGGCATCGGCAACGCAGTCGCTGAAGCCTTGCAAAAGAAAGGGGCAAACCTGTTGCTGTCGAGTCGCAGCACGGGCCTGCTCACGGCACTGGCTACGCGGCTCAATCTGCCGCAGGACCGGGTGCTGCCGTTCGACATCACGGATACCGGAGCGGTCGCGCAAACGGTTCGCAAAGCCATCGACATCATGGGTGGTATCGATGCGGTCGTGTTCACCGCCGGCGTCAGCCAGCGATCGATGGTCGCGCAGACCAGAATCGGCGTGTATCGCGATCTGATCAATCTCAACTTCCTGTCGATTGCCGACGTCACGCTGGCACTGTTGCCGCATATGCTGGCGAGGCGCAGCGGGCACATCGTCGTGCTCTCGAGTCTTGCCGGAAAGTTCGGTAGCGGCAATCGCTCGGGCTATTGCGCGTCGAAGCACGCACTACACGGTTTCTTCGACTCGCTACGCGCGGAACACCGGAAAGACCACATCGATGTCACCCTGGTATGCCCAGGCTATATCCGCACGGAGATCACGTTGCGTTCGCTGACCGGCGACGGCAGTCCGCACAACAAGGTCGACGAAGAACTGCTCAAGGGCATGCCCGTCGATCGATGCGCGGAGCAGATCGTAAAAGCTATCGAGCAGCGACGACGAGAGATCTATCCCGGCGGAAGCGAAACACTGGGTGTGTACCTGAACCGTTTCGTTCCCGGTTTCTTCGCCTGGCTCGTCAGCCGGCTAACGACGTAGCGTGAAAGCGCGCGTTCGTTACTCACGTTAATCGGGACATTCATCTATGCCGGTTTCACCCAGCGTCGAGAAATTCCTCAACCACCAGCGGGAGGCGAGCACGGTGAACATGACCGAGCTCGAACCGCCGGCCGCACGTGACTACTTCGACTTCTTCGCGTTGCACTGCGATATCGCACCGCGTCCGCTTCACACAGTCGAGGATGTGCTTATCGATACGCGTGACGGTGCGCAGATCGCCGCGCGCATCTACTATCCCTGCGAACCGAACTGGGCGGATCCGGTCCCTGCGCTGTTGTACTTTCACGCGGGCGGTTATGTGGTCGGTAGCCTGAAGTCAGCCGAGGGCGTGTGCCGGATGCTGGCCGCCGAGGCGCACTGCGCTGTGGTATCGGTCGATTACCGGCTCGCACCCGAGTACCGGTTTCCCTGTGCGGTCAATGATGCAATCGATGCCTTGTGCTGGTTATTTAACAAGGCCCCATCGCTCGCTATCGACACACGCAGACTCGCGATCGGTGGCGAAAGCGCCGGCGCCACGCTCGCGACCGTCTGCGCCGTCTATGCCCGCGACGCACACATCCCGCTTGCGTTGCAGATGCTGATCTACCCAGGGCTATCGGCACGCATCGATACCGATGCTCATCGCCAGTATGGCGAGGGATATTTCGTGTCGCTGCGCACGATTCGCTGGATCCAGCGGACCTATCTGGCAAGCGCCGACGATCTCGAAGACTGGCGTTTCGCACCGCTCGACGGCGAACGCAACGCGCCATCCAGTTGGACCGGTCTTGCGCCCGCATGGATCGCATCGGCCGAATGCGACCCCTCACAAGACATACATCTGGCGTATGCCGGCAAGTTGCGAAGCCACGGAAACCGCGTCGACATTCATCTCTATCCAGGGATGATTCACGGTTTCTTTTCTATGGGCAGCGTGATTCCCGAGGCCGAAATTGCTCATCGGGACGCTGTCGACATGTTGCGTACAGCGCTTGGAACCGCGGAACTGGAATGACTTCGCGGGCGTAGCGTCCGAGCGAGCCAGACCCATCACCAAAGGAAAACCGATGACCGAACGCAAAGAGAAGATGAAGCTAGGCGTCTTTCTCTACCAACCTGGGCACCACGTTGCGGGGTGGCGTCATCCCGAATCGCGCGCGGATCAGGCGTTGAATTTTCAACTCTATGCCGAGACGGTTCAGCTTGCCGAGCGGGCGAAGTTCGACCTGGCGTTCCTCGCGGACACAGCCGGCATCTGGGGCACCGACATCAAGGATCTGAGCCGCGGCGGAAAATTCGTATCGCAATTCGAGCCATTGACGTTGCTGTCCGCGCTATCCGTCGTGACGGACCGCATCGGCCTCGTCGCAACGGCCACGACAACATATAACGAACCGTTTCACATCGCACGCAAGTTCGCATCGCTCGATCATCTGAGCGGCGGGCGGGCGGGATGGAACGTCGTGACGTCGTCGAACGAATCGGAAGCGCTCAACTTCAGCCGCGATGCGCACAGTGCGCACGCCGACCGCTATGTGCGTGCGCGCGAGTTCGTTCAGGTGGTTAAAGGCTTGTGGAACAGCTGGGAAGAAGATGCGTTTCTGTACGACAAGGAGGCAGGCCTCTATTTCGACGAACGCAAGGTGCACGTATTGCATCACCGCGGCGAGCACTTTTCGGTGCGAGGACCGCTGAATGTCGCACGCACGCCGCAAGGGCACCCGGTGATATTCGAGGCGGGTCAGTCGGACGCGGGCAAAGCGCTCGCAGCCGAGACAGCGGAAGCTGTCTTCACGATCCAGCAGTCGCTCGCCGGCGCGCAGGGCTACTATGCGGAACTGAAGTCGGGAGCCGAAGCGGCCGGCCGTTCGCCCCGGGACCTGAAGGTGATGCCGGGCGTCTTTCCAATCGTCGGACGCACTGCCGAAGAAGCGGAAGAGAAATACGCGCAACTTCAGGATCTGGTTCATCCGGACGTCGGGATGACATTGCTTTCCGCGATGCTCGGCGACGTGGACCTGTCGGGCTACAAGCTGGACGAACCACTGCCCGAATTACCCGACACCAACATGAGCAAGAGCCGGCTCGCGTTACTCGTGCGCACCGCGCGCGAGCAGAATCTCACCCTCAGGGAACTGTATCTGACAGTTGCTTGTGCGAGAGGACACTGGATCGTGCGTGGCACCGCGCAACACATCGCAGACCAGCTTGAAGAGCGCTTCGTCAATCATGCGGCCGACGGCTTCATCGTGATGCCGCCGCACTTCCCCGGTGGCTTGATCGACTTTGTCGAACAGGTGGTGCCGGAGCTACAGCGGCGTGGGTTGTTTCGCACCGAGTATCAGGGGCGGACGCTGCGCGATCATCTGGGGTTGCCGCAGCCTGTGGTATGCGTCGGGTGAACGCAGATTTACGTGTGGAGTTCGTCATGGTGCAGCCGTCGGATAGTGCATCTGGATACTGTATCGGCGGCGGCACGTAATTGCGGGTGATCGTTCTGTTAGCGCTTTAACGACTGGTAGACCGGGATCGCAATGTATTTGCCTGCAAGCCACGCGAGCATAAACGCCAGGAACCAGGAAGGTCCGAGCACAAAGATGAGCAGAAGGATTTCCTCGTTCGCAATATAGTTGCCGATAAACCATACAAGAATCAGCGCTAGTAAGAAGAAGGCCCCGAACACGGGAATAAGCGCGAACGGGCTACCCCACAGACTCGGTTTGCCAAGCCATGTGTATGTAAATGCCCACGATATGAATCGATTGGACAAGACTAGCGACGCCAGCAGCACAATCATCGTTTTGATCGCGGTCTTCATCGGACAGTTGGCATCCTCTAGTGGGTAAAAGGCCACGCGCAATAGCGAGAGTTCAGCCGGAAACACGAAGGCAGGTGACGCTCAGGAGTCTCGCCGGATTGTGCTACTCGGCTAACACCAGAGCGGTGCAGATTCGAGCGCTATACGAACAGGACATCATCGACACTCCGTTCGAATCAGCATTCCGACCTTCGGCGATCCAGCGCAGTGCGGTAAATTCGCTTCCTTATTCGCGTCGGCATATTCGCGTTTGTCCGCAGTACCTGTGAGCCCATCGACCTGTCGACGCAAGGCTACGGCTCTTTTTCAGGTCCGCTAGCGCTTCGACGCACGCGCCTCTTTTGCCTCGTTGAATTCGAGCAGCAGCATGTCGCGAAACCCCTTTGCCGCCGTAGACAACGGGCGAGCGGTCGACGTAATCAGATACGCGCGATAGTCGATGCGCGGCTTGAACGCGGCGATGTGATAGCCGAGATGCGCGAGCTCGAGCGCCGATTCGCGGATCACGAGCCCGACGCCCAGACCATGCGCCACCATATGACAGACCGTCGATGCCCACGGTGTCTCCGCGCGAATGCGTCGTTCGACGCCGCTCGAATCGAATACCGCATCGACGGATGTGCGCGCCTTCACGTTGGAAGCCATCGAAATGAAGTCTTCGCCGGACAGATCGCTCGGCTGCAAAACGGGTCGTCCAGTCAGGCGGTGCCCTTTGGGCAAAATGCACACGATCTCCGAACTGGTGACTTCCTCGCTGCGCAAACCCTCGCGATCCGATGCGCGTAGTGCAATGCCGAGGTCGATGGTTTGCCGCGACACGGCTTCGATCACGTTGTCGGTCGACATCGGCTCCAGCGATGTCAGCAGTCCCTCACGCTCCGCGACATAGCGTGTGATGCGCTCGGTGATCCAGCCCTCGGCGAATGCGGGAAATACGCCGACGCGCAAATAGCCGCGTCGTGTCATGCCGATATCTCTCGCCACGTCGTTCAGGTAGTCGAGGCCGCGATATACCTGCGTGACTTCCGCGAAGAAGATTTCCGCTTCCGGCGTCGGCACGAGCTTGCCCCGGCGCCGCTCGAAAGCGACGAAGCCGGCCTCCTGCTCGAAGCGCTCGATCATCCGGCTCACGGCCGGCTGCGATACGTTCAGGCGCTGCCCGGCAGCGGTGATCGAACCGTGCGTCATCACCGCGACAAACACTTCCATCTGCTTGGCATTAAGCCTGGCCACGAGCGTGTCCCCCCGACAGTTGATGCAATGCGGTAGCGTTGAGAACCCACCGAGCAACGATCTTAGGGCATTACATAGAGTAGGATCAAACAAACAAAATTGTAATGGATGTAATAGTTTTGCCTGCCTATAGTCGCTTCATCGACGCATTGCGCACCTTTCGAAACGACTGCTTCACGAGGACAGGCCAGTGGACATTGAAGCTCGCAAAGACATGCAGGACCCCGCTGCGTTTTTCACGGAGACGCCGCTCGTCCACCGGCATAAGGGCGCAGCGCACAGGCACGGCGTGCAGCAGCCCGCGGGCTTGCGCATTCACGCGCGGCCGAAGAAGTCCGACTGGTTCTGGTACGCCATGCTGCTGGTCGTCTTTGTACTATTCGTCGAACTGGTGGTCGACAATCCCCGCTGGCAGTGGGACATCGTCGCCCATTACCTGTTCAACAAGCGTGTGATGAAGGGACTCGGGAATACATTGATCCTGACCCTGCTGTCGAGCGCGCTTGGCCTGTGTTTTGGCGTCGCGATCGCCGCCTGCCGGATGGCGGACAACGCAGTGCTGCGCGCCGCTGGCTACGTGTACATCTGGATCATCCGCGCGACGCCGCCGCTTGCGATGCTGCTGTTCCTGTTCTTCCTGTCTGCGCTGATCCCGCGGCTCTATCTGCCGTTGCCGTTACTGCACGCGAATCTGTTCGACATCGACACCAACCAGATCGTCTCGCGCTTCAGTGCAGCCGTGATCGGTCTCGCGATGTACCTCGGTGGTTATAGCGCGGAAATTTTTCGCGGCGGCGTTTCAGCCGTCGACCGCGGACAGCGCGAAGCCTGCAAGGCGATCGGCATGAGCGATTTCCGCACGATGTGGCATGTGGTCATGCCGCAAGCGGTACGCATCATCATTCCGCCACTCGCCAACGAACTGATCACGATGTTCAAGAACACATCGCTCGTCACGGTGATCGGCTATGTCGAACTCCTGACAACCGTGCAACTGATCTACGCGACCAACTTCGAAACGATTCCATTGCTGACCGTCGCCTGTATCTGGTATCTGGCGCTGACGAGCCTCGCAATGGCGGCGCAGAGTCTGCTTGAACGTCACTTCAGGAAAGGAGTGCGGACGTGAACGCGATTTTCAAGGAAACATCGGAGATGAACGACGCGACACGCTTTCTCGACATGCGCGCCGTTACGAAGCAGTTCGGCGACTTCATCGCGCTGGATGCTGTGGACTTCTCGCTGTCCAAAGGCGAAGTCGTCGCGATAATCGGGCCGTCCGGTTCGGGCAAGAGCACACTGCTTCGCTGCATCAATATGCTCGAATTGATCGACTCCGGCAGCATCACCTTCAAGGGCGAAGTGCTCGGCACGGAAATGCGCGGTACCCGCTGCGTCCGCCTGCCGAATAAAACACTCGATCAGCAACGCCGTTACTTCGGCATGGTCTTTCAGGGCTTCCATCTGTTCCCGCACTATTCGGCGCTCGACAACGTGCTGGCCGGCCCGTGCATCGTCGGACGCAAGCGCAAGCGCGACGCGATGGAGCGCGGCAAGTACTTGTTGTCACGCGTTGGACTCGCAGACCGGATGCACCACTACCCAGCCGAGCTGTCGGGCGGACAGAAGCAGCGCGTCGCGATAGCACGCGCGCTTGCGATGGAACCGGAAGTGATGCTGTTCGACGAGCCGACCAGTGCGCTCGATCCAGAACTCGTCAACGAAGTGCTCAACGTGATCAGAGAGCTGGCGCTCGCGGACACCACGATGATCGTCGTCACGCACGAAATGGAATTTGCGCGCAAGGTGGCAAGCCGGGTAGTGCTGATGGACGGCGGCCGCATCGTCGATGAGGGCACACCGGCCTACATCTTCAACGGCGGCGGAACCGAACGCTGCAAACGCTTTCTTTCCAGCCTGCATACCTAGTGCATGACGGTCAATCGGTAATCTGCAAACTTCAATCGGGATTGGAAAAATGACTGCTACAGACGGAAAAATTCGAATTGGCCTGTCGATGCGCTATCTGGGTTATCACATGGCTGCATGGCGGCATCCGGATGTGCCGTCAGCAGGTGCCATCGATTTCAATTATTTTCTTCGTACTGCAAGGAAAGCGGAAGAAGCCAGACTGGACATGATCTTCTTTGCCGACGGAATCGGTGTCCGCGCAAACGACACGCCTAAAGGATCGCTCGCCCGCGATGCAAAGAATGCCGAACTCGAACCACTGACCTTGCTGGCCGCGATCGGTGCGTGCACATCGCACATCGGCCTCGTCGCGACGGCTTCGACGACGTACAACGAGCCTTTCCATATCGCACGCAAGTATGCATCGATCGACCATATCAGCGGCGGTCGCGCGGGCTGGAACGTCGTCACGTCGTGGTCGCAGCAGGAAGCGTGGAATTTCAGCCGCGACGAGCATCTCGGCTATGAAGAGCGTTATGAGCGCGCGGACGAGTTCGTCGAAGTAGTCAGGAAGCTGTGGGACAGCTGGGAAGACGACGCGTTTATCCGTGACAAGGCGAGCGGTGTTTTCTATGACGAGGCTAAGCTGCATGTGCCGAATCACAAGGGCAAGCACTTCAAGGTGCGCGGCCCGCTGAACTCCGCGCGCACGCCGCAAGGTCGTCCGATCATCGTGCAAGCCGGTGCCGCCGAAGCGGGCCGCGAGCTTGCTGCGCGCTATGCCGATGTCGTCTATAGCAACGCAAGCAGCATGGAAGGCGCCAAGGCCTACTACGACGATCTCAAAGGCCGCCTTGCGAAATACGGTCGCACGCCAGATCAACTTTTGATCATGCCCGGCGTCACGCTGTATGTCGGCAAGACGCGCGGCGACGCGCAGGACAAGTTCGATCAGCTACAAAATCTGATCGATCCGCTTAGCGGATTAGCCATTCTGTACGGCGTGCTCGGCGATCTGTCCGAATACGATCTCGACGGGCCAGTGCCCGATGTCGGCAATCAGCGTGTGCGCAGTATCGCGGAGAATCTGCTTGCGCTGGCGCACAGAGAAAACCTGACAATCCGCCAGATGTACAAACGCGTGGCCTCGGGCAATAACTGGCAGATTGTCGGCACCGCGGAAGACATCGTCGATGAAATGGAAAGGTGGTTCCGGGCCGGCGCTGCCGATGGCTTCAATATCTGCCCTGCGACGTTGCCACAGGGTGTTGACGACCTGACGCAATACATCCTTCCCGAACTGCGCAAGCGCGGGCTGTTCCGCACCGAGTACGAGGCGAGCACGTTGAGAGGCAATCTCGGACTGCGTCCCCTGCACCTTGGCGACTAGATCCCGGTTTCTGAAAAAGTATCGTGCGCCGCTTGCCAAGGAGCGGTGCCTTTCTGACGCGAGGCGTTTCACATGAGCACCGACACGACCGGCGAACTCTTCCGCAACGCGATGGCGCGCTTCACGAACGGTGTCACCGTCATCACGACCGCGAAAAGCGGCACACCGTTCGGCCTGATCGCGACATCGGTGTGCAGCCTGTCTGCCGATCCGCCGACGGTGCTTGTCTGCGTGAATCGAAGCGCGAGCGCACACGACGTGATCCTGCGTGCGAAGGTGTTTGCCGTCAATCTGCTGTCCGCCGATCAGAAGAACGTCGCGCAACGTTTTGCCAGCGAGAAAGGGCCGTCCCGTTTCGATCCGACGCAATGGACAACCGGCAAGAGTGGCACGCCGTTGCTGACCGGCAGTGTCGTCTCTCTCGATTGCAAGGTAATCGCGACGCACAATGGGTACTCGCATACGATCTTTATCGGCGAGATCACCGATTCAGCGACGCACGAAGATCCATCCGCGCACTGTCTGTTGTGGCATCAGCGTCATTTCGCGGCCGCGGCGATGGAAGCGAGATGAACATCACGGCAGAACCTGCGCTTTAGTCCGTCCGGTCAACCCCATTCCAATCATCCCCACATAATGACCAGGCCCATCAGTTGCACCCGGATCGTTGCGCGACTCACCGTTGCCACCGTGCTCGGTCTGAGCGTTGCGCCGTGCGTCGTGTCACCCGCTTTCGCCGAAGACGCGTCGAATATCGACGCCATTCCCGCCGACCACGCGCTTTCCGCGCTTGTCCCTGAGTTCTATCGTCAGAAGCAGCCGATCGCGGTTGCGGTCAATCCAGAGATCGCACCTGTCAAGTTCATCGACGAAGACGGCGACGTGGCGGGTTTCGCGCCCGATCTGATCTCTGCTGCGGCCAAGGTGCTGGGGCTGAAAATCAAGTTCGAGCAGGCATCGTTTGATTCGTTGATTCCGGGCCTCGCCGCGAATCGCTTCGATGTGTTGCTCTCGCTTGGCGATTTTCCGTCGCGTCATGGCAAGGTGACGTTCATCGATTACCTAAACGTGGGCCAGACGATCGTCGCGTCGCGTAAGGCGCGATTGACGCTCAAATCGCTCGACGATCTATGTGGGATGCAAATCGCGCTGCCGCGCGGCACAGCGCCGCTGCAACGAGCCAATGAAGTGAGCAGCAAATGCGTAGCGGACGGTAAGAAAGCAATCTCGATCGCCACCTATCCGGACACCAACATGACGCTGATGTCGCTGACCAACGAAGCGAGCCAGGCTGCATGGGTCGACTCGCCCGCGGCAAACTACAACATCAAGAAGTTTCCAGACAAATACCAGGCGGTGTACTACTACAACCTGTCGTCATACGGAATCGGCTTTGGCGTCGAAGACAACGGCAAGCGGCTCGCTCATGCATTCCAGCAAGCCCTGATCAAGTTGCAGAAGGAAGGGTTTTATCAAGGTGTGATGCAGAAGTGGGGGCTGCCCGCGAAGGACGGACGCCCCACCTTCCCCATCAACGATCCGCAGATGTGAGTCTCTGGCTGGCAGCGAGCAAAATCCACCCCAGACGAAAAAGGCCTTACAAGCGTTGCTTGTAAGGCCTTGATTTCTCTGGTCGGGGCGAGAGGATTTGAACCTCCGACCACCTGCACCCCATGCAGGTACGCTACCAGGCTGCGCTACGCCCCGAAAGCGTGAAAGTATAACAGAGAGTCCTTCCGATTTGAACGCTGATACTTCACACGCGATACAAAACTTGGTGCAACAGAGCAGCTAACGCCCGAGCACATCGAGCACATGAAGCAGTTCTTTGCGCAACGCATCGACATCGACGTTCGCAGATGTCTGCGGCACAACAGTCTCGCTCTCTTCTTCGATCTCAGCGGCCGCATGATGCCCAGAGCCGCCATGTGAATCGAGCCGGTTACGCGCACCGTTGATCGTAAAGCCCTGCTCATAGAGCAACTCGCGAATCCGCCGGATCAGCAGTACTTCATGATGCTGATAGTACCGGCGATTCCCGCGGCGCTTCACCGGCCGCAACTGCGTGAACTCCTGCTCCCAGTAACGCAGCACATGCGGCTTCACGCCGCACAGTTCGCTGACTTCACCGATGGTGAAGTAGCGCTTTGCTGGAATCGGAGGCAAGACGACTTTTTCGATCGTCGCTGTCATCGTCAGTTAGCCGTATGGGTTGCGCAGAAGGCGCGCGAAACGGTCAGCGCGCGTAGCTTGCTTCAGCGCCGTTCTCCACCAGCGCCTTCAGCTTTTGACTTGCATGAAACGTCACGACACGGCGCGCAGCAATCGGAATCGCTTCGCCGGTTTTCGGATTTCTACCGGGACGCTGCGGCTTGTCGCGCAACTGGAAATTGCCGAAGCCGGACAGCTTCACGCTGTCGCCGCTTTCCAGCGCATCGCGAATCACCTCGAAGAACGCTTCGACCATATCCTTCGCTTCCCGCTTGTTGAGTCCGACATTGTCGAACAGCAACTCGGCAAGCTCGGCCTTGGTCAATGTCGGCGCCTCGCCCGATGCGCCCGCGGATGATGTCGGGATATCGCGAATCATGGCGCTGCGTTGCGCCGAAAGAAGGGCTTCGAAATCACTCGAGTTCATTTCATTCATATCTGTCAAATGGCGCGCCACCCATAAACCGAAACATGCGGAAACTGCTGTTTGCAGGTGACCGTGGGTTATCCGCGCAGCCGTGCGCCATATACTCGAGCCAGACGATTCACCAGAGTTTGAATGGCCAGATCGACCGTTTCATCCTGAAGTGTCCCGCCAGTATCTTGCAAGGTTACACGGAACGCAAGGCTTTTCTCGTGTGCAGCCAACCCACCGGAAGTACTTGATTTTGGACGAAATTCGTCGAAAAGCGCAACCCTTTGAACGGTCTTGCAGGCGTCCTCGGAAAGCGCATTCTGCATCTCGTCGAGCAGTGCCTGAACCTCGATTTTCTGATCCACCACGACGGCAATATCGCGCCGAACCGGCGGGAATTTCGACACATCGGTCGGGCTCGGCAACGTACGCCCAATCAGCGCGTCCGTTTCAATTTCAAACAGAATCGGCGCATGCGGTAAATCGTATTTCTGCATCCAGCGCGGATGCAGTTCGCCGATCCAGCCCACTGCGCGACCATTCAATTCGATGCGCGCGCTGCGCCCCGGATGCAGCGCGGGATGCTCCGCCGTCACGAACCGCGCGACAGCCGGTGCCAGCACCGCCTCCAGGTCGCCCTTCACGTCGAAATAGTCGACTGCGCGCGACGGTGCGCCCCACTGCTCTTCGAGTGCCGGGCCGTAGGCGAGCGCGCCAACCATCTTCGGCTGAGCGTAACCTTCCACAGCCAGTTCGCCCGCCTTCATCGCTGCGTCCGGCAGGAACACGCGCCCTGCTTCGAACACACGAACCCGGTCTGCACGGCGATTCAGATTGTGGCGCAGCACACTGATCAAACTGCCGAACAGGGTCGTACGCATGACCGAGAGCTGACTCGCGATCGGATTGAGCAGGCGCACCGGCTTGTCGTTGCCGGCGAAATCCTGTTCCCATTCCGCATCGACGAAGCTGAAGTTCACCGTTTCCGCATAGTCGCGCGCGGCGAGCGCATGACGGATCGTGTGAATCGAGCGCTGCGTTTCATTCGTCGCGCGCATTTCGCTCGTGGCCACGGGCGGGCGCGCCGGGATCTTCTCGAAACCGTAGATGCGCGCGACTTCTTCGATCAGGTCTTCCTCGATCTCGATGTCGAAGCGGTACGGCGGCGGCGTTACGGAGAACGTGTCGCCGTCCCGCTCGAACGTCAGACCGAGACGCGTGAATATCTGCGCAATCTCGTCGGCGCCGATTGCTACACCGATGATCCGGTTCGCCCGCGCAACACGCATCTTCACCGGCGTACGTTGCGGCACGTTGACGATCTGGTCGTCGACCGGGCCCGCTGCGCCACCGCAGATATCGAGGATCAGTTGCGTGATGCGTTCGATATGCTCGACGGTCGTCGAATAGTCGACACCGCGTTCGAAACGATGCGCCGCATCGGTAGAGAAGTTATAGCGGCGCGCGCGGCCACGAATGCTGTCCGGCCACCAGAACGCGGCTTCCAGATAGATGTTGGTCGTGTCGAGCGTGACTGCCGTGCTGTCGCCGCCCATGATGCCGGCGAAGCTTTCCAGGTGCCGGTCGTCGGCGATCACGCCGACGGCTTCATCGACTTCAACCGTATTACCGTTCAGCAGTTTCAGCGATTCGCCGCGCCGGCCCCAGCGCACATCGAGGCCGCCATGAATCTTGTCGAGGTCGAATACGTGCGACGGCCGACCCAGTTCGAGCATCACGTAGTTCGAGATGTCGACGAGCGCGGAAATGCTGCGCTGGCCCGAGCGTTCCAGACGTTCGACCATCCACTGCGGCGACTTCGCGCGCGCGTTCACGCCGCGAATCACACGACCGGAGAAGCGGCCACACAGATCGGGCGCGGAGATTTTCACCGGCAGCTTTTCGTTCAACGTCGCGGCAACCGGCTTGATATCGAGCGGATGCAGCGTCGCACCGGTGATCGCAGCGGTCTCGCGCGCAACGCCGAATACCGACAGACAGTCAGCCTTGTTCGGCGTCAGCTTGATTTCGAAAATCGTATCGTCGAGGTTCAGCGTTTCGCGAATGTCCTGGCCGATCGGTGTGTCTTCCGGCAGGATCAGCAAGCCGCTGTGATCTTCCGACAGCTTCAGCTCCCGTGCCGAGCACAGCATCCCCTGGCTCTCGACACCGCGCAGCTTCGACAGCTTGATCGCGAACGGCGCACCGCCCTCTTCGGCCGGCGGCAACTCTGCACCGACCAGCGCGACCGGCACCTTGATGCCAGGCGCCACGTTCGGCGCGCCACATACGATGTTCAACGTCGTGCCCGTGCCGGCGTCGACCTGGCAAACGTTGAGCTTGTCCGCGTCCGGGTGCTTCACGACTTCGAGCACACGCCCGACGACAATCTTCGAAGTAGCCGGCGCCGCCGGCCGCAGGCTTTCGACTTCGAGACCCGCCATGGTCAGCGCGTGCGACAGCGCGTCCGTCGTCAGTTGCGGATCGACAAAGGTTCTCAGCCAGGATTCCGGGAATTGCATGGTTCTGTGTACGTTCTGATCAGGTTAGGTCCACGTCCGGCGAATGCATCGGCACCTGCCGGCAGCACAGCGCGCGTTACGCGAATTGACGCAGGAAACGCAAGTCGTTCTCAAAGAACAGACGCAGGTCCTGCACGCCGTAACGCAGCATCGCGAGCCGCTCGAGGCCGCTGCCAAAAGCAAAGCCGATGTAACGCTCGGGATCGAGGCCCATGTTGCGGATCACGGTCGGATGAACCTGGCCCGAGCCCGAAATTTCCAGCCACTTACCGGCGTTCTTGCCCTGCTCGAACATCATGTCGATTTCGGCCGACGGTTCGGTGAACGGGAAATACGACGGACGGAAGCGCACGAGAATGTCGTCGCGCTCGAAGAACTTCTTCAGGAAATCCGTGTAGACACCCTTGAGATCCGCAAAGCTGATGTTCTCGTCGATCCACAGACCTTCGACCTGGTTGAACATGGGCGAATGCGTCGCGTCGCTGTCCACGCGATAAGTACGGCCCGGCGCGATCGCCTTGATCGGCGGCTTGTTCATGCGGGCGTAGCGAACCTGCATCGGGCTCGTATGCGTGCGCAACAGCAGCTGGCGGCCGTCGGCATCCTTGCCGTCGACATAGAACGTGTCCTGCATCGAGCGCGCCGGATGATTCTCCGGGCTGTTCAATGCGGTGAAGTTGTACCAGTCGGTTTCGATCTCGGGGCCGTCGGCCACATCGAAACCGATCGAGCGGAAAATCTGTTCGACGCGCTCCCACGTGCGCATCACCGGATGCAGGCTGCCTGCACCGATGCCGCGACCCGGCAGCGTGACGTCGATCGCCTCGGCGGCGAGACGCTGGTTCAGCAACGCGTCGGCAAGCGCCTGGCGGCGCGCCGTCAGCGCGGCTTCCACCTGCTGCTTGGCGATGTTGATGCGCGCGCCTTCGGTTTTACGCGTCTCGGGATCGAGTTTGCCCAAACCCTTCAGCAACTCGGTCAGCGCACCCGACTTACCGAGAAAACGGGCTTTTTCGTTTTCGAGGGTCGTGATGTCGGTGGCCTGTTCGAAGGCTTTTTGCGCGTCGGCGACAATCTGGTCCAGATCCATTGATCCCATCTTTTCAACGTCAGTGTTCTATCGAAACGAAAGTGGCTCGACCAACAAAAAAGGGGCTCGGTGAGGAGCCCCGTTTTTGTTGCAGCGTCACCGAAACCACCGGATCTTCGCTGCAACGAACCACGCAGTACGATGTGCTAACTAGCGCAATCAGGCTGCAACGGCGGCTTTCACCTGCTGAACGATCGCAGCAAAAGCGGCCTTGTCGAACACAGCCATGTCGGCCAGCACCTTGCGGTCGAGTTCGATCGAAGCCTTCTTCAGGCCGTTGATGAACACGCTGTACGTCATGTCGTGCTGACGCACCGCCGCGTTGATACGCGTGATCCACAGTGCGCGGAACACACGCTTCTTGTTGCGGCGATCGCGGTAGGCGTACTGGCCTGCGCGCATGACCGCCTGCTTGGCGATGCGATAGACGTTATTGCGGCGGCCGCGGTAACCCTTGGCCAGCTTGATGATCTTCTTGTGGCGGGCCCGTGCGGTAACCCCACGTTTGACTCTAGGCATAATGAACTCCTGTGAGTTTTAGTTAAGGGTTAGGCGAACGGCAGCATTGCGCGCACGGAGTTCAGATCGGAATCATGAACGGCCGTGGAGCCACGCAGGTGACGCTTGTTCTTGGTGGTTTTCTTGGTAAGAATGTGGCGCTTGAAGGCTTGACCGCGCTTGACGGTACCGCCCGGGCGCACCACGAAGCGCTTTGCAGCACTCTTCTTGGTCTTCATCTTAGGCATGACGAACAACTCCATTATTTGATGGATATGGGTGTGCGGTTGGCGCGAACGCCCTTTACCGCCCTTCGAAACCCACTCCACTTGGTATGCAGCAGACCTGTCCTGCCGGTCGCCGCTTTTTCAGAAGCAGTGCCTGTGAAACCGGCACTGCTTCGAAACCTGCTGCTTCCCGTCACCTGACGAGAAGCCTGATTTTTCCACAACTACTTTTCACAACCGCCGGGCACATCACACGATGCACCCGCTTGCGGCTTACTTCTTTTTCTTCGGCGACAGCACCATGATCATCTGGCGCCCTTCCATCTTGGGCATCTGCTCGACCTGACCGACTTCGTCGAGGTCGGTGCGCAGACGCTCCAGCATGCGCATACCGATTTCCTGGTGAGCCATTTCGCGACCACGGAAACGCAACGTGATTTTCGTCTTGTCGCCGTCTTCGAGAAAGCGCACGAGATTACGAAGCTTGACGTTGTAATCTCCGTCGTCGGTACCGGGCCGGAACTTCACTTCCTTGACCTGGATGACCTTCTGCTTGAGCTTGGCCTCGTGTTGCTTCTTCGCTTCCTGGTACTTGAATTTGCCGTAGTCCATCAACCGGCAAACAGGCGGTACCGCCTGCGGAGCAATTTCGACCAGATCAACGTCCTGCTGCTCCGACAGTCGGAAAGCATCGGCGAGTTTCACGATGCCCAGCGGTTCGTTTTCGACTCCGACGAGACGCACCTCAGGTGCGGTTATTTCGCCGTTGATGCGATGCGGCTTATCCGTAGCGATGTTACGTTTCCTCTAAAAATTAAAAAAACGAGCCGCGCTGCCGAAGTGGTTTACCGGAACGACTGCACGTCCTCGCGCAGGCGTTCAGTAAAGGCTTCGACCGGCATTACACCCAGATCGACGCCACCACGGGCACGCACGGCTACCGTTTGTGCATCACGCTCTTTATCGCCGACCACAAGGAGGTACGGCACCTTTTCCAGCGTGTGCTCGCGTATTTTATAGCTAATCTTCTCGTTGCGCAAATCAACCTCTACTCTAACCCCTTGTTTTTGCAACGTTTGGGCGAGAGCAGCGGCATATTCGGCCTGACTTTCGGCGATATTCATCACCACAACCTGCATCGGCGCCAGCCAGGACGGCATTGCACCAGCATGGTGCTCGATCAGAATGCCGAGGAAACGCTCCATTGATCCGACGATTGCCCGGTGCAGCATGATCGGGCGGCGCCGGCCGTTGTCCTCGGCCACGTATTCGGCGCCGAGGCGCTCCGGCAGCACCATATCGAGCTGCAGCGTGCCGCATTGCCACGAGCGGCCGAGCGCGTCCTTGATGTGATATTCGACCTTCGGACCGTAGAACGCGCCCTCCCCGGGCAGTTCCTCCCAGGTCACGCCGCAGGCCGTCAGCGCCTCGCGCAGGCCCTGTTCGGCACGATCCCAGGTTTCGTCGGTGCCGGCGCGCGCGTCGGGGCGCAGCGACAGCTTGATCTCGACCTGGTCGAAGCCGAAGTCCTTGTACACACTCATCGCGAGCGTGTTGAACGCGATCGACTCGCTGATGAACTGGTCTTCGGTACAGAAAATGTGTGCGTCGTCCTGCACGAAACCGCGCACGCGCATCAAGCCGTGCAGCGCGCCCGACGCTTCATTGCGGTGACACGAGCCGAACTCGGCATAGCGCAACGGCAGATCGCGATACGAACGCAGCCCGTGGTTGAACACCTGCACGTGCCCCGGACAGTTCATCGGTTTGATCGCATAGTCGCGCTTCTCCGATTCCGTCGTGAACATGTTCTCGCGATAGTTCTGCCAGTGACCGGACGCTTCCCACAGCGAGCGGTCCATGATCATCGGCGTCTTGATCTCGAGATAGCCCGCGTCGTTCACACGGCGGCGCATGTACTGCTCGACCTGCTGCCACAACGTCCAGCCACGCGGATGCCAGAACACCATACCCGGCGACTCTTCCTGCATGTGGAACAGGTCGAGTTGCTTGCCGAGCTTGCGGTGATCGCGCTTCTCAGCTTCTTCGAGCATGTGAAGGTACGCGTCCTGATCTTCCTTCTTGACCCACGCCGTACCGTAGATACGCTGCAGCTGCTCGTTCTTCGCATCGCCGCGCCAGTACGCGCCTGCCACCCGCATCAACTTGAACACCTTCAGCTTGCCGGTGGACGGCACGTGCGGGCCGCGGCACAGATCGGTGAAACCGCCGTGCGAATAGAGCTTGATTTCGTCGGTAGCGGGAATCGATTCGATGATCTCGGCCTTGTACTTCTCGCCGATGCTCTTGAAGTACGTGACCGCCTCGTCGCGCGACACTACGCGGCGCGACACCGGCTCGTCTTTCTTCGCGAGTTCCTGCATGCGCTTTTCGATCTTCTCGAGATCGTCCGGCGTGAAGGGACGGCTGTATGCGAAGTCGTAGTAGAAGCCGTTATCGATCACCGGGCCGATCGTGACCTGCGCTTCCGGATACAGATCCTTCACCGCATACGCGAGCAAGTGCGCGGTGGAGTGGCGGATGATATCGAGGCCGTCTTTATCTTTATCTGTGACGATGGCAAGCGACGCATCGTGATCGATCAACGCGGACGTATCGACCAGCTCGCCGTCGATCTTGCCGCCAAGCGCGGCTTTGGCAAGACCCGGACCGATCGATGCCGCTACTTCGGCGACCGTAACCGGATGCTCGTACTGTCGAACAGAACCGTCAGGCAGACGTATCGAAACCATTTCGCTCTCCGTGATGCCGACCGGCGGCGGCACATACGATAACCCGATAAAGACGAAAAAAATGCGGCCCCGCTTTCGAGGGGCCGCATTTCACATTCAGCAAACTACAAGGGCGAAAGAGGTCCTCGACTAGCGTCGTTCCGAAGTGGTTCCGGTCAACGTTCGCGGTGTCATAACCGTATTCGCCTTGATGCGCCGAAGCGCATGCTGCTTCATTATTCAAAAACTCCGGCGAACCGGAGTTTCGATTTTCGTTGGTAGGCTCGATTGGACTCGAACCAACGACCCCCACCATGTCAAGGTGGTGCTCTAACCAGCTGAGCTACGAGCCTAAAGAAGCGAAATTATAAGAAGCCCAGCAAATCTTGGCAAGTACTTTTATGCGGCCACATCACAGGAACTGCTCACGACGGGAAACTGCACGCGCTTGCCGTCGGTCGCGTCACGCCTTGCGCGAGGCACGCACGACGCCGGCCACTTCGCCGAGCAACGCGCACGCGCGCTGAACCTGCGCGGCGCTCGATACTTCGACGGTGAATTGCATGTAGGCCGCGTTGCGACGGCTCTGCGTCTTCACGCCGATCACGTTCATCTTCTCGCGCGCAAACACTTCGGAGATATCGCGCAGCAGTCCTTGTCGGTCGCTTGCTTCGATCGCCAGGTCGACTGGGTACACGGACTGGCCGCGACCGCTCAACACGTCGGCGGACCATGTGGTCTGCAGCACGCGCTCGGGTGCGCGATCGACCATCCGCAGGAACGTCGGGCAATCGCGCCGGTGAATCGACATGCCCTTACCGCGCGTGACGAAACCGCTGATCTCATCCGGCGGCGCCGGGCGGCAGCAACGCGCGAGCTGCGTCAGCAGCGCATCGACGCCGACCACCAGCACACCCGTCGACGCACCGTGCGCGACGCTTGCGCCACTGCTGCGCTTCTCGAACTGCTCGGGTGCTTCGATCTCCGGTTCGGCTGGCGGCGCATCGTGCAGCGCCTGCTCGACGAGCCGCAAGCTGAACTCTTCCTTGCCAACCACTGAGAACAGATCGTCGGTGTCCTTGAAGCCGAGCTTCGCCGCGAGCTGATCGAGATTGACCGAAGTCTTGCCCTCGCGTTGCAAGGTCTTTTCGACCATCGCGCGGCCGGTCGCGATGTTTTCCTGCGCATCGACCGCGTTGAACCACGCGCGCACTTTCTGCCGCGCGCGCGGACTATGCATGTAGCCAAGCTGCGGATTGAGCCAGTCGCGCGACGGACCGCCCTCTTTCACCGCGACGATCTCGACGGTCTGTCCGTTCTGCAGCGACGTGTTGAGCGGGACCATCGCACCGTCGACGCGTGCACCACGGCACCGGTGTCCCAGTTCGCTATGCAGGTGATATGCAAAGTCCACCGGCGTCGAACCCTGCGGCAGCGGAATCACGCGTGCCTGCGGCGTCATCACGTAGATGTGGTCATCGTCGACCGTCGCCTGGCGCAGATGCTCCCACGGCTGACTGACCTGCTCCTTGTCGTCGCCCTCGGACACATCGTCCTTCCACGCGAGCAACTGGCGCAGCCATGCGATCTTCTCGTCGTACTTCTCGTCCGCACTGAACTGGCCGTCGTAGCCGCGCGTGCCGGCTTCCTTGTAGCGCCAGTGCGCCGCCACGCCGTACTCGGCAAAGCTATGCATTTCCTGCGTGCGGATCTGTACTTCGAACGCGCGGCCGTCGTCGCCGATCACGACCGTATGCAGCGACTTGTAGCCGTTCGGCTTCGGTCGCGAGATGTAGTCGTCGAACTCTCTCGGCACCGGTTGCCACAGGTTGTGCACGATGCCGAGCACGGTGTAGCAATCCTTGATATCCGGCACGATCACGCGAAACGCGCGCACGTCGTAGAGCTCGGCGAAATCGAGCGCCTTGCCGTGCATCTTGCGCCAGATGCTGTAGATATGCTTCGGCCGGCCGCTCACTTCCGCGCGGATATGTGCCTCGGCCAGCTCGTGTTGCAGCCGGGTAATCGCTTCATCGACATAGCTCTCACGCTCGACGCGCTTCTCGTCGAGCAGCTTCGCGATGCGCTTGTACGTGTTGGGTTCTTCGAAGCGGAACGCGAGGTCCTCGAGCTCCCACTTCAGTTGCCAGATACCGAGCCGGTTGGCGAGCGGCGCGTAGATGTCGAGCGTTTCGCGTGCGACGTCGGGCGACGGTGTCACCTTCGCTGCCGCGTAGTAGCGCAGCGACTGCAACCGCGACGCGAGGCGGATCAACACGACGCGGATGTCCTGGGCAAACGCGAGCAGCATCTTGCGCAGCGCCTCGATCTGCGCGCGGCGCGCCGCTTCCGCGTCGCGTCCCGCTTCGGGAAACGCGTTCTGCGCGGCGCGCAGGCTGACCGTACCGAGGCGCAACAGCTTGCGCACGTTACCGACGAGCTGCACCACCTCTTCGCCGAACTTCTCCGCGATGAGCTGCTCCGGGTCCTGCAGATGCGGCGTCAGCCCAAACAGCGCAGCCGCGAGCACGGCGGGCGGATCGACGTTGAGCGTGCGCATGATCGACGCCGTACCGATCGCGTGTTCCGCGAGCAGTTCGCCGGAAGACAGCCGCACGTCGCCCGCATGTTCGCGGACGAACGCCAGCGCGTCGTCGAAAGACGGCACAGGTTGAGGCACAGTCGTAACGGTATCGGTATTCATGATGCAGCGGTCCGCCGGCTCCGGCGAACCCGGGTATTCGACAACAAGTTCAGCTAGCTACGCTGCGCAGCCACGACGACCACTTCGACGAGGCACTTCGGGTTCGCGAGGCTCGCTTCGACCGTCGCGCGCGGCGGCGTCGCGCCCTGCGCGACCCACTCGTCCCACACCGCATTCATGCCAGCGAAATGGACCATGTCCGAGATGTAGATCTGCACGGACAGCAGATGCGATTTGTCGCTGTTCACTTCGCCCAGCAGGCGATCGATGTGCCCGAGCACTTCGCGCGTCTGACCGGCGATGTCCTGCTCGGTGTCTTCGGCGATCTGGCCGGCGAGGTAGACCGTGCCGTTGTACACGGCGATTTCGGAAAGGCGCTTGCCGACGTGGTGACGAATGACTGCCATGAAATGTCCTGACGGTTAAGGGTGAACGGACGCACTGCGCATTGCCATGACTGACGGGCCGCGCAACCGCATATTATGACGCGTCGGCATCCGCGCCGATGAAGAAACGTCGCGCGATGTCGATCTGGTCCGCTGACAAAAACGCCGGCGCATGTCCCACGCCTTCGATCTCGACGCTCGACACCGCGCGCCCGCGCTCCACCATCTGCGCCAGCGTTTCACGCGACAACAGATCCGACTGCGCCCCGCGCACGGCCAGCACCGGTCCCGGTGCGGTACCGAGTGCATGCCACAGCGCCGCTTCGCCGAGCGCGGTCTGTTCCGCGGTTAGCGCGGCGAACGGCTCGGCGATGCGCGGATCGTAGCGGAACTGCCATGCGCCATCGCGCTCGTGCAGTAGCGGCGTATTGATCTCGCGCCATTCGTCGGGCGTCAGCGGGCCGAACGTTTTCGCGAGCAGCGCCGCATGATCGATGCCCTGCTGCAGCGTCTCGAAGCGCGCCGGCTTGCCCAGGTAGTCGCCGATGCGCGCAACGGCCGCGGGATCCAGACGCGGACCGACATCGTTGAGCAGCAGCTTGCGGATCGGCGAGCCCGGCAACCCGGCCAGTCCCATGCCGATCAAACCGCCCATCGACGTGCCGAACCAGTCGACCGTTTCGACATCGAGGCGTGCGATCAACGTGATCATGTCCGCGACATACTGGGGCACCGTGTAACCCGCTGGATTGACGAGCCACGACGACAAGCCCCGGCCTACGACATCGGGGCACACCACCCGGTACACGCCCGACAACGCCCGCGCCACCCGATCGAAATCGCGACCCGAGCGCGTGAGCCCATGAACGCAAAGCAGCACGCGCGGATTGGCCGGATCGCCCCACTCGGTATAGGCGACGCGATGCAGGCCGCTTGCGCTCGAACACTGGACGAAACGCTGACGTGGCGCAGAGGAATCGACGGATGCGGCGGGAACGGCGAGCGTGGCGGTCATCAGGGGGTCCTTACGAAGACACGGGCGGAGAATCCGTCGGTGGCGTGGGCTGCGGCGCTACCGGACATTGCAGGCGAGCGGCCCAGCGGCGCAGCCCGAAGAAAGCTGCGGAACAGGGCTAATTGTAAACCGCTTTGTCATGGGGGACCGGCAAACGCGCCGCCATCGGCCAGTGGCTCGGTGATCAGCCCGGCCCAAAAACAAAGCGGGCGAAACCCCGGATTCCTGGGTTCCGCCCGCCTCGTGCGACACCGCGACTGCAACCTGCGCGGCAACTGCCCGTCTCGCTTCGCTTGCGTGTCAGTGCGACTGCCGCCTGTGTAGCAACCTGCCTATACCGTTTCGATTAGTTCACCGCGCTCACGTCGAGCGGCGCGCCGGTCTTCGCCTTGATCTCATCGACGCTCACGCCCGGCGCCAGTTCAACCAGTTTCAGGCCGTCCGCGGTCACGTCGATCACGCCGAGGTCGGTGATGATCTGATTGACGACACCCACACCCGTCAGCGGCAACGTGCACTCTTCGAGAATCTTGTGCTGATCGCCCTTCGCGACGTGCTCCATCAGCACGACGACACGCTTCACGCCGGCCACCAGATCCATCGCGCCGCCCATGCCCTTGATCATCTTGCCCGGGATCATCCAGTTCGCGAGATCGCCCTTCTTGCTGATCTGCATCGCGCCGAGGATCGCGAGATTGATGTGGCCGCCGCGAATCATCGCAAACGAATCCGCCGACGAAAAAATCGACGAACCCGGCAGCGTCGTCACCGTCTGCTTGCCGGCGTTGATCAGATCTGCGTCGACTTCATCTTCGGTCGGCGACGGGCCGATACCGAGCAGACCGTTCTCCGATTGCAGCCACACTTCGACGCCGGCCGGCACGTGGTTCGCCACCAGCGTCGGCAGGCCGATACCGAGGTTCACGTAGAAACCGTCCTGCAGTTCTTTCGCCGCGCGCGCGGCCATTTCGTCACGAGTCCATGCCATGATCACGCTCCTTTCGCGCGGACGATGCGTTGTTCGATGCGTTTCTCCGGATGCGCATTCAGCACGATGCGCTGCACGAAGATGCCCGGTGTGTGGATCGCATCCGGATCGAGCTCGCCCACCTCGACGATCTCTTCGACTTCCGCGACCGTGATCTTGCCGGCCATCGCGCACATCGGGTTGAAGTTGCGCGCAGTGCGGCGATAGATCAGGTTGCCCGATTTGTCGGCCTTCCACGCCTTGACGAGCGCGACATCAGCGGTCAGCGAACGTTCGAGTACGTATTGCCTGCCGTCGAAATCGCGGGTTTCCTTGCCTTCGGCAATCAGCGTGCCGAAGCCGGTGTTGGTGAAGAACGCCGGGATACCCGAGCCGCCCGCGCGCAGCTTCTCGGCGAGCGTGCCTTGCGGCGTGAATTCAAGTTCGAGTTCGCCGGCCAGATACTGACGCTCGAACTCCTTGTTCTCGCCGACATACGACGAGATCATCTTCTTGACCTGGCGCGTCTCGAGCAACTGGCCGAGACCGAAGCCGTCGACGCCCGCATTGTTGCTGATACACGTGATGCCTTTCACGCCGGTATCGCGCAGCGCCGCGATCAGCGCCTCCGGAATGCCGCACAGACCAAAGCCGCCGACGGCGAACGTCTGCCCGTCCTTGACGATGTCTTCGAGCGCGGCAGTCGCGCCTGGATAGACCTTGTTCATCAGTTTGTCCCTTCCTCGATATGAAACCCGAAAACCGGATCGATGCGCTGCGCCGCTGTCGCGGCCCGTCACGTCATTCTAGTCGTCCGCCGTGGGCGTCGTCGCTGGATCGCGCAACCTGCGTCCAGCCCGCTCGCCCGTGCTGCGCGGCCTTGTGATTTGTTCGAAAGGGTACGCTGCGGCAGCGATACGGCACAATACGCAAAAATACATAAGTGTTCGCCATTGCTCTTCACCACCCGCCGCCGATGCCCGCCCTCGATTACCAGACTGCCTTCCACCTTGCGCCGATCGGACTCGTGCTGTCGCGCGAGCGGATCATCGAAGACTGCAACGACCAGCTCGCGGCGATCTTCGGCCGTACGCGCGAGTCGTTGCTCGGGCAATCGTTTCAGGTGCTCTATCCATCGTCCGATGAATTCGAGCGGATCGGCGCGCGCATTCCGCCGATCATGACCGCCCAGGGCAGCTACGCCGACGACCGCATCATGAAGCGCACGAACGGCGAACTGTTCTGGTGTCACGTGACCGGCCGTTCGCTCGATCGCGGCGACCCGCATGCGGCGGGCGTATGGACCTTCGAGGATCTGAGCGCGACCCGGCGGGTCGCCGTCGAACTGACGCCGCGCGAGCGCGAGATCGCCGCGCAACTGGTGACGGGAAAGACGAGCAAACAGATTGGTCGCGCGCTCGATATCAGTTCCCGCACCGTCGATGTGTATCGCGCCAAGTTGATGCGCAAATACGATACGGGCAATGCCACCGAGCTGCTGCAGCGGCTGCTCGGGCATTGACGCGTGACGGCGTGACAGAAGGGAGATGGGGTGCTGGCTACGCTCAGCCGAGCTTGACGAGCAGCGCGTTCTCGATCGTCCCGCGCAGCAGGTCCGGCAGCGGCGTCGACTTGCCGGCTGCATAGTCGATCCACACGCAGCGTGCGGCGCCGCGTGCATAAAGCGTCTGCGGATCGTCGGCGCGGAACAGTTCGAAACCGGTATCGAAGCTGCTGCGCCCGGGTTTGCCGACCGTCATCCGGCCAATCACGTCGCCGGGATAATGCAGCTGCCTGAGAAACTCCATCGATGCATTGACGAGCACCGGTCCCTGCCCCTGGCCGTTGCCGCCTGCAATGCCGATCTGCTCAAACCAGGAGAGCCGCACCTGCTCCATGTAGCGGAAATAGATCGTATTGTTGACGTGGCCGAACGCGTCCATATCGCCCCAGCGGATCGGCATCGACATCTCGAAGACTGCGTGGTATTCGCTCATCGTACTTCTTCTGCTCGTTAAAACCGGCACGGCGCGCGCCGTGCCGAGTGGCCGTCAGGCGAGGCCGAAGCCATCGTCGGCGGCAATGATCGAACCGTTGATGAACTGCGATTCGTCGGCGGCGAGCAACAGCAGCAGGCCGTCCAGATCCTCCGGTTTGCCCACGCGATGACGCGGCAGCAGCGACACGAGCTTCTGCCCCTGCTCGGTCGACCAGTGATGGTGATTGATCTCCGTATCGATGTAGCCAGGGCAGATCGCGTTCACATTGATGCCGTGACGGCCCCATTCCTGCGCCATCGCCTTCGTCATATGGACGACAGCGGCCTTGCTCATCGAATACAGGCCAATTTGCGGAAACGCCCGCAGCCCCGCCACCGACGCAATGTTGATGATCCGGTAAGCGGGCTTCTGGCCACCGTTGTTGCTGCGCATGATCATCCGCTTCGCGACTTCCTGGGCGACGAAGAAAGCGCCGCGCGTGTTCGTGTCGAACACGTATTCGAAATCGGCGGGCGTGACTTCGGACAGCTTCTGCGTAGTCGACACGCCGGAGTTGTTGACGAGGATATCGATCGTGCCCGCTTCGGTCTCGGCGTGCGCCACTGCCGACTTGATGCTCTGATAATCGGTGACATCGAGCGAGACGACGTGCGCCGCGCCGCCGGAGGCTTCGATTTCCGCGCGTAGTTCCTTCAGGCGTTCGGTACGGCGGCTGGCCAGCACGACCTTCGCACCGGCCTGCGACAGCACTTGCGCAAAGCGCTTGCCGAGTCCGCTCGACGCGCCTGTAATCAGCGCGACCTTGCCTTCCAGATTGATCGAACGGCCCATTGTCTTTCCTTGTTTTGATGAGGGTTGCAGGCGCGGCGATACCGCCAATGACCTCGATTGCGCGCGTCGCCACCGTACCACATAAATAGAACGATCGTGCTAATCTCTGTTCATCCGGTTGCAGCGCAGGTATCGTTCGCTGACAATACGAACCCGAAAAAAGCATTCTAACGGTAAGAGGAGCTTCAATGACCCCCACAAGTCTCATTGAGCAATATGGCCCGCGCGAGTCAATGGAATACGACGTGGTAATCGTCGGCGGCGGCCCTGCTGGCCTGTCCGCGGCGATCCGGCTCAAGCAGCGGGCGCAGGAGAAAGGCGTCGAGATCGGGGTCTGCGTGCTCGAAAAGGGCTCGGAGGTCGGGGCCCACATCCTCTCCGGGGCCGTGATGGACCCGCGAGCGATCACCGAATTGATCCCCGACTGGAAGGAAAAAGGCGCGCCGCTCAACGTCGAGGTGAGCGAAGACCGCTTCCTGTTCCTGTCCGAAACCGGCGCGAAGGCCGTGCCGAACTGGATGCTCCCGGACAACTTCAAGAACCACGGCAACTACGTCGTCAGCCTCGCCAACGTGACACGCTGGCTGGGTCAACAAGCCGAAGCGCTCGGCGTCGAAATTTTCCCGGGCTTCCCGGCCGCGGAAATCCTCTATAACGATGATGGCTCGGTCAAGGGCGTCGCGACCGGCAACATGGGCGTCGGCAAGGACGGCGAGCCGACCGAGAACTTCCAGCTCGGCATGGAACTGCACGCGAAGTACACACTGTTCTGCGAAGGCGCGCGCGGGCATCTGGGCCGTCAGCTGTCCGACCGCTACAAGCTGCGCGACGGCGTCGATCCGCAGGTGTACGGCATCGGCATCAAGGAGCTGTGGGAAATCGATCCGGCGAAGCACAAGCCCGGCCTCGTGATCCACTCGGCCGGCTGGCCGCTCGAGAGCGATACGTACGGCGGCTCGTTCCTCTATCACATCGACAACAACCAGGTGATGGTCGGCTTCATCGTCGGTCTCGGCTATACGAACCCGTACCTGTCGCCGTTCGAGGAATTCCAGCGCTACAAGACGCATCCCGCGATCCGCGCGTTTCTCGAAGGCGGCAAACGTGTGTCGTATGGCGCACGGGCCATCACGGCGGGCGGTTTGCAGTCGCTGCCGAAGCTGGTGTTTCCGGGCGGCGCCCTGGTCGGCGACGACGCGGGCTTTCTCAACGTCGCGCGGATCAAGGGCAGCCACGCTGCGATCAAGACCGGCATGCTCGCCGCCGACGCCGCATTCGACGCCGTGCAGGCCGGCCGTCAGTCCGACGAACTGGCCGCCTTCCCCGACACCTTCAAGACCTCCTGGCTTTACACCGAGCTGCATCGCGCGCGCAATTTCAAGCAGTGGATGAGCAAGGGCCTGTACCTCGGCACGCTGATGGTGGGTATCGAGCAGAAGGTATTCAGCGGCAATGTGCCGTGGACGCTGCATCACCAGCACTGGGATCACGAGATGCTGAAGCCGGCGTCGCAGTGCAAGCAGATCGAATATCCGAAGCCGGACGGCAAGCTGACGTTCGATCGGCTTTCGTCGGTGTTCATCTCGAACACGAACCACGAGGAAAACCAGCCCGCGCATCTGACGCTGAAAGATCCGACGGTGCCGGTCAACGTCAACTACCGCACTTACGCCGGGCCGGAAGGTCGCTACTGCCCGGCCGCCGTGTATGAGTTCGTCAAGAACGACGACGGCAGCGAGCGGCTCGTGATCAATGCGCAGAACTGCGTGCACTGCAAGACCTGCGACATCAAGGATCCGACGCAGAATATCGTGTGGGTGACGCCGGAGGGTGGCGGCGGTCCGAATTATCCGAACATGTGACGCTACGGCGCATGCCGTTTCGGACGTAAAAAAGCACCGCGCGCGGTGCTTTTTTCGTTGCTGCGCGCTGCGTACGCTACGGTGCGCTTGCCGCGATCTTCGGTGTATCGACCGTCACGTCGCCGCATTGCGCGCGATAACGCAGCGCATGATCGATCAGCACCAGCGCGAGCATCGCTTCGGCGATCGGCGTCGCTCGAATACCGACACACGGATCGTGGCGCCCGAACGTTTCGACGACCACCGGTTGTCCGCTTCGATCGATCGAACGGCGCGGCGTACGGATGCTCGAAGTCGGCTTGATCGCGATCGACACCGTGATGTCCTGCCCGGTCGAAATACCGCCGAGCACCCCACCCGCGTGATTGCCGACGAACCCTTCCGGCGTCAACTCGTCGCCATGCACCGAACCGCGCTGCGCAATGCTCGCGAAACCAGCGCCGATCTCGACGCCCTTCACCGCATTGATGCCCATCATCGCGTGCGCGATGTCGGCGTCGAGGCGGTCGAACAGCGGCTCGCCGAAACCGACCGGAATGCCCGACGCCACCACGTTGATGCGTGCACCGATCGAATCGCCGTCTTTGCGCAGCGCATCCATATACGCTTCGAGCTGCGGCACGATGTCCTGATTCGGCGCGAAGAACGGGTTCTCGCGCACATGTACCCAATCGACGAACGGCACGTCGATCTCACCGAGCGCCGCCATATACGCACGAATCTCGGCGCCGAAATGCTCGCGCAGCCACTTCTTCGCCACCGCACCGGCGGCCACTGTCGGCGCGGTCAGACGTGCGGACGACCGGCCACCGCCACGGTAATCGCGAATGCCGTATTTCTGCCAGTAGGTGTAGTCGGCGTGGCCGGGACGGAACGTATCGGCAATGTTGCCGTAGTCCTTGCTGCGCTGATCGGTGTTGCGGATCAGCAGCGCGATCGGCGCGCCGGTCGTGCGGCCTTCGAAGATGCCGGACAGGATCTCGACCTTGTCCTCTTCCTGGCGCTGCGTCACGTGGCGCGAGGTGCCGGGCTTGCGGCGATCCAGTTCGAACTGGATATCGTCTTCGGCGAGCGCCATGCCCGGCGGACAACCGTCGATCACGCAACCGATAGCCGGTCCATGCGACTCGCCGAACGTCGTGACGGTGAAAAGCGTACCGAGAGTATTGCCGGACATGAGCGGAGTCCAAAGAAATGCGGGAGACCGTTATTATGCCAGCCCGCTCCTGGCTACGCGGGACGGACCGCGGGCCCGTCATGTGCCGCGGCTTTGCTTGCCGCGACCCGCGCGCTTCACTTACGCGCGCCGCGCAACTCGCTAACGATCTGCTGCAGCCGTTCCGGCGTCGCTTCCTCGGCGCTGAGCGGCTCGCCCACCGCCAGCGTCAGGCGGCTCATCACGCCTTTGTTTAGCGGCCGGGGCACGCGTGCTTCGGCGGCCCGCGAGAAGTAGCTGCCCCACAGCCCGCGCAGCGCCATCGGCACGACCGGCGCCGGTGTGCGGCGGATGATCTCGGTCACGCCGTGGCGGAACGGGTTCATATCGCCGGTCTTGGTCAGCTTGCCCTCGGGGAAAATGCACACGAGATCGCCATCGGTCAGCGCCGCCGCGCAGGCATCGTACGCGCGCGCCAGCATGTCGGGGTCTTCGTGCGCGGGCGCGATCGGAATCGCCTTGCCGTGCCGGAACACCCAGCCTGCAAACGGTGTGCGGAAGATCCGGTGATCCATCACGAAGCGGATCGGCCGCGGGCTCTCCGCCATGATGACGATCGCATCGACATAGCTGACGTGATTGCACACCAGCACCGCCGCGCCTTCTTCCGGGATGCGTTCGGCATGCACGAGGCGAATCCGGTAGAACGTGTGCACGAGCATCCACGCGATAAAGCGCAGCAGAAACTCCGGCACCAGCGAATAGATGTATGCGGCGACTACGATGTTGAGCAGCGCAGTGGTCAGGAAGATGCCCGGAATGCCCACCCCGAGCGCCGTCAACCCGACGGCCATCAACGCGGACACGATCATGAACAGCGAATTGAGAATATTGTTCGCCGCGATGATGCGCGCGCGGTGAGTCGGCTGGCTGCGGCTCTGGATCAACGCGTACAGCGGCACGCTGTAAAAGCCGCCGAACATCGCCAGCAGCAGCAGATCGACCAGCACGCGCCAGTGCGCCGGCACCGCGAGAAACTCGCCGACCGACAGCAGATGTGGCGCGGCCGGCAGCGCATGGCTCGCGAAAAACAGATCGATGCCGAACACGCTCATGCCGATCGAGCCGAGCGGCACGAGGCCGATTTCGATGCGCCGTTTCGACAGCCGTTCGCACATCAACGAGCCGCTACCGATGCCGATCGAGAACGTCGCGAGCAGCACGGTGACGACATCGGGATTCGCGGACAGCACTTCCTTCGCGAAACGGAAAAACGACGACAGGAAGGTCGCGCCGAAAAACCACAGCCACGAAATACCGAGCAGGCTCAGAAACACCGTGCGATCCTCGCGCGCCAGCTTCAGATTGCGCCACGTTTCGCTGACCGGGTTCCAGTTGATGCGCAAGTCGGGCTGCAGCGCCGGCGTGGACGGCACCGCCACCGACACCGCGCGTCCCGCCAGCGCGATCACGACGCACATGCCCGCGAGCACCACCGCGCCATGCTCGACGAAACCGGCCGCGGCGCCCCCGGCGATCGTGCCGATCAGGATCGCAACGAAGGTGCCCATTTCGATGAGCCCGTTGCCGCCGACCAGCTCCGCCTTCGACAGATGCTGCGGCAGGTACGCGTACTTGACCGGGCCGAAGAGCGTCGAATGCACGCCCATCAGGAAAGTGCCGAGATACAGCAGCGACGCGTTGTGAAACCAGAACCCCGCCCCGCCGATCAGCATCACGCCGATTTCGAACGTCTTCACGAAGCGCGTGAGCGTCGCCTTGTCGTACTTGTCGGCGATCTGTCCCGAGGTCGCGGACAGCAGCACGAACGGCAGGATGAAGATTGCGGAAATCAGGAACGCCGCGGTCTTCGCGTCCACACCGGAAAAGCGCGCGGTCTGATACGTGACAAGCGACGTAAAGCCGATCTTGAACACGTTGTCGTTCATCGCGCCGAGGAACTGGGTCCAGAAAAATGGCGAGAAACGGCGTTCGCCCAGCAGGGCGAACTGGGATTCGTGTGCGTGCGCGCTCTGGGCGGCAGGAGTGGCGGCAGGTAGCGGGCGGTCGCTCATGAGAGTTGGATAAACGGCAAGGGGCGCATGGATATGGACACATGCGGGGACAGGTGTCGCGAGCAAACGCGTGGGCGCAGATTCATCTCACTCTCCTGCGTACGCAAATAGACACGCGAACAAAAAAAGCGCCCGCTTTCGCGCGCGCCCTGGTATGGCTCAACCGCATGGCGACATGCACAGCATGCCAGCGCGACGCGCCGGCTAGCGGGCCTGCTGCGGTTCCTGCTCTTCCGGCCAGTCGCGGATATAGGCCTTGAGCATGCGATTCTCGAAACCCTGCTCTTCGACCACCGCCTTCGCGACGTCGTAGAACGAGATCACGCCCATCAACGCGCGGCTTTCGAGCACCGGCAGATAGCGCACGTGATGCTCAAGCATCATGCGGCGCACTTCGTTGACGTCGGTTTCCGGTGTGCAGGTGATCGGATGGTCGTCCATGACCTTGCGGATCGTCGATGTACCGACGCTACCGCCGTTGCGGCGCAAGGTCAGGATGATCTCGCGGAACGTCAGCATGCCCACCAGATCGCCGTATTCCATCACCACCAGCGAACCGATGTCGTGCTCCGCCATCGCAGTGACTGCGTCGTGCAACGATGTGTCGGGGGTAACCGTGAAAAGGGTGTTGCCCTTGACCTTGAGAATGTCGCTGACCCGCATGATTTGTCTCCTGATGACGCCGGTATCGCATGACTGATTTTCGATGCTAGCGGAAAGGCCCATAAAAGGAAAGCGCGCGGAAGGGGCCCGGAAAGCCCGCCATCGCCCGGCGGACGGGCGCAGGGCGCACCCCGATGGTCCCCTGGAAGGCCTCAAAAAGGCGCTTCGGGGCGCCCCGCCCGGGATGATAGGATGGCCGCCACCTTCACCCTTTGCGCAGGCCGTGCGCGGCTGCGCCCGCCAGGATGTCCGCCAACCGTTTCGATACGCTCGCGCTGCACGCTGGCGCCGCCCCCGATCCCACGACCGGCGCGCGCGCCACGCCAATCTACCAGACCACGTCGTTTTCGTTCCGCGACACCGATCACGCGGCTTCGCTGTTCAATATGGAGCGCGCCGGGCATGTCTATTCGCGGATCTCGAATCCGACCGTGGCCGTTTTCGAGGAACGCGTCGCCGCGCTCGAAAACGGCGCGGGCGCGATCGGCACCGCGAGCGGCCAGGCCGCGCTGCATCTGGCAATCGCCACACTGATGGGCGCCGGCTCGCACATCGTCGCGTCGAGCGCGCTGTATGGCGGCTCGCACAACCTGCTCAACTACACGCTGCGCCGCTTCGGCATCGAGACGACCTTCGTCAAACCGGGCGATCTCGCCGCCTGGCGTGCGGCGCTGCGGCCGAACACGCGTCTGTTGTTCGGCGAAACGCTCGGCAACCCGGGGCTCGACGTGCTCGACATCGCCTCGGTTGCGCAGATTGCGCACGACCACCGCGTGCCGCTGCTGGTCGACTCGACTTTCACGACCCCGTACCTGCTGCAGCCGTTCGCGCACGGTGCGGATTTCATCTATCACTCGGCGACCAAGTTCCTCGGCGGGCACGGGACGACGATCGGCGGCGTGCTGGTTGACGGCGGCACGTTCAACTTCGACGCATCCGGCCGTTTCCCCGAATTCACCGAACCGTACGACGGCTTCCACGGCATGGTGTTCGCCGAGGAAAGCACCGTCGCGCCGTTTCTGCTGCGGGCACGGCGCGAAGGTTTGCGCGACTTCGGCGCGTGCCTGCATCCGCAGGCGGCGTGGCAGTTGCTGCAAGGTATCGAAACGCTGCCGCTGCGCATGGAACGCCATGTCGCCAATACGCGCCGGATCGTCGAGTTTCTCGTGGCGCACGCAGCGGTTGAATCGGTGGCGTATCCGGAACTTGCGTCGCACCCCGACCATGCGCTCGCACAGCGCCTGTTGCCGCGTGGCGCGGGCGCGGTGTTCAGCTTCAACCTGCGCGGCGATCGCGCGGCCGGTCGACGTTTTATCGAAACGCTGTCGCTGTTCTCGCATCTCGCGAATGTCGGCGATGCGCGCTCGCTTGTCATTCATCCCGCATCGACCACGCACTTCCGCATGGACGCGGCGGCGCTGGCGGCAGCCGGAATTGCCGAAGGGACGATCCGGCTGTCGATCGGTCTCGAAGATCCCGACGATCTGATCGACGACCTGAAACGTGCGCTGAAAGCGGCGCAGAAGGCGCCGGCTGCGCCCTCGGGCGGTGCTGCCCGTAAGGAGACGTCCGCATGATTATCGACGTTCGCGGAACGCCTGCTTACGCCTATACCGGCGGCAAATCTTTCGATCCTGCTCTGCCGTGCGCGGTTTTCATCCATGGTGCCGAGCACGACCACAGCGTATGGGCGCTGCAAACCCGCTACTTTGCTCATCACGGCTTCAGCGTACTCGCCGTCGATCTGCCAGGTCATCACCGCAGCGCAGGGCCCGCACTGTCGAGCGTCGCCGCGATGGCCGACTGGCTCGCCGCGCTGCTCGATGCCGTGGGTGTGCAGCGTGCGTTCGTCGCCGGTCACAGCATGGGGTCGCTGATTGCACTCGATTTCGCCGGCCGCTATCCCGCCCGCGCAACCCATCTCGCACTGCTCGCGACCGCGGTGCCGATGGCCGTGTCCGCCACGCTGCTCGACGCGGCGCGCGAGCGCGAGCCGGAAGCGATCGAGATGGTCAACCAGTGGTCACACTCGACGTTCGCTGCGAAACCGTCGTGCCCGGGGCCGGGTTTCTGGCTGCACGGCATGAATCAGCGCCTGATGGAACGCGTCTCCGCAACCGGTGAACCGCAGTTGTTCCATACCGACTTCGCCGCCTGCAACGCATACACGGACGGGCTCGAACGGGCTGCGCAGGTGCGCTGCCCGGTGCGTTTTATCGTCGGGAATCGCGATGCAATGACGCCGCCGCGCGCTGCGCGGGCGCTCGCAGATGCGTTCGTGGCCGCGGGCGCGGCAGTGGACACCGTCACGCTCGACGCCGGCCATGCATTGATGACCGAGCAACCGGACGCGACGCTCGACGCCCTGTTCGATTTCGCCTCGCGCCCGCTTTCCGGTGGCTGATTCGCCGGTTGATCCGCAAGCCCTTGCCGCCACGCAACACCGGGCCTCAGCCCGGTTGCACGCGCCGGTCGATCGCAGCACAATGGATCAAGCCGGGCGCCGCGAACGGCGCCGGCAAGGGAAACGGAACAGGGAGGCGATCATGCGCCAAACTACTCACACCGAGCACTTCGCGAGCTTCGCGGAGTTCTATCCGTTCTATCTCGACGAGCATCGCAACCTGATCTCAAGGCGGCTGCATTTCATCGGGTCGCTGGGGGTAATCGGCTGCTTCGCGATGGCACTCGCAATGGGTGACTGGCTCTGGCTGCCGGCCGCGGTGGTCTGCGGTTACGGGTTCGCGTGGGTCGGCCATTTCTTCTTCGAGAAAAACCGGCCTGCGACGTTTCGTCATCCGGTTTATAGCTTGATGGGGGACTGGGTGATGTTTAAGGACATCTGCATCGGCAAGGTTTCGTTGTAGCCGGTGGTTCCAGCGACTTCTTCACCCAGACCGCCCCGCTATCGCGCCCTCACGCCGCCTGGTGCGAAGTCTCCGGCGCATCGTGCCCGGCGCCCTCGGCAGCCTGAGCCGCCCTCGCCGCCGCACGCACCGACAGCAGCGTAGCCAGCGTCACATGCAAGCTGTCGTTTTCCAAAGCACCAAGCAGCGTGTCCCGATCAAGCCGCGTCGAACTCAGATTGAGCTGATACGCCATTTCCTTCCGGTCGATCACGAACAGATCGAAGAGCCGTTCGACCGTCACCTGTCCGGGATTCGCGAGCATCAGAAAGCACGGCTGCGCGCCGTGTTCCTCGAGCCGCGCCACCCACTCGAGTTCTTCCAGCTCATGCAGCAACCGCGTCGCGGTATCGAGATCGCGTCGCAACATCCGCGCAAGCTGCTGCGCGGTGTAGCCGCGCTTGCCGGCATCGCGAGCCTCGCAAAGCCGCCCCAGCAGTTCGAGCGCATCGAGCAGATCGCTGCCCGCAAACTGCGGCCGATGGAACTGCCCCGTGCGGATCACCGGTAATGCCGACGTCACCATCGCACCGCCGAGCGTAATCAGCCACGTCAGGTACATCCACAGCAGAAACAGCGGCACCACCGCGAACGCGCCGTACACCGCCGTATAGGTCGGCATGCGGCGGATGTAGTAGCCGAAGCCGCGCTTCGCGAGTTCGAACGCGATCGCCGCACAGATACCGCCCACGACCGCATCACGCCACTCCACCCGGCAGTTCGGCAGATAAACGTAAAGCAGTGTGAACGCGAGGATGGTGAGCGGCAGCGCCGCGCCCGTGAGCGCCCATTCGATTACCGGCGTGATGCTTTGCGCAGCATGCAGCGCCATCGACTGGGTGAACAGATACGACGAGATCGACAGGCTCACGCCGATCAGGATCGGCCCGAGCGTCAGGATCGCCCAGTACACGAGCACACGCTGCGCGAACGGACGCGGCTTGCGCACACGCCAGATCACGTTGAACGCCGACTCGACCGTCATCATCGTCATCACCGATGTGACGAACAGGATGATCATCCCGAGCGTGGTGAGACCCTTCGCCTTCGATGCGAACTGGTTCAGGTAACGGAAGATCTGGCTGTTGAACTGCGCGGGCATCAGGTGATCGGCGAGGAAGCCCTGCAGCGATGCCTGGAACGACGCGAAGATCGGAAACGCGGTGAACAGCGCGAACGCAACCGTCGCCAGCGGAACGAGCGACAGCATGGTGGTGAACGTCAGACTACCCGCCACCTGGGGAATGCGATCTTCGCTGCTGCGCTGCGCGGCAAACTGCGCGAAACGCCTGAGCATGTCGAGATCGATACGCACTCTGGACAACGACAACCCTCCCTCTTGCTGCTTTCTTGCGACTTTCATGCTGCTCGATGCGCCCGCGCAGGCAAGGCGTGTAGCCCATTGCCGGGCGCGGCCGCAGACGTAGCCCCTATAATAACCGCTCACCGATAAGGCCCATGAAAGACATTCTCGTCCTCTACTACAGCCGTTACGGCGCCACCCGCGAGCTCGCGCTGGCGATCGCACACGGCGTCGACAGCGTGGCCGGCATGCAGGCGCGTGTGCGCACCGTGCCTCCCGTCTCAACGGTCTGCGAAGCGACCCAGCCCGATATTCCCGCCGAAGGCCCGCCCTACGCCGAGCTGCGCGATCTCGAAGAATGCGCGGGCCTCGCGCTCGGCTCGCCGACGCGCTTCGGCAACATGGCCGCGCCGCTCAAGTATTTCCTCGACGGCACGACGCCGCAGTGGCTGTCGGGCGCGCTCGCCGGCAAGCCGGCCGGCGTGTTCACGGCGACCGGCAGCCTGCACGGCGGCCAGGAAACGACGCTGCTGTCGATGATGCTGCCGCTCCTGCACCACGGCATGTTGATCGTCGGCATTCCGTACACCGAGAGCACGCTGACCACGACGCTGACCGGCGGCACGCCGTACGGCGCCTCGCACTTCGCACGCGCCGATTCCGCGCAGCAAGGCATCTCCGCCGACGAACGCGCGCTTGCCGTCGCACTCGGTGCCCGCATCGCGCGCACCGCGGCTGTCATGAGCGAGCGGCCATGAGTGCGCCGCGCGTGCCCGCTTCTTCTACAGGTAATCAAGCGCCCGCTGCTGATTCCGTCGCTGGAAACGCGACTGCCGCGCTCGGCGCGAACGCCGCGCTGTTGGCGCTGATCGTGTTGTGCGTCGCATGGGAATGGTGGCTTGCACCGCTGCGGCCCGGCGGTTCGGCGCTCGTGCTGAAGGCGCTGCCGCTGCTGTGCGCTGTGCCTGGCGTATGGCGTCGCCGACTGTACACGCTGCAGTGGGCGTCGATGCTGGTGCTGCTGTACTTCGCGGAAGGCATCGTGCGCGGCATGTCGGACCCGGGCTTCAGCGCGCGACTCGGCTGGCTCGAAGTGGGTCTCTCGCTGGTCTTTTTCGTTTGCGCGCTCGTGTATGTCGCACCGTTCAAGCGTGCGGCCCGGCGTGCGAAGAAAACCGCGCAAGCTTCGTAAATAATCGGCAAACCGCGCTGTCCCGTTCATCCGCACGTCGCACACTTACTCGTACGATTTCATCATGACTCAAGCCGCTGTCACTACCCCCGCCTCTGTCCAGTCGTTCGTCGACGCCTGCCGCGCTGCCATCGGCGCCGCACACGTGCTCACCGATCCACACGACACCGCGCCGTTTCTGACCGACTGGCGCCGCCGCTACACCGGCACCGCCTGCGCGGTGCTGAACCCGTCGAACGCACAGGAAGTCGCCGCACTCGTGAAGCTCGCCGTCGAACACGGCATCGCGCTCGTGCCGCAGGGCGGCAACACGGGGCTTGTCGGCGGGGCGACGCCGGACGAGAGCGGGCACCAGGCCGTGCTGACGCTGCGGCGCCTGAACCGTGTCCGCGACATCGATCCGCACAACAACACGATCACCGTCGAAGCCGGCGTCGTGCTCGCCGAAGTGCAGGCACGCGCCACGGAAGCAGGCCGTCTGTTTCCGTTGAGCCTCGCCGCCGAAGGCAGTTGCACGATCGGCGGCAATCTCGCCACCAACGCGGGCGGCACCGGCGTTCTGCGCTACGGCAATACGCGCGAGCTGTGTCTCGGCCTCGAAGTCGTGACGCCGCAGGGCGAACTGTGGGACGGCCTGCGCGGGCTGCGCAAGGACAACACCGGCTACGATCTGCGCGATCTGTTCATCGGTGCGGAAGGGACGCTCGGCATCATTACGGCTGCGGTGATGAAGCTGCATCCGCAGCCCGCTGCACAAGTCACGGCACTCGCCGCGCTGGCATCGCCGCATGCGGCGCTCGATTTTCTCGCGCTCGCACAGCGCATGGCCGGACCGCTCCTGACCGGATTCGAACTGATGTCGGATTTTTGTCTGCGCCTTGTTGGCCGGCATTTTCCGCAGCTGCGCTATCCGTTTGCCGATACGCATCCGCAGGTCGTGCTGCTCGAACTGTCGGACAGCGAAAGCGAGGCACACGCCCGCGCGCTGTTCGAGCAACTGATGGAAGCCGCGCTCGAAGCCGGCATCGTCGACGATGCAGTGGTCGCCGAAAGCCTCGCGCAATCGCAGGCATTCTGGGATCTGCGCGAACATATTCCGCTCGCGCAGGCCGAGGAAGGGTTGAACATCAAGCACGACATCGCGGTGCCGATCTCGCGCATCGGTCACTTCATCGACGAAACCGATGCCGCAATTGCAAAAGCGCTGCCGGGCGTGCGGATGGTCACATTCGGGCATCTCGGCGACGGTAACCTGCACTACAACGTGCAGGCACCGGAAGGCGTCGATGCGAAGGGTTTTCTGGCGGAGCACCAGGGGCCGATCAACCAGATCGTCTACGACAGCGTGCATCGGCATCGCGGCAGTATCAGCGCCGAACACGGCCTCGGCCAGTTGAAAATCGACGAAGCGGCGCACTACAAGTCCGACCTCGAAGTGCGCTTGATGCAGGCGGTCAAGCACGCACTCGATCCGCTCAATCTGATGAACCCGGGCAAGGTGCTGCGCTAACCGCACGCCGAACCCCACTCCTGCAGGAGTCGCCGCCGTGAAAGTCCGCATCCTGTCCGATCTGCATCTGGAATACAACGAGCCGGCGATCGTTCCGCACGCGGATGCCGACCTGGTGATACTCGCGGGCGACATCCACAATCACGCAGAAGGATTGCGCTGGGCCGCCGAAACCTTCGACGGCAACGTGCCGGTCGTCTATGTGCCGGGCAATCACGAGTACTACGACGGTGAGTTCGGCGCGCTCGAAGCAGCGATGCACGATGCCGCCGCTTCAGTCGATAACGTGCACTTCCTGAACAATGCCGCGCTCGTCGATCCGGCCGGCCGCTGGCGCGTGCTCGGCACGACGCTGTGGACCGATTTCGCGCTATACGGGGCAAGCACCGACGAGCGCGCGGAATCGATCGCGGCCGCGAAACGAGTCATGCTGGATTTTCTGGGATTGATTCAGGTGACGTGGCCGGCGCAGCGCGATGAAACCGCTCTGTCGGCAGCGCAGCAGGCAGGTAGCGCCGCTGCGCGCAACTTCACACCTCAAGACAGCCTCGCGCTGCACGAACGCGCGCGAGCGTGGCTCGAAACGGAACTGGCACGACCTTTTGCCGGCAAGACAATCGTCGTCACGCATCATGCGCCGCATCGCCTGAGTCTCGCTGCGCGCTACGCGGAAGATCTCGTGTCGGCGGGATTCGTCAGCGATCTGTCGACGCTCATCGGTACGCCGGCCGTGCTATGGGTGCACGGCCACACGCATACCGGATTCGACTACACGGTCAACGGCACACGCGTCGTGTGCAACCCGCGTGGCTATTTCGACCGGCGCACGGGCCAGTTCGAAAACCCCGATTTCGCGTGGGACCGGACCGTCGACGTCTGAAGCGACGTCGCGCGCCGATCTCCGGCAGCGAAGCCTAGCGATTGCGCTCGTCGCGCGTAGTCCGCGTCGGGCGGATGCGGACCGGCACGAGTTGCTGCTTCTCACGCAGGCGTTGCAGCAGGTCGCGCGATGCGGCGATCGCGATCAATCCGAACATGACGGCGACGCCGATCATCACTTGGGTATCCATGAGTGCCTCTTCATTGCTGAGTTACCAGATTGCTTCGTTGTTTCGCTACTAGACGTTAACAGGTCAATTCGCCCACAGAAGTAAGGAAGTGTTGCGGCGCGCCACATTTGTAACACGCCCGCCGCCCCCGCTCAGCTACGCGCGAACTGCCGCAATTCGGCCTGATCGGCGGCTAGCGTGGCTGGCACTTCGTCGCGCAGAAACTCCACCCACGTGCGGATTTTCGCGTCGAGATACTGGCGCGACGGGTACAGCGCGTAAATATTCATCTCCTGCGCCGTGTACTCGGGCAGCAGCCACACGAGTTCGCCGCTACGCAATCCGCTGATCGCCGAGTAAAGCGGGATCAACCCGATACCCATGCCTACGCGCGCCGCCATGGCCGCCGCCTCGGCGACATTGACCTGAAACGTCGCCGGACCGAGCGCGATAGTGTGCTGGCCGTCCGGCCCGTTGAAGCTCCATTCGTCGGCCGGCGATATCGGCGTGACCATGCGCAGGCATACGTGGTTCTTCAGATCGTGCGGTGTCTGCGGCACACCGTAACGCTCCAGATAGGCGGGCGATGCGCACGGAATGCTGAACGCCGCGCCGATCCGCTGCGACACGAGCCCGGAATCCGGCAGATCGATGGCGAGCGTCAGCGACACGTCATAGCCTTCGTCGAGCAGATCGGGCAGGCGCTGAGCGAGCGTCAGTTCGATCTGCACATCCGGATAGCGCTGCTGGTAGCGGCCGACCGCCGGCACGACGTACTGCTGGCCGAAACTCGCCATCGCGTGCACTTTCAGCTTGCCGGACGGGCGCGCATGCGCGTCGCTCGCCTCGGCTTCCGCCTGGTCGACATAGGCAAGGATCTGCTCGCAGCGCTGCAGGTAACGCTCGCCGGCTTCGGTCAGCGCAATACGGCGCGTTGTGCGGTTCAGCAGACGCGTGCGCAGATGTGCTTCGAGGTCGGACACCGCGCGCGATGCGTAAGCCGTCGTCGTATTCAGGTGCTGCGCCGCACCGGTGAAACTGCCCGCTTCTACGACACGGACAAATACGCGCATGTTTTGAAGCGTATCCATACGAATCCCTTCCTGAGACGGCTCGATTGTTACACGTATCGTGAAAGCGATTATCTCAAGATCCGTAAGAATGCTTCGCATTTTTACGGGTTATTCGCCAATCAGCCGAAAAATATAATGATGCACAGGGTTCTATCGCATTCAGGGAGGCAATCGTGCAGTTTCCGGTACAGAAAGGGATCGCCGCGCTCGCGGTTCTTACGATCTCGTCAATAATCGCCGGCTGCGCCAGTACCGGAGGCATCGCGCCGCAAACGCATGCGGTCGACCCGGCGTCGCTCGATGCGGGCGCTGCAATTCGCGCCGCAAACGCCGACGCGAAGTGGCCCGCCGCCGACTGGTGGAGCGCCTACAACGACCCGCAACTGAATGCATGGGTGACTTCGGCCGAAGCCGGCAACCCAACTCTCGCGGCCGCGCAGGCTCGCGTGCGCGAAGCACGGTCGATGGCAGGCGTGGCCGCCTCGGCACTTTCACCGCAGATCAACGGCAATCTGTCGATCGAGCGCCAGCACTGGCCCGACAACGTCTACTACGGCCCCGGGCCGCTCTCGAACGCGAACACCTGGGACAACACGGGCACGATTGGCCTGTCGTATCACCTCGACCTGTGGGGCAAGGACCACAACAGCGCCGAACAGGCCCTCGACCTCGCTCACGTGCGCGCCGCCGATGCCCGCGCCGCGCAGCTCGAGATCGAAACGAACGTGGTGCGCGCGTATATCGACATGTCGATGAACTACGCGCTGCTCGACATCGCGAAGGCGACGCGCGACCAGCAGCAACAGATCCTCTCGCTCGCGCAGCGGCGCCTGAAAGGCGGCCTCGGTACGCAGCTCGAAGTGAGCCAGGCGGAGACACCGCTGCCCGATTACGAACGGCAGATCGACGTGCTCGAAGAAGCGATCGCACTCAATCGCAACCAGCTCGCCGCGCTGGCCGGCAAGGGGCCAGGTGCCGGCGATGCGATCACGCGCCCGCAGCTCGCACTCGATGCGCCTGCCGGTCTGCCGTCCGCACTGCCCGCCGAGTTGATCGGCCATCGTCCCGACATCGTCGCCGCCCGCTGGAGCGTCGCCGCGCAGGCGCGCGGCATCGACGTCGCGAAGGCCGGTTTCTATCCGGACGTCAATCTGCTCGGCTCGCTCGGCGGATTTGCTGCGGCAGGCCCGCTGTTCCAGTTCCTGCGCTCGGCAAACGGCGGCTGGACCGCGGGCCCGGCGCTGTCGCTGCCGATCTTCGACGGCGGCCGGCTGCGTGGAGAACTCGGTGCGGCATCGGCGGGTTATGACGAGGCGGTGAGCGCCTACGATCAGACGATCGTCAGCGCGCTGAAACAGATCGCCGACCAGGTCGTGCGGATGCGCTCGCTTGCTACGCAGCAGAACGATGCGCAGCGTTCGGTCGATGCCGCGCGCAAGAACTACACGCTGGCGCGTGAAGGCTACCGGCGCGGCCTGACCGACTATCTGAACGTACTGGTCGCGCAGAACCAGTTGCTGCGCGCACAGGAAGGTATCGCGCGCATCGAGGCCGCACGGCTCACCGCACACGCGACGCTCGTCGCGGCGCTGGGCGGTGGTCTCGGCGATCCCTCCGACGGTCCGCCTGCCGCAGATGCACTACCTGCGCACGGTCGTGGTCATGCGAGTGTGGCGGCTGCAGCATCGAGCGCAGCGGCGGCGACAGAACCCACGGTCAGCGCCGCCGTGCATCCGGGCCAATAAGCGGAGCCGCCCATGTCCACCTCCACTACCGCCCCCACCAGGTCGCTCAGCGGCTTCCTGAACACCGCCGCCGACTGGGCCCGCACCGACGGCCGCACCTGGCTCTATATGTTCAAGGCAATCGCCGCCGCGCTGCTCGCGCTCGGCATCGCGATGAAACTCGACCTGCCGCAGCCGCGCACTGCGATGACAACCGTGTTCATCGTGATGCAGCCGCAAAGCGGCATGGTGTTCGCCAAAAGCTTCTACCGGATCTGCGGCACGCTGGTCGGGCTCGTCGTGATGCTCGCGCTGATCGGTCTGTTCGCGCAGCAGCCCGAACTCTTCATCGTCACGACCGCGATCTGGGTCGGTATCTGCACGGCCGGCGCCGCGCGCAATCGCAACTTCCGCTCGTACGGTTTCGTGCTCGCCGGTTACACCGCCGCGTTGATCGGCTTCCCGGCCTCGCAGCACCCGGACGGCGCGTTCCTGTCGGCACTCACGCGGGTCGCGGAAGTGGTGCTCGGCATCGTCTGTGCGGGCGCGGTCAGCGCGCTCATCTTCCCGGAGCACGCAGGCGAACAGATGCGCACGACGATCCGCGCGCGTTTCTCGTCCTTTGTCGAATACGTGTCCGCGTCGCTGGCGGGGCGCGCCGACCGCGCCCACATCGAAGCGACCAACGCGCGCTTCGTCGCGGATATCGTCGGCTTCGAGGCAACGCGCAGCGTCGCCATCTTCGAGAGCCCCGATTCGCGGATGCGCGGTGGGCGCCTTGCGCGGCTCAACAGCGAATTCATGACGGCGTCGACGCGCTTTCACGCGCTGCATCAGTTGATGAACCGGTTGCACGACAGCGCCGCAACCGGCGCGATCGCAGCGCTCGAACCGTACTTCAAGGAAATTGCGCCGCTGCTGTACAAGTCGGGCGAACCGGTGCTGATGGCGGCCGACGCCGCACACGTCGCGAACCAGCTCGAAGCGTACCGGGCGGAGTTGCCGAAGCGCGTGCGCGCGACGCGCGCCGAACTCGAAACGCGCGCCGACGTGCCATTGCTCGATTTCGACACGGGCGCCGAACTGCTCTACCGCTTCGTCGACGATATGCATGCGTACGCGGCAACCTACGCCTCGCTCGCCGTCGATACGCACGAACGCGAACGCTGGATCGAGCGCTACGAGCCGAAGACCAATCCAATCGCCGCGGGCGTTGCGGGTGTACGCGCCGCTATCGTGATCATGGTGCTCGGTGCGTTCTGGATCGCGATCGCGTGGCCGAGCGGTTCGACGCTCGTGCTGACGGCCGCCGCCGTGTGCGCGCTCGCATCGTCGTCGCCGTATCCGACGCGCACCGCATTCCAGATGGCCGCAGGCACGACGCTGTCGTCGGTGATGGCGATCATTCTGGTGTTCGGCATTTATCCGCGTATCGACGGTTTTCCGCTGCTGTGCGCCGCGCTGACGCCGTTCCTGCTACTCGGCGTGTTCATGACGACGCGGCCGAAACTCGTCGGCTATGGCGTCGGCTACTGCATCTTCTTTTGCTTCCTGGCCGGCCCGGACAACGTGATCCAGTACGAGCCGACCGGCTTCATGAACGACGCGCTGGCGCTCGTGCTGTCGATGCTCGTATCGTCGCTCGCGTTCGCGGTGTTGCTGCCGCCGTCGACGCCGTGGCTGCGCAAGCGCCTGTTCGCCGATCTGCGCAAGCAGGTTGTGTTCGCGTGCCGGGCGCCGCTCGCGCGTTTGCGCACGCGCTTCGAAAGCGGTGCACGCGACCTGATGTTCCAGATCAACGCACTTGCGGAAGGCGAGCCGGAGCTCAAGCGCGACACGCTGCGCTGGCTGTTCGCCGTGCTCGAAGCGGGTAACTCGATGATCGATCTGCGGCGCGAAATCGACGCGCTGCCGGCCGATGCGCGCTACGCGGAAACCACGCCGTGGCGTGTCGCCATCCGTACGATGCGCCGGCACGTCGCGGCGCTGTATCGGCAGCCGGATGGCTCGCGACTGAATGCTGCATTTGCGGCCAACGTCGATGCGATCGCGGCAGTCCAGCAACTGCTATCGAGCTTCGAGCCGCCGCGCGAAGAGCGCCACCAGTTACAACGCATCCTGAGTCATCTGCATTTCATCCGTACCGCGCTGCTCGACCCGCAATCGCCGTTCGCCGAACTCGTGAGCGGCGGACGCGCCGGCAGCACACCCTCCGAAGGAGTTCGTCATGCCCCGTGAGATCGCCGTTTTCGATGCCTACGTGCCGGCTGTCGTGCTGCTGTTCATCCTCGGCGCCGTGCTGACCTGGATGCTCGACCGGCTGATCGCCGTGACTGGCATCTACCGCATCGTGTGGCATCCCTCCCTGTTCCGGGCGAGCCTGCTCGTCTGTGTGTGCGGCCTGCTTGGCCTCGCCGTTTACCGTTGATCCGAGTCGAATCATGACCATCCGAAATCTCCTGGGCTTTGTCGCGACAGCCGTCATTTTTATCGTCGCGATCCTGATCGGCCGTGCGCTGTGGGTGCACTACATGGACGAACCATGGACCCGCGACGGCCGCGTGCGCGCTGAAGTCGTCAACATCGCGCCCGACGTGTCGGGTGCCGTCGTCGAACTGCCAGTCGGCGACAACCAGCCGGTCAAGAAAGGCGATCTGCTGATGCAGATCGATCCGTCGCACTACCAGATCGCCGTCGAGCAGGCGCAAGCCGCCGTCGCCGCGCGCAAGGCCGAACTGCAGATGCGGCGCGACGACGCGCAGCGCCGGGCGGATATGGACAGCCTCGTCGTATCGAAGGAAAGCCGCGACAACGCGTCGCATTCGGCGAATGCCGCGGAAGCGGAATACGAGCAGGCGCTCGCCGCACTCGATGCCGCGAAACTGAACCTCGAACGCACGCGAGTCGTGTCGCCGGTGGACGGCTATGTGACGAACCTCAGCGTGTATCGCGGCGACTATGCGATTGCGGGGACGCCGAAGCTCGCGATCGTCGATAGTCACTCGTTCTGGGTGTACGGCTACTTCGAGGAAACCAAGCTGCCGCACGTGAAGGTCGGCAACAAGGCGGAGATCCGTCTGATGAGCGGTGGCGAGTTGCGTGGACACGTCGAGAGCATCTCGCGCGGCATTTACGATCGCGACAATCCGCAGAGCCGCGAACTGCTCGCCGATGTGAACCCGACGTTCAACTGGGTGCGGCTTGCGCAGCGCGTGCCGGTGCGGATTCACATCGACAGCGTGCCGGACGGGATGGTGCTGTCGGCGGGGACGACGTGTACGGTGGTGGTTTCGCCGAGTTAGGTGAGGTAGCTGGGCGGGCGGGACGGCTCAACCGCCCAGCGAGAACTTCCCCACCATCTGTTTAAGCGCCCGCGCCTGATCGTCGAGCGAGCGCGCTGCCGCAGTCGCCTGTTCGACGAGCGCCGCGTTCTGCTGCGTGCCGGCGTCCATCTGCGTGACCGCGAGATTGATCTCCTCGATGCCGGCACTCTGTTCCGCCGACGCCGCCGAAATCTCGCCCATGATGTCGGTGACGCGCTTCACGGCCTTCACGACTTCGTCCATCGTCTGACCGGCATCCTGCGCGAGCGTCGAGCCGTTACTCACGCGTTCCACCGACGCGTTGATCAACGTCTTGATCTCCTTCGCCGCGGCAGCGCTGCGCTGCGCGAGATTGCGCACCTCGCCCGCGACCACCGAGAACCCACGCCCTTCCTCGCCCGCACGTGCCGCTTCGACCGCCGCATTCAGCGCGAGGATATTCGTCTGGAACGCGATGCCCTCGATCACCCCGATGATGTCGCCAATACTTTTCGCACTCTCGTTGATCTTGCCCATCGTCTCGACGACGCGGCCCACCACCGCACCGCCCTTCTCCGCAATCGCCGACGCGTTGTAGGCAAGCGTGCTGGCCTGCTTCGCGTTGTCGGCGTTCTGCCGCACCGTCGACGTCAGTTCTTCCATGCTGCTCGCCGTCCGCTCGAGCGCCATCGCCTGTTGCTCGGTGCGCTGCGACAGATCGAGATTGCCCATCGATATCTCGCCGGACGCCGATGCAATCGCCTCGGCACTAGCGGCAATGCCCGACACCGTCGACGACAGCCCCGACTGCATATCGCGCAGCGCCGACAGCATGCTCGACGTATCGTGCCGACCGAGCGAGATCTGGTTCGACAGATCGCCTGACGCAATGCGACTCGCGATCTCCTTCGCGTAAACCGGTTCCCCGCCGAGCTGCCGCGCGAGTCGCCGGACCACCCATTCGCTGATCGCGAACGCGAGCACGATCAACGCGACCGTCATCCCCGCGATCATCACGAACGACGAATGAAAGATGAACGCGGATGCGTCGATGGTCGCCTTCGCGGCGGTACCGCGCTGCGCGACGAGGTCGTCGACGAGTTTTTCGAGCTTGCCGGTTTCGACGAGCAGCGACACGTCCTGCGTGCCGACCTGCCAGTTCATCTGCGACAGGTCGAGCGGCTGCGCCTTCACGAGTTTCACGAAATCGCGCAGATGGCCGCTCCAGACGCCAACCGACGCCGTGAAGGTTTTCTGCAATGCGACAGCCTTCGCATCGGACGGGTCGCCGTAGCGCTGCAACGTGTTCAGTTCGGTGCCGATCGCCGTGAGCCCCTTGTCGATGTCGGAGCCGAGGTCATCGCGCTCTTTCGCGGTGGTCGCGGTCAGCAGCATCTTTTGCGCGCGGCTTGCGCGCAGCACGTAGCCGCGCACTTCCTCGGCGGCACGGCTCGCGACGTGCCCCTGGTCGTAGATCGACCGGCTCGCGCCGTTCAGGCGGCTGATCTGCGTCAACGAGAACACGCCGATCGCGAGCGTGCCGACCAGCAGCACGGCAAACGCAAGACGCAGCGTCGTCTTGACCGACATGCCCTTCGTCTGCCCGCTGCGAACGCGCGGCTGGCTCACTTGCGACGCGCCGACGGCCGGCTCCCCTTCCGGAACGAACCCCGCGCCCGGCTGGCTGCCCAGCGAAACTGCTTTCATATGGTCTACCCTCAGGTATCGATGCCGGAAAGGTCGGTTCCAGCATTGCGGCTTCATTGCAACTTCATGGCGGCTTCATTGCGCCGTGTCTCTCCGGTCTACGGCAATTCCGGCCGCGATCTTTAATCCCGGCCGCGGCACGGCTGGAAGCGGCTGCTGGCACGAGTTCCATGCTGGCCATGTCCGATTCGCGACAAAAGTTGTCCGGACAATTCATGTGAGCCACATTACACTGCGTCAATAGATTCAAAACCACCGGTCAAGGCGTCGTGTTGTCGCAGGCAGTCAATGCCGGTCTCCCATTACTTTTCTCTCACACGAACGTATGGAAACGAGTCTCGACAAACGCGCGATGGCAAGCGGTGGCACCGCTCCCGCAAGCGTGCCCGCCGGCGGCCCGGCGGCGAAGGTGCAGCGCACCGTGTATTCGGTGCTCGGTGCGATCAGCTTCTCGCACCTGCTCAACGACATGATCCAGTCGCTGATCCTCGCGATCTACCCGATGCTGAAGAGCAACTTTTCTCTCTCGTTCGGGCAGATCGGCTTGATCACGCTGACCTACCAGATCACGGCATCGATGTTGCAACCGCTGGTTGGCAGCTACACCGACAAACATCCGAAACCCTATTCGTTGCCGGTCGGCATGGGCTTCACGCTGGTGGGGCTGCTGCTGATGTCAGTGGCGCCGAGTTTCGGCGTGCTGCTGATCGCGGCGGCGCTGGTCGGCTGCGGGTCGTCGGTATTTCATCCGGAATCGTCGCGGGTGGCGCGCATGGCGTCGGGCGGACAGCACGGTCTCGCACAGTCGCTGTTCCAGGTGGGTGGCAACGCCGGATCGTCGCTCGGACCGCTGCTCGCCGCACTGATCGTGATTCCGCATGGTCAGCGCAGCATTGCGTGGTTCTCGCTGGCGGCGCTGGTCGGCATGGTCATCCTGACGCAGATCGGCCGCTGGTATAAACAGAATCCGCTGGTCAAGAAAGCGCGCGCGCAGGTCGGTCACGCGACGCTGTCGCGCAGGCAGGTCATGCTCGCCATGAGCGTGCTCGTGATGCTGGTGTTTTCGAAGTACTTCTACCTCGCGAGTATCAACAGCTACTTCACGTTCTATCTGATCGACAAGTTCCATCTGCCGGTGCAGGCGGCGCAGATTCATCTGTTCGTGTTCCTCGCGGCGGTGGCGGCGGGTACGATCATCGGCGGTCCGATCGGTGACCGGATCGGGCGCAAGTATGTGATCTGGGTGTCGATTCTCGGTGTCGCGCCGTTCACGCTGCTGCTGCCGTATGCGAATCTGTTCTGGACCGGTGTGTTGACTGTCGTGATCGGTGTCGTGCTGGCCTCGGCGTTCTCGGCGATTCTCGTGTACGCGCAGGAACTGATTCCGGGCAAGGTCGGGATGATCGCGGGGTTGTTCTTCGGCTTCGCGTTCGGGCTCGGCGGGATTGGCGCCGCGGTGCTTGGGCAGCTCGCCGATGCGACCAGTATCGAGTACGTCTACAAGGTGTGTTCGTTCCTGCCGCTGCTCGGCATGCTGACGGTGTTGCTGCCTGATCTCGAGAAGAAGGCGAAGGCTTAACCGTTTAAATTCAGGTTTTGGCCAGGGAGGCTGCTCCTGATCGCTTCGTCTTTCGATAGACGCTGCGATCTGAAGCAGCCTCTTTTTTACGCCGCTCGCCCAAGCGGACAGATCGCCACGCATTGCCCGCCCCTCCCGCCTGCTCTATGCTGCCTGAAGAGACCCGCAGAACACGCTCTGCGCGACAGCTTCAATCACATAAAGACAGGATCGCCGATGCCCTCGTACCGCGATTTCCACCGCCGCTCGATCGAAGACCCTGAAGCGTTCTGGCGCGAAGAGGCCAAACGCATCCATTGGGAAACGCCATTCGATACGGTGCTCGACCGCTCGAATCCACCGTTTGCGCGCTGGTTCGTCGGCGGGCGCACCAACCTCTGTCATAACGCCGTCGATCGCCATCTCGCCGATCGTCCGCAGCAAAACGCGCTGGTCTACGTATCGACGGAAACCGGTATCGAGCGCCGCTATACGTACACGGAACTGCACGCCGAAATCAACCGGATGGCCGCCGCGATGCGCTCGCTCGGTGTGAAGCGCGGCGACCGCGTGCTGATCTATCTGCCGATGATCCCCGAAGCCGTCTTCGCGATGCTCGCCTGCGCGCGGCTCGGTGCGATTCATTCGGTCGTGTTCGGCGGGTTCGCTGCGCCGAATCTGGCCGCGCGCATCGACGACGCGCAGCCCGTGCTGATCGTCACCGCCGATGCCGGCGCACGCGGCGGCAAGGTGATCGACTACACGCCGCTCGTCGACGAAGCGCTCGCCCGCGCCACGCACAAACCGCCGCACGTGCTGCTGATCGACCGGCAGCTCGCACCCGAGCGTCTCAACGCCAGCTACCTCATCGACTACGAACCACTGCGCGAACAGTTCTTCGATGCGCATGTGCCGTGCGAGTGGCTCGAATCGAATGAACCGTCGTACGTGCTCTATACGTCGGGTACGACGGGGCGGCCCAAGGGCGTGCAGCGCGATGTCGGCGGTTATGCGGTCGCGCTTGCGGCATCGATGGAATACATCTTCGAAGGCCGGCCCGGCGACACGATGTTCACCGCGTCGGACATCGGCTGGGTGGTCGGCCATAGCTACATCATCTATGCACCGCTGCTCGCGGGGCTCACCACCGTGATGTACGAAGGCACACCGGTGCGTCCGGACGGCGGCATATGGTGGCGGCTCGTCGAGCAACACCGCATCAACCTGATGTTCACCGCGCCGACCGCGATCCGCGTGCTCAAGAAACAGGACCCGGCGCTGCTGAAGCAGTCCGATCTGTCGAGCCTGCGCACACTGTTTCTGGCCGGCGAGCCGCTCGATGAACCGACTGCCTCCTGGATCGGCGACGCACTTGGCAAGCCGGTGGTCGACAACTACTGGCAGACCGAAACCGGCTGGCCGATGCTCGCGATCCAGCGCGGCGTCGAAGTCCTGCCACCCAAGCTCGGCTCACCGGGCGTGCCGGTGTATGGCTACGATCTGACGCTGCGCAACGAAGACACCGGCGAGCCTTGCGCACCTGGCGAAAAAGGCGTCATCACGCTCGGCTATCCGCTGCCGCCCGGCTGCATGGCAACGGTATGGCACGACGATGCCCGCTTCGTCGATACGTACTGGTCGAGTGTGCCGAATCAGCACGTGTATTCGACCTTCGACTGGGGTGTGCAGGATGAAGACGGCTACGTGACGATCCTCGGCCGCACCGACGATGTGATCAACATCGCCGGTCACCGGCTCGGCACGCGCGAAATCGAAGAGGCGCTATCGAGCCATGCGGCCGTCGCGGAAGTGGCTGTAGTTGGCGTAACGGATGCGTTGAAGGGGCAAGTTGCGCTCGCGTTCGTGGTGCTACGCGACGCCGGTGGTTACGCAACCGACGAGGCACGCCGCACGCTCGAAGCCGATCTTGTGAAAACCGTGGATCGTCAGCTTGGCGCAATCGCGCGGCCGGCACGCGTGCACGTCGTGGCGATGCTACCGAAGACGCGCTCGGGCAAGCTATTGCGCCGCGCGATTGCGGCGCTCGCTGAAGGCCGCGAGCCGGGTGACTTGCCGACCATTGAAGATCCGGCCGCGCTACAGCAGGTGCGCGAGGCGCTCGATACGCAACGCAGTTAGCGCAACGTCAAACCGCGCGTACTCGCGAAGTCCTGCAAAAACCGCTGCAGGATGCCCGTCGAATACGTGCCGGCAATCTCGCTCAGAAAACTCTCGAACGACGCCGGCGCGTGATCGTCGGCGGTATCGGAGATCGTGCGCACCACCGCGCACGGCACGCCGTACTCGTAGCAGACCTGGGCGATCGCCGCCCCTTCCATTTCGACGGCGAGCGCAGCGGGTTGCGCATCGCGCAGCGCTTCGACGGCCGCCGCGCTCGCGACGAACTGGTCCCCGCTGATCACGAGACCGCGGTGCACGCGCGGCATCTGCGTCCCGAAGCGGGCCGCGAGCGCGGCGCCTTCCTGCGCGACGAAGCGCTCACATGCCGCAGCGAGCTGTGCGGCAAGCGCGGGATCGGCAGCGAAGCGCGCGATGCCGAGCAACGGCACCTCAAAACGCGGAAACAGTGGTGACGCGTCGAGGTCGTGCTGTAGCAGCGCATCCGACACGACGATATCGCCGATCTTCACCTCGCGTCCCACTCCACCAGCAACGCCGGCGAACACGATCGCTTCGACATTGAATGCGTGGATCAATGCGCTCACGGTCGCCGCCGCCGCGACCTTGCCGATGCGCGCGAGCGTCACGACGCAACGCACACCGTGCACGGTGCCGACGTGATACTCGCGTCGTCCATGCGTAACCGTCTGCACGCCGGAACCCGCGCGCATCGTTGCGAGCAGATCGCCGAGTTCTTCCGGCAGCGCGGCAAGGATGCCCAGCGGTCGCAGCGCACCGGCAGCCTCTTTAGACGAAACCGGCAACGTATCGAGCGCGCTCATTCGACCGCCTGCAGTTTCGCCACCGCCAGCGCGAGCCACTTCTCGCCGTGTCGCTTGAATTTCACCTGAGCCCGCGCATCCGGACCGCCGCCTTCGAGCGCCGTGATCGTGCCTTCGCCGAACTTCGTATGGAACACCGGCTGACCGATGCGAAAACCGCTCTCGGCGGCACGCTGTGCGTTCGCAAAAGCCGGCAACGGCGCCGTGACCGCCGGGTCCGAATATTCGCTCTGACGATCGGATCGACCAAACCAGTCGCGCCCATAGCCTGCATTGTCGGACCGACCGCCCCAACGCGAACCGGCCTCGACCTTCGGCGTGAGCCACTTCAACGTGTCCTGCGGCAGTTCATCGAAAAACCGCGAGCGGATGTTGTAGCGCGTCTGGCCATGCAGCATCCGGCTCTGCGCAAACGACAGATACAGCCGCTCCTTCGCACGCGTGATCGCCACATACATCAGACGGCGCTCTTCTTCGAGCCCGTCCGCTTCGATCGCGCTGTTCTCGTGCGGAAACAGCCCCTCTTCAAGGCCAGTGATGAACACCGCTGTAAATTCGAGCCCCTTCGCCGCGTGCACCGTCATCAACTGCACGGCGTCCTGGCCGGCCTGCGCCTGGTTGTCGCCCGCTTCAAGCGACGCATGCGAGAGGAAACCGGCCAGCGGCGTCATCGTGTCGGGATTCTGCGCGGGGTCGGTCACGTCCACGGCGTCGAGCACCACCACGCTGTCGCCCTGCGCTTCGAGTTCGGGCGCGGCAGTCGCGCCGGGGCGCAGCGGAATCGAACGAGCCGGGGTATCGAGCCCGTAGCCCGCTTCGCTGACAAACGCTGCCGCCGCATTGACCAGTTCCTGCAAGTTCTCGAGTCGGTCCTGACCTTCGCGTTCGTTCTGATAGAAATCGGCGAGGCCGCTTGCGCGCACCACGTACTCGACGGTTTCCGGCAGACTCATCTGCTGCGTTTCGGCGCGCATCTTCGCGATCAGCGTGGCAAACGCGCTGAGGCTCGAGCCGGCCTTGCCCGCCACATACACGATCGCCGCCGCCATCGAGCAGTTGTACTGGCGCGCCGCATCCGCCACCTGTTCGATCGAGCGCGCACCGATGCCGCGCGTCGGGAAATTGACGACGCGGGCGAACGAGGTATCGTCGTTCGGATTGTCGATCAGCCGCAGATACGCGAGCGCATGCTTGATTTCCTGCCGCTCGAAAAAGCGCAACCCGCCATACACGCGATACGGAATGCCTGCGTTGACGAGCGTGTGCTCGATCGTGCGCGACTGCGCATTGCTCCGGTACAGCACCGCGACTTCGCTGCGCGCGTGCCCTGTGTTGATCAGCGCACGGATCTCCTCGACGATCCAGCCGGCCTCCTGGGTATCGGTCGCGGCTTCGTAGACGCGCACCGGTTCGCCGTGTCCGGCGTCGGTGCGCAGATTCTTGCCCAGGCGCCGCGCGTTGTTCGCGATCAACTGGTTTGCCGCGTCGAGAATGTGGCCGTGCGAGCGGTAATTCTGTTCGAGCTTGATCAGGTTGCGGACGTTGAATTCATTTTCGAAGTCGCGCATGTTGCCGACGTTCGCGCCGCGAAACGCGTAGATCGACTGGTCGTCGTCGCCGACCGCGAAGATCGCGTTGCTCTCGCCGGCCAGCATCTTGAGCCACGCGTACTGCAGCTTGTTCGTGTCCTGGAACTCGTCGACGAGGATGTGCTTGAAGCGCGCCTGGTAGTGCGCACGCAGCGGCGGATTATGCGCAAGCAACTCATAGCAGCGCAGCAGCAGCTCGGGAAAGTCGACCACGCCTTCGCGCTGGCACTGCTGGTCGTAGGCCTCGTACAGCTCGACGAACTTGCGGTTGAAGTTGTCGGTGGCATCGACATCTTTCGGTCGCAGCCCCTGCTCTTTCGCGTTGTTGATGAAGTACTGCAGGTTTTTCGGCGGATATTTTTCGTCGTCGATGTTGAGGCCCTTCATCAGGCGCTTGATCGCCGACAATTGATCGGCCGTATCGAGAATCTGGAACGTCGACGGCAGCGCCGCGTCGCGATAGTGTGCGCGCAGCATGCGGTTGCACAGGCCATGGAAGGTGCCGATCCACATGCCGCGCGTATCGATCGGCAGCAGCGCCGAGAGGCGCGACATCATCTCGCGCGCGGCCTTGTTCGTGAACGTGACGGCGAGGATGGTCATCGGCGAGGCGTAACCCTGCTGGATCAGCCACGCGATCCGGGTAATCAGTACCCGTGTCTTGCCGCTGCCGGCCCCTGCCAGAATGAGGGCCGGTTCGTTGGGTAACGTGACGGCGGCGTGTTGTTCAGGATTCAGATTGGCGAGCAGATCGGGCATGTGAGCTGGGGAAAACGGCAGAGGGCGGCGCAATACGGACGCGGTGTGACAGATCGTTCGACATTATATGTCCGGTGTCGCGATCGGCCGATGAGGCTTGTGCACGCCCGGTGGTAACCGCTGCGCACCCCACCGTCCCACCGCCTCGCGCACCCGACAGCCGGTTTACCCCCCACTCCCTTTATAATTCAAGGTTCACAGCATCTTTCCACGCATTTTGAGCAGACCGCCACCCATGAGCGACAGCACGCTTGCCAAGAGTTTCGAGCCCCAGACCATCGAGGCCCAATGGGCACCCGAATGGGAAAAACGCGGCTATGCCGCCCCTGCGTTCGAGCCGGGCCGCAAGAATTTCTCGATCCAGTTGCCCCCGCCGAACGTCACGGGCACGCTGCATATGGGCCACGCGTTCAATCAGACGATCATGGACGGCCTGATCCGCTATCACCGGATGCTCGGCGAGAACACGCTGTGGGTGCCCGGCACCGACCACGCGGGGATCGCCACGCAGATCGTGGTGGAGCGGCAGCTCGACGGCGCAGGCGTCTCGCGTCACGACCTCGGCCGGGAGAAATTCGTCGAACGCGTGTGGGAATGGAAGCAGCAATCGGGCTCGACGATCACCGGTCAGGTGCGGCGCCTCGGCGCGTCGATCGACTGGTCGCGCGAATACTTCACGATGGACGACAAGATGTCGGCCGCCGTGCGCGACGTGTTCGTCAAGCTGTATGAACAGGGCCTCATCTATCGCGGCAAGCGGCTCGTGAACTGGGACCCGGTGCTGATGACGGCGGTCTCCGATCTCGAAGTAGCCAGCGAGGAAGAAAACGGCTTCCTGTGGCACATCCAGTATCCGCTCGCCGACGGCTCCGGCCATCTGACGGTAGCCACCACGCGTCCCGAGACGATGCTCGGCGACGTCGCCGTGATGGTGCACCCCGAAGACGAACGCTACGCGCACCTGATCGGCAAACACGTCAAGCTGCCGCTCACCGACCGCGAAATTCCGGTCATCGCCGACGACTACGTCGACCGCGAATTCGGCACCGGCGTCGTGAAGGTGACGCCCGCGCATGACTTCAACGACTACCAGGTCGGTCAGCGTCACAAACTGCCGCAGATCGAGATCCTCACGCTCGAAGCGAAGATCAACGATAACGCGCCGGAAAAATATCGCGGCCTCGACCGTTTCGTCGCACGCAAGCAGGTGGTCGCCGATCTCGAAGCGCTCGGCGTGCTCGAATCGGTAAAGCCGCACAAGCTGATGGTGCCGCGCGGCGACCGCACGGGCGTCGTGCTCGAACCACTGCTGACCGACCAGTGGTTCGTCGCGATGAGCAAGCCGGCGCCAGAAGGCACGTTCAATCCGGGTAAATCGATTGCCGAAACGGCGCTCGACGTCGTGCGCAGCGGCGAAATCCGCTTCGTGCCCGAGAACTGGTCCACGACTTACTACCAGTGGCTCGAGAACATCCAGGACTGGTGTATTTCACGCCAGCTGTGGTGGGGCCATCAGATTCCCGCGTGGTACGGCGAAAACGGCGAGATCTTCGTCGCGAAGAACGAGGAAGACGCCCGCGCCCAGGCTGCCGCAAAGGGCTACGCCGGCGCGTTGAAACGCGACGAAGACGTGCTCGACACGTGGTTCTCGTCGGCGCTCGTGCCGTTCTCGTCGCTCGGCTGGCCGAACGACACGAAGGAACTGCAGGCGTTTCTGCCTTCGTCGGTGCTCGTCACCGGCTTCGACATCATCTTCTTCTGGGTCGCGCGTATGGTCATGATGACCACGCACTTCACGGGCAAGGTGCCGTTCGATACCGTGTATGTGCACGGCCTCGTGCGCGATGCCGAAGGCCAGAAGATGTCGAAGAGCAAGGGCAATACGCTCGATCCGATCGATATCGTCGATGGCATCGACATCGAAGCGCTGGTCGCGAAACGCACGACCGGCCTGATGAATCCGAAGCAGGCCGCGACGATCGAAAAGAAAACCCGCAAGGAATTCCCTGACGGCATCGCGGCATTCGGCACCGACGCGCTGCGCTTCACAATGGCATCGATGGCGACGCTCGGGCGCAACGTGAACTTCGATCTCGCGCGCTGCGAAGGCTATCGCAACTTCTGCAACAAGCTGTGGAACGCCACGCGCTTCGTGCTGATGAACTGCGAAGGCCACGACTGCGGCTTCAGCAAACCGGGCGACTGCCAGCCCGGCGACTGCGGCCCCGGCGGCTACACCGATTTCTCGCAGGCCGACCGCTGGATCGTGTCGCATCTGCAGCGCACCGAAGCCGATGTCGCGAAGGGCTTTGCCGACTACCGTTTCGACAATGTGGCAAACGCCATATACAAGTTCGTCTGGGACGAATACTGTGACTGGTATCTCGAGCTGGCCAAGGTGCAGATCCAGACCGGCACGCCCGAGCAGCAACGCGCGACGCGACGCACGCTGTTGCGCGTGCTCGAAACCGTGCTGCGGCTCGCGCATCCGGTCATTCCGTTCATCACCGAGGCGCTGTGGCAGAAGGTAGCGCCGCTTGCCGACCGCTATCCGGCGGGCAAGACGGACGGCGAAGCGTCGATCATGGTGCAGGGTTACCCCGTTGCGGAGCCGGCGAAAATCGATACGGTAGCCGAACAGTGGGTGACGGACCTGAAAGCCACCATCGACGCATGCCGCAACCTGCGTGGCGAAATGAGCCTGTCGCCGGCGGTCAAGGTGCCGCTGCTCGCCACCGGCAACGCAGAGCGCCTGCGCGCGTTCGCGCCGTACGTGCAGGCGCTCGCGCGTCTCTCGGAAGTGCAGATCATCGCCGACGAATCCGCCTTCGATACCGCCGCTCATGGCGCGCCGTTTGCTATCGTAGGAAGTGACAAGCTCGCGTTGAAGGTCGAGATCGATGTCGCGGCCGAACGCGAACGGCTGTCGAAGGAGATTGCGCGACTGGAAGCAGAAGTCGTGAAATGCAATGCGAAGCTCCAGAACGAGAGCTTTGTGGCAAGAGCACCAGCCGCCGTCGTCGAGCAGGAGCAAAAAAGGCTGGCAGATTTTCAGACCACTCTCGGCAAGCTGGGCAGCCAGCTCGCTCGTCTGCCGGCTTGAAGGCCGCCGGGCGACAGTAACGTAACCAGAGGATCAGGGTAATCACATGCTAAAAGTTACAAAGGCAGTCTTCCCGGTAGCAGGTCTCGGCACCCGGTTCCTCCCCGCCACGAAGGCGAGCCCGAAGGAAATGCTGCCCATCGTCGACAAGCCGCTCATTCAATACGCGGTCGAGGAGGCGATGGCCGCGGGCATCACTGAAATGATCTTCGTGACGGGCCGCAGCAAGCGCGCGATCGAAGATCACTTCGACAAGTCCTATGAGATCGAGGCCGAACTCGAAGCGCGTGGCAAGACCAAGCTGCTCGATCTGGTACGCAGTATCAAGCCGAGCCATGTCGATTGTTTCTATGTGCGCCAGCCGGAAGCGCTCGGCCTCGGGCACGCAGTGTTGTGCGCGGAGAAACTGGTCGGCGACAACCCGTTTGCGGTGATTCTTGCGGACGACTTGCTGTACGGCACGCCGCCCGTGATGGCGCAGATGATCGACGTGTTCGACCACTATCACAGCTCGGTGATCGGCGTGGAAGAGATCCCGCCCGCGGAAACGAAGTCGTACGGGATCGTCGACGGCAAGGAGTGGGAAGACTCGATCATCAAGATGTCGGGGATCATCGAAAAGCCGGCGCCCGAAGTCGCGCCGTCGAATCTCGGCGTGGTCGGCCGCTACGTGCTCAAGCCGCGCATCTTCGAACACATCCGTGCGTTGAAGCCGGGTGCGGGCGGTGAACTGCAACTGACCGATGCGATCCAGTCGCTGCTCGCCGACGAACAGGTGCTCGCGTACAAGTATCACGGCACGCGCTTCGATTGCGGCAGCAAGCTCGGGTATCTGAAGGCGACAGTCGAATTCGCGCTGCGGCATCCGGAAGTTGCCGCCGATTTCGAAGCGTATCTGCGCAACCGGCCGGGCGTACTGGAAGGTTAACTAAAGTCTTTGCAGGCGCTTTGGCTTCGGCCTTATCGCCCCTGTCATTCCCGCCTTATCCACACGGCGCAGCGCGTTTCGCGACTGCGCCGTGTGTCTCTCAGGCCCACGTTATTGCTGCCCCTGCCCTCATCATTCGCGACCGTCGAGCAGGTCGGCCATGTCGTCGGCATGTTCTTCCTCGACGGCGAGAATCTCCTCGAAGATGCGCCGTGTCGTCGTGTCCTTGTCGCCAAGGTAGCGAATGATCTCGCGATATGAATCGATTGCGATACGCTCGGCAATCAGGTTCTCGCGAATCATGTCGGTGAGGTTCTTGCCTTCCTTGTATTCGGAATGCGCGCGGGCCTTAAAACCCGCGGGATCGAAATCGGGTTCACCGCCTAGTTGCACGATACGCTCCGCGAGCAGATCGGCATGGCCCTGCTCTTCCGCTGCGTGCGTGGCGAATTCCGCGGCAACGGCTTCCGAGTTGATGCCCTTCGCCATGAAGTGATGGCGCTTGTAGCGCAGCACACAGATGATCTCCGTCGCGAGCGAATCATTGAGCAGTTTCAGCACGGTGTCGCGATCCGCGCCATACGTCTCGGTAACCGCACCTTCCGACATGTGCTTGCGGGCCTGTTCGCGCAAATGCTGCACGTCCATCACGAACGAATCGTTCGACTGCTGTGCATCGGATGATTTCGACATTGACCACTCCTTGAACGGTTTGCAGAGACTCCGCGCGCACGAACCAGATATGGAGTACGCTCGGACAATGCAGTGAGGGCGCAGGCAGGCGGCCCACGACGCGATTCACCTGTGACTGGATGAACCACGCGGGCAGCAATCCCGCGATAACAAGACCATCGGCTGTGCCATGTCGACAACGCTAATCGACGATCTTCTTCGTCACGACGAAGCCGAGCACGAGAAATACGACGCACAGAATCAGAAACAGCACGAACAGGAACTTCGCGATCACAGCGGCGCCCGCCGCGATGCCGGTAAAACCGAGCAAGCCGGCAATCACAGCGATGACGGCAAAGATGAGTGCCCATTTCAGCATGATGTTTTCCTCCGGGACCGTTGGACTGCATGTGTCCATGTAGTTAGCACGCAGCGGGCCTGGGTTCGGCGCGAGCCTGTCTTCACATGAAACGCAGCCTGTCTTGCCGCACACGGACGTGCAGGCACGGCGATTGCTGGCCGATTTCGATACTGTAAGCACCTCGGCGACAGCGGCGACCTGCATGACATTCGCAGCATCGCCAACAGCATCTGCATCATCGCTTTCTTGACACGCAATCGGACCGGACCGGTCGGCAACATGCCGCCAGCCGGATACTTTTTTCAACGGGAGAACACACCATGACTCGACTCATCGCTCTGCTTCTGATCGCCGGCACCGCCGTGCTTGCTGGCTGCAACACCGTGGCGGGTGCCGGCCAGGATATTTCTAGCGGCGGCCACGCGATCACCAATACGGCTGACAAGGTCGCGCAGTAAGCGGGCTCTTTCTGCTCGCAGCATTTGCAGAAGCAGTAAATAACGGCGGCCCGCATAAGCGGGCCGCCGTTTCTTCTTATGCGCCTTCCGGCTAACCGCTACTGAAGTCGTTTGTCGAAGCCGTGTATTACTGACCGTTCAACGTATTCGTCAATTCAAGCGCCGGTTGCGACGTGTTGCCACCCTGCGCCACGAGCAGATGAATCTGGTTCGGCAGCAACTGGCTCAACGCACCCGCGATCGGCACCGACGTCACAAGCCAGTCCGCGTTGTTCTGCAAATCGAACGAGTTCGACTGAAAAATCGGCGTCTTGCTGCCGGCCTGCGTTGCGATCAACTGGTAGGTTCCGCCCGATACATAGATCGAATCCTGACCGCTGGCCGGAACCGCGTTCTTGAACGACACACCCGCCATCGACGGACTGACGCTGCTCACGTCGGTCGTGCCGGCCGACACAAGATAGAGGTCGATGTTCGACGCGTTAACCGATGCATTGAACGCACGAAGTCGCGCGCTGTTCGACAGCAGCCCTTTATCGAACGGATCGTCGATCAGGCCGATATCCGGCGCGGTGAGCCCCGGCAATGCCAGCACCGTGTATTCGTGACCCTTGGCGACATCGGGAAACGCTCCGCTCGCGAGCAATGGCGTCGTCGTGCCTGTCGCCGTGTAGGCGACCGCGGTCTGCCCATTGCCGATATTCGTGAAGTTGGTCACGTTCTTGTAGCTGATGCCTTTCTGCAGCGCTGTGTTGTTGACGAGAAAGTCCACCGTCGGTCCACCCGGTATCGCGTGAACGAAATGGATTTCTGCATCCTGCAGCCCGAGTTCCTTGCCGAGATCGTGTCCTCCGCCGCCGCATGCAGCGACTAAGGACGCTGCGCCGACTACCGCCGCCATGGTCCGGATAAATTTCATGTTTCCACCTCGTTAGTATTGGGCATCTACCCATTGAGCTATGCGGTCGCCGCGCTGCCCGGAGTGAGTGAGGCAAAGCACCGGCTATATCGCCATGCATGGCGGCAACCTGTCGTATCCCTGTACGTGCCGTGCGACACCAGCGAGGTGTTGCAAAAAATTGCACGCGTCTTTCGGACGATCGCATTCAGCAATCGGTGTGCCGTCGAAGGATGTGGGCGACCGGAGGGCCGATAACGCCTGACAGCGCAATGCACTGGGCGGATTAGAATTTTTCTTCGGAGGTTTGGCGCAGATCGCGGTGTATTGTTCGTGCGCACCCAAACTTTACAAGGGTCCCTGCATGTCTTACCAAAATTTGCTCGCGGAGCTCGATCTCGGCTTCACGACGCTGCGCAACCGCGTCGTGATGGGTTCGATGCACACCGGCATGGAAGACCGCTTCTGGAATTATCCGAAGCTCGCCGCCTATTTTCGCGAGCGCGCGCGCGGCGGCACGGGCCTGATCGTCACCGGCGGCATTTCGCCGAATCGCGAAGGATGGCTGTTGCCGTTCGGCGGCACGCTCAATTCGGCGTTCGATTTGCGCAATCACCGGTTGCTCACGCAAGCGGTTCACGAGGAAGGCGGCAAGATTGCGCTGCAGATTCTCCATGCGGGGCGCTACGGCTATCAACCGTTCGTGGTGTCGGCGTCGGCACTGAAGTCGCCGATCTCGAAGTTCAAACCACGCGCGTTGAGCGAAGCGGGCATCGCGCGAACCGTGCGGGCCTACGCGCGCTGCGCGCGACTCGCGCAACGCGCAGGCTATGACGGTATCGAGATCATGGGTAGCGAAGGCTATCTGCTGAACCAGTTCCTGTCTCCGCGCACCAACCAGCGCAACGATCAATATGGCGGCAGCATCGAGAACCGCATGCGGTTACCGCGCGAAATCGTCGAGGCGGTGCGGGCCGCATGCGGCGAGCGTTTTATCGTCATCTACCGGCTGTCGTTGATCGATCTGGTCGATGGCGGCACTACGTGGGATGAAACCGTGCAGGTTGCCCAGGCGCTCGAAACAGCCGGTGTGACGATGTTCAACACCGGCATCGGCTGGCACGAAGCACGCGTGCCGACGATCGTCACGTCGGTTCCGCGTGCCGCATTCGCGCCGCTCAGCGCGCGTTTGAAAGCTGCCGTGCGCGTGCCGGTCATTGTCTCGAACCGGATCAACACGCCCGAACTCGCGGAGCGTCTGATCGCCGAGGGCGCCGGCGATCTCGTCTCGCTCGCGCGGCCCCTGCTCGCCGACCCCGAGTTCGTCGTCAAGACCGCGGAGAACCGCGCGCACGAAATCAACACGTGTATCGCGTGCAATCAGGCCTGTCTCGATCACACGTTCCAGAACAAACGCGCAACCTGCCTCGTGAATCCGCGTGCGGGTCGTGAAACCGAACTGGTCTATCGTCCGCTGGCTGCCGGCAGCACACCGCGCAAGGTGGCCGTGGTCGGTGCGGGACCGGCCGGGTTATCGGCTGCGAGCGTCGCGGCGGCGCGCGGTCATCGAGTGACGCTGTTCGATGCAGCATCCGTGGTGGGCGGCCAGTTCAATCTGGCGATGCGCGTGCCGGGCAAGGAAGAATTCGCCGAAACGATCCGCTATTTCAGCAGCCAGTTGCAGCGGCATGCTGTAGATATCAGGCTCGATACACGCGTCGATGCAGCATTGCTCGCAGCGGGTGGTTACGACGACGTGATCGTCGCTACGGGCATCGTGCCGCGCAAGCCGGGCATTGCGGGTATCGATGGGCCGAACGTGCTGTCGTATGTGGAGGTGCTGCGCGGCGCGCCCGTGGGGCGTACGGTTGCTGTGATCGGTGCGGGCGGCATCGGTTTCGATGTCAGCGAATTCTTGCTGCATCCGCCCGGCGCGCCACTGCCGATGCCACGCGATGCATGGCTCGACGAATGGGGCGTGGATCTGTCGGTAACGACACGCGGCGGCCTGAAGCGCGCCGATGAACCGCACCCACCGCGCGAAATCTGGCTGCTGCAACGCAAGGCCGGCAAGCTCGGTGCGGGGCTCGGCAAAACGTCGGGCTGGGTACATCGCGCGACGCTGACACGCAACGGCGTGCATATGCTCGACGACGTGACGTATGACGAGATCGGCGCGCGCGGACTGAAGATCTCGCGCGGCGGCGAAACACAGTGGCTCGAAGTGGAAACGATCGTGGTCTGCGCGGGACAGGAGTCGTTACGCGAACTCTATCCGGCTACCCAGGCGGCAGAGGGAACGCGTTATCACCTGATCGGCGGTGCGGCGCTTGCAACCGAACTCGATGCGAAGCGCGCCATTCGCGAAGGCGCGGAGCTCGCTGCGCGGTTATAGCGAATCCTCTGTAGCAATGCAGTGCGGCGCTCAGACTCAGACCGGCGCCGGTTGCCGACGCGCCGTACGTGCAGCCGGAAAGCGCACGGAAAACGTACTGCCGCGCCCTTCTTCGCTCTTCACTTCCAGTTGCGCATCGTGCCGCTGCAGCACGTGCTTGACGATCGCGAGGCCGAGCCCGGTGCCACCGGTATCGCGCGACCGGCTGCGGTCCACACGATAGAAACGCTCGGTGAGCCGCGGGATATCGGCGGCGGGAATGCCAAGGCCGCTATCGATCACCGAGAACACCGCGCACTCGCCCTGCGCGTGCCAGTTCACATGGATCGTGCCGCCGTCGGGCGTGTAGTGAATTGCGTTGGTCAACAGATTGCCGAACGCGCTCATCAGCTCGGTCTCGACACCGGTTACCGTCAGCGCCTCGTCCACGTCGAACGAAATGCGGTGCCGGTCGCCGGACAGACTCTGCGAGTCCTCCTTCAGATGGCGCAATACCGCGCGCATATCGATCATCTGGCTGCTGCTGGGCGGTTTGCCGTCGCCTTCGAGCGTCGCCAGCACCAGCAGGTCGCTGACGATATGCCGCATGCGCGACGCCTGCTGCTCCATCAGTTCCAGGTAGCGCGTGCGCTCCGCTTCGCCGAGCGGCAGTTCGCGCATCGTCTCGAGAAAACCGGACAGCACGGTGAGCGGCGTTTTCAGTTCATGCGAAACGTTCGCCACGAAGTCGCGCCGCATCGCGTCGGTACGCTCGAGCTCGGTGATGTCCTGCGACAGTACGAGCTTGCGATTCTCGCCGTACGGAAACACCTGCACCGACAGCACGTTCTGCCGCTTGTCGCCCATCCCGCGCATGATCAGCATTTCGTCGTACTGATGCGAGTTCAGGTAACGGACGAAATCGGGCTGCCGCACGAGATGGGTAATGTGTTGCCGCAGATCGCGCTTCGCATCGAGTCCGAAGTGAACCTCGGAGATCGCGTTGCACCACTCGATCTGATCGTGATCGTCGAGCATCGCCACGCCGTTCGGCGACGCCTGGATTGCCTGGATAAAACGCGAATGCTGCTGTTCGACCTGGCGCACCTGTGCATGCCAGCGCTTCGCGAGCTTGTGTAGCCGGTAATAGATTTCGCCCCAGATGCCGGGCGCACTCGGCACCTCGCCATACACCGGAGCATCGAGCAGGCGCCACAGGCGCTGCTTGTGAAACGTACTGAAGATGCTCTGCACGAGCAGCACGAGTATCGCGAGGACCAGTGCCGCCTTGACGCTGAACAGCACGCCAAGCGCCGCGCACAGAACGGCAAGCAGCACGACCGACACGATGGAGCGCGTCCAGATGACGTTCATGTTCTAGCGATCGAAGAAAGGATGAGGCACGCTGCACGCACGACGGTTCGGCGACGCACGCAGCAAGCGCGCCAGACTGAGCGCACCGCGCCACCGGCGGACCGGCTGGACATCGCCACCTGCGGTGAATGCTGCGTTATGCGGCCCGCGCCAGCCGGTAACCGCTGCCGCGAACCGTCTCGATCATAGCATCGCACCCGGCGGGCTTGAGCGCCGCGCGCAAACGTTTGATGTGCACGTCAACGGTCCGCTCTTCGACGAACACGTGATCGCCCCACACCTGATCGAGCAGTTGCGTGCGGCTGTGCACACGCTCCGGATGGGTCATGAAGAAATGCAGCAGACGGAATTCCGTCGGCCCGAGATCGAGCTTGACCTCGCTGCCTTCCGCATGCGCGGCGACCCGATGCGTAGCGGGATCGAGCTTGAGACCGTTGATCGCGACGACATCTTCGGTGAGCTGCGGCGCACGGCGGCGCAGCACCGCCTTGATACGCGCCATCAGCTCTTTCGGCGAGAACGGTTTCGTCACGTAGTCGTCGGCGCCGATTTCGAGGCCGAGCACCTTGTCCTGTTCATCGCCACGTGCGGTCAGCATGATGATCGGGATGTGCTTCGTACGCTCGTTGTTGCGCAGGTCGCGTGCGAATGCGATGCCGGATTTCCCCGGCAGCATCCAGTCGAGCAGAACGAGGTCGGGCAGCACATCGCTGATCAGGTTCTGCGCCTGTTCGGCGTTGTACGCACGGATCGGGCAATGTCCCGCGTGTTGAAGGTTGACCGAAATCAACTCCGAAATGGCGGGCTCGTCTTCGATGACGAGAATGCTGCTAGGCATCGGCACCTCTTGACCTTAATAAAAAGCGGGAATCAACTAAGCGCTTCGCGCTCGAGCGCGTCACGCGACTTGTGCCGCACATCCGTACCTTTGACGATATAGATGATGAATTCGGCGATGTTCTTCGCGTGGTCGCCGATCCGCTCGATCGCCTTCGCGATGAACAGGAAATCGAGGCCTGCAGAGATCGTGCGCGGATCTTCGGTCATGTACGACACGAGCTTGCGCACGAACGCGCGGAATTCTTCGTCGATCGCCTTGTCGTCGCGCACGATCTGCGCGGCGGCCACGGTATCGAGACGTGCAAACGCATCGAGCGCGCGGCGCAGGATCGACACGGCCATTTCGCCGGACAGCTTGATTTCCGCGATGTTGATGGTGCGCGACGAAGTCTCTTCCATCAGACGCTTGGTGCGCTTCGCGATCTTCTCGGCTTCATCGCCGGCGCGTTCGAGATTCGTAATCGTCTTCGAGATCGCGATGAGGAGGCGCAGGTCGCGCGCGGCCGGCTGACGGCGCGCGATGATGTTGCTGCACTCTTCGTCGATTTCGATTTCCATCGCATTCAGACGTTCTTCGGCGGCGATCACCTGGTCGGCGATTTCGCCATCGAAGCCGTTCAGCGCCAGCATCGCGTTCACGATCTGCGATTCGACGAGGCCGCCCATTTCGAGAACCTTCGACGATACGAGGTTCAGGTCGGCATCGAACTGACTGGAGAGGTGTTTGTCGGACATGTCATGCTCCCTTCTGGTACTGCGTGACGCGGGCCGCTTGCGTGGCATCGAGCGGCGCTCAGCCGAAGCGGCCGGTGATGTAATCTTCGGTTTCCTTGCGGACCGGCTTGATAAAGATCTTCTCGGTATCGCCGAATTCGATCAGTTCGCCCAGGTACATGTAGGCAGTGTAGTCCGAACAACGCGCCGCCTGCTGCATGTTGTGCGTGACGATCACGACCGTGTAGTCGCTTTTCAGCTCCGCAATCAGTTCTTCGATGCGGCCCGTCGAAATCGGATCGAGCGCCGAGCACGGCTCGTCGAGCAGCAGCACTTCCGGGCGGATCGCGATACCGCGTGCGATACACAGCCGCTGCTGCTGGCCGCCGGACAGACCGTAGCCGCTCTGGCCCAGCTTGTCCTTCACTTCGTTCCACAGCGCGGCCTTGGTGAGCGCCCACTCGACGCGGTCGTCCATCTCCGAGCGCGACAGCGATTCGAACATCTTCACGCCGAATGCGATGTTGTCGTAGATCGACATCGGGAACGGCGTCGGCTTCTGGAACACCATGCCGATGCGCGCGCGCAGCAGCGAGATGTCGCGCTTCGTCGTCAGCAGGTTCTCGCCGTCCATCAGGATTTCGCCTTCGGCGCGCTGCTCCGGATAGAGCGCATACATCTTGTTGAAGGTGCGCAGCAGCGTGGACTTGCCGCAGCCCGACGGCCCGATGAACGCGGTCACCTTGCCTTCGGGAATCTTCAGATTGACGTTCTTCAGCGCGTGATACTTGCCGTAGAAGAAGTTGAGGTCGTTGACCTCGATCTTCGGCTGCGTCGGCGCGTGTGTGCGCTCGCTCGCGGCCGGATCGAAGCCAGCAGGCGCTGCGGGGCGCTCGACGGGGTTGAGGTGACTCTCTGCCATATTCATCGGATTGCTCCGCCCTTACTTTTTCGAAAAGATCGAGCGCGCGAGGATATTCAATCCCAGCACCCCGAGCGTAATCAGGAACACCCCGGCCCACGCGAGCGACTGCCATTGCGAGAACGGGCTCATCGCAAACTTGTAGATCGTGACCGGCAGATTCGCGATCGGCTGGTTCAGGTCCAGCGAGAAAAACTGGTTCGACAGCGCGGTGAACAGCAGCGGCGCGGTCTCGCCTGCGATCCGCGCGATCGCCAGCAGTACACCGGTCACGATGCCCGCGATCGATGCCTTCAGCGTGATCGACAGCACCATCTTCCACTTCGGCGTGCCGAGCGCGAAGGCGGCTTCACGCAGTGCGTTCGGCACCAGCTTCAGCATGTTCTCGGTCGTACGGATCACGATCGGGATCTGCAGCAACGCCAGCGACATCACCCCCGCCCAGCCGCTGAAGTGGCCCATTCTCGGCACCATCAGCGCGTACACAAACAGGCCGACGACGATCGACGGAGCGGACAGCAGGATGTCGTTGATGAAGCGTGTGATGCTCGCAAGCCAGCTCTTCTGACCGTATTCCGCGAGGTAGACGCCCGCCAGCACGCCGATCGGCGTACCCACGAAGGTGGCAAGCACGACCATCAGCAGGCTACCGACAATCGCATTCGCGAGGCCACCGCCATCGGTGTTCGGCGGCGGCGTCGACTGCGTGAACAGCTCGATCGACAGACCACCGATGCCGAGGTGCAGCGTCGTGTACAGAATCCAGACCAGCCACAGCAGCCCAAACGCCATCGCGGCCAGCGACAGCATGAGCGCTACCGCATTGATGCCGCGGCGACGCCGTTGCAGGCGGTTGCGCGTTGCTTCGAGTGCGGCCGGATCGGCAAGACCCGGCATGTTCAGGATCGGCTCGCTCATTTCGCGCCCTCCCCGCGTTCCATACGCAGCAGCATGATCTTGGAGATCGCCAGAACGATGAAGGTGATCACGAAGAGAATCAGGCCCAGTTCCATCAACGCGGAGATGTGCAGCCCCGGGTCCGCTTCGGCGAACTCGTTGGCAAGCGCCGACGTGATGCTGTTACCCGGCGAGAACAGCGAGACGTTATCGAGCAGGTTCGTATTGCCGATCACGAACGTCACAGCCATCGTTTCGCCGAGTGCGCGGCCAAGGCCGAGCATGACGCCGCCGATCACACCCGACTTCGTGAACGGCAGCACGATCTTCCACATCACTTCCCACGTCGTGCAGCCGATGCCGTAGGCCGATTCCTTCAGCAGCACCGGCGTCACTTCGAACACGTCGCGCATCACCGCGGCGATGTACGGAATGATCATGATCGCGAGAATCACACCGGCGCACAAAATGCCGATACCGATCGGTGCGCCCTGGAACAGCGCACCGACGATCGGCAGGCCGCCGAGCAACTGACCGAGCGGCTTTTCGAACCACTCGGCAAAGATCGGCGCGAACACGAGCAGGCCCCACATGCCGTAGACGATCGACGGAATCGCGGCGAGCAGTTCGATCGCGATGCCGAGCGGCCGGCGCAGCCAGGCGGGCGAGAGTTCAGTGAGAAACAACGCGATGCCGAAGCTGACGGGCACCGCGATAACGAGCGCAATGATCGACGTCGCAATGGTCCCGTAGATCGGAACGAGCGCGCCGAATTTCTGGCTGGGAGGATCCCAGTCGGAGGTCCAGAGGAAACTGAAACCGAATTGATGAATGGACGGCCAGGAGGCCACGACCAGCGAAACGATGATGCCGCCAAGCAGCAGCAGCGTCACGATCGCGGCAAGCCAGGCGAGTGCCCCAAAGATCACGTCGCCGGCGCGGCTGGGCGCCTTCTGCTGCGCCGCGCTGCCGGGCGGACGGGCGCCGGGCGTATTCGACACGAGATGGATGTCGGACATGAGAACCTGTTTCCAGATGCGGGACGGCACGACGCCTCCCGCCAGTACTGCGGCCGCCCGACCACGCGCTAAACGCGTGGCCGGGCGGCGGGTCACCCTGCTAGACGGATGAAGCTTACTCGGCGATCGCCTTGCCAGCCGTATCCTTCACCTTGTCTTTCCACTGCGAACGGATTTCGCTCACCACCGACGACGGCAGCGAGATGTAGTCCAGTTCGTCGGCAGCCGAACCGCCGTTCTTGAATGCCCAGTCGAAGAACTTCAGCGTTTCCTTGCCTTGTTCCGGCTTGTCCTGCGCCGTGTGCAGCAGCACGAACGTCGCGCCGACCACCGGCCATGCGTCCTTGCCCGGCTCGTTCGTGAGGATCTGGTAGAACGACTTCTTCCAGTCCGCGCCAGCAGCAGCCGCCTTGAAGCTTTCCGTGCCCGGCTCGACCACGGCACCCGACGCATTCTTCAGCGACGCGTACGTCATGTGGTTCTGCTTCGCATACGCCCATTCGACGTAGCCGATTGCGCCCGGCAGACGTTGCACGAATGCCGCCACGCCGTCGTTACCCTTGCCGCCCGTACCGACCGGCCAGTTCACCGTCGTGCCTTCGCCGACCTTCGACTTCCATTCCGGGTTCACCTTGGACAGATAGTTCGTCCAGATGAAGCTCGTGCCCGAACCGTCTGCACGGCGCACGACTGCAATGTCCGTATCCGGCAGCTTGACCTTCGGGTTCAGCGCGGCGATGGCCGGGTCGTTCCACTTCTTGATCTTGCCGAGGTAGATGTCGCCGAGCAGTTCGCCCGACAGCGCCAGTTCGCCCGGCTTCACGCCCGGCACGTTGATCGCCGGCACGACGCCGCCAACCACTGTCGGGAACTGGAACAGACCGTCTTTCGCGAGGTCGTCATCCTTCAGCGGAGCGTCCGAACCGGCAAAATCGACCGTTTTTGCGATGATCTGCTTGATGCCGCCCGACGAGCCGATACCTTGATAGTTGATCTTGCCGCCGCCCGACTTTTGATAGGCGTCAGCCCATTTCGTGTAGATCGGTGCTGCGAAGGTGCTGCCCGCGCCGGTTACGTCGGCGGCTTGTGCTGCGATCGCGAAAAGCGCGCCAGCCACGCCAGCGAACACGGTTTGCATCAATTTCATGAGACCTCCAGTGGTGTGAGCGGATTGCAGGACACCGCGAAGCTTATGGTCTCTTTATGACAGTAACGTGACTAACCGTGAAGGAGGTGTGTCAAATCTATTACGGTGATGAAAGGCAAAGCGCATCTGGAAACGCAGCGGGCGCGACGTTTTTACCGTATTGGTAGAGATTAGGCGAAAAAATGCGGACGCGAACGTTTGCTTTGTTCGCATCACACGGTTTTTCTGGGGAAAAGTGCAGTGAGCATCGGAAGGCTTTAGCCGCCGATGCAGTCGTTGCGGTCGCTTCAGCCGGTCAGGCCGTGGCCTGCTTCACCACGGCTGCGATCGCTTCCGCGTGCTTTGAGGCGTCGCGCTCATGCTCGGCCTCGACCATCACGCGTAGCACCGGCTCGGTACCGGAGGCGCGGATCAGCACACGACCCTTGTCGTCGAGCGCGCGCTCGGCATCGGCGATCGCGTGACGGATCGCGTCGCTGCCCTTCCAGTCGGCGCCCGGTTTCATGCGCACGTTGATCAGCTTCTGCGGAAACAGCGTCACCCCATCGAGCAGTTGATGCAGCGACTTGCCACTGCGCTTCATCGCGGCCAGCACGAGCAGCGATGACACGATGCCGTCGCCGGTCGAATGGCGGTCGAGCGACAGGATGTGGCCCGATCCCTCGGCGCCGAGTTGCCAGCCGTGCTCGCGCAACTGTTCGAGCACGTAGCGGTCGCCGACCGCGGCCCGCACGAACTTCACGCCGGCACGCCGCAGCGCGACTTCGACGGCCATGTTGGTCATCAGCGTGCCGACTGCGCCTTCGACCTTGCCGTCGGTGGCGACACGGTCCTTGACGAGCACATACAGCAGTTCGTCGCCGTTATAGAGTCGCCCCGTCGAATCGACCACCTGCACGCGATCGGCATCGCCATCGAGCGCAATACCGAAGTCCGCGCGATTCGCCCGCACTGCGCGCACCAGCGCGTCCGGCGCCGTGGCGCCGACGCCATCGTTGATATTGAAGCCGTTCGGCGCAACGCCGATCGGTATCACCTCGGCGCCGAGCTCGTGGAATACGTGCGGTGCGATGTCGTAGGCGGCGCCGTGCGCGCAATCGACGACGAGTTTCATGCCGTGCAGATCGAACGCGGCGGGAAACGTGCTCTTGCAGAACTCGATGTAGCGGCCCGCCGCGTCATCGAGCCGGCGTGCCTTGCCCAGTTGCTCCGACGATGCGCACGCGAGCGGCTTGTCCAGTTGCTCTTCGATCTTGTGTTCGATCTCGTCGGGCAGCTTGTTGCCGTCGGCGGAGAAGAACTTGATGCCGTTGTCGTAGTAAGGATTGTGCGAGGCGCTGATCACGACGCCCGCAGCGAGGCGCAAAGCACGCGTCAGGTACGCCACCCCCGGCGTCGGCATCGGACCGGCCAGCATCACGTCTACGCCCGCCGCCGAGAAGCCCGATTCGAGCGCGGCTTCCAGCATGTAGCCCGAAACGCGCGTGTCCTTACCGATCAGCACCGTAGGTCGCGTGCCGGTCTGCGCCCAGCGGTCAGCGCCCGCCAGCACCTTCCCTGCGGCATAGCCGAGCCGCAACACGAAGTCGGGCGTGATCGGCGCATCGCCGACCTTGCCGCGAATCCCATCGGTACCGAAATAGCGACGTGCCATTGTGAGTTCTTCCTTTCTTGCTTGAAGGGTTCAACTGAGAGGTTCAACCACGACGCACGGCATCGCGCATCGCGGTCCAGATTTTTAAGGCATCCACGGTCGGCGCGACGTCATGCACGCGCACGATCGCGGCGCCGCGCTCGGCCGCGCAGACCGCGGCGGCGAGGCTCGCCGCCAGCCGGTCGGGCGCGGCGCGCCCGGTCACTGCGCCGAGCATCGATTTGCGCGACATGCCTGCGAGCACCGGCAACGGTGGGTCAAGCTGCGGCGCCGATTCCAGTAGTTGCGCGAGCAACGTGTAGTTCTGCTCGATTACCGTCTTGCCGAAGCCGAAGCCGGGGTCGACGGCGATGCGTGCCTGGGCAATGCCCGCCGCGCGTAATGCGTCGACGCGCTCCGTCAGAAAACGGCGCACGTCGCGCACCACGTCTTCGTAAGCCGGCTCGCCGGTCTGCATCGTGCGCGGCTCGCCGAGCATGTGCATCGCACATAGACCGCAGTTGCTGTCACGCACGGCCTCGATCGCGCCAGGCATGCGAAAGCCCCAGACATCGTTGATCAGATCCGCACCGGCCGCGAGCGCTGCGCGCATTACGCCGGGTTTGTAGGTGTCGACGGAGAGCGGCACGTTCGCGCCGTGCAGCGCTTCGACCAGCGGGATCACGCGTTCCAGTTCTTCGTCGAGCGACACCGGGGGCGCGCCCGGCCGCGTCGATTCCCCGCCGATGTCGAGCATGTCCGCGCCGTCGAGCATCATCCGCTCGGCCTGCCGCAGCGCGTCGCCGTACGCAGCGTAGCGGCCGCCATCGGAAAAGGAGTCGGGCGTGACGTTCAGGATGCCCATCACGAGCGGCCGCTCGAACGAGAGCGTGAAGCGCCCGCATTGAAGCGGACCGGGGATGGGGCGAGACAGCAAATCGATGTTCGACACGAAACTGGACTAGCAGGGCTGCGTAAAAGAAGAATACAAAACGAAGAATGCAAAACGGGCCGGTGCGATATCACACCGGCCCGTACTTAACGTACGTAGAGGCAGTTCAGGTCAGGCCGGTGCAGTTGCGCTGCCCGACTTGACTTCGGTACCCGTGCTGCCACCCGACGACGCATCGCCTGCCGGCGGGGACGAACTGGTCTTCGGCGAGCGCGGCGGCCGGCCGTCCATGATGTCGTTGATCTGATCGGCGTCGATCGTTTCCCATTCCATCAGGGCGGCGGTCATCGCTTCGACCTTGTCGCGGTTCGCGTCGAGCAGACTGCGTGCGAGGTTGTACTGCTGGTCGAGCACGCGGCGGATTTCAGAATCGACCTTTTGCTGCGTCGCTTCGGAGATCGTGCGCGTGAACCCGCGACCGAACGGCGTCGCATCGTTTTCATCGTCGACGTAGACCATCGGTCCGAGCGCGTCGGTCATGCCGAAGCGGGCAACCATGGCGCGCGCCGTAGCCGTCGCCTTGTTGAAGTCGTCCGATGCGCCGGTGCTGATCAGGTTCAGGAACAACTCTTCCGCGACACGACCGCCAAACAGAATGGCGAGACGATCGAGCAGGTAGTCCTTCGAATACGTTTCGTTGTCGTGTTCCGGCAACTGCCACGTCACACCCAGTGCGCGACCGCGCGGAATGATCGTGACCTTGTGCACCGGATCGGCCTTCGGCAGCAGCTTCGCAATGACCGCGTGGCCCGACTCGTGGTACGCAGTTGCGCGCTTCGATTCTTCACGGATAACCGCGGACTTGCGCTCCGGTCCCATGAAGATCTTGTCCTTCGCGTCCTCGAAGTCCGCCATTTCGACGATGCGCTTACCGCGACGTGCGGCAAACAAGGCCGCTTCATTGACGAGGTTCGCGAGATCGGCGCCCGAGAAGCCCGGCGTGCCGCGTGCAATCACTGCTGCGTCGACGTCGTTGGCGATCGGCACCTTGCGCAGATGCACCTTCATGATGTGCTCGCGACCGCGGATGTCCGGCAGCCCCACATACACCTGACGGTCGAAACGGCCCGGACGCAGCAGCGCCTTGTCGAGCACGTCGGAACGGTTTGTCGCAGCGATCACGATGACGCCGGAATTGGCCTCGAAGCCGTCCATTTCCACGAGCATCTGGTTCAGCGTCTGTTCGCGCTCGTCATTGCCGCCGCCCATGCCGGCGCCGCGATGACGACCGACCGCATCGATTTCATCGATGAACACGATACACGGTGCATGCTTCTTCGCCTGTTCGAACATGTCGCGCACGCGGGCCGCGCCCACGCCGACGAACATTTCAACGAAGTCCGAACCCGAGATGCTGAAGAACGGCACCTTGGCTTCGCCCGCGATAGCGCGTGCGAGCAAGGTCTTGCCGGTTCCCGGCGGGCCGACCAGCAGCACGCCGCGAGGAATCCGCCCACCGAGCTTCTGGAACTTCTGCGGATCGCGCAGGAAATCGACCAGCTCGGACACTTCTTCCTTGGCTTCGTCGCAGCCGGCGACGTCGGTGAAATTGATAGCGTTGTTGTTTTCGTCGATCAGACGTGCACGGGACTTGCCAAACGAGAACGCACCGCCCTTCCCGCCCCCCTGCATCTGCCGCATCATGTAGAACCAGAAGCCGATGATCAGGATGGTCGGTCCGAGGTAATACAGCGCGGACATCAGCGCGCTCGGTTCGTCGTCAGCTTTGCCGCTCACCTGAACGCCGTACTTCATCAGATCGCCGACCATCCAGATGTCGCCAGGCGACACGATCTGGTACTTCGGACCGTCTGCGGGAGTGACCGTGAGGTTCCGCCCCTGAACGATGACGTTCTTGACCTTACCGGTCTTGGCGTCGTCCATGAACTGCGAATAGGAAACGCCTTCCTGGACACGGGGCTTGTCGAACTGCTTGAACACCGTAAACAGCACCAGTGCGATAACCAGCCACACTGCTGCCTTCGAAAACATGTTGTTGTTCAAAGCACCACTCCTTCACTCATTGACGGGCGCCTACATTTTCCTTGCGGCACCACTCAGGCATTCTAATCCAGTCCGCAGGGGCCTGCCATAACCAATCGCTACTGCACAAATAGCGCTCGGCCGCTCCGGCGGGGACTTCCGGCGATTCCGGGATATGCAGACCCGGACTTCGCACGCCGTTATCGGGGATGTTTCAAATGCCTACCCAAAATAAACGTTTCAGACGATTTATCCCGCGATGCTTTCGGCTTGCGGGCCGCAACCGTTTTAAATTGTTGCTTGAACTTTTCGACAATCTGGCTGTATCCGCTGCCATGAAAACATTTGACTAAAAGGGCGCCATCTGATTTCAGGTGGTTTTGCGAAAACTCCAGCGCGAGATCGCATACATGCTCGATTCGCGCGGCATCCGCGGACGCCACTCCCGACAGGTTGGGCGCCATGTCCGAAATTACAAGGTCCACCTGGCGCTCTCCGACCATTTCTTCGAGCTGCCCAAGCACACTGTCCTCGCGAAAGTCGCCCAGGATGAAGTGCACGTCGGCGATCGGCTCCATCGGCAGAAGGTCGAGCGCAATCACGGTGCCGTCGATGCCGCCCTCGCGCGTCGCATCGCGCTGCGCGCCCTGCGCGAGCTTGTTGCGCGCGTACTGGCTCCAGCTGCCGGGCGTCGAGCCGAGATCGACGATCACCTGGCCAGGCTTGATCAGCTTGTCCTGTTCGTCGATTTCCTTGAGCTTGTACGCCGCCCGGGCGCGGTAGCCTTCCCGTTGCGCCATCTTCACGTACGGGTCGTTGATATGGTCGTGTAGCCACGAGTGGTTGAAGCGGTTTTTTGCCATTAACGATGAACTCTTGCTGCGTGATACCGCACTTTTAGCGGATAATACGCGTTTAATTAGCGCGGCAGCCGTCCATCAAAGTTGGCTGTTACCCGCGTTTTCGTGTTCTGGCGTGCCGTTCGCCGTTACTGCCAGGCATCGCCGGATATCCCGGACGTTGTCGAAATCTGTCGAACACCAAGGCCCAGCCCTCAAGCTGCAGGCGCCGCCATTTTAGTCGAGTCTCCCAAACCCCATGCCAGCCCTTAACGTTTCTTCCGATCAACGCGCCGAATTGCGCTCCCAGGCCCACGCGCTCAAACCGGTCGTACTGGTCGGTGCCGAAGGGCTGACTGACCCGGTACTGGCCGAGATCAAGGTCCACCTGGCCGCCCATCAACTGATCAAGATCCGCGTGTTCGGCGACGAGCGCGAAGAGCGGATCGCTGTCTATGAACAGATCTGCGACCAGTTGAATGCCGCGCCGATCCAGCATATCGGCAAGCTGCTGGTGATCTGGAAACCGGAGGGCCCTGCTGCACCGGTCGTCAAGGGTCGCCGCAGCACGATGCCTCCAAGCGCCCGCGAAGCCGCCGAAGCCGAAACCAAACCGGGCAAGGGTCGTGCGCCGCGCGTGGTCAAGGTCGTCAAGCCGACCGACAGCCCGGTGCGCAAGCCGAAAGCACAAAAGATGGTGGTCCGCGGCAACGAACGCGTCACGGCGGGCGGCAACATCAAGCGGGCGAAAAAGCGGCAGACGGGCGCAAAGCGCCAGCATCAGACCAGCAAGTAAGCGGCGCGCCCCTAGCCTCGGGTTACCCGCCACGCGCGAACCCGGGGCGGGCCGCCTACCGGTCGCGTCCGCCCGGCGGCGGCACGGCTAACGCAACAGGGTTCGCGCCTGCCGGCAACTTCCAGACAAGCGCAAGACCGAGCAGGCTCTCGATCAGATAAAACAGACTGGACACGCCGTGCAGGATGCCAAAACGCATCGCATATGCGGAGTGCCCCACGTCCACGCCTTCATTCAGCGCGTCCATGCGCAGCGCATTCATGAACGGCTGCAGCGCGAAGTAGCCGATCAGCACGCAAACAAGCATCCCGGCAACCAGCCAGCGCAACCGCCGATAGCCATCTTCGCCGGCGCGTATCAGCCGGTTGCCGAGCACGAGCAGCAACACGCCGCACACGACGCCCATCAACCCTTCGATATGAAACAGCTGCGCGGCGACCGCGCCGGCGCTCATCCGCTCAAGCGATGCGAATAGCACGGGCGCGACGACATAACCGATGGTCAGCAGGCTGCCGACCCAGAACACGGTAAGCAGCCGGAACACGCGATGCGGTAGCGGCGACGGCGACACAGCGACGCTCAAACGTAGCGCACCGAGATGATCTCGTACTTGCGCACGCCGCTCGGCGCCTGCACCGATGCGACGTCGCCTTCCGACTTGCCGATCAATGCCCGCGCGATCGGCGAGCTGATCGAGATCAGGCCGTGCTCGAGGTCTGCTTCGTCGTCGCCGACGATCTGATAGGTCACCGATGCGCCGGACGCAAGATCTTCGAGTTCGACGGTCGCTGCAAACACGATGCGGCCTTCTGCGTCGACCCCAGACGGGTCGATGACCTGCGCGGCGGCAAGCTTCGATTCGATGTCCGCAATACGGCCTTCGATGAAGCCCTGCTTTTCTTTCGCCGCGTCGTATTCGGCGTTTTCCGACAGGTCGCCCTGGGCACGCGCTTCCGCGATCGAATTGATCACAGCCGGGCGTTCAACCGATTTCAGGCGTTGAAGTTCGTCGCGCAGCTTGTCTGCGCCGCGCTTCGTCAAGGGAATAGTGCTCATAAACAACTCTGGTGGCAAAAAACGGCCATAAAAAAAATCACCGCGGTTAAGTGCATCCCCGGAGGAGCTGGCTGCAGTAAAACTGACTGGCCGGTGCCCTGAGGGACGCCGCTTAACCGCGGCACTTACGTCTTTGACTGGTAGTCGAAGCCTTAGTTTAGGCGAGCATGCAGCCCTTGTAAATCATAGACTTCGAGGTCCTTCAGGTAGCGCAACCCTTCAACCGCGGCGCGCGCACCCGACATCGTCGTGTAGTACGTCACCTTGTTCGCCTGCGCGCTCATGCGGATCGAACGCGAATCGGCGATCGCGGCGCGCGTTTCGTCGACGGTCGTGAACACGAGTGCGATCTCGCTGTTCTTGATCATGTCGACGATGTGCGGACGGCCGTCCTTCACCTTGTTCACGACCTTCACCGGCACGCCGGCCGCCTCGATTGCCGCCGCGGTGCCGCGTGTTGCGACGAGCGGATAGCCGAGTTCGTGCAGCATGCGCGCGACTTCGACGGCCTTCGGCTTGTCGGCATCCATCACGGTCAGCAGCACCGTGCCCGACTCGGGCAGACGCGAACCGGCCGCGAGTTGCGACTTGAACAGTGCTTCGCCAAATGTTTGGCCGACGCCCATCACCTCACCCGTCGAACGCATTTCCGGTCCGAGCACCGGGTCGACCGTCGGGAACTTGATGAACGGGAACACCGCTTCCTTCACGCTGAAGTACGGCGGCACGACTTCCTTCGTCACGCCCTGCTGCGCGAGGGTCTGGCCGACCATCGCGCGGGCCGCGATCTTCGCGAGCGGCAGGCTCGTTGCCTTCGATACATACGGCACCGTGCGCGATGCACGCGGGTTCACTTCGAGCACGTAGATCACGTCTTCTTTCGAACCGTCGGCCTGGGGCACCTGCTGGATCGCGAACTGCACGTTCATCAGGCCGATCACGTTCAGCGCCTTCGCCATCGCAGCGGTTTGCCGCTTCAGTTCGGCGACCGTCTGCGCCGACAGCGAGTACGGCGGCAGCGAACACGCCGAGTCGCCAGAGTGCACGCCGGCCTGCTCGATGTGTTCCATCACGCCGCCGATGAACACCGCCTCGCCATCGGAAATACAGTCGACATCGCATTCGATCGCATCGTTCAGGAAGCGGTCGAGCAGCACCGGTGAATCGTGCGACACCTTCACGGCTTCGCGCATGTAGCGTTCGAGATCGCGCGGCTCATGCACGATTTCCATCGCGCGGCCGCCGAGCACGTACGACGGACGCACCACGAGCGGATAGCCAATTTCATCGGCGAGCTTAAGCGCTTCGTCTTCCGCGCGCGCAGTGCGGTTGGGCGGCTGACGCAGATTCAGCGTTTGCAGCAGCTTCTGGAAACGCTCGCGGTCTTCGGCTGCATCGATCATGTCCGGCGAGGTGCCGACGATTGGTACGCCGTTCGCTTCGAGATCGAGTGCGAGCTTCAGCGGCGTCTGGCCGCCGTACTGGACGATCACGCCGAGCGGCTTTTCCTTGTCGACGATTTCGAGCACGTCTTCGAGCGTCAGCGGTTCGAAGTACAGGCGGTCCGACGTGTCGTAGTCGGTCGATACGGTCTCGGGGTTGCAGTTGACCATGATCGTTTCATAGCCGTCCTCGCGCATCGCGAGCGCGGCGTGCACGCAGCAGTAGTCGAACTCGATGCCCTGGCCGATGCGGTTCGGTCCACCGCCCAGCACCATGATCTTCTTGTTGTTCGTCGGTTGCGCTTCGCACTCTTCTTCGTACGTCGAGTACATGTAGGCGGTTTTCGTCGCGAACTCCGCCGCGCACGTGTCGACGCGCTTGTACACCGGGCGCACGTTCAGTTCGATACGGCGTTTGCGCACGTCCGTCTGCGTCGCGCCGACGAGCTTCGCGAGACGCCGGTCCGAGAAACCGCTCTGCTTCAGGTAACGCAGTTCTTCCGTCGACAGGCTCGCGAGCGTGCGGCCGGCCAGCGCCTTTTCTTTCAGCACGATCTGTTCGATCTGCGCGAGGAACCACGGGTCAATTGCGGTTTCTTCGAAAATTTCCTGCTGCGTCATACCGGCGCGGAATGCGTCGCCGACGTACCAGATGCGATCCGGACCGGCTTCGCCGATCTCGCGGATGATCTCGTCGCGGTTCGTCGTCTTCTCGTCGAGACCATCGACGCCCACTTCGAGACCGCGCAGCGCTTTCTGGAACGACTCCTGGAACGTGCGGCCAATCGCCATCACTTCGCCGACCGACTTCATCTGCGTGGTCAGGCGCGAGTCGGCTTCGCGGAATTTCTCGAACGCGAAACGCGGAATCTTCGTGACGACGTAGTCGATCGTCGGTTCGAACGATGCCGGGGTCTGGCCGCCGGTGATTTCGTTCTTCAGCTCGTCGAGTGTGTAGCCGACGGCGAGCTTCGCCGCGACCTTCGCAATCGGGAAGCCGGTCGCCTTCGACGCAAGCGCCGACGAACGCGACACCCGCGGATTCATTTCGATCACGACCATCCGGCCATCTTGCGGATTGATCGAGAACTGCACGTTCGAGCCGCCGGTGTCGACGCCGATCTCGCGCAGCACCGCGAGTGACGCGTTACGCAGGATCTGATATTCCTTGTCGGTCAGCGTTTGCGCCGGCGCGACGGTGATCGAGTCGCCGGTGTGGATGCCCATCGGGTCGAGGTTTTCGATCGAGCACACGATGATGCAGTTGTCCTTCTTGTCGCGAACCACTTCCATCTCGTACTCTTTCCAGCCGAGCAGCGACTCTTCGATCAGCAGTTCGTGCGTCGGCGACAGATCGAGGCCGCGCTTGCAGATTTCTTCGAACTCGTCGCGGTTATACGCGATACCGCCACCCGAGCCGCCCAGCGTGAACGACGGCCGGATCACCACCGGATAACCCCCGCTGCCGGTTTGCACGGCGATTTCGCCCTGCACCTGCAACGCTTCTTCCATCGAATGCGCGACGCCCGACTTCGCCGAGCCGAGGCCGATCTTCGTCATCGCGTCCTTGAACTTCTGACGGTCTTCGGCCTTGTCGATCGCTTCCGGCGATGCCCCGATCAGCTCGACCTTGTACTTTTCCAGCACACCGTGGTGATGGAGATCGAGCGCGCAGTTCAGCGCAGTCTGGCCGCCCATGGTCGGCAGGATCGCGTCCGGGCGTTCCTTCGCGATGATGCGCTCGACCACTTCCCAGGTGATCGGCTCGATATACGTGACGTCGGCCGTATTCGGGTCGGTCATGATCGTCGCCGGGTTGCTGTTGACGAGAATGACCTTGTAGCCTTCCTCACGCAGCGCCTTGCACGCCTGGGCACCCGAGTAGTCGAACTCGCACGCCTGGCCGATGATGATCGGACCCGCGCCGATGATGAGGATGCTCTTGATGTCTGTCCGCTTGGGCATAACGCTCTCGCTAATGTATTCCTGAATTCTTCCGTTGGCGCGCGTCGGCCGGCCGTCTGCCAGGCCGCGCACGCTCTTTGTTGCAGCGCTCGTCGCGAGCGCTTATGCCGCTGCCGATGCTGTCGCCGTGCGGCCCTGCTTCGCGTCCATCAGCGCCGTGAAGCGATCGAACAGGTAACCGATGTCGTGCGGCCCAGGCGATGCTTCCGGATGACCCTGGAAGCAGAAAGCCGGCTTGTCGGTCAGTTCGAACCCTTGCAGCGTGCCGTCGAACAGCGAGATGTGCGTCACCTTCGCGTTGGCGGGCAGCGAGTCGGCATCGACTGCGAAGCCGTGGTTCTGCGACGTGATCACGACACGACCGTCGCGCAGATCCTTCACCGGATGGTTGGCGCCGTGGTGACCGGTCTTCATCTTCAGCGTCCTGGCACCGACGGCGAGGCCCATGATCTGATGGCCGAGACAAATGCCGAAAGTCGGGATGCCGCGCTCGATGAACGTGCGGGTCGCCGCGATCGCGTAGTCGCACGGTTCCGGATCGCCGGGACCGTTCGACAGGAACACGCCATCCGGATTGAGCGCGAGTGCTTCTTCGGCGCTCGCCTGCGCGGGTAGCACGGTGACGTGACAGCCGCGTTGAGCCAGCATGCGCAGGATATTGCGCTTCACACCGTAGTCGAACGCGACCACGCGATACTTCGGCGCATTCTGCGTGCCGTAGCCTTCGCCGAGACGCCATTCGGTCTCGGTCCATTCATACGGTTTGTCGACCGAGACGACCTTCGCGAGGTCCATGCCGGCGAGCCCCGGGAACGAACGCGCGAGTTCGATAGCCTTCGCCTCGTCCACTGCGCCGGCGACGATCGCGCCGTTCTGCGCGCCCTTGTCGCGCAGCACACGGGTCAACCGGCGCGTATCGATACCGGCGATCGCCACGATGCCTTCGTCAACGAGGTAATCGGAGAGCGTGCGTTCCATACGGAAGTTCGACGCGAGGACCGGCAGGTCGCGAATGATGAGGCCGGCGGCATGGACTTTCGTGGCTTCGACGTCTTCGGCGTTAACCCCGACGTTGCCGATGTGCGGATACGTCAGCGTGACGATCTGGCGCGCGTAGCTCGGATCGGTCAGGATTTCCTGGTAGCCAGTGATGGCCGTATTGAAGACGACTTCGCCGATCGTTTGACCGGACGCGCCGATCGAGTAACCACGAAAGACCGTGCCGTCGGCGAGCGCGAGCAGAGCGGGAGAAAAAGACGGCAACACGGGAGGCTCCTTGGGAACACCCTGTTGCCGACCTGTCTATCCGACCGTGCGGGCCGCGGCGAGGCGCATCGTCGGGATGCGCGCGCAGGCTCGCTCGCGCGGGTCGCTGTCAACGTTGCACTGGCGCGATGGACCCGTTGTGCGGGTGGTTCGGCGGGTGCGGGGCGTTGGCGGCGCGCGGCGGATGAACGGTATGGGAGCGGTAGGCGCTAGGGTGCGGGTTGATAAGCTCAAACCTTCGAATTATAGCCGGAAAACACCCTTTTCTTCAAATCCGGTAGGGGCCGGACGGCCCGAGCCTCGGCCCGTAAGGGTTTGCGGACGGGGCTGACAACGAGGACAACCGGATCAACCAAGCGGACCCACCAATGAAAACGCCGTCACGCGGGTGACGGCGCCGGAAAACGCGGGGTGATCGGAGCGCACTTCCATGCGCTGCCCCCGCAACGCATGTGGTCACCCCCGTGGGAGCCGCTTTTGGTCTAGTCGCTCTTCTTCGCGCGGGCCGCAGTCTTCTGGCGGCTTGCTGCCGCGGCCTTGGACGCCTTGCCGGTCGTTCCCGCGGGCGCCGCCTTGCCTTTTGCTGCGTCAGGCTTGCTGGCTTTACCCACCGGGTCCGCTACCTTGACGACAACGCTGGAGCGGCTCCGACCATGTTTCTTATCGTAGCGCGGTTCGTTCTTCGTGTCTGCCACGCGTGTACCGATCTTCTCGACGCTGCCGCCCTGCACGTTGGTGGCGAGGCGCTGCGGCCCGGGCTCGCTCGGCATTACCTTGCCGACCGGCACGTGCAGCACGATGACCTGCCCCGGTGTGACGAGGTCGCGACGCGTCCTGTTCCAGGCCTTCAACTGTGCGATCGATACGCCATAGCGGTCGGCAAGCGCGCCCATCGATTGTTTGCGGCGCACGCGGATCAGCATCTTGCGCGTGTCCGGTACGTCCGGTTCCATTGCGAGCACGGCGCTTTCGGCGACGTCCGCGCTGATGTCTTCATCGTCGTCGTCATCGCCGCGCGGCACGACGATCGTCGAGCCGGGCTTGAGTCGCATCCCCGCCGGAATCTTGTTGACGCTCATCAGCGTGTCAGCATCGACGCCGATCTTTTCCGCGATCGCCGCAGGACGCGCGCGCTCGGTCACCGTGTAAGTGGTCCACGACGACAGCTGGCCGGAATACGACTTCAGATTGCGCTCGAAGGCGCTCGCGTTATCGAACGGCAGCAGGATCTGCGGTTGCGTCGCACCGAGAATGACCGGCTTCTTGAACGACGGATTCAGCGACCGGAACTCGTCGCCGCTCATGTTCGCAAGCTTCGCCGCCGTGTCGACGTCGATATCGTGCGCGGTCGTAACGGTAACGAAATACGGGTGATTCGGGATGGACGGCAGCGTGAGCCCGTACGTCTGCGGGTTCGTCACGATGTTCTTGACCGCCTGCAGCTTCGGCACGTAGTTGCGCGTCTCGCCAGGCATGCGCAGGCTTTGATAGTCGGTCGGCAAGCCGGCCGCCTGGTTGCGCGCAATCGCGCGCTGCACGTTGCCCTCACCCCAGTTGTACGCAGCCAGTGCGAGATACCAGTCGCCGAACATGTCATGCAGACGCGACAGGTAGTCGAGCGCGGCGCTCGTCGACGCGAGCACGTCGCGGCGCTCGTCCTGCCACATGTTCTGCTTGAGGTTGTAGGTGCGGCCGGTACCCGGGACAAACTGCCACATGCCCGCCGCCTTCGCGACCGACAGCGCCTGCGGGTTGTACGCGGATTCGATGAACGGCAGCAGCGCGAGCTCGGTCGGCATGTGCCGTGCCTCGAGCTCTTCGACGATGTGGTACAGGTACTTCTGCGAGCGCTCGGTCATGCGCTGCACGTAGTCGGGTCGCTCCGTGTACCAGGTCACCTGCATGTCGACGAGGTCGCTCTGCAGATCGGGCATCTGGAAGCCGCGGCGAATGCGCGCCCAAAGATCGGAATCGGCCGTTGTCAGCTGATCGACCGAGCCTTGATCGACGTTGATCGTTTCTTTCGCAGAAGCGGTTTTACGGAGTTCGTCGGCGACGGCTTGCTGGGTGGCGTCAGTGGCGGGGGTGGAAGCGGTGGGGGTATTGCTCGTTGTCGGTCCCTTGCTGGCACAGGCGGCAAGCATCAGGACCAGCAACGCACTCAGGATAAATCGCATGAACGTCTCGGCTTCCACAGGACTGGAATTTGCAGCCGATAGTACGAAAGTGCATCGCCTCCGTCAATGGAAAATATAGGGAAAACCTAACCAAATCCGGGCCTTGGCGATTTTTTTGGACTTTCTCGGTGAGCATGCCCCCACCCGGCGGCAGGTTAGCGGAACTTATTTTTCCATTCGCGCATCAGCGTGAAGGCAGTCAATCGATCCGGCACCGTTTCGTGAAGCTGCTCGTTGAGCGTCGCGCGAATCGCCGGGCTGTCCGGGCGCAGGAACGGATTGACCGCGCGCTCGTGAGCGATGGTGGTAGGCAGCGTCGGCACGTGACGCGCGCGCAGCGCGGTCGCTTCATCGCGCCAGGCCTGCAGTTCGCGGTTCTCCGGCTCGCAGGCGAGCGCAAAACGGATGTTCGACAGGGTGTACTCGTGTGCGCAGTGGACTTCGGTGGCACCGGGCAAGGCGGCGAGCGCATCGAGCGATGCGAGCATCTGCGCCGGCGTGCCTTCGAACAGACGCCCGCAGCCGCAGGCAAACAGCGTATCGCCGCAAAACACGTGCGGCGTGCCGCGCGGATCGGTGGCCTGGAAATACGCGATGTGGCCGCTCGTGTGACCCGGCACGTCGAGCACGGTGAATTCAAGCGCGGGGGCTGCGATCCGCACCCGGTCGCCCTGCTTGAGCCGCTGTGTGAGATGCTCGATGGCCTCGCCTGCCGGACCGAAAACCGGTATCGGCGCGCTTGCATCCTGGTCGTTCAGCAGATCGGCTACACCGCCGACATGGTCGCGATGATGGTGCGTGAGTAAAATAGCGCTCAGCCGCCAGCCCCTTTGCGCCAGATACGCGCGAACCGGAGCGGCTTCGCCGGGATCGACGGCTACGGCGTGTACGCCGTCCGACACGAGCCAGATGTAGTTGTCATCAAATGCCGGAACCGGCACGTATTCAAGCGTATTCATGGGGCGCGCATTCTTCGACATGTCTGACCGACCGATTATAGACTGGCCCGCCTGGACCGATTCGCCACCCGGACGCTATGTGCTCGAGTGGGAACAGGCACAGCTCGACCGCGTGGTCTCCGATGTGTTCGGCTACCACGCGCTGCAGCTTGGCCTGCCGCAACTCGATGCGTTGCGCGAAAACCGTATGTCCTGCCGCGGGCTCGTGCTCGATGCGGCGAGCGGTGCGAGCGCGCCGTATAGTTTTCCGCCGGGCGGCTCTGCGCCTCTTGCGTTGCCCGCCTCCCCCACTCTCCACGCACCCGAGGGACGCAGCGCAGTGTGGTGTGACCTGCTCGACCTGCCGTTCGAAGCCCAGAGCGTCGACCTGATCGTGATGCCGCACACGCTCGAATTCACGAGCGATCCGCACCGGCTGCTGCGCGAAGCCGAGCGCGTACTGATGCCGGAAGGCCAGTTGATCATCCTCGGCTTCAACTCGTTGTCGCTGTGGGGTGCGCGGCAGTCGGTCGGCAAGATGACCGGTCGGCCGTTCGTACCGGCCGCGGTCGACCTGATTGCGTTCACGCGGCTGAAGGACTGGATCAAGCTGCTCGGTTTCGATCTTGAACGCGGACGCTTCGGCTGTTATCGTCCGCCGCTCGCCACCGATCAATGGCTGTCCCGCTATGCCTTCATGGAAGCGGCCGGCGACCGCTGGTGGCCGATCTTCGGCGCGGCCTACATGGTGACGGCGATCAAGCGCGTGCGCGGCATGCACCTCGTCGGCCCGCTGAAAGTGAAAAAGCCCGTCCTCAAGGCGGGCCTCGCTCCGGCCGCGACACCCCATTCACGCAACCCGAACTCATGACCTCCGAACTCATCGAAATCTTCACCGACGGCGCCTGCAAGGGCAACCCGGGCCCTGGCGGCTGGGGCGCACTACTGCGTTACGGCGCGCAGGAAAAGGAACTGTTCGGCGGCGAAGCCGACACGACCAACAACCGCATGGAACTGATGGCCGTGATCGCTGCGCTCGAAGCGTTGAAGCGCCCCTGCAAGGCCGTCGTGCACACCGACTCGAAATACGTGCAGAAAGGCATCAGCGAATGGATTCATGGCTGGAAAAAGAACAACTGGATCACGTCCGCAAAAACACCGGTGAAGAATGCCGACCTGTGGAAGCGGCTCGACAAGGCTGTCCAGCAGCATGAGATCGAATGGCGCTGGGTGAAGGGACATGCGGGGCATGTGGAGAACGAGCGTGCCGACGCGCTGGCGAACCGCGGTGTCGCGTCGCTCGCCGAGCTTTAAGTATTCGCAGCGCGCTCTTTGTGCGCCATTTGCGCGCTCTTTACGTATTCTCATTCGTTATTCCGAAGTTTCTGAAGCAGGCCAGACCGACATGCGTCAAATCATTCTCGACACCGAAACCACCGGCCTCAATGCCCGTACCGGCGACCGCATCATCGAAATCGGTTGCGTTGAACTGGTGAACCGCCGCCTCACTGGCAACAACCTGCACTTCTACATCAACCCCGAACGCGACAGCGATCCCGGCGCGCTCGTCGTGCACGGGTTGACCACCGAATTCCTTCGCGACAAACCGAAGTTTGCGGAGATTGCCGCGCCGCTGCGCGACTTCATCTCCGATGCCGAGCTGATCATCCACAACGCGCCATTCGACATCGGCTTTCTCGATGCCGAATTCGCGCTGCTCGGCCTGCCGTCGTTCAGCAAGAACTGCGGCGAAGTGATCGATACGCTCGTGCGCGCGAAGGCGATGTTCCCCGGCAAGCGCAATTCGCTCGATGCGCTATGCGACCGCTTCGGCATCAGCAATGCGCACCGCACGCTGCACGGCGCGCTGCTCGACTCGGAACTGCTCGCCGAGGTTTATCTGGCGATGACGCGCGGCCAGGAAAGTCTCGTCATCGACATGATCGGCGAGAGCGCGGCCAGCGGCGATGCGCACGCGCCGGGCGTCGCGCTCGATGCGCTCGAGTTGCCGGTGATCGTCGCTAGCGACGAGGAGTTGGCGGAGCATCAGGCGCTGCTCGATGGGCTCGACAAGTCGATCAAGGGAACCAGTGTGTGGCGGCTCCAGGCAGTCGATGCTCCCTCTGGTGCCTCTGCCGATTCTTCGCAGCCCGCCTAAAAAGCACTTTACGAAGTTTCGAAGCTCTGACATAATCGCCGCTCTTCGGGTGGTTAGCTCAGCGGTAGAGCACTGCCTTCACACGGCAGGGGTCACAGGTTCAATCCCTGTACCACCCACCAGGATCGGAAGGGCCGGCAAATGCCGGCCCTTCTTCCTTTCCGGGTCAGCACTTGGCGAAATGCTTGCTAAGTGTCCTCTCGTGGAACCGGATTGTTGGCACATTCTTGCCACACTTCTTCTTCGAGGTGTCTGGTGCCAACCATTCGCAAACGCGGCGACCGCCAATTCCAGGCGATCATCCATCGCCGCAGCTTTTCGACCCAGTCGAGAACCTTCATTACACTCCACAACGCCAAATACGATTGCGCAGGGCCACTGACGCGCACGCTGCTATTTCATCAGCGCATCACAACGACGAAAAAAACCCGCCGTAAGCTTCGACACGTGCCTGTCAGGGTCTGAGCTTTCGCATAGGCGGCTCCGCGACGGAGGCCAGCTACAATTGCCGGCCGTGATCCTTGACCGTCGGGAACAAGCCTTGAATACTCCGAAGCGAGCGTACTGATGGAGCCGGAAGATCTGCTGCCTTATTACGAACGGGAACTGGGACTACTGCGCGCGTCGATGCAGGGCTTTGCCGGGCAGTTTCCAAAAATCGCAGCGCGCCTGAGCATTGCGGGCGAGCACTCGGACGATCCGCATATCCAGCGAATGCTCGAGAGTGCGGCGTTGATGAACGCAGGAATAGCAAGCCGGCTCGAGGACGACGTGCCGGAGTTCGCCCGTGCGTTGATAGAGTCAATGCATGGTGCGTTCTTGCGACCCTTACCGGCCTGCGCTATCGCCCAGTTTCAACCACGGATGCAGACTAAAACGCTCGCCATTGCGCGTGGCGCCCTGTTCACAACCCCTGGTGATCAGTTCAGGTTCTACTCGACAGCCGATGTGACGCTCGCCCCACTCGCAATCACAGCGGTGCGCTACGGACCGTCGACGCTTGCACCGACTGACGCGCGATTGCCTGGCGACACGACCGGGTTACTGTCGATCACGCTCGCTCCTTCTTCGCCTAAGGCGAGCCTGTCGGACACGCCGGGCAAGGTAAGGCTTTTTCTGGCCGGTCAACGTGAAATCGCCGCAGCGCTCGCCGACAGTGTGCTGCTATGTGGCACGCAGGCATTTGTCGAGCCGGATAGCACGGGACGCTGGAAAAAGCTGCCACAGATGCCACTTGCGGGTGTTGGTTTTACCGAGGCGGACCGCGTGACACCTGGCCCGGACGGGGATGCCGCGACGATCGCCCCGGTTCACCTCCTGATGGAATACTGCGCATTTCCCGAGCAGTTCGATTTTCTCGACCTGGACATGGCGCAACTCAGACGGAGCGCCGGCCCATGCACCCGAATCACGCTCCATCTGGCAATCGCCGGCGTACATGCGGACTCGGCCATGGGCCAGCGGCTCGCATCGGTAACTGAGGAACATCTGCAGTTGTTCTGCACACCGGTGGTCAACCTGTTCCCGCACGATGCGGTGCCGGTCGAAACGGTCCCCGGAGTCGCCTCCTACCCCGTCGTGCCATTCGAAGCCGCGCCAGGCACGCAGGTCTGGTCCGTCGAGGCGGTGCAGCAGCAGACCCCGGACGACCACTCCGCCATGCCGCCATTTCATTCCCTGCAGCATGGTTCGATCGTCTCGGGTCGGGAATCGACCTGGATGGTGCGCCGTGGCGGTGAGTTACCGCTGTCAGGCCGGGCCGGTGACCTGCCCGAGCTTGTGCTCGTCCAGCACGACCGCCAGCCTGCTGACGCGGGGAAGCGAAAACTGACGATCGATCTCCTGTGCACCAACGGAGATTTGCCGGCTGGCCGGTCCTACGGTGCTCCAGGAGGCGACCTCGCGCTGAAGAATGGCGACGCGAAGTGCCCGATTGTGCTGTTGCGCCGGCCGACGAGAAGTCATTGGCCAATATTCAGCCACGGTGAACTATGGACGCTACTGTCACTGTTCGTGCCGCATCCTACCCGGCTGGGGCCTGAGGGTATCGAAGAGATCCGGCAGGCATGCCGGCAATTCGCGGCCCGTTCGGGCGCGAGTGAACGACCGTTTGACGCCTTCGTGTCGCTGGCCGTCAAACGAATCACACGATGGATTCCCCTCAAACCGCTGCCCGGGTTTGTGCATGGGCTGGAAGTGACGTTGATACTGGACGAAACCCTGTTCATCGAGCGCGGCGTAGCCACTCTGATCGAAGTGATGGACCGTTTTTTTGCGGCCTACGCCTCGGCAAACAGTTTTGTGCAACTGGTGGTGGTATCTGCGTCAACGGGCGCATTGATCCGGCGTTGCCCGCCCCGGACCGGCCTCACCCCCTTGATATGACGTAATCGCTGAAAACTCCCGCGATTTGCAAAATCTAGTTCATAGACTGTCGCGTTCTTTCGTTTTACTCAATGTTGTCCTACATTATCGGCTCCGTATATCCGGACCGCTTAATCGGCCGCCCGGCGAAATCTGGAAGCACGACGCACCGGCGTCTGAAAGGAATTGAACCATGAGTTTCGGCTCCAGTAACGATGCGTCGGGCGGCAGCCCGCTCGGCATAGGCAGTGCACTTGGTGGAGTGAGCTCACTCGCCTCGGGTCTCGCCAGCCACCTAGGTCCGCTGGGAGCGCTGGCCGGCCAGATCAATACCGTGCAGCGCGCGGTCCAGCTGGCACACACGGGCTTCTCACTGCTGGGCAAAACGCCCGAATCAATCGCAGGCGCTATCAACAGCGCAGCTGGCGGCCCTGCCCGACTGACACAGCGAAACCGCTACGTCACACTCGAAACGCCGCTTGGGCCTGACGCACTGCTGGTCAGCGCGGCGGTCATTGATGAAAACGTCAATGCGTTGCCAACGATGCACCTTGACCTGCTAGCGCACAAGCACGACCTGTCAGGCGACGATCTGATCGGCCAAAGGGTCAAGGTCAAGCTTGACCATCAGACCAAACAGTCCGCGCTCGGGCAAATCATCGCATCGAGCACAAGTGATGACGACTTCCGGTACTTCGATGGCTATGTCATGTCGTTCGACCGCGTCGGCAATCCGGGCAAGGTCACGCAATACCAGATGACGGTCGTACCGTGGTTTGCGCTACTCACACGTTCGACCGATTGCCGGATTTTCCAGAACTCGACCGCGCGCGAAATCCTGACGCAAATATTCCAGGAGCACGGCTTTTCCGATTTTTCTTTCGACCTGCGGATCACTCACAAGCCGATCGAATACATCGTGATGTACCAGGAGTCGTACTACAACTTCTGTGCTCGATTGATGGAGCAGGAAGGACTGATCTGGACGCACAGGTACGAGAAAGACAAGCACATCCTCGCGATCGGTGACATGAACTATCTGTTCCAGCCGATCGACGGTCTCAAGACGCTGGAGTACTCCACCAGCGACGCCAGCAAGCTCAACAACTGCATCGACCGGCTCAACGAAAGCCGTCACTTTGGCGTCGGCAAGGTCACGTTCCAGGACTTCAACCACCAGAACCCATCGTCGCCATTGATGATGGTCAACGCCTCGCCGCAGAACAGCAAGCATGCCCTGCTGGATCAGACGGAGCGCTACGAGCATCAGTCGCTGTACGATCACGGCGACGACGGCAACCGGTATGCGCGCTACTCGATGGAAGCGGAGGAAGCACAGGCCCACCGGTACACCGGCAGTGGTTACGCATGGCGACTGACGACGGCTGGCACCACGACAGTGACCGGCCACCCTGTGGAAGCGAACAACCAGGACTACGTGTTCCTGCAGGTTCGACACGAGGCGGTGAACGACTACACGCAGCACGCTGCCGAGCTGCCGTACCGCAATACCTTCGTCTGCCTGCCGAAGAAGATTCCGTACCGTGCCGAAAGGCGGACACCCAAACCGATTGTTCACGGCACACAGTCGGCAATCGTAGTCGGGCCCAAGGGCGAGCAGATTCATACCAACGGTAGCTGCGTCAAGGTGCATTTCATCTGGGACCGCCGCGGCAAGATGGACGGTTCGGACTCCATGTGGATACGGATTTCGCAGCCGTGGGCGGGCGACGGCTGGGGAGCGGCTGCGATTCCCCGGATCGGTCAGGAAGTCAACGTGAGCTTCAATCAGGGAGATCCTGACAATCCCCTGATCATAGGGCGCGTTTACAACGGCGAACAGGGCAATCCGTATCACGATGCGGGCGGCCAGACGATGGGGATCAAGAGCCAGACACACAAGGGCGATGGCTCGAACGAACTCATGATGAGCGATGTGAACGGTGCGCAAATGCTCTACATGCATGCGCAGAAGGACATGCACACCGTGGTTCAGGACGGGCAAAAGACCCACGTCCTGAAGGGTGACCGAACCATCGAGGTCGGCAAGGGCGATCACGCGACGACGGTGTCAGTCGGGAATCTTTCCGATGTCGTCACGCAGGGCGATACGCTGCACAAGACGCCGCAAGGCACTCACACGATCGAGACCAACGAACTTTGGATCAAGGTCGGGGGCGATGGCGGTACGGTACTGCACATGACGAAAAACGTCATTGAACTGTACAAGGGCGGTTCGTTGATTTACCTCGATGACAAAAGTATTAACGTACAGGCCACCCGCACGGACATCAATCCGAAGAACAAGTAACAGGGATAACGAACATGTACCAGATGCACGAAGGCACACTGGCGCTGCCGGTCGAGTGGCAGGACAAGACGATGAATGTGTTCGTGTCGGCAGCGACGGGAACCGAAGGCGTGAGCTTTGTGATTACGCGCGAGCGCATGCCGTGGGGGATGAAATTCGACGAGTACGTCGCGAGCGAAATCCGTAAGGTCGCCAAGCAGGTGCCTGACTATGCCGTGGTACTGAACGAAGAGACGACTGTGTCCGGGCGTGCCGCGCGCGTGCACGAGTACACGTGGACCAACAATCACGCCGCGATTCAACAACGGTTGACGATGGTCGAATACGGTCAGGTCGTGTTGATGCTTACCTTTACGTCGCCGGGCACGATGAGCGAGTCGCAGCGCCAGCTGATGCAGGAAGTGATCTCGAGCCTGAAACTCGTCGAACCCGCCTGAGGCGACGATGTCAGACACGCCGAACTACGACGAGCCGAGCGGTAGCGCCGAAGACCGCCTGGAGAGTATCAAGCATCTGGAGGATGGCGACGCCGCCAAGGCGGCCGAGCAGCCATTCTACGGGCACGTCAACGATGCGATGCTGGGTGCCGATGTCGGCATGACGGCGGTTGAGGGTGCGGGAGCGGGACTGGGCGCTGCGGGAACTGCATTGCTTGGGGGAGCAAGCGGTTCTGCCGCGGCAGGCGCAGGCGCTATCGCGGCTGGTACTGTCCTGCTGCCAGTGTCGATCGCGATTGGCGGCTCCTATGCGATGCAGAAGTTAGGCGTGACCGACTGGCTATCGAATGAATTCGTGTTGGCCGGCGACGCGCTGGGATTGACCATCGGTCGCGGCGACCCGCACCCCGCCTGCGTCGGAGACAAGGTAGCGCATTCGAGCGCATTCTGGGGCATCGTGGCGGGGATCGCGGTCGGCGTTGCGATTGGAGTGGCCGTTGCAGCGACAGTCGCCACCGGAGGGCTGGCAGGCGCCGTGATCGTCGGTGCGTGCATGGCGGGCGGCCTGACGCTGGGGAGCGCGCTCGCTTCGGCGAGCCAGCACATGGGAAGCGACTGTGGCGAGATCAAGACCGGCTCGGATGACGTGTATTTTGAGGGTAAGAAAGTAGCGCGCGTTACGGATCTGGTGGCGTGCGAACACCACTCGAGCATGCCGCAACCGATCGTCGATGGCAGCAAGACGATTTTCATCAACAACCTGCCGCTTGCCCGGATCGGCCACGAGACACATTGCAGCGGCAAGATCAATTCCGGACGCAACAGCATCTGGATCGATAAAACTACCGGGCACTATGGCCCGAAGAATCCGGAACTGACGGCCGGACAGGAGTTTCTCGCGGGCCTGCTGGGGGCGATGATCGGAGCTGGAGTCGGAAAATTCGCTGGCAGCAGAATCCATGGGAGATCGACCGAATCGGCAGAGACGGCGGGGATCAAGGACGAAACCCGTCCGACGTGTGAAGATCCTGTCGATCCGGTGTCGGGTGAAGTGCTGGAAGTGCGCACCGACCTTACAATCCCCGGCGTGCTGCCCCTGCAGCTGAAAAGGCGCTACAGGAGTCGCTCCGGGGATGACGGGCTCCTGGGGCCGCGCTGGTCAGATAACTGGTCGCAACGCCTCGAGTTGTCGGACGGCCGGTTCGTACGGTTCCACGACGGCTCAGGCCTCGTCACCAGTTTCGACGCGCCGCAAATGGCACTCGACGGAATCAACCTGCGCGAGCCGCGCTACCGTCTAGTAGGTAGCCGGCTCGATCCGCGCATCCTGGATCGGGACACGCGCCAGCTTCACTTCTTCGCACCGCTTGCCGAAGGGCGGCCGTCGCGACTACAGCGGATCGAGGATCTGGATGGCAATTCCGTCGCCTTTGCATACGATGCTCGCGACCGTCTGATTCAACTAACGCACAGCGACGGATACCAGCTCACGGTCCGGTACCACGCATCGAGCCGCATGCCCGACCGTATCGCCCTGCACGAAGAGGACGGTACCTCGCGTACGCTGGTCGATTATCGCTATAGCGAAGGCATGCTCACCGAAGTGGCAAGCCTCCAGTGTGGCCAGTTTTCCTACACGTACGACGAACATGGCTGGATGACGGGCTGGAGAGACACCGATCAGACTGATGTCCGGTATCTGTACGACCACGCAGGCCGCGTGGTGGAAACCGGCACAAAACAGGGTTATCACACGGGCCGCTTCGTCTACGAAGATAGTCGTACGCGTGTGATCAATGCCAGCGGTGAGTGGATCTACGAATACAACGACGAAGGGTTCACGACGGCCGAAACCGATCCCCTGGGCCATCGCACGGGCCGCGAGTGGGAGCTGGGCCGTCTGATGTCAAAGACCGATGCACTAGGTCGTCGCACTGTGTACCGGTATGACGACCGAGGTCAGCTGGTCGCGATCGAAGAGCCGTCGCGGCAAATCACCGGGTTCAGTTACGACGACAAGCAGCAACTGACAACGGTCGTGTTGTCCGGTGACAAGCGGATTCAGCTCGAATACGACCACCTGCGACGCCTAGTTGCACGCACGGAGCCAGACGGAACGAAGACCGGCTACCGTTACGGCAGTCGGGGCGAACTGCTGCGGATTGTGGAAGGAGATCGTGAGACGCGATTCGGCTACGACGAGAAATTGCGCATGAACGAAATCCGGCTACCCACCGGGGCAACTATCCGGCGCACAGTAGACGTGCTGGGGCGGCTATTGGAGGAAACAGATCCAGACGGTCAAACGACCCGCTACGACTATACCGAGGGCGCGGACAATCCGCGTGGCTCGATGAGGTCGGTGTCTCGTCCAGACGGATCCGCTTCCCTCGTGCGCTACAACAGCGAGGGGTTACCTGTCGAATGGATCGATCCCCTCGGCAGATCCATCAGCAAGTCTTACGGGCCGTTCGATCTGCTGACCGGATCGACTGATGCTGCAGGCCATATCACGCGGTTCGAATACGACCACGCAACGCGCTTAACAAAGGTAATCAACGCGCTTGCCGAGACGTACGAATACCGCTACGACGGCGCTGGACGACTGGCACAGGAAACCGATTGGGGTGGCCGGGTAACGCGCTATGAGCGCGACGCCGCTGGCCGACTGCTGACGAAAACCCTACCTGATGGCGAGCATTGGCATTTTAGCTACGACGCACTGGACCGATTGTCCGCACTTGACGCTGGTGACGTGAAGCTCGCCTACCGTTACGACGCGCGAGGCCGGCTGGCATCTGCGGAGGTTCATGGCGACTCGCCGCACGTAACGCACTTCGCGTACGACGCGAAGGGCCGTCTGATCGGCGAGGACCAGCACGGCGAACTGCTACGGCATGTCTACGATGCACAGGGACAGCGCGTCCTGCGGGTGACCCCGCATCGGGAAACGCAGTACGCATACGACACATTGGGTGCGTTGACACAGGTCGGATCGCTGTCGATCCTGCGCGACGCGCTTGGACGAGAAACCGGTCAACAGGCGGGCGATTTCGTGTCGCAGCGGGAATTCGATGCTCTCGGTCGAATCCGGCGACAGATTGCCGGACCACGTCTGGCACTCGAATCGAAGTCAGGCGACGCGGTGCGCTCACTCGAGCAGTTGACCCGTCAGGTGTACGAATACGATGCCGCGGGACAACTCGAACGCGTGGAGACCGACTCGGACACGTTTACCTGGCAACGCGATGTACGCGGCCAGGCAACTGCCCTGCAGAGCCTGCGGCAGCCGGCCGAGTACTACAGCTACGACGCGAACCTGAATATTGCTGCGCATGGCACACAGGGACCCGTAGATCTGCATCACTATGGCCGGGGTGGGTTGCCGGAACAGGCTGGGTACGCTCGATATCGATACGACGCACGCGGACGGACGATCGAGAAGCGGGTCGAGCAACCCGGTTTCAGACCGAGGACCTGGCAGTACACATGGGATGGTCTGAACCGGCTGGTGAAAGTGATTACACCGGAACAGGGGGCCTGGGTATACCGCTACGACGCGTTTAACCGACGCGTCGAGAAACGGCAGGCAGGCGCCCGTGAGGCGGTGAAGTTCCTGTGGGATGGTTACGTGTTGGCCGAGCGCTGGCAGGAAAAGCGCGACGGCACTACCGGGCAAGCAGTAACGTGGCATATCGAGCAGGACAGTTTTACACCGCTCGCGCAGGAGACCGATGACGGCCTATACCCGGTCCTGACGGATCAGGTTGGTTTGCCGAAGGTGGTGTTCGACAAACACGGCAAGAGGGTGTGGGACGCATCGTACTCGATGTGGGGGCGACTGCTGTCGGTCAAGCGTGCTGCCAACGACGGCGCGGCGATCGACACGACACTGCGCTTTCCTGGGCAATGGGCAGATGATGAGTCTGGGCTGAACTACAACCTGAATCGATACTATGATCCGGATTCAGGGCAATATCTCAGCTCTGATCCCATCGGTCTTGCGGGTGGGTTGAGAACGCATGGTTATGTGCACGATCCATCATTTTATTTTGACCCACTGGGTCTCGCGGTATGTGCGGCCAGGTATAACCGTTACAAGGCCTATCGCGACGCCGGATATTCACCTCGGGAAGCAACCGAGCTTTCTAAACTGGGACGTGTTGATTTCTATGTCAACTCGAATGGAGAAGCGTTGCCTGCTGTAGGCTATCGGTACATGAACAGCGCATATGCAGCCAAAACCATGAGCACGATGCGAGCGCCGCTGAGCTACTTCGGGTTTGAAGATCTGTCAACAGGAGCTCAGGTTCGAGATGGCTTCCAGATTTTCTATGAAGAGGGTAACCCCGCTTCCTGGAGCGATGGTCGCCTCAAGGGAAAATTCGACACTCTGCAATTGTTTGGAGACGACGGTTCCGTGAATGCAAGAGTCCCGCTTGAGAAAGGCGATAAGGGTCCTGAACTCGAACCAGTCACCAGCGCGTACCCCGAGTACGGAGCCGGCGGGCAAGCGCAGCTCCTCCCGGCAGTCAAGGGTACGCAAGTTGATTTCGATGAAGTTACGATACTCCCAGAAAATGACCATTGACGAACTTCGCGTGCATCTGACGCACCTAATTGATACCTATGTCAAAGATCCAGCAGAACGTGCATCGTTGCAGACTTTTGTTGGACGAGACGATGTCCCGGTCAAGTACATTCTGGCCGAAATCACGCCATCATTGTCGGGAGTGATTTCCCCGGCCGACGCGATCCTGCTGCAAGACATAGTGTTTAATTTTTGCTGAATCTATGGCTTGCAACACGCACGGGATATTGATGACGTGCGAGTCATCTCAGCTACGCCACCCGAACGTCAGCACGGCGCTATCCCTACTTCCGTTTCGGTGGACGGATGATGACCTGGATAGTCCTGGCGTTGCTAGTAGTTGCCTTCGTCGTGTGGAGCGTTGGGCATAATCGCGCGATTTTCACCGACCCACATTTCGCAGAGCTGGCGCGAAACGTCGCGCAAGTAAAAGCCAGCGCGTTAGAACGCGGGAACGACGCAGTCCGCCCGCCGGACAACCCCAGGGCACGCGTCACGACCGCGGGGTTGGCATTGATGTACTCGATCACCCAGGAAGACGATCGGTTTTTCCATCACTATTCGGTGAGCATGCCAGGTAAGGTGACGCCTCACGCCATCGGCGAGCGGTTCATTCTCTTCGTCGCAAGATTGCTGGGTATCCCCTTCGACACGCTTACCCTCAGTAGCTCCGAATCGTCCACCGTCCATCATGCGCAGTTTGAGTTGTCGCAATCCGAGCAGTTGATGTTCGCGCAACGACCGGTTCCCGAGGTCACAAAAGTCGAGGTCACTGCATTTCTCAAGGAGTTTGACGAAGTCCGCAACGAGCTTCACTGGACGCGAATAAAGTGATCCCGAACCGTTGTTCCCAAGCTCCTTCGACCCACCACTGCAGCGTGCGGGTCGAAGGCATCTAGAGAGGCTTACAGATCGTGTCCAAGCTTACGAAGCAGATCGCTGGGCGAACTGCGTGCGTTGATCGCATTGATGGTGTCAGTCAGGAACCACGGCAAGATCAGTTGCGTATCGGGATCGGTGACACCGACTTTAAGAATTGGCTGCGGAGTCGGCGCACTGCGGCTTGGGTTTTGTGCGGTGGCAGCGGTATTGGACGAGGTAGGCACGCTCGTCGCAGACCAGGCAGACGAACAGGCAGCAGCAAACACGATCAGCGCGGCAACAGAACGAAAGACTTTCATGAAGGACCTCTCACAGGGTTCGCAAAACATCATGCGCAGATTATCGCGCAACTGCGCGGTGACGTGTTTTGCCGCCAGGTCAGTCACCGCACCCACCTGCTCAGGTCAAAAGCGCGAGCAGATGCTGCGCACCCTCTCTCGAAGACGCCGGGTTCTGCCCCGTAACCAGCAAACCATCGGTGATGGCAAAACTTTGCCAGTCAGCCACCTTCTCGAATTTCCCGCCTAGTCGTTTCAGTTCGTCTTCTACGAGAAATGGAACGACCTTGGTCAGCTGCACGGCCTCTTCTTCGGTATTCGTGAAGCACGTCACGCGACGCCCTTTGACGATCGATTGACCATCGATCACCACGTGACGAAAAACGCACGGCCCGTGACAGACCGCAGCAACGGGTTTGCCCGACGTGTAGAACGCTTCGATCAACGCAGCCGAATCTTTGTCCTCGGCCAGATCCCACATCGGGCCATGACCGCCGGGGTAAAAAATCGCGTCGTAGTCGGCGGCTTTCATGTCAGAGAGCTTGACCGTGTTAGCGAGAACTCTCTGTGCAGCAGGGTCCGCCTTGAAACGCTGTGTCAACTCTGTCTGGCCTTCCGGCGTGTCGCTCTTCGGGTCGAGCGGAGGCTGACCGCCCTTCGGTGAAGACACGGTAACGTTCGCGCCCGCATCGAGAAAGGTGAAGTAAGGGGCGGCGAACTCTTCAAGCCAGAACCCCGTTTTCTTGCCGGTGTTTCCCAACTGATCATGCGATGTCATCACCATCAGGATCTTCATCGTTTGCTCCTCGAAGGTTTGGGATCGGTGCTGTGCCCTGCAATTCCTGACGCGTTGTGTTGTCCATCGCGCGAAGGTAGTCGATCGCCACCGGCACAGGTCACGCGCTCAATTTCACGCAACTGCAACACTTCGACAATCGTCGAGCGCTTATCAGGACTTCCAGCATAGGTCTATTTGCGAAACAGGACCGGGTATTTAAGGACGCCGTTTTTTCGCGTCGAGCCTGCAATATTTCAAGCGCCGCATGGTTTGGCACATCTTCGCGTGCGGGTCATTCCCATAAAAGTTACCAACCATTACACTCGCCGTCGGCCCGATATCGGGCCGCTCACGGAGAAAAAAATGAAAGGGCTAATTACAGCTGCATCAGCAGCGGCAATCGTTCTGGCGGGGTGTGGTGGCGGCGGTGGTGGAGATGAGAAGGGAAACAACAACACGCCTGCGGCAACGCCAACCGCGGCAGGTGAGTACACCGGGTTCACCTCGGACAACCGCGCAGTAGACACGACTGTTCTCGATACCGGCGCGGTCTACGTCCAGTACGGCGGCGTAGGGCAACCCAACGCCTTCGCGGGCTTTATGGTCGGGACGGTCCAGTCGAGCGGCGGCGCACTGAGCGGTGGTAGCGGATTCGACTACAACCTCGAAGGACAAGGCACGAACGCTGTCACGATGACTGGGACCTATGCGGCAAAGCAGACACTGGATGCCGCCGTCGCCTACAGCAACGGTACGAAAATCACGACTCATCAGACGTACGAGACCAATTTCGATCAGACACCCTCGTTGCAGGCGCTTGCTGGAAACTACAGTGGATACGCGTCAGGTGCTGCCAACCAGGCGCCCGCCACTTTCGCCATCGATGCGGCAGGCAGAGTGACCGGGTCTGAGGCAAACGGCTGTGCGTTTACCGGTACCGTTACCCCCCATGCTCGCGGAAACATCTTCGACATGTCGGTGCAGTTCGGAGCGACCGCGTGTACGTATGCCGGTCAGACCGCCACGGGTATTGTCATGATCTGGAACCCCGGCGTACTGCACGCGATGCTGCAGACGCCTTCGAAGGTCGGCGTGCTGTTCCTCGCGAAGCAGCAGTAATATCGCTAACTTCTGTGCAAGCCAGGCAGCAGGAGAAACCATGTTTGGACTTCTGTCGTTTCGAAATGCATGCAGACGTGAAATCCACCGACGCGCCGTTGCCGTTCCCATTGGCGCGTTAGTGCTTCTTGCGTCCCTGCTGTCACCTCAAGCGCACGCGCAGACCGGTGCACCGGCAATGTCCTGCCCCGCCCCATCGTCCGCCATCGCAACCACGACACCCACTCCTCGCCCCACCGCATGGATCGAGCAACAAGCCGCCGTCCAGCGCAATCTCGCAGCTCACTCGTATCAAGTCATTACGCTCGGCGATTCGATCATGCAGGGCTGGAGCGAAACACGGCTCGCGTCCGCAACAGGGATGACCGTGCTCAATGCCGGCTTCGGTCAGGATGGAACGGAACACACCCTGTGGCGGCTACGAAATTTCGACTGGCACGCACAAGCGCCGCGCTATGTCCTGCTACTGATCGGCACCAACGACATCGGCTATCCGACCTGCGATATCTATTGGGGAATCAGGACCGTGGTTCGAACGGCCCACACGGTCTTTCCTCAAGCACGCATCGTAGTCACCAGTATTCTGCCGCGAGGCACAAACCTGATGGGTGCGGATGACAAGATCCGCGCTGTGAACGCCGCACTGAAAGAGGCAGCACCCTCCGCCGGCTTCGCGTTTTTCGATGCACACGACGCATTCGAATGCGGACACAAGACCCCGTGTCCGCTGTTTATCCCCGACTTCAATCTGCATCTGACCAAAGATGGATACGACCTGCTGACTTCGCAGCTCAAGAACTTCCTCGCTGGCGCTGAACAACGACCTACGCAGGGGAACAACTGACGACCGACAGATCGTTCACAACGCGCCCGCGTAATCCGCCTCTGCACACCCCTGCACGCGGGGCCGCACGGCAAACAGATGGCCGTCATGCTCGGTCGCTCCCACACCGGGTCGAATCGACGTCACGAACAGCGTATCGAGTTCGCGTCCACCGAACGCACACATCGCGGGCTTGATCGCGGGCACTTCGATCTGACGGTCGAGTGTGCCGTCGGGCGTGAAGCGCAACACCCGGCCCGCATCGTTTGCGCAGATCCAGTAGCAGCCATCCACATCGATGGCCGCACCGTCGGGGCGCCCCGCATGGCGATGCAGATCGGCGAAAACGCGCTGGTTATGCGGTCGGCCTTCGTCGATGTCGTAATCGAAGGCCCACACCAGGCGGCGCGACGGATGCGAATCCGACAGATACATCGTGCGGCCATCGGGCGACCACGCGAGCCCGTTCTGCACGATCAGCGCTTCGATAACGGGCGCCGACAGCACACCGCGTTCATTGAAGCGATATAGCGCGCCTGCCGGAACCGCTGCCGCCATGTCCTGCACCATCGTGCCCGCCCAGAAGCGTCCCTGCCGATCACATCGACCGTCGTTGAAGCGCATGTCGGGTGCGGAGAAAACCGGTGCGGCTAGTTTCGTCACGAGCGCGTTGACCGGTGCATGCACCGGCACGTGCGCAGCATCCACACCGACATCCGCTTCAGGCAACGTCACCGCGAACAAGCCGCTTTCGCACCCCGCAAGCACCTTGCCATCACGACCGAAAGCGATGCACGCAACCTTCTCCGGCAAGACCCACTCGGACCGCGTCGCGGTATCGACCCGGAGACGCACGATCTTCCGGGCAGGAATATCGACCCAATACAACGCCTGTTCCGCGGCCCGCCATACCGGACTCTCGCCAACCGTGGCCGGCACCTGCCCCTGCCCTTCCACGCGCTCCGCACGCATCATGGGTACAGCAGCGCTCACCGCTTCGGCTCCATTGGCCCCGCGAGAACGAACGCGCCGCCCTGATAACGCTGGGTCGGATCGTCGAGATCGGTGGTCGGTGCGCCGGCCGGGAACAGATGCTCGAATTCAATGGAGCTGTCCTGCGGATGAAAGCCGAGGAACGCCGCCTTCGCGTTATCGATCCACTTCGCCCGGTTATCCGACACGCCGTAGACAATCGCATGACCCACGCGATTCGTGAACAACGAGCAGCGCACGAGTTCGATGAGATCGCGATAGCTCAGGTAGGTCACGAGCATGCGCGGGTTTTTCGGTTGCTCGAACGACGAACCGATACGCAGACACACCGTCTCGAGACCGAAGCGATCGAAGTAGTAGCGCGACAGCGATTCGCCGAAGCATTTCGACACGCCATACAGGCTGTCCGGACGCAACGGCGCATCGATATCGACCACCGATGTGGTCGGATGGAAGCCGACCACATGATTCGAACTCGCGTACACGATGCGCCTGACGCCATGCTTTTGCGCCGACGAGTACAGGTTGTACAGCCCGCGAATATTCGCTTCGAGCAGATCCTCGAACGGCGCTTCGACCGAAATACCGCCTAGATGAACCACCGCGTCGACACCTTCGAGCAGCGCATGCACGGCATCGCGATCGGCGAGATCGACGACGGCGAGTTCTTCGTGCGCAGCCGCGTCGCCGAGCGGCACGATGTCGCTGACGCGCACGACGTCCGCCCACGCGGAGAGCGCGCCGCGCAACTGCTGCCCGAGATTGCCGGCGGCGCCCGTCAGCAGGATGCGGCCGAAAGGTTTGCGCGGCTGGGTCGATGCAGCGGCGCCTTGATTGCTGTCACTCATGTTTTGCTCTGTTCCTGGTGTGAAGAGATGTTCGCGGCGCCGTGCTTGAGCGTCGCTTCTGCGCCACTGCGCAGCAGTCCGATGTCGGTGGCGAGCGCAACGTAATCGAAGCCAATGCGCAGGTACTCCGCGGCGAGCGCGGGGTCGGTCATCAAGATGCCGATCGGCTTGCCGCAGCGATGCGCACGGTCATACGCATCGTGAATCGCCGCCTGCACGTCGGGATGCCGGAAGTCGCCGAGATGTCCCAGCGCAGCGGCAAGATCCGACGGCCCGATAAAGAGCGCATCGACGCCGTCCACCGCGGCGATCTGTTCGAGATTCGCCAGCGCCTTGCCGGTTTCCAGTTGCACGAGCAGGCAGACTTCACTGTTTGCTTCGTGCAGATACTGGCTGTCGCGCCCATAGCGATTGGCCCGCGTCGCGGACGACACGCCACGAATCCCGGCCGGCGGATAGCGCACGGCCGCGGCCGCGCGCTGCGCGTCTTCCTGCGTGTCCACCATCGGCACCAGCAAGGTCTGCGCGCCGATGTCGAGCAGGCGCTTGATCTGCACGGTGTCGTTGGTGCCGGGTCGCACGACCGCCGCCACCGTCGATTGCGCCGCCGCACGCAATTGCTCCTGCACCATCGGCACTTCGTTGGCCGCGTGCTCGGTGTCGATCAAGATCCAGTCGAAGTCGGACTGCGTGAGGACTTCGACGACGTTGCTGCTCGCCAGCATGCTCCAGATGCCAAGCTGCTGTTGCCGGGCGAGCAGGCGAGCCTTGAACCGGTTGGGTTGCATAGTGGGTCCGATGTAAAACGTTTTCCATATGTTATCGACCATAGTATCAACGGTCAACACGCTGACTTAACTACTATTTGCAATATCGTTAGAAAACGTTATCCTTCCAACGATGAAAAGAACCTCTTCTACGATCCGCGACGTCGCCGCTGCCGCCGGTGTGTCGGTGGCGACGGTTTCGAAATACATGAACGGCGTGCAGCGTTTCTCGCCCGCCGTCGAAGCGCGACTGAAGGCGGCGATCGAGCAGCTCGGCTATCGCTCGAACCCGCTCGCGCGCTCGATGATCACCGGCGAAACCCGCGCCATCGGCCTCGCGGTGCTCGACATCCGCAATCCGCACTTCACGAACATCGTCAAAGGTGCGAACCGCGTAGCAATCGAGCACGGCTACACGCTGCTGCTCGTCGATACCGAAGAAAACCAGACACGCGAGCGACCGCTCATCGAAGCACTGGCACAACGTGTGGACGGTTTGATCGTGAGTTCGCGGATACCGGACGACTCCGTGCAATGGATGCTCGATCTGCACAAGCCGATCGTCCTGTTCGGCAGCAATCGTCACTTTCCAATTCCGTGTGTCGGCACCGACAGTTATCTCGCAGCCTACATGCTGACGCGCCATCTCGTGAACCAGGGACATCGGCGTTTCGCCTATCTCGGCTTCGGGCAATCGCGCTGGAACGACGAGCGGATTCGCGGCATGCAAAGCTGCCTCGCTGAGCACGGTCTTATCGCCGCACTTTACGAAGGCCATACACCGTCGCCGCAGGCCGGCGAACGTGCGTGTTCGTCGATCATGCTCGGACCGGAGCGCCCCGATGCGCTCATCTGCTACAACGATCTGATCGCGCTCGGCTTCATGAAGGAAGCGCGTGCGCTCGGTTTCGCATTGCCTGAAGACATCTCCGTTGCGGGCTTCGACAACGTGCCGTATGGCGAGTACACGTCGCCGGCACTGACCACGGTCGATCTGCAGAGCGAGAAACTCGGCGAACTGGCGATGCACAAGCTGATCGACGCGCTGGCCGGCAAAAGCGATGTCGGCTATTCGCCGCTCGAACCGCGCCTCGTCGCGCGCGACTCTACGATACGTCGCGCCGCTTCCGGCGATACGACACCTGCCCTCACGACACAAACCAAACACGGAGACAGCCGATGAAAATCGCCGCAGTCCGTATTACCCCGATCGCGGTCAGCGATTCGCCACTGCTCAATGCGAGCGGCGTGCACGAGCCTTACGCACTGCGCTCGATCATCGAAGTCGAGGCGGATAACGGACTTGTCGGCCTTGGAGAAACGTATGGCGACAAACCGGTGCTGGACAGCCTCACACGTGTAAAAGACAGCCTGACGGGCCTGAGCCCGTTCGACCTGAATGGACTGTGGCAACGCGTCCACGCAGCGGGGAGATCGGCGGTGCGCGGCGTCGAACTCGACGTATCGCCGGGATCGCAGGCAAGCCACGCGGACCAGAAAATTTTCGGCGCGTTCGAGGTCGCCTTTCTCGATCTCCAGGCGCGCTCGCTTGGTATTCCCGTGCATGAGCTGCTCGGTGGTGCCGTGCGTCGGCAGGTGCCGTTTTCAGCGTATCTGTTCTTCAAGTTCGCGAGCGATGTCGATCCGTCTTATCGGCCGGACACATGGGGCGAGACGCTCGATGAAGCACAGCTCGTGACGCAGGCGCGCACGATGATCGACCGGCATGGCTTCGGCAGTATCAAGCTGAAAGCCGGTGCGCTCGAGCCGGAACATGAAGTGGCGTGCCTGAAGGCACTCAAGCGCGCGTTTCCCAATCACCCGCTGCGTATCGATCCGAACGCGAACTGGTCGCTCGATACCGCGATCCGTATGGCCGGGCAGTTGCAGGGCGACCTCGAATACTACGAAGACCCGACACCAGGACTCGAAGGGATGGCCGCGTTACACAAGGCAACCGGCTTGCCGCTCGCAACCAACATGGTCGTCACGAACCTGACCGAATTTCGTCGCAACATCGCCTTGAACGGCGTGCAGATCGTGCTGTCCGACCATCATTACTGGGGCGGTTTGCGCGCCACCCAGACGCTCGCGGCAATGTGCGATACGTTCGGTCTCGGCCTGTCGATGCATTCGAATTCGCATCTCGGCATCAGCCTGATGGCGATGTCACACCTCGCGGCGGCCGTGCCGAATCTGACCTACGCGTGCGACACGCACTATCCGTGGCAGAACGAGGAGGTCATCAAGGGCGGCAAAGTGGCGATTACCGGCGGCTGCGTGACCGTGACCGATGAACCGGGCCTTGGCGTCGAGCTGGACCACGATGCGCTCGGTGCGCTGCACGAGCAATATCTGCGCTGCGGTCTCGTGAATCGCGACGACGCGACGCAGATGCGCAAACTTCGCCCCGACTGGTCACTGCGCAGGCCGCGCTTCTAGCAGCTCGGCCCGGTTGCCCTACTTCACACAACCTCATATCCGCACGGAAGACAATCATGGCAAAGATCGGTTTTATCGGACTCGGCATCATGGGCGCCCCCATGGCGCGCAATCTGCAGGCGGGCGGCCACACGCTGTTTGTTTACAAGCGCAATGGCGCGCTGCCGACGGAACTCGCCGATGGTGGCGCAACGCCGTGCAGTTCGCCGAAGGATGTCGCCCAGCAGGCCGACATCGTGATCACGATGCTGCCCGATACGCCCGACGTCGAAGCTGTGCTGTTCGGCACCGACGGCGTCGCGCACGGTTTGAGTAAGGGCAAGACGGTGATCGACATGAGTTCGATTGCGCCGCTGCAGACCAAGGCGTTCGCGGAAAAGATCGCTGCGCTCGGTTGTGATTATCTCGATGCGCCCGTGTCGGGCGGCGAGGTCGGCGCGAAGGCTGCGTCGCTGACGATCATGGTCGGCGGCAGCGACGCCGCGTTCGCCCGCGTGAAGCCGCTGTTCGAACTGATGGGCAAGAACATCACGCTCGTCGGCGACGTCGGTGCGGGGCAGACCTGCAAGGTCGCCAACCAGATCATCGTGGCGCTGACGATCGAAGCGGTCGGCGAAGCGCTGCTGTTCGCTTCGAAGGCCGGTGCGGATCCGGCGCGCGTGCGCGAAGCGCTGATGGGCGGCTTCGCGTCGTCGCGGATACTCGAAGTCCACGGCGAACGGATGATCAAGCGCACGTTCAACCCCGGCTTCCGGATCGATCTGCATCGCAAGGACCTCGGGCTCGCACTGGAAGGCGCGAAGGCGCTCGGTGTGCCGCTGCCGAACACCGCCACGTGCCAGCAACTGTTCACGCTGTGCAGCGCGCACGACGCGGGCCAACTCGACCATTCGGCGCTGGTCAAAGCGCTCGAAATCATGGCGAACCACACGGTCGCCTAGACTGCGTCAGCAGTAGACATACGACGTCCTGATTCAGCCTCCTCCCTCGCTGCACGCGCCATAAAAGCCGCGCACACCTATGGTGCGCGGCCCTCTCCTTACAAATGCCTCCTCTTGCCAAGACTGCATTGCCGTCCTTTCGACGATGATGTACGATGACTGACGTTTTGAAATAATCTCTCATCTTTCACCGTCCCCGCTCCTGCTGGAGCGCGCAACACGCGAGCCGCCATGACGCCTCAAGAACTGAAACAAACCCTTTCCTCTGGCCTTCTGTCGTTCCCGGTCACCGATTTCGACAAGAACGGCGATTTCGCGCCCCGCACCTATATCGAACGTCTTGAATGGCTGGCGCCTTACGGCGCGAGCGCCCTCTTCGCGGCGGGCGGCACGGGGGAATTCTTCTCGCTGGTACCGGGCGAATTCACCGACGTCGTTCGTACAGCGGTCGAGACCTGCCGCGGCAAGGTGCCGATTCTCGCCGGCGCCGGCGGCCCGACGCGTACCGCGATCGCCTTTGCGAAGGAAGCCGAGCGGGTCGGCGCGCAAGGCATATTGCTGCTGCCGCACTACCTGACCGAAGCGTCGCAGGACGGCGTAGCGGCTCATGTCGAAGCGGTCTGCAAGGCGGTATCGATTGGTGTCGTGGTGTATAACCGCGGCGCCTGCAAGCTGCAGCCGGAAGCGCTCGAACGGCTCGCCGAGCGCTGCCCGAACCTGATCGGCTTCAAGGATGGCCTCGGTGATATCGAACTGATGGTGTCGATCCGCCGCCGTCTCGGCGATCGCTTCACGTACCTCGGCGGTCTGCCTACTGCCGAAGTCTATGCAGCCGCGTACAAGGCGCTCGGCGTGCCGGTGTATTCGTCGGCGGTGTTCAACTTCATTCCAAAGACGGCTGTCGAGTTTTACCGCGCCGTCGTCGAGGACGATCACGAAACGACCGGCCGTCTGCTCGATCAGTTCTTCCTGCCGTATCTGCAGATCCGCAATCGCCGCGCGGGCTACGCGGTCAGCATCGTGAAGGCGGGTGCGCGTCTTGTCGGCCGCGATGCCGGCCCGGTGCGTGCGCCGCTCACCGATCTCAACGAAGACGAATGCGCGCAACTCGATGCGCTGATCAAGGCGCTGGGACCGCAATAACTTTGCGACAACTTCGCTTCGCGATGACCCGTTGATAACCGACAGTCATCGCGAGCCAATGCATTCCACGAGGACTACCCATGTCTAATCCGTCGTCCGGATGGCCGACCGGCGAAATGCTGATCGGCGGCTCGGCTGTGCGTGGCAGCGGTGCGCCGCTGCAGGCACTGAACCCGGCCACCGATGCTCCCATCGATACCCCCACGTTCAACAACGGAACGCGCGAAGATGTTGCGCGCGCCTGTGAACTCGCGGCCGCCGCATTCGATACATACCGTGCAGCGCCGCTCGAATCGCGCGCACGTTTTCTCGAAGCGATCGCCGATGGCATTGCCGCACTCGGCGACGCGTTGATCGAACGCGCGCATGCCGAAAGCGGCTTGCCGAAAGCTCGACTCGAGGGCGAGCGCGGTCGCACGATTGGTCAGTTGCGGCTGTTTGCTGGACTCGTGCGCGATGGTCGCTGGCTCGATGCCACGCTCGATTCCGCGCAACCCGAACGCAAGCCGCTGCCGCGCGCCGATCTGCGCAAGCAGAACGTGCCGCTCGGGCCGGTGGCGGTATTCGGTGCGAGCAATTTCCCGCTGGCGTTTTCGGTGGCGGGCGGCGATACCGCGTCCGCCCTGGCCGCCGGTTGTCCGGTCGTCGTCAAGGCGCACCGCGCCCATCTCGGCACATCGGAACTGGTCGGTCGTGTCGTGCAGCAGGCAGTCGCGCAATGTGGCTTGCCCGAAGGCGTGTTCTCGCTAATCGTCGGTGCGGGCAGCGAAGTCGGTGAAGCGCTCGTCGCGCATCCGGCGATCAAGGCCGTCGGCTTCACCGGTTCGCGCCACGGCGGTTTGTCGCTGGTGCGCACGGCGGCTGCGCGCGCGGAGCCGATTCCGGTATATGCGGAAATGAGCAGCATCAATCCGTTCTTCGCGTTGCCCGCGGCACTGGCATCGCGGGGCGATGCGATTGCACGCGGCTTTGTGGATTCGCTCTCGCTCGGCGCCGGACAGTTCTGCACGAACCCGGGCCTCGTCGTGGCACTGGCCGGCGACGCGCTCGATGCGTTCATCGCAGCGGCACATCATGCACTCGCCGACAAACCCGCGCAAACGATGCTCACCGCCGGCATCTACTCGGCGTATCGCAGCGGCGTCGAACAGCTCGGTGCGCTCGACGGCCTCGCATTAGCCGGCGAAGGTCCGGCAGCCGGCGGACCGAACCAGGCACGCGGCGCGCTGTTCGTTTGCGATGCGGAAACGTTCCTCTCGACGTCCGCGCTCGAAGACGAAGTATTCGGCCCGGTGTCGACAGTCATTCGTTGCCGCGACGAAGCGACGCTGCTGCGCGTGGCCGAACATCTGCAAGGACAACTCACCGCGACACTGCATCTCGATGCCGCCAACGCATCCGATACCGCGCTCGCACGCCGTTTGCTGCCGGTGCTCGAACGCAAGGCGGGCCGGATTCTCGCGAACGGATATCCGACCGGTGTCGAGGTGTGTCATGCGATGGTGCACGGCGGGCCGTTTCCGGCCACGTCGGATAGCCGTGCGACGTCGGTGGGATCGAGCGCGATTGAGCGCTTTCTGCGTCCGGTCTGCTATCAGGATCTGCCTGCCGAACTGCTGCCCGAGACGTTGCGCGACGGCAATCCGTTGCAGCTCTGGCGGCTCAGCGACGGCACATTCGCGCAGCGATAGTTTGCGACCGGGTGGGAAGTGGCTGAATGTCGGCGGTATGCGCTTCGCGTACCACCGGTTCAAGATATGCGCAAAAGAGAGTATGACGTCAGACGAGATGACTAAGCGCCATACGACGCAAGGAAGCGCGGCGAACTACCGCTCAGCCAGCCTGCCCCGTCCCTTCTGCTTCTTCGTTGGCGCGCCGCAAGCGCTCGCGGCTCTTCGTCAGATGCGTGCGCATCGCAGCACGCGCCGCTTCCGGATCGTGTCGCGCGATCGCTTCATAGATGTCTTCATGCTCGTGATTGAGCCGCGCCATGTAGCGATCGAGATCGTCGCCGGCGATGCCCGCGGAATTGACGCGCGCCCGCGGAATGAGCGTCGCGCCGAGCTGCGACATGATCTCGACGAAATAGCGGTTGCCGGTCACGCGTGCGATCTGCAGATGGAACTGATAGTCGGGCGCGACCGTATCGACACCCGCGTGCGCCGCTACCGCGATGGCATCGAGCGCGCGCCGCAATCCGACCAGATCCTCTGCAGTAGCGCGCTGCGCAGCGAGACTCGCGCATTCGCTCTCGAGGCTGATCCGCACTTCGAGGATCGCGAGCACATCGCGAATCGTGGTGATCGTCGCCGGGTCGATACCGACCGAACTGTGCACACGGTCCAGCACGAAACTGCCGATGCCGTGTCGCGTTTCGACGAGACCGCTCGCCTGCATACGCGAAATCGCCTCGCGTACGACGGTGCGGCTCACCCCCTGCGCGACCATCACTTCGGTCTCGGTCGGCAGCTTGTCGCCGGGGCGCAGGGCGCCCGCCTGGATTTGCGCAGAGAGCGCATCGACGACGTCTTGCGCGAGGCTACGCATGCGACGACGCGGCGCAACAGGAAGAGTAGGCACGGACATGGCGGCGTTCGTTGATCGTGAGGGTTTACATGGGCTTTGAGCGAACAACTGCGATTCATTATACTGCGTCAGATGTCATCTGATGACTGATGATTTACCCGTGAATCCGCCTACGGATTCGTCCGCGGCGCAGCGCCGTGCGGCCTGCAACGCAATTTCCTGCGTCTCCAGGTACTCGCGCCACCCCGGCCACCATGCACCGTCTGCACTGTCGCGCATCTTGAAGGAGACACCCGGTGCCCTGCCCCGGCACCGGTATCTATCGCCATGACCGAACTGAACCAGCGCGTGGGCACGACCTCCCCGCAAGACCCCGTCGCCCGCGAACGCGCCAACGATACGACCACCGCAGCACCGACAGGACGTGCGACGAAGGTCCGTTATCTGATCGTGTTGATGCTGCTCGTCGTGACCACGCTGAACTACGCAGACCGCGCGACGCTGTCGATTACCGGCACAGCGATGCAACACGATCTCGGTCTGTCGCCGGTCATGATGGGCTACATTTTCTCGGCCTTTGCGTGGTCGTATGTGATCGCGCAATTGCCGGGCGGCTGGCTGCTCGATCGCTTCGGCTCGAAACGCACCTACGCGGTCAGCATCTTCGCGTGGTCGCTGCTGACGATGATGCAAGGCTGGGTGGTCGGCCTCGCCGTCGGCACGGCGATCGCCGCGCTGTTCGTGCTGCGCTTTCTGGTCGGTATCGCAGAAGCGCCTGCATTTCCCGGCAACAGCCGGATCGTCTCGGCGTGGTTCCCGACCGCGGAACGCGGCACCGCCGCCGCCATCTTTAACGCGTCGCAATACTTCGCGACCGTGGTGTTCGCTCCGCTGATGGGCTGGATCACGCACGCATTCGGCTGGCCGCATGTGTTCACGGTGATGGGCGTGCTCGGCATCCTGATCACTGGCGTGTGGATGAAAACCGTCTACGCGCCAAAGGAACATCCGCGCGCGAACCAGCAGGAAATTCGCTACATCGAAGCGGGCGGCGGTCTCGTGGATCTCGACCAGCCGCGCAGTGCGCACGGCGGTGTGGCGGCACCAGTGGTGCGTCAGGTCAGGACCGTCGCGTGCGTGAAGGAAATGCTCAGGAGCCGCATGCTGCTCGGCGTGTTCATCGGCCAGTACTGCATCACGACGCTCACCTACTTCTTTCTCACGTGGTTTCCGATCTACCTCGTTCAGGAGCGGCACATGTCGATCCTGAAGGCCGGTTTTCTAGCAGCGATTCCGGCGATCTGCGGTTTTCTCGGCGGCGTACTCGGCGGTGTGATCTCCGACGCGCTGCTGCGTCGCGGCTACTCGGCGACCTTCGCACGCAAGGCGCCGATCGTCGCAGGCATGCTGCTGTCGACCTGCATGATTGCGTGCAACTATGTCGACACGCAGTGGATCGTCGTCGCTATCATGGCGCTCGCGTTTTTTGGCAAAGGTGTTGGCGCGCTCGGCTGGGCCGTCGTCGCGGATACTGCACCGAAACAGGCCGGCGGTCTGTGCGGCGCGCTCTTCAACACATTCGGCAACGCAGCCGGTATCACGACGCCGATCGTGATCGGCTACCTCGTGCAAGGCACCGGCTCGTTCGCGGCGGCATTGGTTTTCGTCGGTGCGAATGCGCTGGTTGCGATCGCGTGCTATCTGTTCGTGGTCGGCGAGATCAAGCGGGTCGAACTGAAAGACTCGCTCATCGTCGCCTGATCTCCACTGCCCTGGTTTTTTCTTTTCTCGCTCACCGATCATCATGAACGCAACCGTCTCAAGCCACTCCACCGACACCCCGAAGGTCACGGAACTGCAGGTCATTCCGGTCGCCGGCCGCGACAGCATGCTGCTGAATCTGAGCGGCGCGCACGGACCGTTTTTCACGCGCAACATCGTGATCCTCAAGGACAGCGCGGGACGCACCGGTGTCGGCGAAGTGCCGGGCGGCGAAAAGATCCGCCAGACCATCGACGATGCGCGACCGCTCGTCGTCGGCCAGTCGATCGGGCGCTTCAACAACGTGCTGAACACCGTGCGCAAACAGTTCGCCGATCGCGATGCGGGCGGACGCGGCCTGCAGACTTTCGATCTGCGCACGACGATCCACGCGGTGACCGCGCTCGAAGCCGCGCTGCTCGATCTGCTGGGCCAGCATCTCGATGTGCCGGTCGCGGCGCTGCTTGGCGAAGGGCAGCAGCGCGAGCGTGTGGAGATGCTCGGTTATCTGTTCTACGTCGGCGATCGCAAGAAAACCGACCTGCCCTACGCGGACGGCACTGCGGACGACGACTGGACGCGACTGCGCACCGAAGCTGCGTTGTCGCCGGAAGCCGTCGTGCGGCTCGCGGAAGCGGCGCACGCGCGTTACGGCTTCAACGATTTCAAGCTGAAGGGCGGCGTGTTCGCGGGCGATGCGGAAATCGAAGCCGTGACCGCGCTAGCCGAACACTTCCCGGATGCCCGCATTACGCTCGATCCGAACGGTGCATGGTCGCTCGCGGAAGCGATCCGTCTGTGCCGCGACCAGCACGATGTGCTGGCCTATGCGGAAGATCCCTGCGGTGCGGAGAACGGCTACTCGGGGCGTGAGGTGATGGCCGAATTCCGGCGCGCGACGGGTCTGAGGACGGCGACCAACATGATCGCCACCGACTGGCGCCAGATGGGTCACGCAATCCAGCTGCAGTCAGTGGATATTCCGCTCGCCGACCCGCACTTCTGGACGATGCAGGGCTCGGTGCGCGTCGCGCAGATGTGCAACGAATGGGGGCTCACATGGGGCTCGCATTCGAACAATCACTTCGACATATCGCTTGCGATGTTCACGCATGTCGCCGCAGCGGCGCCGGGCAAGATCACCGCGATCGATACGCACTGGATCTGGCAGGACGGTCAGCGGCTTACGCGCGAACCGTTGAAGATCGTCGGTGGAATGGTTGCGGTGCCGCCGCGCGGTGGACTCGGCGTCGAGCTCGACATGGATGAGGTTGCAAAGGCACATGAGCTCTACAAGCAGCATGGCCTCGGCTCACGCGACGACGGCGTTGCGATGCAATACCTGATTCCGAACTGGACGTTCGATAACAAGCGGCCTTGTCTTGTGCGTTGAGGGGGACAGCGGCGAATACTTGATTGAGCGCTGTACGCCAGGCGAGGCGGTAAGCCGGCATGCGCCCAGCGCTCAATGCAAGCTCGGCGCGGGATCGTCGTGTGTGGCCCGTCGTTCTTCCTGATCGACGGGCTCGGCGAGATCGGTGAAATTAAACCGCGTTGTCCGGCAACCCGATTCCGCGCGCCATCCCCGTTGCGGCAAACACCATCAGTACCAGCAACACGAGCTGCACCACGCCGATACCGGCGTAGCGCCGGGCCCGCCCGAGATCGGGCTCCACGCCTTTCTTCAACGCGATACGCCAGCGAATCAGACCGATCATCGGCGCAATTTCGAGCAGCAGGATCAGAACCAGCGCGCCCATCTTCAGATGAAACAGCGGCTCGTGCAGATAGTAGTCGGCGCCCTTTTCGTAACCGCCGAACGCCCGCATCGCGCCGGTGACGATCAGCACCACAGCCGAAACAGCCCAGCCGTTATCGGCATGAAAAACCGCCGGTAACCCAGCCGATGTCGAACAGTGCCGCAGCGCGACGCTGCGTCTGAGAATCGACACGAGTGCAAAACCGTAAGCCAGCAGATGAATAGCGGCAAGCAACCAGCGAATCAGCATGGCGACTCCTGTGAAGGCCAGCCTAAACGGTCTGGCTCAACGTCGTGTCGAGCGCTCGCGCGGCGGTACGGTCGCCTTCGGTGGCGAGCGGCGTGCGAAACACCCGCTGGCGATTATGTCCCGCCGCAGCCGGCGAGTTCCATAGCAGTTCGATCTTCGGTCGGCGGCCCCAGCGGGCGGCGCCTGATCTTGCGGGCGTCACCGGTGCCGCATGGCGCAGCGCAGCGGCAGGCGTAGGCGCGTCCGCTTCGATCGGTGTAGAAGGTTCGCTGGAGACGGCGGCATCGGCCGGCGCCGCGGCACTACCGGCAACGCCGGCACTACCTGCCGACACACCACCCGTAACGCCGGCAAGCCAGCGCACCGACAATTCACGTGCATCGTACTGACCGAGCTTGCGGCTCTCGGCCCAAACGATCACGGTACGCGTCACCACATCGAGCGCAACCGCATAGCGGCCGATCGCAAAACGCCGCGCCGCGATATTGGTTCGCCACAACGGACGCGGCCGGCAGATCCACAGCACGGCGGCATACAGCGCCGGCGCGGCAACGAGCCAGCCGTTGGTCGCGGCGACGGTATTGAGCGTGCGCCGCCAGCCGGCGGTCAGCACGAAAGCTCCGATTGACCAGAGCGCAAAAACGAAACCGAGCAGCGCGAAGAACCGCAGCGCCTGGCGCAGCCACTGCGGCAACGGATGAAACGGCCGCTCGGCCTGCGCGCGTGCGCCGGGCAGAAAGATCAGCAGGAACAGGAACACGAGATTGATGCACGCCCAGGGCGACGAGGCCATCCCCGACAGCGCGGCAAAGATGTCCATCTGCGCCATCGAAAACAGCCAGCGAGCCAGAATCACGAGACCGATGGCGCGCAGCGCGAAGAGCGTACCGGCGCCAGGCGCCGCGTTCGCACGCGTCTCTTTCGTTCTCGCCAAAGCATCCTCCTGTATCGTCGGCGGCACCGCCGGTTTGCGGCACGGCCATTATAGGGACTATGTGCCGAAGGCTCACGGTTAGCGCGCGCGAAACGGCACTTTCACGGAGCACGGTGTGGTTTCCTGGCGATATCCGCGGCGCGCATACAACAACGCCCCGCATGCTTGACGCATGCGGGGCGTTGCGAACGGCTATTCAGGTATGCGAGCGCCCGGGAGCGCGCGCCAGTCTCAACCGGCGTTAACTTCGCGCAGCACCGTACGGCGCTTGCGGCGCAGCAGTTCTTCGTAGGCGGCGACGTAGTTCTTCGCCATCACCTTCGACGAGAAACGCGCTTCGAATGCCTTGCGAACGGTCTCGCGCGGCAGCGTGTGCAGGCGCTTGACGGCAGCAACTGCGCTGATTTCGTCTTCGACGACAAAACCGGACACGCCGTTTTCGATCACTTCCGGCACCGAACCGCGCTTGAACGCGATGACCGGCGTACCGCATGCCATTGCTTCGATCATCACCAGACCGAAGGGCTCCGGCCAGTCGATCGGGAACAGCAGCGCGTGTGCATTACCGAGGAACTCGGTCTTTTCCGCTTCGCTGATTTCGCCGATGTACTCGACGTGCGGCAGCGACATCAGCGGCTTGATGATTTCTTCGTAGTAGGCGCGATCGGCCTTGTCGAGCTTCGCAGCAACCTTGATCGGCATACCGGCCTGTTCGGCGATACGGATGGCCGTGTCGAGGCGCTTTTCCGGCGAGATACGGCCGAGGAATGCGAGGTAGCTGGGCTTGACGTCCGGAATCGGCTTGAGCAGGTTTTCCGGCAGACCGTGATACACGGTCGACAGCCAGTGCGCCTGTTGCAGCGGCGAGCGCTGGTTGTCCGAAATCGATACGACCGGCACGTCGTTGAACGTGTTGAAGATCGGTTGCAGTTCCGGCAGGTCGAGACGGCCGTGCAGCGTCGTCAGATGCGGCGTCGGCTGGCGCGAGAACAGCGAGAACGGGTAATAGTCGATGTGAAAATGCAGCACGTCGAATTCGTCCGCGCGACGGCGCACTTCTTCGAGCAGCAGCATGTGCGGCGCCATCGTGTCACGGATGGTCGGGTCGAGGCGCAGCGCCTGCGGCCAGAATGCTTCGAGTTTCGCCGAGGTCTGCGAATCGCCGCTGGCAAACAGCGTCACATCGTGTCCCTGTTCGACGAGCGCTTCGGTCAGGTATGACACTACCCGTTCCGTGCCGCCATACAACTTGGGCGGAACTGCCTCGTGTAAGGGAGCGATTTGAGCGATTCGCATAATGGAGAACTCCTCGTAAAAAATCAGGCAAAAAAGTACTGCGGTTGGTAAAAGCGATTCGTTTGCTCGCTACGGCGGTACGGCCGAAGAAAACCGGCCTGGCCTGTTTTTTTCGAGAAATCCTGCGACGGATCGCTTGCAAGGACACCCACACTGGTCGTCGTCTGCCAGCTTGCCCATCCGGCGTAAACGCGTCGGATGAACGATCGTTGACAGATCGTCAGAAAAATCCCAGAGGGCTGACCGAAGGCGCATTATCCGCGCCCGACACCTGTGGTAGTGCACAACATTTCAAAAACTTTACGTTGTTACAAAGGCGAAACATTTTGCAAACCCTTGTTTTGCAAGACAGTTTTACATTGAAGACTGGTTCGCTGCACTGCGGAACAAGTGCTTCGCCGCGCTGCCGCGTCACCCTGCTACCGTTTTAAACCGCCTGAGCGGCCGTCCGACGGCCCGCAAAGTAGCGACGATCAGGGGGTACGCTGAATGCAATCTGTAATTATATCGCGATTGTGTCTCGAAATAGCAGGCCGGGCGGTGAACCCGTGGGCAATCCGCGACTCGGAGGACAGAGACCTGCCTCATCGCCCTACCCTCGTTCTCGCATAGAGATGCAGTTGCAGCCACATTCCGCATGCGGAATAGCTTTTGCGTATTTACAATGCCGGAACATTCATCTGTGTTGCGAACGCATTGCGGCCTCGGCATCGCTAACCCGCCTCACACCAACCACACGAACAATTGGAACATTTGACTCCCGCACAGCGTAACGTCCACAACGCAAAGCTCGCGAGCTATGCGGACCGGCCGCTTGCGTTTCTCTTCCGCTTCATCCGCCGCCATCCGCTTGCGCACGCCATCGTGCTGTGCAGCGTGTTTGCCGCGGTCGGGTGTGCGCTCGCTTCGCAATACGCGATCAAGCATCTGATCGACGTGCTCGGCACCGGCCGTCATCATCCGGGGCCGCTGTGGACCGCGTTCGCGATCCTCGTCGGCCTGATCGCCGCGGACAACATGCTGTGGCGCGTCGGCGGCTGGGTCGCCGCGCATACGTTCGTGGCAGTGACTGGCGACTTGCGGCGCGATCTGTTCCAGTATCTGAGCGGCCATTCGCCGACCTACTACGCCGAGAAACAGCCCGGCATGCTGGCCAGCCGCATCACGGCCACATCGAACGCGGTCTACACGGCTGAGAACACCACCGCCTGGAACGTGTTGCCGCCGTGCATCGCCGTGTGCGGCGCGATCGTCATGATCACCGCTGTCAATCCATTGATGGCGGGCGGTCTGCTGCTGTGCTCGGCGATTCTGTCAGTGGTGCTGTACAAGCTGGCCGGGCGCGGTTCCGCGCGTCACCATCGCTTCGCGACGAAAGCGGCGTCGGTCGACGGCGAACTCGTCGACGTGATCAGCAACATGGGGCTCGTGCGCGCATTCGGCATGACCTTCCGCGAGCAGAAGCGCTTCGGCGCGACGGTGAAAGCGGAAATGGATGCGCGGCAGCAGAGCCTGCTGTACCTCGAAAAACTGCGCCTGCTGCATGCCGTGATCACGGCGCTGCTGTCGGCGGGGTTGCTTGGCTGGGCGCTGTGGCTGTGGGATCAGGGCAAGGCGACCTCGGGCGATATCGTGCTGGTCAGCTCGCTTGGCTTCACGATCCTGCACGGCACGCGCGACCTCGCCGTCGCGCTCGTCGACGTCACGCAGCACGTCGCGCGGCTCGCCGAGGCCGTGAAGACGCTGCTCGAGCCGCACGGCATGCCCGACCGGTCGGACGCCGGCGAACTCGTGCCGCAAGGCGGCCGCGTCGACTTCGAACGCGTGACCTTCGCCTATCCGCGCCGCCGGCCGATCCTCGACCATTTCGATCTGCATATCGAACCTGGCCAGCGTGTCGGGTTGATCGGCAAGTCGGGGGCCGGTAAATCGACCGTACTCGCGCTGCTGCAGCGCTTCTACGAAACCCAGGGCGGGCAGATCAAGATCGACGGCACGGATATCGCCGGGGTGACGCAGACGAGTCTGCGCCATGCCATGGCGCTGGTCCCGCAGGACATTTCTCTATTCCATCGCTCGGTGTTCGAGAACATCGCGTACGGCCGCCCCGAAGCTACCCGCGAAGAAGTCATTACCGCCGCACGCGAAGCGCGCTGCACGGATTTCATCGAAGCGATGCCGGACGGCTTCGATACGATCGTCGGCGACCGCGGCGTGAAGCTGTCGGGCGGTCAGCGCCAACGCATCGCGATCGCGCGCGCGATCCTGAAGAATGCGCCGATCCTGCTGCTCGACGAAGCCACCTCGGCACTCGACAGCGCATCCGAAGAAGCGATCCAGAAGGCGCTCGATCGTCTGATGGTCGGCCGTACCGTGATTGCTATCGCGCACCGGCTGTCGACGCTGCACAACTTCGACCGGATCATCGTGATGAGCACCGGCAAGGTGATCGACGACGGCACCCCCGAAGAACTGCGCAATCGCCCGGGGATTTATCGCGATCTGCTCACGAAGCAATATGGCAAGGGCACGACGCTGCACATCGGCGGCAAGAAGGTCGACGAACAGCACGTTGCTTGAGGGAAGTGCGATGGTGTAGCCGGGGCGTTCCGGCTACCGTTTAATCTGCTGCCGTAGCGGTTTCTATACCGTGCGCAGGACCGTCGATCAGCCCGCAGCCGTCGCAGGCCCAGCATCCGCACCCCGCCCCAACGCCGCATCGCCCGAGCGCTGCAGATCGCGCATGAAGTTATCGCGCCACACCGACACGTTGTTCTCCCGCAGTTGCACGATCATGTCCCGATGGCGCGCCTGTCGTTCTTCGAGCGGCATCGTTAGTGCGGCCGCCAGCGCGTCCGCCATCCCGTCGATATCCACCGGATTGACGATCAATGCGCCGTGCAACTCCTGCGCCGCGCCGGCAAATCGCGACAGCACCAGCACCCCGGGATTCTCCGGGTCCTGCGCCGATACATATTCCTTTGCGACGAGGTTCATGCCGTCGCGCAACGGTGTGACATAGCCGACATGCGCGGTACGAAACAACGCTGCCAGCACCGAGCGCTCGTACTGCCGATGGATATACAGGATCGGCGTCCAGTCCAGCTCCGCAAAGCGCCCATTGATCCGGCCCGACTCGCTCTCGAGCTGCAAGCGAATGTCCTGATAGGCGTGCAGATCGGCACGCGTCGGCGGTGCGATCTGCAGGAACGACACCTTGTTGCGTTGCGCCGGCGTCTGTTCGAGCAGCCGCTCGAACGCACGGAAACGCTCCACCAGTCCCTTCGAATAGTCGAGCCGGTCGACGCTCATGATCAGCTTGCGTGCGTGCAGCGTCGCCTTCATCGTGCGTACGGGCTTGCCGCGCTCGCCGGCTTTGGCGAGTTCCGCGATCTCGTCGGGATAGACGCCGATTGGGTAATCGGCGGCATATAACGTTCTGCCGAACGCGCGCACGACGGTTGGCCGGCCACGCGATGCTTCGACAGTTCCATCTGCCTCATTGACGATGTAATCGCAGAACGCACGCAGATCGGGGGCCGTCTGGAAGCCGAGCAGATCGAACGAACACAGCGCCTCGACCAGCGCGCGATGCGGCGGCACCGCCAGCAGTACCTGCGAAGCGGGAAACGGAATATGCAGGAAAAAGCCGATGCGATTCTTCACACCGGCTGAGCGCAACGCCTGGGCGAACGGGATCAGGTGATAGTCGTGCACCCAGATCACATCGTCGGGCCGCAGCAGCGGCACCAGTTGCTGCGCGAGCCACGCGTTCACGCGGCAGTAGCCTTCGAACTCGTGGCGGTCGTACTGCAGCAGATCCGCGCGATAGTGAAAGGCGGGCCACAGCGTCGCATTCGAAAAACCGCGGTAGTACTGGTCATAGTCGCGCCGCACGAGGCCGATCGTCGCGAACGTGACGGGTCCGCGTTCTTCGACCTTGATCTGCGGCTGCCCGGAGCTCAGCACGTCGCCGCTCCATCCGAACCACATGCCGCCGGTTTCCTTCAGCGCGTCGTACACGCCAACCGCGAGGCCGCCGGCCGCAGGACCGCCCTCCGAAATCGGCGCCACACGATTCGATACGATGATCAGTCGGCTCATGGCCTGCATGCTCCGTGCAAAAACAGTCCCATCACGTTCATTCGACTACGCTCATTCATGCACCGCGTGCCGCTGCGACAAGCGCAGCCAGCCACACATGCAGCGCGCGCACGGAGTCGACGCGGCTGTGTGCGATCGTGTCGCCGGCTCCAACCTTGATCGACACGCCACCGTATTCGTTGACGACGGCGAAACCCTTTTCGTCGGTCAGATCGTCGCCGACAAACACCGGACGACGTCCCGCGAACGGCGGTTCGTCGAGAAACGCGCGCAATGCGCGACCCTTGTCGACGTCCTTCGGTTTGATCTCGTAGACCATCTTGCCGGGTTGCAGCACGTACGTGTCCGGATAGTCGGCAACGAGACGGCCGGTGGCCTCGCGGGCAAGCGGCTCGCGATCCGGCGCATTACGGTAGTGCAACGCGATCGCGGCGCCCTTGATCTCCAGCAGCATGCCGGGGTTCTGGTTCACGACCTGCGCGAGCACCTGCTCCATGCGCAGCAGACGTTCGTCGTTAAAACCGATGCGCTGGGTATCGCCGTTCGCGTCGCGCCGCTCGGCGCCGTGCAGACCCGCGATCGGCAGATCGGGCATGCCGAGAAACGCGTCGATGCTGTCGATGCCGCGCCCCGACACGATCGCCACCGCGCCATGGGTCAGGCGCCGCAGTTCGGTGAGTAGCTCGAGGGTGTCGGGTTGCACGAGTACGCCGTCGGGTGTCGGCGCCAGTTCGACGAGCGTACCGTCGAAGTCGAAGAAGAATGCGGTCTCCGCAGGAGACAGAACAGCCGGAAGTGCTTGCATCGGTTTTATCTTGCCTCTCAGCTGGGTGCAGCCGGAAAAGTGTGCGCATCTTACCGCGCATCCGTTCATTTTTCGAGAAAGTCAGCCTGCGCGCAATGCCGGCGGGCGTTACAGGCCGATCGGGTCGGGCTACTTCGTTCAAAAGCAAAACGATCTGATTTCAATGTGCTTTCAGCGCTCTGCGGCATATTGCCTCGTCCGGCGCGGGCTCGCCCGGTTGCGGCGACGTGGGCCGGCGATTTGCGCTAGAGTCGCAGCCACGATGGCCTGTGCCGCCCGCGTCCGGTATTGAATCGAGTGCCCGCCACAGCCTTTGTTCCCCTGAATTCTTCCGCTAGACCATGCAAATGCAACCGCTTCGCCGTCGCGCGAGCCTGATACGCACGCGGCTCCCGCGCATGCTCGTTCTGTGCGCCGCGCTCGGCATACTGGGCGCAGCCGGCACGCTAACCGGTTGCTCGCGCGAAGCCGAGCCCTGGAAACTGACCGATGTGACCGGCCACCTGCCGGATCTCTCGTTCTCGCTCACCGGCGACGACGGCAAACCCGCCACCGGCGATACGTTCAAGGGCCGCACGTCGCTGGTCTATTTCGGCTACACGCACTGCCCCGATGTCTGCCCGGAGACGATGGCGCGGCTGATGCAGGTGCTGACCCAACTCGGTCCCGATGCACAGCAGGTGCGCATCCTGTTCGTGACCGTCGACCCGGCACGCGATACCCCGAAAGCGCTGCACGAGTATCTCGGCGCATTCGATGCGCAACATGCGCGCGGCCTGACGGGCAGCGACAGGCAGATCGAATCGATGGCGCAGCGCTACCGTGTCGCCTACCAGATGGAAAAGCGCGATCCGAACGGCGACTATGAAGTGACGCACAGTTCGGCCGTGTACATCTTCGATGCCGAGGGCCACGCGCGCCTGCTCGCCACCGATCAAGACTCGCCCGACGTCATCGCCCACGACGTGCGTCGTATCATCGACGCTCATTCCTGATCTTTGTTTGCTCGCCCCGCCATGACGATTTCGCTCACTTCACGCCGATTTGCACGCACCGCTGCTGGCCTCTGTGCGTTTGCCTTTGCGGGCATCACAACACCGCTCGCACATGCCGCCGCGGCTACACCGGTCATCACCGCGCAGAACGCCTGGGTCCGCTGGCTGCCCGGCACGCTGCCTGCTGCGGGCTACGTAACACTCGCCAATCGCGGCGACAAACCGGTCGATCTCGTCGACGTCTCGAGCAGCGACTACGGCAGCGCGATGCTGCATCAAACGGTATCGGCGGGCTCGACGCAGAAGATGGTGATGGTCGACAAGCTGACCGTGCCCGCGCACGGTAGCGTATCGATTGCACCGGGCGGCTATCACCTGATGCTCGAAGACGCAAAGCATCCGATCGCCCCCGGCAACACCGTGCATCTGCAACTGCACTTCTCCGACGGCGAAACGCTCGACACGCCGTTTGCAGTCAAACCGCCTGCCCAGCAAAACTGATCGCACACGATGAACCTGCTCTACTGGCTCGACCCGTGGGAACCGTCGCCGACCGTAGTCATCGTCATGCTGACCGCGGCGATCCTGTTCGCACGTGGGGCGCACAAGGCCAAGGTGTCGGTGCGCCGGCGCATCTCGTTCTGGTTCGGACTCGGTGCGCTGTACGTCGTACTGCATACGCGGCTCGATTACTTCTTCGAGCATGAGTTCTTCATGCATCGCACGCAGCATCTCGTGTTGCATCACCTCGGTCCGTTCTTTATCGCGCTGTCCTATCCAGGTGCCGCGTTGCGCGCGGGCATCCCGTTCCGCTGGCGGCAGCGCTTCGTGCGCCCTACGCTTGCGGCGCGCCCGGTGCGTGCGATTCTCGATGTGCTGATGCATCCGGTCGTCGCGGTCGCGCTGTTCGTCGGGTTGATCTACTTCTGGTTGCTGTCGCCGATTCACTTCGTCGCGATGCTCGACTGGCGGCTGTATCGCGTGATGAACTGGAGCATGGCGATCGACGGCCTGATGTTCTGGTGGCTCGTGCTCGACCCGCGACCGGCTCCGCCCGCGCGACTCTCGCCGGGACGGCGGGTACTTGTCGTGATCGCTGCGATTCCGCCGCAGATCGTGCTCGGTGCGTTCATCTTCTTTTCGTCGCGCGAACTGTACCCGGTGTATTCGATCTGCGGACGCGCGTTCACGTGGCTTAGCCCGATGCGCGATCAGCAGATCGGCGGCCTTCTGTTGTGGATTCCCGGTTCGATGATGAGCGTGATCGGCGCGGTGTTCGCGCTGCGCAACTGGATGCGACTGTCGGCACGGGCACGATTGCGCACCCGGCATGTGGGGCCGCCGGCGTCCGCACCGCGCGGGCCTTCCTCGCTTACGTCGAATGTAGTGGATACGTCGCGCCCGCAACCCGCGCGCAACTGATTACGTCAAGCGACGGCGCGTTGGCGAACACCTCGCGCCGCCGGTTCCTTCAGGCCGAACGCATCCAGACGTGCAGAATGCCGTCTTCTTCATGCTCATCGGAGATCGGCTCAAAACCGAACGCGCCGTAGAACGGCTGCAAATGCGCCTGCGCATGCAGACGAATCGGCACGCCGGGCCACTGCGCGTAGATATGAGTCAATGCGCGCTCGAGCAGCGCGCGACCGATACCCATGCCGCGAAAATCAGGCATCGTCAGTACGCGGCCGATGCGGATATCGGCGTCGTTGATATCCGGCAGCAGCACGCGTAGATAACCGGCAAGCGCCGGCCGCGCATGGCTGAAGGTGCTGTACGCACTCAGATGCCACGCCTGCGTATCGAGCCCATCGACATCGCCATATACGCAATTCTGCTCGACCACGAACACGGCACTGCGGGCAGCGAGAATGTCGTAGACCTCGGCGGGAGCAAGGTCGTCGAACGCTTTCCAGCGCCATTCGAAGTGGGAGGTCGCCGCATGTGCGTCGGCGTGCTGGGGATCGGTCATGGAGTGTGGTTGAGAAAGTGCGCGAGGCGTGAGCGGATGGCTCGATTATGCCGGGACCGGCCGGTGATCGCCAAGTGCGCGCGTTGAAGGTTCTCTCGCGGTTGTCTTTTCGAGCGACCGGGTAGCGCTACGCGCCGAGCTCATCGCCGCATCGGCTACCATCGTCGTCTCGTGCCACTTCGCGATTCACTGCCCCACTCCCATGACACGCACCTCGCTCGTGATCCGTCTCGTGTTCGCAATCTGTCTGCTCGCCGCGAGCGTCAATCATGTCATCGCTGTCGTGCAGCACGGTGTGTTGTGGGACTATGGCTTCGGCTCGCGCGCACCGCTCGCGAGCCGCATCTACTGGAGCGCGCTGACGCTGTTCGATCCGCTCGCGATCGTGCTGCTGTTCGTGAGACCGCGCGCAGGCATCGTGCTGACGGTGCTGATCATCGTCAGCGACGTCGTGCACAACACGTACTATGTGGCGATGGCCGGCCTGTGGACAGCGCCGTTCTATCTATCGCAGGTCGTGTTCCTTGTGTTCGTGCTCGCCGTTGCACCGCTTGCGTGGCGCAGGCAGGCCGCGGCCCTGCAGTGATCGACTTCGCGATATCGCGGCACAGAAAGGAGAATCTTCGATGACGACGCTTCAACGAACCGGCCACCGCTACCGGGACACCGAAACCGGCAAGACGATCGACGTGTGGTTCCCGCAAACGGGCGCGCAGCTAAAGCGCGGTTGCCTCGCGGAGAAAGTCGGACTGATTGCAGGCGACTTCGTCGACATCACGATCGAATCCTTCGACGCGCCGCCCGTCTCGACGGAAGATGCGTACCTTCGGCTGCACCTGCTATCGGAGCGGACCGTGCAGCCAAACGCGATCAATCTGGACGGAATTTTCGGCTGGCTGCCGAACGTGGCGTGGACCTCGGCCGGGCCCGTGCTGCCCGACAAGGTCGATGTGCTGCGCGACCGCGTGGCGGCCGAGTTTCATCACTTGACGGTGGCGTCGGTCGACCGCTTCCCGCGCATGACCGACTACGTCGTGCCCGACGGTGTGCGCGTTGCCGATGCAGACCGCGTGAGACTCGGCGCGCATCTGGCCGCGGGAACCACCGTGATGCACGAAGGTTTCGTGAACTTCAATGCGGGAACGTTGGGCGAATCGATGGTGGAAGGCCGCGTGACACCCGGTGTGACGGTCGGCAAGAATTCAGACGTCGGTGCGGGTTCGTCCATCATGGGCACGCTGTCCGGCGGCGGCAAGACGAAGAATGCGATCGGCGAGCGCAGCCTGCTCGGCGCGAACGCGGGCATCGGCATTTCGCTTGGCGACGAATGCATCGTCGAAGCGGGCCTCTACGTGACTGCGGGGACGAAAGTGAAGATGCCCGATGGCAGCGTAGTCGCTGCGCGGACGCTATCGGGTCGCTCGGGGTTGCTGTTTCGCAGAAACAGCCAGACGGGGGCGGTAGAAGTACTCGCTACCGATTCATCCCGTTGGGGAGGATTGAACACCGCGCTGCATAGCAACGACTAGGTCGATGCGCGGTACGCGGTACGCTGCCTGGTCATTGCCATGTAGCGTACCGCGTCATGCATTTACAGCAGCGACTTGCCTTGCGACAGGATCTTGTCGCAGACCTGCTTCGTCACCTGCTCTTTCAGGCCGCCACCGCCGCTCAGGTCGACCTGCTTGCCGTTGCTGCCGCTCAGGATGCCCTGGGAGCCCTGCGTGTAGCCGCTATCCGAAGTGGACGAACCACCGGGCAGCTTGCTCATCAGCGAGTCCTTGACGGACGACGCGCTGTCGCCGCTCAGGTAGTTGTTCTTGATGCAGAACTGCAGCACGCCGGCGACGTTGCCCGTGCTGCCCGAGGTCAGCGACGACCCCGACAACGAGCTGCCGAGCCCACCGAGACTTCCAAGTCCACCAGACGACGAACTGTTCGACCCGCCCCCTGGCAGCAGATTGCCGAGTTGCGCATGCGCGGCCGAAAACGGCAGCAATGCGGCGAACAGGATTCCTGTAGCTGCGGCGCGATACGTGCGTACTTTCATACTCATCCTCCTTGGGTCGACTGAAGTTGTTTCTACTTACTATAGTGCTTTTGACACCTACGACCGGCACGGACTCATGCGGTTCAGTCGAATTGCACGATTCGCCATCGGAAGTACATCGGTCGTCGCGCACACCGGATCCGGACATGAGACCCGCAGGCACTCATAACGCATAGACAGGCTATGCGAGTGAATTCGCAGGTCTGCCAGGTACCGGCAACACCAGGGCCGCGACGAACGATATTTCGTTAGCCCGCGCCGACAATTCCGTTGTCGTCGACCCGTACACGTTGACCGACGCCGAATTCAGGCGGACGCTGATAGGTCATCACACGCGTCGTGCCGTCGGCCATCCGTACACGGACCTGGTAGTCGGTCTCGCTGCGCAGATGCTGCTCGGCCGTGTTACCCGCAAGGCCACCCGCCAGTACGCCGACGATCGTCGCCGCAGTGCGGCCGTTGCCGCGTCCGAACTGGTTGCCGAGCAGGCCACCTGCCGCCGCGCCGCCGACAGCACCGAGGCCGGTGCCATGGCCTTGCTGCGTAACCGGCGTAATCGATTCGACGGTGCCGACATCGCGATCGACGATCACTTGAGGCTGCGGTTGGGGCTCATAACGCGGTGCGGTATGCACGGGGCGCGACGCGACATGGACAGGCCGGCGCACCACCGGTGCGGCAGGTTGCTGGACCACAGGCTGCTGAGCCTGGACAACCGGTGCAGGCTGCACAGCGGGCGTAGCGGAAGCCGCCGCGACCTGGGCGCTTTGTTGTTGCGCCGTGGACGGTGCATCGTCGCTATGTGCTTTCGGGAGAATGCCGGTCATCGCTGCGATACCAACGGCGCTCGCAAGAATGACGGCGCCGGCCGCGGTTGCGACGAGCGGATGAATGCGACTGGATGACTGATTTGCGTTGTCCATCATGATCTCCGGGCGATGGCCCTTGAGTGAAGATGGAGCGCAGTGTGGATTGTAAGGAGAATGAATTCAACGGCAAGTTGTAACGGCCTGTACGCCCCATGTGCCTCAGAAAAGCCGCCGACGTGCACGCCATTTAACGTATGTCGACCGCAAAAGGGCGACAGATAAGGATCGGCAAAAATGGCCTGCGCGCATTTAACATTGATGTGCACGGAACACTTTACCGATAGTTACAATCGACTTACTCAGAACGCAATGGCGAAGCGCATCAGGACGAAACCGTGGCCGCTTCGAACGACGTGTCGATCGTTTCCCCGCTGACCTCTCCCACGATCCAGTCGTTAAAGACGCGCATCGCGTGGGTCGGTGCCTTGCCCTTCTGCATGGTCAACCAGTAACTGCCCGAATCGACCTCGATATCGAACGGCTGGACGAGGCGGCCCGCGCGTATCTCGTGCTCGAACATCGCGGTCGGCGCGAGCGCGACGCCGGCGCCCTGCATCGCGGCCTCGACCATCAGCCGCGATGAATCGAACACGGGGCCGCGCACCGGACGCGGCGGAATCTGTGCCGCGGCAAACCAGTTGGTCCAGTCGCCGATGCGGTACGAGCGCAGCAGCGTTTCACCGGCGAGATCGCCGGGCACCTTCAGGCGCCTCGCGACTTCGGGAAGGCACAGCACCGACAGCGGCGCATCGAGCAACTTCAGCGCGAGCGAACCGGGCCATGTACCGTCGCCGAAGCGGATCGCGAAATCGAGTCCTTCGGTGGCAAGATCGACGACGTTGTTGTTCGTCATGAGACGCAACTCGATAAACGGATGCGTGGCGCGAAATGCAGTGAGCCGCGGCATCAACCAGCCGACAGCAAACGTACCCACCACGCCGACCGTCAGCACCTCGTGAAAGCGGCCGTTTTCGAATTGCCGCAGCACCGCTTCCATACGATCGAATGCTTCGGTCAATACCGGACAGAGCGCGAGGCCCTCGTCGGTCATCGCGAGTCCGCGCGGCAAGCGCTTGAAGAGCGCCGTGCCGAGCCGAGCTTCGAGCATCCTGACCTGCTGGCTGATGGCGGCTTGCGTGACACTCAGTTCGAGCGCCGCCTTGGTAAAACTCAGATGTCGCGCTGACGATTCGAATGCGCGCAGCGCGTTGAGCGGTAACTGGAGTCGCATGGGTCTGGCATTAGCTTTTCTTGTGGGTGCGTCAATTTATCATCGTTTGTCGATGGGGCGGAAACCGGCGATAGTCTGCGCTGCGACATGCTCGATCAACCAGCAACCGGTCGCCAATCACCCCGCCACGGAGGCGAATCGATGTACCTGCGACGCTTTTTGTTGAGCCTTGCCACAGCCGGACTCGCCGCTTCTTCTGTGCAAGCCAGAACGATCTGCACAGTGATGGCCGATGCCGGGTCCCAGAAAATCTTCATGCAGCAAGGCGAGTGCAACGAACGTGTGACGTCCGCGTCCACCTTCAAGATCGCGATTAGCCTGATGGGTTTCGACTCGGGCTTTCTGAAGGATGCGCACACGCCGGCACTGCCGTTTCGCGAAAGCTACCCCGACTGGGGTGGTCCGGACTGGCGTCAGACTACGGACCCGACACGGTGGATCAAGTACTCGGTCGTGTGGTTCTCGCAGCAGGTCACGCAGTCTCTCGGCGCAGCGCGCGTCCAGCAATATGTCGACGCGTTCCAGTACGGCAATCGCGATCTGTCCGGTGACCCGGGCAAACATAATGGCCTCGTGCACGCGTGGGTCGATTCTTCGCTACAGATATCTCCGCTTGAGCAAGTGTCGTTTCTGGAGAAGGTCGTCAACCGGCGCTTGCCCGTTAGCGCCCATGCGTATGACATGACGAACCAGATCACGGAAGTGACCCGGTTACCCGGCGGCTGGGACGTGCACGGCAAACCCGGCACCGGTTTTCCGCGCGCAGCGGACGGCACCGACGATACCGCTCATGGCTATGGCTGGTTCGTCGGGTGGGCGACGAAAGGAACGCAGACCGTCGTGTTCGCGCGTCTGACGCAGGACGAAAGGAAGGAGCCTGGTACGACCGGCATGCGGAATCGCGATGCGTTATTGAAGGAGTTGCCCGGTATTCTGAAGTCGCATGCGGATTGAAGGATGCGGTATCAACGCGTGCTTTCGGCCAACGCGTGCGACTGAATCCTCGCCTGATTCAGCAGTGACTCGGCGGCCTGCCACGCACGCACTGCAGCAACCGGATCGTTGACGGCACGCGCCTCGACCGTCGCACCGTCGAGCAGCATCATGAAAACGTTGCCCAGTTGCTTCGCGGCATCGGGCGACACGACATCGGCGAGCAATTCGGCGATCCAGTTCGCAATCTTTTGACGGTAGCGGATCGCCACCTCCGACACTTTCGGATACGTCGTTCCGAACTCCGCCAGCGCCCGCTCGAACAGGCAGCCGGCAAACTCAGGCGTGTGAAACCACGCGCCGTACCAGTCGAAGATGGCCTTCACGCGATCGGTCGGGTCGACGAGCGGCAACACGCTCTGCTCGAGACTGCCGACGATATACGTGTAGCGCTGCTCCAGCACTTCCCTAACGAGATCGTCCTTGCCCGCGAAGTGCCGGTACAGCGTCATCCTCGCTACGCCTGAATCGTCGATGATCCAGTCGACCCCGACAGGATGAAAACCGTGCTTCGAAAAGAGCGCGGTCGCTGTATCCACGACTTGCTGGCGCTTGCTTGCGCGCATGGCTCACCTCTCTGGACAGACGTGGGGCATATTAGCATTGGGGATCAACGAGGCGGCATAGGCGTGACGACCGTGGCAAAATCATGGCGCCGCGCCTAAAGCGAATACAGAAATAGTCCAATACATCAACCGTGAGCGCATCAGATTCCATTGCGCCATGTCAACGCTACCGAAGCGCAGAACGGGGGACGGGAATGAATAAGGTTACGTTCGAGCAATGTGTCGAGGGCGCGTGGCGCGACGCAGCGAACTTCATCGGGAGGTACCCTCTATTCGTTGTCGCGCTCTCGGCAGGCCTCTTCTTCATTGGTGTCGCAAGGAATGAACTGCGTGGATCGCATTCGTTTTCTGTATTTCTTGCGCTCGGTGCACTGTGGTTACTCAGACTTCTGCTCATCACCGTCTCAGCCGTGCAAACACTACGACACGTATTGCTCCGCCATGAAACTGCGATCGCACGCGCATCTGCTTGCTGGAGCTATCTGAAGTACGGCGGACTGGTTTATGGCTTCGCGGCCTGCACGATGGCGCTCATGGCGGTGATCGTCATCCTCATGATCGTTGCGTTTCACATGCTCGGCATTCGCGTGCACGAGCTTGCCTCCGGCGCAGTAGTCATCTGCATCGTCGTCATGTTCGCTATATGGGTACATGTACGGCTCAGTCTGCTACCCATTCATGTTGCAATCGGCATGCCGCTGCACTGGCGCGCTGCCTGGCGCGACTCGCGCGGACACTGCCTGGGCATCCTTGGAACCTATCTGGCGATCTCGCTGACACTTGCCTTCGTCGCGCTGATAGTTGGAGTGATAGCCGGAGCCGTTGCCGGAATATTCCCGGGAGCACTCGCCGAGAATCGCGGTCTCCTCACGAAGTCCATACAGGACCTGCTTTCCATTCCAGCAGTAGTGGTCGTGTCAGCCGGTTCGGCCTGGATCTATCGGCGTTATGCAGCAGAGTTGCTTACGCAGTCTGGTGCTGGGTAAGCCGGCCCTGCTCCACAGGCGCCTTGGCAACTGCGCCACAAAGATAGACGCGTGCTCCAAAAAGAAAAGCCCCGACAAGTCGGGGCTTTTCTTTTTTCAACTGCTGGAGGCGCGAGCCGGAGTCGAACCGGCCTGGACGGCTTTGCAGGCCGCTGCATAACCGCTTTGCTATCGCGCCGTAAGCGGACTACCGAACCGTCGTCTTCACTTCAACTGCAACGGTTCGCAGATGGGTGCAATGGCCAACCGGCCGGCCAAACAAAAAGGGAAGCGTTGCTTCCCCGTATGTCTGGAGCGGGAGACGAGGCTCGAACTCGCGACCTCAACCTTGGCAAGGTTGCGCTCTACCAACTGAGCTACTCCCGCGTTTTACTGCATGTACAACAACGTTCACTCGACACGGCATGCAAACGCTGCTTCAAATCTGGAGCGGGAGACGAGGCTCGAACTCGCGACCTCAACCTTGGCAAGGTTGCGCNCGCTCTACCAACTGAGCTACTCCCGCGTTTTACTGCATGTACCCTGCTGCGCCAGACCTGCCCGCAGCGGAGAAACGAGATTATGTATAAACCGCTGAAACGTGTCAAGCCCTTCGAAGGCGGCCGTTCAGGCGGGCCGGGCTCCTGGCGGCGTCAGGCCATTCCGCCGCGCTCGCGAATCTGCGGCCACGCGAGCTTCATGTAATACAGCATCGACCAGATCGTCAGGACCGCGGCCAGATAGATGAGCCACAGCCCCCACACGCGCGTATCGACGACGATCCCGCCGCCGAACGGCACCGGACCGTAGAACAGCAGCATCGGGATCGCGACCATCTGGCAGGCCGTCTTGAACTTGCCGAGCGAATTGACCGCCACGCTTTTCGACGCGCCGATCTGCGCCATCCACTCGCGCAGGGCCGAAATCGCAATCTCCCGGCCGACAATCACCAACGCGATTGCCGAGTCGAGTCGCGCGACCTGTACCAGCACGAGCAGCGCCGCGGTCACCATCAGTTTGTCGGCAACGGGGTCGAGGAAGGCGCCGAACGCGGACGTCTGGTTCCATTTACGGGCCAGAAAGCCATCGAACCAGTCGGTCAGCGCCGCCAGAATGAAGATCGCCGCGGCAGCCCAGTTACGGTGTAGCGGGCTCATCATCATGTCGGGCAGATAAAACACGCCTACGACAAGCGGAATCAGCACGATCCGCAGCCACGTCAGAAAGATCGGGAAATTAAACGGCATGGGCAGGCGCTGCTTCTGACAAGGGAGTTGCAATTGTGCCGCGTCGCCGGGCCTGCCACAAGCAACGTGGCCTGGCCCGGTAACGCGGTGCGGCGCGCCTCGATGAATCTGACGAAGACGCGAAAAAATGCGGTATCAATGGAGTTGCCGGTAAATCTGTTCGGCGAGTGCGAGCGAAATGCCTTCGACGCTCGCGAGATCGTCGATACTCGCCGCCACGACGCCACGCAATCCGCCGAACCGCGCCAGCAACCGCTGACGACGCTTCGCACCGATGCCTTCGAGCTCTTCGAGCCGCGACGTCTGGCGTGTTTTAGCACGCTTTGCGCGCATGCCCGTGATCGCGAAGCGGTGTGCCTCGTCGCGAATCTGTGCGACGAGCATCAACGCGGCGCTCTCCTTGCCGAGTTCAAGCGACGGCCGGCCGTCGGCGAACACCAGCGTCTCGAGTCCGACCTTGCGCCCCTCGCCCTTCGCGACTCCGACCAGCATGCCGAGATCGAGACCGAGTTCGGTGAACACCTGTCGCGCGATTTCAACCTGACCTTTACCGCCGTCGATCAATACGATGTTCGGCAGTGTGGCGCTTGGGGTGGCAGATTCGGCAGCGGTACCGACGGCTGCATCGGGGGCGGCTTCGGGGGCAACATCGGGTTGCGGCTCAGCAGATCCAGCAGCTTCGGTCGCATCAGAAGCAGCATTCGCCGCCGCTTGCGCAACCATCTTTTCGTAGCGCCGCGTCAGCACCTGACGCATCGCCGCATAGTCGTCGCCAGGCGTGATGTCGTTGATGTTGTAGCGGCGATACTCGCCCGACTGCATCTTGTGATGGTGATAGACGACGCACGACGCCTGAGTCGCCTCGCCCATCGTATGGCTGATGTCGAAACATTCGATGCGTAACTGCGCGAGGTCCTCGCATTCGAGACCGAGTGTGTCGGCAAGCACGCGCGTACGCGCCTGTTGCGAACCCTGCTCCGACAGCAGCCGTGCCAGTGCGAGCCGTGCATTCTGCTCGGCCATACCGAGCCATGCGCGCTTCTGCCCTTGCGGCTGCCGCAGCACCGTGACCTTGTGGCCGGCCTGTTCGATCAGCAGATCGACGAGTTCGCGATTCGCCGGCGCGTGGCTCACCACGATGACCGGTGGCACACGATTGCCCAGGTAGTGCTGCGCAATAAAAGCTTCGAGCACTTCGGCCTCGATGCCGGTTGGCAGGCGCTTACGGCCGGTGCTGACCGGACCGTCTATGGCTTCTTTTGATGCTTCGGCTTCGTCGGTCTCGTCTGCGTCGGCATCGGCATCGCTCTCTTCTTCATCATCGCTTCGTTGCGCAGAAACTTCGTCAGTACGCGAAGGCAAATCCCCGAGTTGCGATACTGCTTCGGCAACGATAGATGCATCGTCCACGAGCGGTGCCTGCACCTCGTCGTCGGCACCCGGGCCGCCCTCTTCGAGAGTCAGCACGCTCTCGACATGCGCAGGGAAATACGCCTTGTCGCCGAGATGCCGCCCACCGCGCACCATCGCGAGATTCACGCAGACGCGGCCGCCCAGCGCGACGACCGCAAGAATATCGACGTCGCTGTCACCACCGACTTCGATCGCCTGCTGATGCAGCACAGTAGACAGCGAACTCATCTGGTTGCGCACCGCTGCCGCCTGTTCGAACTTCAGTTTGGCGGCGAATGCGTGCATCTTCTGCTCGAGCTCGTTCATCACTTCGCTCTGCCGGCCGAGCAGAAAACGCGATGCGTTCGCCACATCGTGCGCGTAGTCCTCTTCGTTGATCGCGCCGACACACGGTGCCGTGCAACGGCCGATCTGATGCAGCAGGCAAGGTCGCGTGCGATTGTTGAACACCGAGTCTTCGCAGGTGCGCAACTGAAACACGCGCTGCAGGATCTGGATGCTTTCGCGCACCGCCCATGCGCTCGGAAACGGACCGAAGTACTGGTTCTTGCGATCGACGGCGCCGCGGTAGTACGCCATGCGCGGAAACGCATGCCCGGTGAGCTTCAAATACGGATACGACTTGTCGTCGCGAAAGAGGATGTTGTAGCGCGGCACGAGCGCCTTGATCAGATTGTTTTCGAGCAGCAGCGCTTCGGCTTCGGAGCGCGTGACCGTCGTTTCGATGCGCGCGATGCGCGTCACCATCATCGCGATGCGCGGCGACAGCAGCGTCTTCGTGAAGTAGCTGGACACGCGCTTCTTGAGATCGCGCGCCTTGCCCACATACAGCACGGCGCCGTGCACGTCGTAATAGCGGTAGACGCCTGGCAGATGCGGCAACTGGACGAGCACCTTCTTCGCATCGAAGGGCTCGGCTGCGGCGGGTGTGCCAGAAGCGGGGGAAACGTCGGTTCGAGTCATGCGGGGTAGAAATCGGCACCGCGCGACGGTGCGCGGAGCAAGCAGATGAACGGACAGCGGTAGCTGCTTTAGAATCGTCAGTTTAGAACATTCCGCACGCGCCCGGCCGCCGGGCGCTCGCCGCCATGTCCTCCGCCTCGTCTTCCACTGCCGTTTCTTCCGTGCCCTCGACCGACACGACACACGCGCCGACCGATATCGCGTGCGACATCTTTTGCGCGGTCATCGACAACTTCGGCGACATCGGCGTGTGCTGGCGTCTCGCGCGACAACTGGCCGGCGAGCATGGCTGGCAGGTGCGCATATTCGTCGACGATCTGCATGCGTTCCAGAAGCTTTGCCCTGCACTCGACACCGCGCGTGCCCGGCAAACCGTAGACGGCATCGCGATCGAACACTGGCACGAACCCACGCATGCTGGCGAGACGATCGAGGTCGCGGATGTCGTGATCGAAGCGTTCGGTTGCGAACTGCCGCCCGTGTACGTCGCGGCAATGGCACGCCGCGAACGCGCGCCGGTATGGCTGAACCTCGAGTATCTGAGCGGCGAAGATTGGGTCGCCGATTTTCATCTGCGCTCGTCGCCGCATCCGCGCTATCCGCTCATCAAGACGTTTTTCTTCCCGGGCCTCGGGGCCGGTACGGGCGGCGTGCTGAAGGAGCGCACGCTAGACGCTGCGCGAGCGGCGTTCGAAAACTCATCGGATACCCGCGCCGCCTGGTGGCATCACGCGACCGGCACTCCACCGCCGGATGCCGACGCAACCGTCGTTTCGTTATTCGCCTACGAGAACCCCGCCGTCGACAGCCTGCTTGAGCAGTGGCGCGACGGCACCGGGCAAGTCGTACTGCTGGTGCCGCAAGGTCGCATCTCGGGCGCGGTGGCGCGCTTCTTCGGCGCAAGGTCGTTTGCTGCGGGCCACCACGCGTCGCGCGGCAATCTGCGCGCCCATGCGCTCGCGTTCACCGACCAACCGGGCTACGACCGGCTGCTCTGGGCCAGCGACATCAATTTCGTCCGCGGCGAGGACTCGTTCGTCCGGGCGCAGTGGGCCGCGCGGCCATTTGTCTGGCACATCTATCCACAAGCCGACGATGCCCATCTGCCGAAGCTCGATGCCGCCCTCGCCCACTATGCCGCCTCCCTCCCCGGTCCAGCGGCTGCGGCGCTCAGCCGCTTCTGGCACGCCTGGAACGGTGTTGGGCAACCCGACTGGGCCGATTTCCAGCAACATCGCGCCGCCTTCGATACCCGTGCGGCCCAATGGGCGCAGGAACTGTCGGTCATCGGCGACCTCGCTGGAAATCTGGCCGAATTTGCAAAAAGTCAGTTAAAATAAGCGGTTATCCAGCGGATAGCGCTGCCCAAGCGGCGCCAGTCGTTGGCAATAAACAAAAGCAACAGCGCGCAGCAACGGCGAAAGGTCCACCCAGAAGTCCGGACCCGGCGAAGAAAATTCGTCGCGCCCCACCGGCTCCCCGGTGTGCGGCACCGTTTCAGCGTCGGCTGGTCACACGTCGAGAACAGGATTACCTGACCGCAAGAAGCGGCAAAAACGGCAGAAATCGCGGAAGCATTGCAAGCCAACCGTAGGCCGTCTCGCACAGTTGAATTCGGGCAATTTATTTCGTACAGGACAGTTTTATGAAGATCGCACAGGAACTCCGCACGGGCAACGTCGTGATGATCGGCAGCGACGCCATGGTGGTGCAAAAAGCCGAGTACAACAAATCGGGCCGTAACTCCGCCGTCGTCAAGATGAAGTTCAAGAATCTGCTGACGGGCGCAGGCATGGAAACAGTCTACAAAGCCGACGACAAGTTCGACGTCGTCCAGCTGGAACGCAAGGAAGTCACCTACTCGTACTTCGCCGACCCGATGTACGTGTTCATGGACGCCGACTACAACCAGTTCGAAGTCGAAGCCGAAATGATGGGCGACGCGCTCAACTACCTGCAGGACGGCATGGCCTGCGAAGTCGTTTTCTACAACGAAAAAGCGATCTCCGTCGAACTGCCGACCACGCTGGTCCGTGAAATCATCTACACGGAACCCGCGGTGAAGGGCGACACGTCGTCGGGCAAGGTGCTGAAAACAGCGAAGCTGAACACCGGCTACGAGCTGCAAGTGCCGCTGTTCTGCAATATCGGCGACAAGATCGAAATCGACACCCGCACGAACGAGTACCGCAGCCGCGCCTGACCGGCGGCCTGAGCGGGACCGCTTCGGGCGGTTCAACTCAGCGGTAAAAAAGAAAAAGCGCCCACGTGGGCGCTTTTTCTTTTTTGCGCGACCGTGTATGGTTGAAGCAATCTTTACCGGTCAAATTTTCTAATTTGCCTTTCTCAACCCAGTCCTGTTACTAGCGCGAATCTCAAGCAATTGATTTAGTTGAATAATTTTCAATGGCATGCTCTCTGCTTATTAGCAGGTCGATCCATACGACTTTGATTCAAAGGGTACGCCGGCCAGCAGCACGCAGCACGTGCCGTCCGGATGAAAAAATTATCGGTTGTCGATTCACTTAAATTTTGCGCTCGCCATGCCACATGCCCTGATTGTCGAAGACGATCCCAATAGCCTGTCCGGCCTGTCCGCGATCCTCGCCGCCGACAGCTTCTCCGTCGACACCGCCACGACGCTTGCCGAAGCGCGCGCCGCATTGACGCGCTTCATTCCCGATGTCGTGCTGGTCGATCTGAATCTGCCCGACGGCAGCGGCCTCGACCTGTTGCAACATCTGCCCGCGCAGCCGCCCGGCGGCGCCTTGCCCGTCATCGTGATGACCGGCAATGCGACCGTCGAAAGTGCGATCGAAGGGCTGCGCCACGGCATCTGGGACTATCTGCTGAAGCCGGTCAATATTCCGCGTCTGCGCAGTCTGCTCGCGCGCATCCCGCGTCCTTACGAGCTGACCGAAGAAGTCCAGACGCTGCGCACGACATTGCGCCAGCTGGGCCGCTTCGGGCCGATGATCGGGCGCAGCGGCGCGATCCAGCATGTGTACGACGCGATCGAACAGCTCGCCCCAACCGAAGCCGCCGTGCTGATTTCCGGCGAAGCGGGCACCGGCAAGAGCGTCGCGGCACGCACGCTGCACGAGATGAGCCGGCGCCGCAAAGGTCCGTTCGTCGTATTCGATTGCCGGGCCGACATTGCTCCGGCCCTCGGCGAAGGCGGCAACCGGTCGGTCGAAAGTCTGCTGCTCGGCCACGAACGCGGCGCATTCAACGGTGCCGAACAGCGCGAACCCGGTCTGTTTGAACAGGCAAGCGGCGGCACGCTCTACATCAACGAGATTGCCGAGTTGCCGCGCGAATTGCAGGAGGCCCTGCTACGCGCACTCGATTCGCAGACGTTCATGCGTGTCGGCGGGACCAACCAGGTGGTGACCGACTTCCGGTTGATCGCATCGACGCGCAAGCCGCCGCGCACGGCGATTGCCGACGGTTCGCTCCACGAAGACCTCGGCCTGCGCCTCGAAGCCGCTTCGCTGACGCTGCCGCCGCTGCGCGAACGCAGCGACGACCCGGCCCTGTTCGCCGAAGCACTCGTCGACGAGCTGAGCCGTGCCGCGAACGCGCACGGTGTGGCGGATTCGACGCGTCTGGTGAGTCCGAACTTTATCCGCGAATGCCTTTCGTATGACTGGCCGGGCAACGTGCGCGAATTGCAGGAACGCGTACGACGTGCGTACCAGGCATCGGGTGACGTGCTCGATTCGTTGCGTGCCGACGAGTCCGGTGCGGCGGGCACACGCGATCTGAACGGCAGCCGCGTGCAGGTGACGGTCGGCACACCGCTCGCCGACGTCGAAGAAATGCTGATTCGCGCGACGCTCGATGCTGTCGGCGGTACGCGGCATCGCGCTGCTTCGCTGCTCGGTATCAGTCCGAAGACGCTCTACAACAAGCTGCAGCGGATGCGGTTGAATTGATCGTGGTTGATGGTCTGGCGGCGTGCGCATTGCACGCCGCCAGAGCTAGCGTCACAGCGTCACTGCGCTACGCCATAACGCTACGCACCAGTGCCTGCGCCTGCTGATACTGCTGCTCGGTCGCGAGCTTGCTCCATTTGAGCGCCTTGCCGCGCGGACGCATGCGCTTCAGACGCCGCTGCGACGCTTTCGACGGCGTGAAGCGCAGCGCGTCGAGCACCTTCTCCGCTTCTGCGGGCTGATTGCAGATCAGCACCATGTCACAACCGGCTTCGAGCGCGGCGGTCGCGGCTTCGGTCAGCGAGCCCCCCTGGCGAGCCGCCTCCATCGACAGATCGTCGCTAAAAATCGCGCCAGGAAAACGCAGCTTGCCGCGCAAGATCTCCTGCAACCACACGCGCGAAAAACCAGCCGGCTTCGAGTCGACCTTCGAGTAGATCACATGCGCCGGAAGCACCGCCGTAAGCGCCAGACCGAGCCAGTCGTACGGCGCGCCGTCGTCGCGCAGGATCGCTTCGAGCGGCCGGTCGTCGACCGGCATCGCGACATGCGAATCGGCGTGCGCAAAGCCATGCCCCGGAAAGTGCTTGCCGCAATTCGCCATGCCCGCTAGCGCGAGTCCGTGATTCAGACTCTTCGCCAGCATCGCGACGACACGTGGATCGCGATGGAACGCGCGATCGCCGATCACCTGCGACTGTCCGTAGTTCAGATCGAGCACCGGCGTGAAGCTCATGTCGATGTCGCACGCGCGCAGCTCCGCCGCGAGCACATAGCCGACAGCAGTCGCGACTTTCGTCGCGTGCAGCACGTCCTCGTCCCATAACTTGCCGAGCACACCCATCGCGGGCAGCACGGTAAATCCGTCGGTACGAAAACGCTGCACGCGACCGCCTTCGTGGTCGACGGCGATCAGCAGGTCTTCGCGCACTTCGCGAATCGCATGCGTGAGCGCACCGAGTTGCGCGCGGTTCTCGTAGTGACGGGCGAACAGGATCACGCCGCCGGTCATCGGGTGCGCGAGGCGGCGTTTGTCGTCGTCGGTCAGCGTCTTGCCGACCACGTCGAGCATCACCGGTCCAGGTGTGGTTTTCATCAGATAGGGCAACAGGAAAGCCAGAAAGAGAAAAGCGCGGCGAGCTTCGCCACGCTGTTTGAAATCATGCGTTCAATCGACAAGGGGCCCGCTTGACGCAGCCGGAGCAGCGTTTTCCGCCGCGGTCTCGGCAATCACGAACGACACCGCGTAGTCGTGCTCGTCGCTGATCGTCACGCGCGCCGTAATGCCGCGTGTGGCCAGCCATTCGGCGAGTTCACCAGAGGCCACGACGATGGGTTTGCCGCTCGGTTCGTTGAGCGTCTGCAGTGCGCGCCACGTCATCGGCCAGCGCATGCCGAGTCCGATCGCTTTCGAGAACGCTTCCTTTGCCGAAAAACGCGTGGCGAGGAACGCGAGGCCGCGTACCGCGGAACGCGCTGTGCGTGCGTGATAGATGCGCAGCTCGTCGGGTCCGAGCACCTTCTCGGCAAACCGTCCGTTTGTGCGCGTCATGACCGCCGCTACGCGGCTTACCTGAACGATGTCGGTACCGATGCCGTAGATCGCCATGTGCCGGGCGTCCGTGTCAGCGCTACGCGCGCGCGGCGAGACGCGCGGCGACCATGATCGCCTTCATCTCGCGCACAGCGTTGTCCCAGCCCGCGAAAATCGCATGCGCGACAATCGCGTGGCCGATGTTCAACTCGACGATGCCTGCGATCGCCGCAATCGCTTGCACGTTGGTGTAATGCAGCCCATGCCCGGCATTGACCTTCAAGCCCAGCGATACACCGAGCTCGACGCCGCGCACTACCCGCTCGTACTCGCGCTGCTGCTCGCCTGCGTCGTGCGCTTCGGCGTATCGGCCAGTGTGGAGTTCGACGACCGGTGCGCCGGCTTCGTGCGACGCGCGGATTTGCGCTTCGTCGGGATCGATGAACAGCGACACACGCGAGCCCGCTTCGGCCAGTTGCTTGCAGGCCGCGCGCACCGACTCGAACTGACCGGCGACATCGAGACCGCCTTCGGTCGTCAGTTCCGCGCGCTTTTCGGGGACGAGGCACACGTCGTGTGGCTTCACGCCGCAGGCGATGTCGAGCATCTCCTGAGTGATCGCGCATTCGAGATTCATGCGCGTCTTCAACAACGGACGCAAGGCATGGACATCCGCGTCGACGATATGCCTGCGATCCTCGCGCAGATGCAGCGTGATCGCATCGGCGCCGGCCTCTTCGGCCATCAGTGCCGCGCGGATCGGATCGGGGTACGAGGTGCCGCGCGCATTGCGCAGCGTAGCCACGTGATCGATGTTCACACCGAGGTCGATGGCGGTCGGCGAAGTAAGAAAGAAGCTCATAAGTTCTGCAGGTCGATCAGGATCTGGCGCGTCGCAAGCGGCGTGCCGCCAAGGTAGATATTCAACAGAAAGCGCATCAGCGTTTTGCTTTGCGCGACGGTTTGCGGGCGTTGGTAATCGTCGCGTTCCATGTCGAGCAAGGTCTGGCCCGCGATCACCGGCCATTGTGTGGGGAGATCGTCGGTGGCTTCGCGCACGCCGCGCTCCGGGTCGAACACGTAGCGGCCGTCGGCTTCGACGGCGCGACGTGCAACGGTGCGATCGAGGGCGAGTGCGTAACCGGTTTCGCGCAACAGCACACGCTCGAACGAACGCAGCACCTGGACCGGAGGTTCGTCGTGCGCAAGACGCGTCATCGTCACGACATAGTGCTGGAACAGCTGCGGATGCGGGTCTTCACGCGCACAGAACTTGACCAGCAGTTCGTTGACGTAGAAGCCGCACAGCAGCGCATCGCCGGCCAGCGGCAACATGCCGCCGACCCATTCGGCACCGGTCAGCGTGCGGACTTCGCCCTTGCCGGACCACGATAACGCAAGCGGCTGGAATGTCTGCAACACGCCGCGCAGAGCTGAATGCGGCCGCTTTGCGCCTTTTGCGACGAGCGCAAGACGCCCGTGATCGCGCGACAGCACATCGATGACGAGGCTCGTCTCGCGATAGGGATAGCTGTGCAACACGAACGCGGGTTGCTCCGCGATCCGGTATTCGGACGCGGCTGCGCGTGGGGAACGACGAACGGGAGTCTTGCGTGTGTCGCTACTGGTGGTGTCGGTCGCTGCGGTTGAATTTGCCGTACTACGCGCCCCCGCGGCCTTTTTCGTCTTGCGCGGCGCGCGTGCGGGTTCCGGCGCGGCCGGTTCAGTGGTGTCCGGGTCCGCGTCGGATGGCAGTGTCATCCATGCGTCATTCGTACCCATACGCACGAAGCCCGGCTTCGTTGTCGGCCCAGCCGCTCTTCACCTTGATGAAGGTTTCGAGGTACACCGGGCCGTCGAACAGCTTTTCCATGTCGACGCGGGCGTCGGTGCTGATCTGTTTGAGCTTCGCGCCCTTCTGGCCGATGATCATCGCCTTGTGACCGTCGCGCTCGACCATGATCGTCGCGAAGATGCGACGCAGCCGGCCTTCGGTTTCGAACTTCTCGATCACCACCGTGCTCGTGTACGGCAGTTCGTCGCCGGTCCAGCGGAACACCTTTTCGCGCAGGATTTCCGCGGCCAGGAAGCGTTCGCTGCGATCGGTCAGTTCGTCTTCGCCGTAGATCGGATCGCCTTCCGGCAGATACGGCCGGACGGTCGTCATCAGACGCTTGATGTCGTCGAGGTTCTTCGCCGACAGCGGCACGATCTCCTTGAACTCGCGCAGCGCGCTCACCTGCTGCATGAACGGGAACAGCGTGGCCTTGTCCGTCACGCGGTCGAGCTTGTTCGCGACGAGCAGCGTCGGCGCCGAAGCGGGAATCAGATCGAGTACTTTCTGGTCGTCGGGCCCGAAGCGCCCGGCTTCGATCACGAACAGCACTGCGTCGACCGACGTGAGCGTCGAAGTCACCGCGCGATTCAGAGACCGGTTCAGCGCACCGCTATGTTGTGTCTGGAAGCCGGGTGTATCGACGAAGATGTACTGCGCGTCGTCGAGCGTGTGGATGCCGGTGATGCGGTGACGCGTCGTCTGCGCCTTGCGCGACGTAATGCTGACTTTCTGGCCAACGAGCGCGTTCATCAGCGTCGACTTGCCGACATTCGGACGGCCGACGATCGCGACCATGCCGCAACGAAAACCAGAGGGAGTGGGAGCGTTCATATTCGGGTTACCGCAAGTTCAGTGGGAGGCGGCGTGCGACGCACGCCGCGTCATCGGGCATCGGTCGATCAATGGCCGGCATCGGCGACGCGCGGCAGCGGCACGTCGGCGGGACCGGGTTCGAGTGCGGCTGCGGTTTCAGCGGCGGCGGACTCCGCCGGCACGTCCTGGGCCGGGTCGCGGCCATTGCGATGCGTTACCGGCTTGTCGACGCCGCGGAGTGCTGCGTCGGCCTTCTCGGTAGTTTTATCAGTGGCTTTTTCGGTGACTTTTTCCAGCGACTTTTCGAGCGCCCGGACGGCGACCGCGTTGTCTGTTTTGGCGGCGTTGTCTGTCTTGTCCGCACGTTCGGCCTTTTCGCGGTCCGGGCGCTCGGTTTTGTCCTTATCCGCCGACGATGCCGCCGCCTGGCTATATTCGACGTGCGCAGCGCGGATCACGGCCAGCGGTGCTGGAGCCGGGGCCGGCGCTGCCTGTGCGGGAACGGGCCGCTCAGCGGTAGTTTCGACCGCCACCGGCTTCGGCTCGCTGCGCGCCGCCCGCTCGCTCTTGCGGTCGGGTGCGCGCAAATCGAGTGCCGTCTGCACGCCGGTCACGCCTGGAACGATCTCCGGCTCGGCATGTTTCGCCGTTCGCGCCCCCTTCGAGCGCCGCGGCTTCGCCACCACGGCCGGCGCGGCAGCCATCACCTCGTCGAGCGCTTTTTTGGCCGCAGCCTGCTCGGCAGCCCGGCGGCTCGCGCCCGATCCGGACACCTTCACATCCAGCTTGGGCACCGTACACTCGACCTCGAACTGCTGATTGTGCGCCGCACCATGCGTCGCGACGACAGTGTACGTGGGCAACGGCAGCTTGTGACCCTGCAGATATTCCTGCAACAGCGTCTTGGAATCCTTGCCCAGCGTGCGGGGATCGATGTGATCGAGAATCGGCACATACAGGCGCTTGATCACCGTCTGCGCGGCCTCAAAGCCGCCGTCGAGAAAGATGGCGCCGAGAATCGCCTCGAGCGTGTCTGCGAGGATAGACGGACGGCGGAAGCCGCCGCTACGCAGTTCGCCCTCGCCGAGCCGCAATTCGTCGGAAATATTGAGGGCCTGAGCTATTTCGTACAGCGACTGCTGTTTGACCAGGTTGGCGCGGACACGTGACAGATCGCCTTCGTCCAGTTTGCTGAAACGCTGGAACAAAAGTGCGGCTACCGCGCAATTCAGAACGGAATCGCCGAGAAATTCGAGCCGTTCGTTATGCGTGGCACTGTGACTGCGGTGTGTCAAAGCCTGGCGCAACAATTCCGCATTGCGAAATTCGTAGCGCAAACGGCTTTCCAACTGAGATGAGGGCATGTGCAGAGTATAACGCGGGCGCCTCGCCCGGCGGGAACGCGGGACGACCGACGAAAAACCGTCGCGTAGCGACGTTACCGCACGTTCTTAAAGTAGCGTGAGAACACGCCGCAGGTCATGCGACGTGTTTACGTAAGCTCGAGCGAGGCAGAATGCGCGCGCAGTTGTCGCGCGATCAGTGGAAGAAGCCGATGCGTTTCAGGTTGCTGAAATTCATCCAGATGAAGAACGCGCGACCCACGATGTTCTGATCGGGTGCGAAGCCCCAGTAGCGACTGTCCGCACTGTTATCGCGGTTGTCGCCCATCATGAAGTAGTTACCGGGCGGCACCTTGCAGATCACGCCGCGCGAGTTGTACTGGCAGTTGTCGCGATACGGATAATCTTCTGCGCCCACGATGAACGGCGGTACTGCAGGATTGTTCAGAATCGCGTTCTTGCGGCCGTCGATGTCTTCTTCGAACTGCTTCGCATAACCGATGCGCTCTTCGTCGAAGTAATCGGGCAGCGCCGTTTCGGGCACGGGCTTGCCGTTGATCGTCAGTTGCTTGTCCTGGTACGCGACGACGTCGCCGGGCAGGCCGATCACGCGTTTGATGTAGTCGACCGATTCGTCTTTCGGATAGCGGAACACGACCACGTCGCCGCGTTGCAACGGGTTGCCCTGCGTGATCTTCGTGTTGACGATCGGCAGGCGGATGCCGTAATCGAATTTGTTGACGAGGATGAAATCGCCTACCAGCAAGGTCGGCACCATCGATCCCGACGGGATCTTGAAAGGTTCGACTACAAACGAGCGTACGACGAACACCACCAGAATGACCGGGAAAAAGCTCGCCGAATACTCGAGCCACCACGGCTGCCGAAGCTTCTCGTCACGCAGGCGGGCGCGCGTTTGCGGCGCGTTCTCGTCGGCGAAGCGCTCGCCTACGCGTGTCTGCTGGCGGTCGAACTCGGCGACTGCCGCGTCCGCCGCGCGCCGCCGTTGCGGCACGAAAATCAGTTTGTCTGCGACCCATGCAATTCCCGTCAAGACGACGAGCACAAAAAGAATCAGCGCAAAATTCATACGGGGTTCCAGTTATCGGATTTGTTTTTGTCGGGCGGTTACTTGTCTTCGACGCGCAGGATAGCAAGGAAAGCTTCCTGCGGGATTTCAACGGAGCCGACCTGCTTCATCCGCTTCTTGCCTTCTTTCTGCTTTTCGAGCAGCTTCTTCTTACGCGAGATGTCGCCACCGTAGCACTTCGCCAGCACGTTCTTGCGCAGCGCCTTGATGTTCTCGCGCGAAATGATGTGCGCGCCGATCGCTGCCTGGATCGCGACGTCGTACATTTGACGCGGGATGATTTCGCGCATCTTCGCAGCCACTTCGCGGCCGCGATACTGCGACTGCGAGCGGTGCACGATCACTGAAAGCGCATCGACCTTATCGCCGTTAATCAGCATGTCGACCTTCACGACATCCGACGCGCGATTTTCCTTGAACTCGTAATCCATCGACGCATAACCGCGCGACACCGACTTCAACCGGTCGAAGAAGTCGAGCACGATTTCCGCCATCGGGATCTCGTACGTGAGCTGGACCTGACGGCCGTGATACTGCATGTTGATCTGGCTGCCGCGCTTTTGCGTGCACAGCGTGATCACCGAGCCGACATATTCCTGCGGCATATACAGGTTCACGGTGACGATCGGCTCGCGAATCTCTTCGATTCTCGACGGATCGGGCATTTTCGCGGGGTTCTCGACGCTGATCGTCGAACCGTCCTGCAGCAAGACCTCGTAGACGACCGTCGGCGCGGTCGTGATCAGGTCCATGTCGAACTCGCGCTCGAGCCGTTCCTGCACGATCTCCATGTGCAACAAGCCAAGGAAGCCGCAGCGGAAACCGAAACCGAGTGCCTGCGAAACTTCAGGCTCGTATTGCAGCGAGGCGTCGTTGAGCTTCAGCTTTTCCAGCGATTCACGCAGTGCGTCGTACTGATTCGCCTCGACCGGATACAGCCCGGCAAACACCTGTGGCTTGACTTCCTTGAAGCCGGGCAACGGTTCTGCCGCGGGTTTTGCGACATGCGTGATGGTGTCGCCGACCTTCGTAACCGCCAGTTCCTTGATGCCCGCAATGATGAAACCCACCTGACCCGCGGACAGCGAATCGAGGTTCTTCGACTTCGGCGTGAACACGCCGGTGTGCTCGACCGGATACTGCGCGCCGGCCGCCATCATCTTGATACGGTCCTTCGGACGCACCGTACCGTTGACGATGCGCACCAGCATCACGACGCCGACGTAGTTGTCGAACCAGGAGTCGATGATCAACGCCTGCAGCGGCGCGTTCGGATCACCCTTCGGAGGAGGTACCTTGATGATCAGCGCCTCGAGCACATCCTCGACGCCTAATCCGGTTTTCGCGCTGCAATGCGTGGCATCTGTAGCGTCGATGCCGATCACGTCTTCAATTTCGGAAATCGCGTTTTCGGGATCTGCCGCCGGCAAATCGATCTTGTTCAGGACCGGCACGACTTCGACACCGAGTTCGATCGCCGTGTAGCAGTTCGCCACGGTTTGCGCTTCGACGCCCTGGCTCGCATCGACGACCAGCAGCGCGCCTTCGCAGGCGGACAGCGAACGGCTCACTTCGTACGAGAAGTCGACGTGCCCAGGCGTGTCGATCAGATTGAGGTTGTAGGTCTCGCCATTGCGTGCGCGATACGACAACGCAGCGGTCTGCGCCTTGATGGTGATGCCCCGTTCGCGTTCGAGATCCATCGAATCGAGCACCTGGGATTCCATTTCGCGGTCGGACAGACCGCCGCACAGCTGGATGATGCGATCGGCGAGCGTCGACTTGCCATGGTCGATGTGCGCAATGATCGAGAAATTACGAATATGATCCATTCAGTACCGATCAAGCAAAAAAGGCGCGCCCGGACGGTTGCGGAGCACGCCTTGTAAGTAGGTGAAAAACTTATCTATTTTAGCCGAAAAGGGGGTCGCCCGGCAGGATTTAGGCTGGCCGGACCGGGCTGGCGCCTCTCGCAGCCAGCGCCGCACGCACGCGCGCTTCGTCGAGATGGTAATGACATAGCTCGACGCCATCGCAAACCAGCACCGGCACCCATTCGTTAAAACGCGTTTCGAGCGCCGGATCGGCGTCGATATCGATCACCTCGACCTGCGCGCCGAACTCAGCGAGCAGGGGTTCGAGTGCGGCCAGCATGTCATCGCAGAGGTGGCACCACGCGCGCCCATAGAGCGTGAGCGGTGCCGCCGTCGTCATTTCTGTCCAGCCGCGCGCGGGCGGATCGGCACGAACTGCGTGTTGTCGCCTCGCCGGACCAGCAACGCAACCATCTTCTGCGGATCGAGATGCGACGTTACGTCGTCGAACTGCTTCGCACCGGTGATATCCGTATCGCCGACCCGCAGGATGATATCGCCGCGTTGCAGTCCGACTCGCACCGCGGGACCATCGACGGCGTCGACCTGCACACCGTTGTTGAGCTTCAGCGTTTTCAGTTGATCGGCAGACAGATCGCTCACCGCGATGCCGAGCGCATTCGATGCACGGGGCTTCGCCGGCGTCGGCTTCTTCTGATCGGTCTTGGCGACCTTGTCGGTCTGCATTTCGGCGATCGTGATCGGCAGATCGCGCGTCTGGCCCTTACGCCACACGGTGATCGTCGCCTTCGAGCCCGGCTTCGTATCGCCGACCATGCGCGGCAGATCGGTGGCGGTATCGACCGAATGGCCGTTGAACTTCAGGATGATGTCGCCCGGCTGCACGCCGGCCTTGTCGGCCGGTCCGCCCGGCTCGACGCTGCTGACCAGTGCGCCTTGAGCTTTCGGCAGACCGAGCGAATCGGCGACATCTTTGGTCACCTCGCCGATCGCAACCGCGATGCGGCCACGCGTGACCTTCCCTGTCGTCTTCAGCTGGTCGGCGACCCGCATGGCTTCGTCGATCGGAATCGCAAACGAAATCCCCATGAAGCCGCCGGTCCGGCTGTAAATCTGCGAGTTGATGCCGATGACTTCGCCCTGCATGTTGATCAGCGGACCGCCCGAGTTACCTGGATTGACCGCCACGTCGGTCTGGATGAACGGCAGGTAGTCGCCGGTGTCGCGCCCTTTCGCACTGACGATGCCGGCCGTCACCGTGTTCTCGAGCCCGAACGGCGAACCGATCGCAACCACCCACTCGCCGACGCGCACCTTGTTCGAATCGCCGATCGTCACCGTCGGGAGATTCGCGGCGCTGATCTTGACGACGGCGACATCGGTGCGATCGTCGACACCGATCAGCTTTGCCTTGAACTCGCGCTTGTCGGTGAGCGTCACGTAAATCGTGTCGGCATCGTCGACCACGTGGGCGTTCGTCATCACGTAGCCATCCTGCGACAGGATGAAGCCCGAACCGACGCCGCTGCTTTGTTCGCTGTCGCTGCCGCTGTCGGGCGCGTCCTGGCTGCCGCCACTGCCGCCGCTATCGCCGCCGTTACTACCTCCGCCGCTGCCGCCGCCGTTACCACCATTGCCGCCGTTATTACCGCCGCCGCGCGGCGTACCTTGCGGTCCCTGCGGCAGGGGAATGCCGAAGAAACGGCGGAAGAACTCGGACATATCACCATCGTCGAGCCCCGGCGGCAGGCCGCGCATCGTGCTCGAGCTTGAGACTTTGGTCGTCGTGCGGATGTTGACAACGGCGGGACCGACCTTGTCGACGAGATCGGTAAAGTCGGGAAGACTGGCCGCGGGCGCTGCTGCAGACGCCGTATGCGGCACGAACGGCAGGCAAACAGCTACCGCTGCGGCCGCGAGGAATTTGCGCACCGGGAAAGTCGTCATATCGTAGCGAGCCGAAGGATTTACTTGGGAGCTTTGTATTCTATGGCAGACGCAAATTGCTGCAACGTGGCCTGAGGCACTTCCCCAAGCACGGTGACCCAGAAATCGCCATGACGCTTCACTAGCACATGGGTCGCACCGTTGCTGCCTGCGCCTTCTTTACGCGTGTTCTTCTCGACTGGTTCGATAAAAATCGAAATCGCCGCGAGGCCATCGGAGAATACAGCCTGATCCACCGGAATGGGGGGATCGCCTGCATCGCGCGCGGCCATCGGGCGGCGCAACTCGCGAATCTTGCGGAAACCGGGCACCGTCGGCTCGAACTTCCAGCCTTGCGCTTCCATGTCGACCGGCTCGAGCGGCGGCCGTACCACCGTCCACCCCGCTGTATTGCGAATGCCGTTGACGATACCGGCCTTGTCGACCGGCACACCGATGCGGATCTGTGTGAACGACAGCTGTTCGAGCACCTGGCCGCTCGCATCGAGCGTTTGCGCCCGTAGCAGCAGGCCCGTCTTCGTATCGGCCCACAGCTTGTAGGCGAAGCGCAGCGCGTCCTTCGGGTCCAGTTCGATCACCTGACTGTCGATCCCGGCCACGCGATCGCTGCCGAGCAGCTTCGGTTCGTACACGGTCAGGACCTGATCGCTGCTCGCAGACAGCAGCGCCGGGAAGGAATCCTTGTTCTGCCGCTTTTCGACGACGCAAAGATGGCGCTCGGGGATGAACGTATACAGATCGTCGTTATGCCGCAGCATCTTGCGCGGCTTGCCGTCGAGACTTTCGAGCTGTTCGAATTCGCCGTCGCCACGCGTCGCGTAATGGGCAATCCGCGACGACTGCACGTACGCGCCGCGCTGATAGACGAACGCGCCTTCGTAGTTCTGTTGCTGGGCAGCCTCGTGGATCCGGTTGAGCAGTTCCGCCGCCGTGCGACGCACGACGAGCGGATCGTCGGATTGCGCATAGACGCGCGGCGTTGCGGATAACAACACGGCTGCACAGAACAGAAGTACCGGCAGCCGCCCCCAGATAGTCGTTTTATTCAACCGCAGCGTCTGCATCAGACTATTGGCCTTGCGTGGTCACGGCAGCGCGAATCAGCGGCATGGTGTCGGACATGACCGGTTGTTGCGCGAATTGCTGGTGAGCTTCCAGATATTGATCGAGACGGGCGTCGCGAATGATGTTCGCGTCCTGTGCGACCGGCTGCACGGTAGCGGCGGGCATCGAGGCCATCGCGACACGTTGCACCGACGAATCGCCACGCGACGACAGCGCAGCGACCTGAGTTGCCCCCGGACCGCCGGACACGCCCTGCAACTGCGGCACGACGATCCACGTCAGCGTGGCAGCCGCGGCAGCGACCGCAAACGCCGGCACGACACGCCGACGCAGCGCCAGCAGACGGCGCGCGACCGGCATCGCAGCGGGCGCGAGCACGTGCGGCTCGCTCTCGAGACGCGCGGCAAAACCGCTGAGAAACGCACTGCTCGCCGCCGGGCTGATCGCCAGATCGTCGGAACGCATGGCGTCGCCGATCAGGTGATAGCGCGACCACGCAGCGCGATCCTCATGATTCAATTCAGAAAAAAACCTGTTCAGATGCTCGTCGCCGAACAACTCGCCGTCGACAACTGCGGATAGACGCTCGCCGCGCGAGCTTGCTTGCGATTGCATCGAGACCGACCCCATGACGCTCCCCATCTTGCTGACACCCCGTAGTGACACCACCTAACCCAGATATTGCGCCCTGCCCCGTAACGTTGCCGGTTCATTTACCAGCGTTTGCCTTCGGGTGTGTCCAGCAACGGACGCAATTTTGCCGCAATGGCTTCGCGAGCGCGAAAAATTCGCGATCTGACGGTCCCGATCGGGCAACCCATCATGTCGGCGATTTCTTCGTAGCTCAAACCCTCAATTTCACGAAGAGTAATGGCGGTGCGCAACTCTTCCGGCAAAACCGCCATCGCAGCGTTGACCGTCTCAGCGATCTGCTTGCTCATCAACATCGACTCAGGCGTGTTGATATCCCTTAGTTGGTCGGCATCCGAGAAAGTTTCAGCTTCTTCAGCATCCGCTTCGGTCGATGTCGGAGCCCGCCGGCCCTGGGTGGCAAGGTAGTTCTTTGCCGTGTTGACCGCAATCCGGTACAACCACGTATAGAACGCCGATTCGCCGCGAAACTGCGGCAACGCCCGGTACGCCTTGATGAAGGCGTCCTGAGCCACGTCCTCGACCTCGGCGGGATCCCGCACGAGGCGCGAAATCAGCCGGATGATCTTGCGGTGGTATTTGGTGACCAGAAGCTCGAATGCGGCCTTGTCGCCCTTCTGGACGCGCTCGACCAGCACCTGATCAATTTCTTTTTCGCTCACCTGATAAATCCGTTTAACGGTATGGGCTGCATGGCGGGGCACCATTGTAGCGTCCCCATCAATACGTCATGCAGCCGGGGTAACAGCGGTTATGTCCGTTACAGTCGGGCGCCCGCGCCGCGCCGGCCGAGTACGGCCAGTTCGCGAAACACGCCGCCCGGCAAGGCGTCGGCCGCAAGCAGCAACGGATGGGAGCGCCCGTCGTCGCCGACGAGCACAAGCATCAGAAGCCGGCCGGTCCATTGTGAACAACCCGCGACACGGCCCTGACAGAGCAGTGTTCCCCGGCGATTCCAGACGATGAGGCTATCCGGCCCGATTTTCAGCATGCCGGGCGCACCGCGATCCTGCCGGACACCGGCAATTGCCAGCGCAGCCAGTACCACGAGCGCGAACAGGATAGCGTGCCAACCGCCGACACGCGGCTCGAAGGTCGTAAAAACCGCGACCGCGGCAATCACGATGAAACCGCTGACGGCCACGCGCAACGCTGCGGACGGCCTCAGCGCGACTGGCTGAGACCGTCCGTCGACGGATTTCGTTCCGGGCAACCCGTGAGCAGGTGCTGGATAAGCCGGTGCGGGCTGGGGCGTCAAACAGTCATGCGCCGATCACGCGCGCTTGAAGACCAGCGTACCGTTCGTCCCGCCGAACCCAAACGAGTTCTTCAGCGCGACGTCGATCTTCATCTCCCGCGCCGTGTTCGCGCAATAGTCGAGATCGCATGCCGGGTCCTGATTGAAGATATTGATGGTGGGCGGCGAGACCTGATGATGCACGGCCAGCACGGTGAACACCGATTCGAGCCCACCCGCGCCGCCGAGCAGGTGCCCGGTCATCGACTTGGTCGAATTCACGACGATGTTCTTTGCGTGATCGCCAAAGGCACGCTTGATCCCGGTCGTTTCCGCCAGATCGCCGAGCTGCGTCGAGGTGCCGTGCGCGTTCAGGTACTGCACCTGATCCGTGCTCACGCCCGCGTTCTTCAGCGCGGCCAGCATGCAGCGGCGTGCGCCGTCGCCGTTTTCGAGCGGAGCAGTCATGTGATACGCGTCGCCGCTCATGCCATAACCGCCCACTTCGGCATAGATCTTCGCGCCGCGTGCCTTCGCGTGTTCGTACTCTTCGAGCACCATCACGCCGGCGCCCTCGCCCAGCACGAAGCCGTCGCGATCCTTGTCCCACGGACGGCTGGCAGTTGCCGGGTCGTCGTTACGCTGCGACAGCGCGCGCGCCGCTGCAAAGCCGCCGATGCCGAGCGGCGATACCGTCGCTTCGGCGCCGCCCGCAACCATCACGTCAGCGTCGCCGTATTCGATCAGCCGCGACGCTTCGCCGATGCAGTGCAGACCGGTCGTGCAGGCGGTGACGATGGCGAGGTTCGGGCCTTTGATGCCGAACTTGATCGACAGATGGCCGGAGATCATGTTGATGATCGAGGCCGGCACGAAGAACGGCGAAATTCGCCGCGGACCGCGGTTCAGCAGTTCGGTCTGTGTGATTTCGATCATCGGCAGACCGCCAATGCCCGAGCCCACCACGACGCCGATGCGTTCCGCATTCTCTTCGGTCACTTCGAGGCCGCTGTCCTTCATCGCCTGGATACCGGCCGCGATGCCGTAATGGATGAACGTATCCATATGGCGCGCTTCCTTGGCGGGGATGTATTCCTCGATGTTGAAGCCTTTCACCTCGCCGGCGAAGCGGGTCGAGTAGTTCGACGCATCGAACTTCGTGATGTTGGCGATGCCGGATTTACCGGCGACCAGATTGGCCCAGCCGTCGGCAACAGTATTGCCAACAGGCGACACCAGCCCAAGGCCTGTAACAACTACGCGACGACGGCTCACGGTAACCTCTTTTCCATAGAATGACGAAAGCAAAAAAGCCACAGCGGCCACAGGAAACTGCCCCTGTGCGCCCTGTGGCTGTTTAACCTGAGATGCACTAACGAGCGCATCGGCGGCTGAGCCCGCAAACGCAGATCTCGTGCGCGTTGTACCTCAACCCGCACGCCAGTTTGCGCCGACAGGCGGCTCGACACCTGCGCGGACCGACGGGCCATGCGGCGCATAACCGACTGCGCCGCCGACGCTATCTGTCCCACCACGATGACACGGCCCGGCCGGCGGCCGGTCGCGAACGCGGACAAGCAGGCGCGAATGGCTTCAGGCCTTGACGTTCGCGCGAGCGTAGTCGATCGCTTGCTGAACGGTCGTGATCTTCTCAGCTTCTTCATCCGGAATTTCCATGCCGAATTCGTCTTCGAGAGCCATCACGAGTTCAACCGTATCGAGCGAGTCTGCACCAAGGTCGTTCACGAACGAGGCTTCGTTCTTGATCTCACCTTCTGCCACGCCCAGTTGTTCTGCGACGATCTTCTTGACGCGCTGTTCGATATTGTCCATTACCCCTCCAAGGGAAAAAGAGTTCAAAAATACAGGTGCGCGCATTTTATCAGGTTTGCCCCTCTAAAAAAGCGGCGCACCGGGTTCCAGTCAAGGCATCCGCGCGATGCTCACACAAACGCATCAAGGCGCGGATAGTAACCGAATCCGGTTACGACATGTACATCCCGCCATTTACGTGCAACGTCGTACCCGTGATGTAGCCGGCGTGCGGCGAAGCGAGAAACGCGACCGCATGCGCGATGTCGTCCGGACTACCCAGACGGCCTAGCGGAATCTGCGTGAGCAGCGCCGTTTGCTGCGCTTCGGGCAGGCCCTTCGTCATATCGGTATCGATGAAACCAGGTGCGACGCAATTCACGGTAATGCCGCGGCTGCCGATCTCGCGCGCCAGTGCGCGTGTCATGCCGGCCACGCCGGCCTTCGCTGCCGCGTAGTTCACCTGCCCCGGGTTGCCCGCCGAACCGACCACCGACGTGATGTTGATGATGCGGCCGCTGCGTGCTTTCATCATCGGGCGCAGCACCGCGCGCGACAGACGGAACACCGACTTCAGGTTGGTATCGATCACCGCGTCCCAGTCGTCGTCCTTCATGCGCATTGCGAGCTGGTCCTGCGTGATGCCCGCATTGTTGACGAGCACGTGGAGCGCGCCGAACTCTTTTACCGTGCTGTCGATCAGCGCTTCCGCCGCTGCTGCGTCGTTCACGTTCAGCACCGCGCCGCGACCGGTCACGCCTGCCGCCTTGAACCCTTCGCTGATCGCATCCGCGCCGCTTTCGCTCGTGGCGGTGCCGATCACCGTCGCACCCTGGCGCGCCAGTTCATGGGCAATCGCACGGCCGATACCGCGCGAGGCGCCCGTTACGATCGCGATCTGCTTGTCGAGAGTCTTTTCCATCGTTGAGGTCCGGAGGGCCCGTAAGCGGGCCGATTGAGTCGTAGTCGCAAGTGAGGCGGTGTTCAGGCCGTCACGAGCTTGAGGGCTTCGTCGAGCGAAGCCGGGTCGGTGATCGAGAGGCCGACGAGATTGCCGTCGATGCGCTTCGTGAGACCCGTCAGCACCTTGCCAGGCCCACATTCGACTACGTGTGTCACGCCGTCGCGCGCAATGGCCTGCACGCTTTCGACCCAGCGCACCGCAGCGGCAGCCTGGCGCACCAGCGCATCCTTGATCGCGGCCGGTTCGTTGACGATCGCCACGTCGACGTTGTTGACGAGCGGAATGGCCGGCACCTGGATCTCGACATTCGCCAGGTAGGCGCGCAACTGGTCCGATGCTGGCTTGAGCAACGACGAGTGAAACGGTGCCGACACCGCCAGCGGCAACGCGCGTTTTGCGCCGTTCGCCTTGGCGATTTCGCAGGCCTTTTCGACGGCTGCCTTCTGACCCGCGATCACGACCTGCGCGGGCGCATTGAAATTCACCGCTTCGACGATGCCCGCCGCCGACGCTTCCTTGCACACTGCGCGCACCGCATCGTCGTCGAGACCGAGAATCGCCGCCATGCCGCCCTCGCCGACCGGCACCGCGGTCTGCATCGCCTGCGCGCGAAAACGCACGAGCGGCACCGCGTCGTGAAACGCCAGCGCGCCCGCAGCGACCAGCGCCGTGTATTCACCGAGGCTATGACCCGCGACGATCGCCGGTGCAGGACCGCCCGCAGCCCGCCACGCGCGGTACATCGCGTAAGCGGCTGTCAGCATCACCGGTTGCGTGTTGGTGGTGAGATTCAGATCGTCGGCGGGACCTTCGGCGATCAGCTTGCCGAGATCCTGGCCGAGCGCGTCGGACGCTTCCTGGACCGTCTCGCGCACGACAGCGTGATCGGCAAATGCGTTGAGCATGCCAACCGATTGCGAGCCCTGCCCCGGAAAAACGAACGCAAATTTCATATCGTCCCCAAATTCGATGTAGTCAGATGAGGGTAGCGTGCACCGCGTCGCGTCTTCCAGACGCAGACGCACGTGGTGCGCGCGATGCCGCGTACCGCCATGCGGCGCTCAGAAACGGATCTCAGAAGCGGATGACGGATGCACCCCAGGTGAAGCCGCCACCGACGCCTTCAATCAGCACGTGCTGGCCGCGCTTGATGCGACCGTCGCGGACTGCGACGTCGAATGCGAGCGGAATCGAGGCCGCCGACGTGTTGCCGTGTTCGCCCACGGTGACGACCATCCGTTCCTGCGGCAAGCCGAGCTTGCGGCAGGTGCTCTGCATGATACGGATATTGGCCTGATGCGGAATCAGCCAGTCGATCTGTTCCGGCGCGAGATTCGCCTTGTTCAGCGCTTCGATTGCAACTTTTTCCAGCACGTTGACGGCGAGCTTGAACACCGCCGGCCCGTCCATATGAAGAAAAGCGCTGCCCGCGATCAGGCCGCCGTTCACATTGCCCGGCGTGCACAGGATATTCGCGTGGCTGCCGTCCGCATGCAGTGCGCTCGACAGCACACCGGGTTCGTCCGATGCCGACAGGATCACGGCACCGGCACCGTCGCCGAACAGCACGCAGGTCGTGCGGTCGTTGAAATCGAGAATGCGCGAGAAGGTTTCCGCACCGATCACGAGCGCCGTACGATGCTGGCCGCTGCGGATGAAACTGTCGGCTGTCGCGACCGCATACGCAAAGCCCGAGCAGACGGCCTGCACGTCGAAAGCCGCGCCGTTGTTCCTGATACCGAGCTTGTTTTGTAGCAGACACGCCGTGCTCGGAAAAACGAAATCCGGCGTAGACGTGGCGACGATGATGAGATCGATGGATTGCGGATCGATGTCGGCCGACTCTATTGCCCGTTGGGCAGCGATCAGCGCGAGGTCGCTGGTCGTGACGTCCGGTTCGGCGAAATGACGTGTGTGGATGCCCGTGCGGGCCACGATCCATTCGTCGCTCGTCTCAACGCCTTGCTTCGCGAGACGCTCGGCGAGTTCCTGATTGGTGACGCGGCCAGGCGGCAGATAACTGCCGGTGCCGAGCACGCGGGAATAGGTAACAGATTGAGCCATTATGCCTTCGAGGATAGCGCAGCGTAGGGCTCGGCCGTCTGGCCGGCAATCGGACTTGCGGGGTTGGCGGGGCTTGCTTGACCCGCCGCTGCACCGCCGCTTGTGTCGCTTGCGTCGCGCGCTGCCTGTTCGAGAGAACCTGCGTTTTCTTCCATCGCTCGCGCCAGGCGTTCGAGCACGCCATTTTTGACGGCATCATACCCGCGTTTGATCGCCCACTCAAACGCGTAGGCATCGGCCGAACCGTGGCTTTTAATGACGAGTCCGCGCAGGCCGAGCAGCGCCGCGCCGTTGTACTGGCGATGGTCCACGCGCTTCTTGAAGCGCAGCAACACAGGCAGTGCGAGCACCGCCATCAGCCTGGTGAGCAGCGAGCGGCCGAATTCTTCCTTGATGATGTCGGAGAGCATCTGCGCGAGCCCTTCCGAGGTCTTCAGTGCAACGTTACCGACGAACCCATCGCAGACGATCACATCCGTCGTGCCTTTATAGATATCGTCGCCTTCGACGTTGCCGCGGAAATTCAGCGTGCTCGCGCGCAGCAACTCGCCCGCGCGCTTGATCGTCTCGTTGCCCTTGATGACTTCTTCGCCGATGTTCAGGAGACCAATGGTGGGACGGTCCTTGCCTTCGAGCGCCGACACCAGCGCATGCCCCATCTCGGCGAACTGCAGCAGATGCTGCGGCTCGCAATCGACGTTGGCGCCGAGGTCGAGCATCATCGTGTAGCCGGTGCGATTGGGTAGTGCGAACGCGATGGCCGGGCGTTCGATGCCTGGCAGCGTTTTGAGTACGTAGCGGGATACCGCCATCAGTGCGCCGGTGTTGCCGGCGGAAATGCAGGCCTGTGCCTCGCCTTCCTTGATCCGGTTCAACGCAACCCGCATCGAGGAATCTTTTTTCTTGCGCAGCGCGACTTCCACCGGGTCGTCCATTGCGACGACTTCGGACGCGGGCACGACGGTCAACGCAGGCTCGTCCAGCGCCTTCGCTTTTTTCAGCTGGGCGCGAATCGCAGTTTCGATGCCGACGAGCAGAAGCTGCGCATCGGGATGCGAACGGACGAATTTGACAGCAGCGGGCACGGTCACGGATGGACCGTGGTCGCCTCCCATGCAATCTATCGTGAGCTTTACGGTCATGGAATGCGACGAATTTCAGACGCTCTGAATGGGATCGCGGTAACCGCTAAAGCGCTAACCGCGACCGACACAAAAAAGCGGCAGTGAATGCCGCGTTTTTGCCGAGCCGGGGAAATGTCAAGCGAGGTCAGCGAACCGATCGCCACGCGAAACGCCGGAGGGCGCAACGCAATCAAGCGATTAGTCGTTCTTCGTCTTGACGACTTTCCTGCCGCGATAATAGCCATTCGGGCTGACATGGTGACGCAGATGCACTTCGCCCGTGCTCGGTTCAACGGCCAGCGGTGCGGCGTTGAGGAAATCGTGCGAACGGTGCATGCCGCGCTTCGACGGCGACTTCTTGTTCTGTTGAACTGCCATGATAACTCCTGAAAATTTTCCGAATTCTAACACAGCCCGACCCGGCCATCGCCACTGGCCGAATGGCCAGCGCCCCGCATCGCGCTACCTGCAACCCTGGGTACTTCCTGTTCCTGTCAGTGCTTCTCGCCGTCGGGATCGTTGCGCTTGAGCGCACCCAGCGCCGCAAACGGATTCGGCCGCTCGGGCTCGCCGCCCTCGACTTCATCCTTCCCGCCTTCATCGGCTTCGTCTTCTGCCCCACCGACGCCCGACACCAGACTTTCATGCACTTCCGGGCAGACATCGTGCGTGGGCACGAGCGGCATCGAAAGCAGCAACTCTTCCTCGATCAGGTCGACGAGATCGAACTGGCGCGAGCCCACGATCACCTCGACATCATCCTCGTCGAGCGGAAACTCTTCAGCTTCAGCTTCCGTGTTGACGATCCGGTACGTCGCATCGACGTTGAAAGCCTGCTCATACGGCGCGAGACACCGCTGACAGCCCAACCACGCGGCACCGTGAACCGCGAGCCGCAGATAAGGCTGGGGCCCCTCGGTGCCGTCATCCTGCAATTCCGGCTGCGTCGCCCCTTCGGCCTGCCACGTGAACGCGGTGTCGCGATCTGGTGCATCCGCCGGGACTTCGTTTAACATGCGCGGCAGTTGCGAGACGCGCAGCACACCCGCCGCCTGCCGCCCACTGCGCGCGAATTCGAACAGATCGAGTTCGCGCAGCGAGGCGAGACCCGCAGGTTTGCCAGGATTTTGAGTCATGTGCACTCCTGCTTCTTGCCTAGGATGTCAGCGAAAACCGGGCGAGGTACGCCTCACCGCCGGTCCGAAACTTGAAATTACGATACAAAGTACTTCAAATCCGCGAACGAGCAAAGCCGTACCGCCGAAAAGCCCGAAACTATATCCGTTTTGTCGTTTCGAGTCAAACACTTAAGCCCGCACGCACACCGTGCCGTGCGGCCCGCCCTTCCAGCCGTCGATTTGCCATGCCAGATTCCCCTGAACACCCGCCCCGCCTGATTCTGGCGTCGAGCTCGCGCTATCGCCGCGAGCTGCTCGAACGCCTGCGGGTCCCGTTCGACGTCGTCGTGCCCGCCATCGACGAAACTCCTTTAGCCGGCGAATCGCCCGCCGCGACCGCGCTGCGGCTTGCCGAGGCGAAGGCACGTGCGGTTGCGGCCGGTCTCGACGAACGACAGCCCGCGCTCGTCATCGGCTCCGATCAGGTCGCGACCTACGACGACCGGCAGATCGGCAAGCCTGGTTCGCACGCCAATGCGCTTGCCCAGTTGCAAACCATGCGCGGCCGCGAAGTGCTGTTCCATACCGCGCTGTGCCTGTTCGACAGCCGTACCGACAGCGCACAAACGCTCGATGTCATCACCCGCGTGCAGTTCCGCAACCTGCCGGACGCCGCGCTCGACGCCTATCTGCACGCCGAAACCCCGTACGATGTTGCGGGCAGCGCCAAGTCCGAGGGGCTCGGCATTGCGTTACTCGACGCCATCGAATCCGACGATCCGACGGCGCTCGTCGGCCTGCCGCTGATCGCGTTGACGCGCATGCTGCTCGCGGCCGGCTATCCACTGCTGGGGCCGCAATGAGCGGCACGCTTTATCTGATCCCGAATACGCTCGGCGAAGGCGACGCTGACGCGCTTGCGGCCGTCCTGCCCGCACCGGTCCGCAGCCGGGCCGCGGCGCTCGGCTATTACATCGGCGAGAACGCCAAGACAACGCGCGCGTTCCTGAAAAAAATCGGCACCGAGCGCCCGATCCAGGAGATCGAGATCCGCGAACTCAACGTGAATACGCCTGCGGGGGAGATCGACCGTTTGCTCGCGCCGATACTCGCGGGGGCTGACGCGGGGCTCGTTTCCGAGGCGGGCTGCCCGGCCGTGGCCGATCCGGGTGCGCTGCTGGTGCGCCGCGCGCATGAACGCGGCGTCAAGGTCGTGCCGTTTGTCGGTCCGAGTTCGATCCTGCTCGCGTTGATGGCCTCGGGCCTGAATGGCCAGAGTTTTGTGTTCCACGGCTATCTGCCGGTGGACGCCGCCGAGCGCGCAAAACGCCTGCGCGATCTGGAACAGCAGTCGCGCAAGGCGCAGCAGACGCAGATTTTCATCGAGACGCCCTACCGCAACCGCGCCCTGCTCGATACACTGCTCGCGAGTTGCGCGCCGTCGACGCGCGTCTGCGTCGCCGTCGATCTGACGCTTGCAAGCGAAACGATTGTGAGCCGCGCGGTCAGCGACTGGAAAAAAACGCCGGCGCTCGATCTACACAAGCGGCCGGCGATTTTCCTGCTGCTGGCGGTATAAAAGAAGCGCTGACCGGATCCGGTCAGCGCAGATTCAACGCAGATTCAACTTGCCGCCGAGCACCATCGCGTGCATCGCGGCACTACCGACCGCCGCGCCGAACTTGCGTGCGACCCGGTCGGTGAAACTATCCTTCACGGTGTAGTCAACGATGTCCGGCGCCTTGATGATTTCGCGCGCAACGAAGTCGGTACTGCCAAAACCATCAGCCAGTCCCAGTTCGACACTTTTCTCGCCGGTCCAGAAAAGGCCCGAGAACGTGTCCGGCGTCTCATGCAGCCGCTTGCCGCGACCTTGACGAACCGCATCGATGAACTGCTGGTGAATCTGGTCGAGCATTTCCTGCGCATGCGCGTCCATCTTCGGCGTATCGGGCGAGAACGGGTCGAAAAAGCCCTTGTTTTCACCGGATGTCCGCAGGCGACGCTGGATACCGAGCTTGTCCATCAGCCCGGTAAAGCCGAAGCCGTCCATCAGCACACCAATCGAACCGACGATGCTGGCCTTGTCGACATAGATCTTGTCGGCGGCGGCCGCAACGTAATAGCCACCCGATGCGCACATGTCGCCGACCGTCACGTACAGCGGAATGGACGGATATTTGTGCCGCAACCGCTGGATCTCGCTATTGATGATGCCCGCCTGCACCGGGCTACCGCCCGGGCTGTTGATGGCGAGCACGACGCCCGCGGTACCCGCGTCGTCGAAGGCGCTATCGAGCGCGGAATTGATATCGTCGGCGTTGGCGTTCGTGCTGGACGATATCTCGCCGTCGAGCGAGACAAGCGCCGTATGACGGCCGGTCGACGTAACCTTGTCGCCCGAAAAATCGAAGATCCCCCACGCCAGCAACAGCACGATGCCGAGCGCGACGAAGCGAAAGAAGATTTTCCAGCGCCGTGCCGCGCGTTGTTCGCTGATCGCGGCGAGCGCGATGCGCTCGAGCGCCGCACGTTCCCAGCCGGGCTCGGAGGTGGCGCCCGGTTGACGGCTCGGGTCGGACGATTGATTGGAACCAGGAGTGAGATTGTCGGACATGCGTCGCAGAGGAAGTCAGGATTTCAGGAGGTTGCCGGGCGCAGATCGCCATCGGGCAGCCAGAACACCGCGGGGCCTTCCGGCGTGTCGCGCTCGTCGACCTGGACCGCGCGCAGCCGGCCGCCGCGGCACGGACCGCCGACACACTTTCCGGTGTCCGGCTGATAGATCGCTCCGTGCGTAGCGCACATCAAGTATAAACCGGACGATTCGAAGAACTGGCCCTCGACCCAGTCGAGCTCCATCGGCACGTGAGCGCAGCGATTCAGGTAACCATACGCACGGCCGTCGTAGCGCACGAAGAACACGACCGCTTCGCCGCCGGCATAGGTTGCGGCGCGCCGCACCCCCGCCCCGCCGTCGACGAGCTCTGCCGCGTCGCACACACGCACCGGCTCGGCCTGTGCCGTTGGATCGCTCGTTCGCGTCACATCGGCATTCATGCGTGGTCGTGCAGCCAGACGGACAGCGACGTCACATCGGACGCGAGGAATTTCGGTTCGAGCGCAGCCAGCGTCGCAGCCGGATGCGCGCCGTAGGTGACGCCGATGCCGGACATGCCGGCATTGATCGCCATCTGCAGGTCGTGCGTCGTGTCGCCGACCATCACGGTTCGAGCCGGATCTTGACCGAGTTCGCGCGTGAGTTCGTGCAGCATCGCCGGATGCGGTTTCGAGAAAGTTTCGTCGGCACAGCGCGTTCCGTCGAAGAGGCTCGTCAGACGCACCTGGTCGAGCGCGCGGTTCAACCCGACGCGGCTCTTGCCGGTCGCCACGGCAAGCAGGTAACCCTCATCGCGCAGGCCTTGCAGCATCGCGGGCACGCCGTCGAAGAGCTCGGTGGTCTGATCTTTCACGAGATAGTGAAAGCGGTAGCGCTCGGCGAGGCGTGGATAGTCGGCCGGATCGAGCGTCGGTGCCGCGATCTGCAGCGCATCGCGCAAGCCCAGGCCGATTACGAAGCTGGCGGCTTCATCGGCAGGGACCGGCAGGCCGAGATCGCGGCACGCGGACTGGATGCTGCGCGTGATGTGGGCGGTCGAGTCCATCAGCGTACCGTCCCAGTCGAAGACGATCAGGTCAAATTGCTGTCGAGCCATGCAGGTTTCGTCTCGCTTTCAGGAAGTGGGATGGGAACGACGGATCGACGCCCCGCCGGGCTGGCGGCACGCAGCACGATCATCGACCGCCGCCGCTTGCATCGCTTTGGTCACGCAATGCGCGCAACTGATCGACGAAACGCCGGCAATCGGCCGGCAACGGCGCCTCGAACTGTAGCGTCGCGCCGGTGGCCGGGTGCGTGAGCTTGAGCCGGTAAGCGTGGAGAAACATCCGCTTCAGGCCCGGGCGCGCATCGGCACGCGCAAGCGCCTTGTTCAGCGCGAAATCGCCATATTTTGTGTCGCCGAGGATCGGCAGCCCGAGATGCGCCAGATGCACGCGGATCTGATGCGTACGGCCAGTCTTCAGTTCCGCTTCGAGCAGCACGTAGCCGGAACCGGGCCACTGGTCGACCAGATTGAACACCGTATGCGACGGCAGGCCGTCCGGTTGCACCCGCACCCGTCGCTCGCCATCCGGCAACAGGTACTTGTGCAGCGGCTCCTTGACGATACGCCGGCGTCCCCAGTCGCTCGCCCATTCGCCCTGAACGCACGCATAGTACCGTTTATCCATGCGGTTCTCGCGAATCTGCTCGTGCAGCGCCACCAGCGCCGAGCGCTTCTTGGCGAGCATCAATACACCGGAGGTTTCCCGATCGAGCCGATGCACCAGTTCAAGGAATCGGGCCTGCGGATGCGCCTGCCGCAACTGCTCGATCACGCCGAACGCCACCCCGCTGCCGCCATGCACAGCGACGCCCGACGGTTTGTCGATCACCAGCAGGTGATCGTCCTCGAACAGGATCGGAAAGTGGGCGGCGGGTACGTTCGACGACACGACCGGTTCTTCCGGCTGCGCCACCCGGATGGGCGGCACGCGCACGATATCGCCGGAAACGAGCCGGTACTGCGCATCGATTCTGCCCTTATTGACCCGCACCTCGCCGCTGCGCAGGATTCTGTAAATATGGCTTTTGGGCACACCTTTACAGACTTTTAACAGGAAATTGTCGATGCGCTGGCCGGCCGTATCCTCGTCGATTTCGAGCATCGAGACCTGGTCACCTGCGACCGATTTCTGGGAAATTTTGCCTAACTCTTTCATTCTGAATATAATTTGCCCAGCAGTCTGCAGTGGCCGGCGCATCGCCGGTAGCCGGACAGACTGCGCAGGTGCAAGCGTTAAAGGCGTATTTTACTTGTGCCGGGGCGGGTTGCTCACCCTGAAATTGAGATGCAACAAGTTGCACGCACGGAACCCAATGCCAGGCAGGGACGGCGCCCACAGGCGCGTTCGGTCAGGACCGGCTCCGACGGTAACGGAACTTTGGTAAAAAAGAATTTAACTGGCGGGCGTCGTCGGCGGGCAGCGGAAGCTGCCGCGGGACGAGTCGGCCAGTGGCGAAAATACGGCGTGCGCCCGTAGCGTTTCGCGAATGAATGCGAAACATGGCGTCGTCAAAATGAGGCGAGACACCCAGGTGGGAAGTCGGGCGTTTTGTGCAAGCTTCCCGCACGCGGCATAGCCGCGGTCTTCGTGGCTCCGGTTTTGCGCCCAGTTGGCGCGCCGGCAGACGCAGAAGGCGCGAACTGCAGGCTGCCCGACAACCGCGGCGTGTTGTGCTGTTATTTGAAGCCGTATTCGCATGTGCCCTGCGGCACCGCGTCCATTTTCAGCCGGACGGGGCCCTCTCAGGCAATTCTCCCGCCAACGTTCCAGCTCCAGCGTGCCCGTGACAACACAATAAGGTGCGGCGCGCCGCCGCCCTCACCGTTGCTGCGACTGACAACCGCAGCGCATCGGTGGGCCGGCGCAAGCCGCTCTGGAGCCGTTCAATGAAACGCATGCTGTTTAATGCGACGCAGCAGGAAGAACTGCGCGTCGCCATCGTCGATGGGCAAAAACTCATCGATATCGACATCGAAACCGCCGGCCGCGAACAGCGCAAAGGCAATATCTACAAGGGCGTCATCACCCGCATCGAGCCGTCGCTCGAAGCCTGTTTCGTCAACTACGGCGAAGACCGGCACGGCTTCCTGCCGTTCAAGGAAGTCGCCCGCCAGTACTTCCGCGACGGCGTCGAAATGCGCTCTGCGCGCATCCAGGACGCACTGCGCGAAGGCCAGGAACTCATCGTCCAGGTCGAAAAGGAAGAGCGCGGCAACAAGGGCGCAGCCCTTACCACCTTCATCTCGCTGGCCGGACGCTACCTCGTCCTGATGCCGAACAACCCGCGCGGCGGCGGCGTATCGCGCCGGATCGAAGGCGACGACCGCCAGGAACTGCGCGAAACCATGGCGCAGCTGGAACTGCCGGAAGGCATGAGCATCATCGCCCGCACGGCCGGCATCGGTCGTAGCGCGGAAGAGCTGCAGTGGGACCTGAACTACCTGATGCAACTGTGGCGCGCCATCGAAGCCGCGTCGCAAAGCGGTTCGAACGGTCAGCCGATGCTGATTTACCTCGAATCGAGCCTCGTGATCCGCGCGATTCGCGACTACTTCCAGCCGGATATCGGCGAAATCCTGATCGACACGACCGAAATCCATGACCAGGCGCGCGCCTTCATGGATATCGTGATGCCTGACAATGTCAGCAAGGTGAAGCGGTATCACGACGATGTGCCGCTCTTCTCGCGCTTCCAGATCGAACATCAGATCGAAACCGCCTATTCCCGCACGGTGCCGCTGCCGTCGGGTGGCGCGATCGTGATCGACCACACCGAAGCGCTCGTCGCGATCGACGTGAACTCGGCACGCGCCACCAAGGGCGCCGACATCGAGGAAACGGCCGCGCGCACGAACCTCGAAGCCGCCGACGAAGTCGCCCGCCAGTTGCGCCTGCGCGACCTGGGCGGCCTGATCGTGATCGACTTCATCGATATGGAATCGGCGAAGAGCCAGCGTGACGTCGAGCAGCGCCTGAAAGACGCGCTCAAGCACGATCGCGCGCGCGTCCAGATGGGCAAGATCTCGCGCTTCGGCCTGATGGAACTGTCGCGCCAGCGGCTGCGTCCGGCGCTGTCCGAAGGCAGCCACGTCACATGCCCGCGCTGTAACGGCACGGGCCACATCCGCGATACCGAATCGTCCGCGCTGCAAGTGCTGCGGATCATTCAGGAAGAAGCGATGAAGGAAAACACCGCGGCGATCCACTGCCAGGTGCCGGTCGAAGTCACCGCCTTCCTGCTGAACGAAAAGCGCGCGGAAATCAACAAGATCGAATCGCGCTTCAAGGTCAACGTCGTGTTGATCCCGAACAAGCATCTCGATACGCCGCACTACAAGCTCGAGCGCTTGCGTCACGACGACACGCGCCTCGACGAGCCGCGTGCTTCGTGGAAGATGGCTGAAGAAGCGGCGCACGAACTGGAGTCGGAAACCGGCTACAGCAAGCGCACCGAGGAAGTGAAGCCGAAGCAGGAAGCCGTGGTAAAGGGCATCACGCCGGAAAAGCCGGCGCCTAGCGCTGCGGCCAGGCCGGCAGCGGCTGCGCCGACGCCGGCTCCGGTCGCGGTGACGCCTGCTGCAGGCGGTTTCATCGGCTGGTTGAAGAATCTGTTCGGCGTGCAGCCGGCTGCACCGGCTCCGGCCCCCGCACCGGCCGAAAAACCGGCGCGTCCGGCCCGCGAACAGCGCACCGAACGCGGTGGTGAGCGCAGTGGCGACCGTAATCGCAATCGTCGTGGCGGCGCAGGTCCGCGCGGCGAAAACGCTGCCGGTAACCGTCCGGGACAGCAACCGCAGCGCCGTGAAGAGCGCGAACCGCGCGAAGGCCGTGAAGCACGTGAAAGCCGTGAGCCGCGTGAAGCACGTGAAAGCCGCGAGCCGCGCGAAGCTCGCGAAGCACGTGGTGGTCGCGATCAACGTGAAGGTCGTGAGGGCCGCGAAGGCCGTGGTGAGCGGACCGAACGCGGTCAGGATCGTACCGAACGCGTCGAAGCTACCGAAGGCGCCCCGCGCGCTGAACGTGGCGACCGGCAGGAACGTGGTGACCGGCAACCACGCGGCGAGCGTGGCGAGCGCCGCAAACAGCAGCCCGAAGCCGTAGAAGCACAGACCCAGGACGAAACCCTGAACGCCGCAGCGCTTGCTGCAGCTCAAGCGGCGCCCGGCGAAGGCCAGGCTCCGATCGATCAGGAAGCGACGACGCGTGAAGGCGAAGAGCGTCGTCGTCGCCGTCGCGGCCGTCGCGGTGGTCGTCGCGAGCGTGAAGACGAAAACGGTAGTGAAAACGTCAATGAAAACGCCGGCGAAAACGTCAACGTCAACCACGCGGCCGATGTGGCCGAGGCGGGCGGCGAAACCGAGGGTCAGGTGGCTCGCGTAGTGACGGAAGCGCCCGTACGTGCGCCGGAACAGGTCGGTCGTCATGAAGCGCCGGTTGCCCAACCGGCCGCAGTGGCCGCTGCCGCTGTCGCCACGGAAACCGTTGTCGCGAGCGAAGCACATGCCGCCGAAACACCGGTGCAAGCCGCTGAGCCGGTTGCAGTGACGCATGCGCCGCAAGCCTTCGAGCAAAGCGCCGCCCCGGTCGTGGAAACACAAGCCACCCCGGTCGTAGCCGCAGCGCAGGAAGAACCGGCTCCGGCCGTGGCCGCAGCGATCGAGCCGACTCCGGTGCCGGTCGAAGCCCCCGTGGCTCCGGTGGCACCGATCGTCGTAGCGCCTGTTGTCGAAGCCGTACCAGCGGTTACGGAAACGGCATCGTCGTTCGTCGCCAGCGAAGCTGCGCCGGCTGTAGTCGTTGAAGCGCCTGCAGCTCCTGCAAACCAGCCTGTACAGGTAGAGGTCGCTCAGCCGACGCCGGAACCGGCACCCGTTGCTTTCTCTGCCCCCGCCGAACCGCAACCGGTAGCAGAACCCGTCGCCGAGCCGGTCGGCGCACCGCAACCGCAGGCCGCGCAACCGGCACCGCAACGCAACGGCCTGACGGCGGAAACGCTGCAGCCGATGCTCGAAAGCGCAGGCCTGGTGTGGGTCAATACCGATGCCGGCAAGCTGCGCGCGTCGCAGGACGCCGCCGCGCAAGTGGTCAAGCCAGCACGGGCGGTACGCGAGCGCAAGCCGCTGCCGCCGCTGGATACCGCGCCGATGCAACAGGTCGAAACGGGCAAGTCGCAGCACTAGGCTGTAATTAGTCCGTAGCCAACGCAGTGAAGAAGCCCGCCTCCCCGGCGGGCTTTTTCTTGCCCGCAGGTCGCGCGTTCGCCCCAACAGCCTTAGAAGTAGCGTTCCGCTAGAATAAGCGTCTGAGTCCCAACGAAATCATCATGTCCTCCCGACGCATCATCCCTCTTACCGATGTCAGCGCAGTGCCGGTTGTCGACGGTCCTGCCCTGGCGCCGAACGGCGTGCTTCACGACACGCTGGCGCGGCCGCTGCGCGATCTGCGCATCTCGGTGACGGATCGCTGCAATTTTCGTTGCGTCTACTGCATGCCACGCGCGGTGTTCGACAAGGACTATCCGTTTCTGCCGCACGGCGCGTTGTTGAAGTTCGAAGAGATCGAGCGCCTCGCGCGCATCTTCGTTGCGCACGGTGTCGAGAAAATCCGCCTCACGGGCGGCGAACCGCTGCTGCGCAAGAACCTCGAATTCCTGATTGAACGGCTGGCGCTGCTGCGCACGCCCGGCGGTCGCCCGCTCGATCTGACGCTCACCACCAACGGCTCGCTGCTCGCGCGCAAGGCACGCAGCCTGAAAGACGCAGGTCTCACGCGCGTCACGGTGAGCCTCGACGCACTCGACGACACGCTGTTTCGTCGCATGAACGACGCCGACTTTGCAGTCGCCGACGTGCTCGAAGGTATCGCGGCCGCACAGGCCGTGGGGCTCGCGCCGGTGAAGATCAACATGGTCGTCAAGCGCGGGACGAACGATGCCGAAATCATTCCGATGGCGCGCCGCTTCCGTCATTCCGGCGCTGTGCTGCGCTTTATCGAATACATGGACGTGGGTACCTCGAACGGCTGGAACATGACGGAAGTGCTGCCTTCGGCAGACGTGGTTGCGCGCATTGCCGCGCACTTCCCGCTCGCGCCGCTCGACGCGCACAGCCTCGCTGAAACCGCGCAACGCTGGGGCTATGTGGATGGCGGCGGCGAGATCGGTGTGATTTCGAGCGTCACGCGCGCGTTCTGCGGGTCGTGTACGCGTGCGCGTCTGTCGACGGAAGGCAAGCTGTACCTGTGCCTGTTCGCCTCAGCGGGACACGATCTGCGCGCGCTCGTGCGCAACGGCTCAAGCGATGCCGAGATCGCCACCGCCGTCGCGCGGATCTGGCACCAGCGCAGCGACCGCTACTCGCAGTTGCGCGGCAGCGCCGCGGCACAGGATGCGGACGAACGCCGCGTCGAAATGTCGTACATCGGCGGCTGACGCCGTCGTCCCACACTCATGACCATCGATACCGCGCACATCACGGGCCTCGTGCTCGCAGGCGGCCGCGGTACGCGCATGGGCGGTGTCGACAAGGGCTTGCAGCCGCTGCACGGCGAGCCGCTCGCAGCCCACGTGCTGAAGCGGCTTGCACCGCAAACCGGTCCGCTTCTGATCAGCGCGAACCGCCATCTCGAGCGCTATACGGAACTGGGCGCGGCGTATCGGGCACGCATCGTCACCGACAGGCTGCCCGATTTTCCCGGCCCGCTCGCGGGACTGCTGGCCGGATTGCAAAGCGCCGAAACCGCATTCGTCCTCAGCGCACCGTGCGACACCCCCAACCTGCCCACCGATCTCGCCCTGCGTCTCGCGCAGGCGCTCGACGCAGCACACGCGGATATCGCCACAGTCGCGACCATCGACGTCCACGGACATCGCTCGGTTCATCCGGTATTCGCGCTGCTGCGCACCTCGCTGGCCGACGATCTCGCCGCCTTTCTGCAAGCGGGCGAACGTAAGGTGCGCGCGTGGTACGCGCGCCACACGGCGGTCGAAGTCGTCTTGGATGACGAGCGCGCGTTCTACAATGTGAACTCGTTACAAGAACTCGCCGACCTCGAACGTTCATGAGGCTCTCCAGGCCACTCGCCAGCACACCGCCAGTACAGGCCCCGGCAAGTCACCGGACCGCTTCCGGCCGCGACGCTCCCGATTCATGACCACGCCTGACGATCTCTCCCGTTGCGTCGACCAGTACGACCCAGATGCCCTGCCGGTCCATGCCGCGCAGGCAATCGTGCGTCAATGGGCTACGCCGCTCACTGAGATCGAACACGTGTCGCTGCACGATGCGCTCGACCGCGTACTGGCCGAAGACATCGTGTCGCCAATCGACGTTCCCGCGCACGACAACTCGGCAATGGACGGCTACGCATTCGGCGGTGCGGCGCTCATCAGCGCGCCCGGCGACGTGACGCTCAAGGTGACCGGCAAGGCACTCGCAGGACATCCGTTTGCGGGCACGGTCGCAGCAGGTACCTGCGTGCGTGTGATGACCGGCGCATGGTTGCCCGCCGGCTGCGACACGGTCGTGCCGCAAGAACTCGTCAGCCGCGAAGGCGAGACGATCCACTTCCCCACCGATGCACTGCACGCCGGCGCAAACCGTCGACGCACCGGCGAAGACCTCGCGCGCGGCAGCGTCGCGCTACATGCCGGGCGCATCGTGCGTGCCGGCGATGCCGGTCTGCTCGCATCGCTGGGCATTGGCGACGTGCCGGTGCGGCGGCGTTTGCGCGTCGCGTTCTTCTCGACCGGCGACGAACTGCGCTCGCTTGGCGAACCGCTCGCGCCAGGCTGCGTGTACGACAGCAACCGGCACACGCTGTCCGCGATGCTGCGCCGGTTGAATCTCGAGACGCTCGATCTCGGTGTGGTGCGCGACGAACCGGCCGCACTCGAAGCCGCGCTACGCGATGCGGCGTCGAACGCCGACGTCGTGCTGACATCGGGTGGCGTCTCGGTCGGCGAAGCGGATTTCACGCGCAAGCTGCTGCAAACGTTTGGCGATGTCGCGTTCTGGAGCCTCGCCATGCGACCGGGCCGCCCGCTCGCGTTCGGTCGCATCTGGTCGGGTGAGCGGCCCGGCGAGGGACGACCCGCGCTATTCTTCGGCTTGCCGGGCAACCCGGTCGCCGTGATGGTGACGTTCTATCAGATCGTGCGCGAAGCGCTGCTTGCCATGGCCGGTGCGACACTCCAACCGGTACCGCTGATCGCCGCCACGAGCCGCACAGCGATCCGCAAACGCGCGGGACGCACCGAGTATCAGCGCGGCATCGCAGAGCGGGATACGAAAGGCCAGTGGCACGTCGTGCCGACCGGTTCGCAAAGTTCAGGCGCGCTCAGTTCGATGAGCGAGGCCAACTGCTTCATCGTGCTCGCGCACGAACAGGCCAATATCGACACGGGAGACACCGTCGATATCATGCTGTTCGACGGGCTTGTCTGATCAGCAGGCTCAAGCATTACTTTTCACGCAACTACCTCGACCAACGAGTTGGACTCACATGAAAAAACAGCTCTCGTACATTGCACCGGGACCGACCGCCAAGGCGCTGATTCTCGTCTATCTGACCTTCAGCGTACCGATCGTGCTGATCGGTGCCCTGCTGGCCTTCTTCCGTTACGGGTCGCTCGAACTGAGTACGGTGTTCAGCGCGTTGCTGCTGAATGCGATCCTCGGTTTCGTGCTGCTGTGGATTGCATGTCACGCCTACAACTGGGTGGCATCGCGTTTCGGCGGCATCGAGATCCAGTTGAGCGACGTACCCGAGGAAGCGTAATGGCTGCCGCAATCCGCGCGGCCACCCCCGCCGATGTCGGCGCGATCTACGCGCTGATTGTCGAACTGGCGGAATTCGAAAAGCTCACGCATCTGTTGACCGTGACGCAAGCGGGCTTGCACGATGCGCTGTTCGGTGCGCGGGCGTTGACGGAAGCGCTGGTCGCGGAAGATGCCGGCAGCATCGTCGGCTATGCGCTCTTCTTCCATAACTTCTCGACCTTCGTCGGCAGGCGCGGGCTGTATCTGGAAGACCTGTATGTGCAGCCGTCGCAACGCGGCAGCGGGCTCGGCACCGCGATCCTGCAGCGGCTCGCGGCACTGGCCGTGGAGCGCGAATGCGGGCGTTTTGAATGGACAGTGCTCGACTGGAACCAGACGGCCATCGATTTCTATCAGAAGATGGGCGCGACCGTGCTGCCCGACTGGCGCGTTGTCCGGATGACCGGTGCCGCGCTCGACACGCTCGCGGCAAGTGCTCCGCGCAAGACCGGCTGAATCGTTTAGCGGTTTGAACGCCGCGTGGCATATGGCCTGTCCACGCGGCTCATGCTTGTTTCAGCGGCACGGAAAGCGATTTTTACGACTCGTCCGTATCGGCCCCACTCGCCGCATCGCCTAGCAGACCGCTTGCCTGCTCGCCGGGCAACGCTTCGACGTCGCGTAGCTTGCGGCCCATTGCGCGCGTGCGCACCTCGGCGGCTTCGATCGATCGGGTGACGGTTTCGAGCTGCGACTTCGTTCTCGCCAGCACGTCGCCGAATTTGCCGAACTCCGTCTTCACCGCGCCGAGCACCTGCCACACCTCGCTCGAGCGCTTCTCGATCGCAAGTGTCCTGAAGCCCATCTGCAAACTGTTCAGCAGTGCCGTGAGCGTCGTCGGCCCGGCGATCGTTACGCGATATTCACGTTGCAGCAGATCCGTCAGGCCAGTGCGGCGTAGCACCTCCGCGTAGAGCCCTTCGGTTGGCAGATAGAGCAGTGCGAAATCGGTAGTGTGCGGCGGCGACACGTATTTTTCCGCAATCGAACGCGCTTCGGCCCGCACTCGTGCCTCGAGCGCACGCGACGCTTCCTCGACGGCAACCGGGTCTGCCCGCTCCTGTGCATCGATCAGGCGCTCGTAGTCTTCGCGCGGAAATTTCGCATCGAGCGGCAGCCATACGGGCACAGGCACGCCATCCGCCGATGTGTTGCCCGGCAAGCGAATCGCGAACTCGACACGCTCATTGCTCTTCGGCACGGTCGCGACATTCTTCGCGTATTGATCGGGTGTCAGCAGCTGTTCGAGCAGCGCCTCGAGCTGCACTTCGCCCCACGTGCCGCGTGTCTTCACATTGGTCAGCACCTTCTTCAGGTCGCCAACGCCCGCGGCCAGCGTCTGCATCTCGCCGAGCCCGCGATGCACCTGCTCCAGTCGATCTGAAACTAACTTGAACGATTCGCCAAGACGCTGTTCGAGCGTTGCGTGCAGTTTCTCGTCGACCGTGCGGCGCATCTCTTCGAGCTTCGTCGCGTTGTTCGTCTCGATGTCTTTCAGGCGCTGCTCGATCGTCGCGCGCACTTCGCCGAAGCGGCGATCGTTCGCTTCGGTTAGTTGCGAGAGTTGTTGCGTCAGCGTGTCGCCGAAGCGCTTCAACGCCGAGCCCTGTTCGTCGCGCGCATGCTGGGCCTGCAGTTGCAGGCTCTGGCGTACCGCTTCGAGTTGCTGAGCATTGGTCTCGGTGAGCTTCACGAGCTGCTGCGCAAAACCGTCGATCTGACTGTTCTGCACAGTCGCGATGCTCGTCAGTTGCGCGGCCAGTGTCTGCTGGAACTGCGCGAAGCCGCCGCTCAGCTCGGTACGCGATGTACGCGCAGTGTCGACGATTTCGCTGCGCAGTTCGCGTTCGAGCCGTTCGAACGCGCGCGTCTGCGCATCGGTTGCGGCAACGGCGCGCTCGCCGAGTTCGGTCAGCCGCGCGTCCTCGCGCGAACGCCCTGCCCCGCGCATCAGGATCAGCAGCGCTATAACGAGCGCCACGGCGAGCGCGACCATCACGATCGCGCCTACGAGAGTCATGGTCATGCGCGCGCCTTCCCCAGCACTTCGGGATTGATCGGATTCGGTGGATGCCCCGCTTGCGGACCGACGCCAAGCGCCGCGATCAGATTGTCCGCGGCGAGATTGGCCATCGCGCGACGGGTCGATTCGGTCGCGCTCGCGATATGCGGCGTGAGCACGACGTTCGGCACCGTCAACAACGCAGGGTTGAGCTTCGGTTCGCCTTCGTAGACATCGAGCCCGGCTGCCGCAATCTGCTTCGCGCGCAGCGCGTCGACCAGCGCGGCATCGTCGACGATGCCGCCGCGTGCGATGTTCGTGAGCGTGGCGGTGGGTTTCATCAGCGCGAGTTCGGCGGCGCCGATCGTGTGATGGTTTTCCTTCGTGTAGGGCAACACGAGCACTACATGATCGGCCTGTTGCAGCAACCCTTCTTTCGATACGTACTGCGCGTTCAATTCGGCTTCGATGGCCGGCGCAACGCGCGAACGGTTGTGATAGATCACGCGCATGTTGAAGCCGCGCGCGCGGCGCGCAAGCGCCTGGCCGATGCGTCCCATGCCGATAACGCCGAGCGTCGCGCCATACACGTCCGTGCCGAGAAAACCGTCATAGGCCCACTTCTGCCAGTGGCCTGCACGCAGCCAGTGCTCCGCCTCCGCGATGCGGCGCGCGGTCGCCATCATCAGTGCCCAGCCGAAATCGGCAGTCGATTCGTTCAGCACGTCCGGCGTGTTCGTGCCGAGCACGTTCGCCGCATTGAACGCGTTCATGTCGAAGTTGTTGTAACCGACCGCCATGTTCGACACCACTCGCAGACGCGGTGCCGCGGCCAGCACGGCCGCTCCGACCGGGTCGCCAGCCGTCAGGGCGCCGTCGCAGTCCGCGAGCCGCCGCGTAAATTCATCTGCGCCAAGAACATCGCCGTTGTTCCAGTCGACGTCGAAATACTGTTTGAGCCGCTCGATCACATCCGGAAAAATCGGACGCGCAACCAGAATCTTCTGCATTACATCGCTCCAGAAACTGCGCCGCACATGGCCACCTGTGGGCACGCGCACACGCTATCAACCGAATTCAGAAAAACAGCCAGCCGGTAACGAGAAACACCGGAATCAATATCGCCCCTGACCATGCAAGATAGCCGAAAAAACCCGGCATCCGCACGCCGCGTGATTCGGCAATCGCCTTCACCATGAAGTTTGGCGCATTGCCGATATAGCTGTTCGCACCCATGAACACAGCGCCCGCGGAAATCGCCGCGAGCGTCGTGGCGCCCGTGGTCATCAACGTCTGCGCGTCGCCGCCCGCGAGGTTGAAGAACACCAGGTAAGTCGGCGCGTTGTCGAGAAACGACGACAGGATCCCCGTCGCCCAGAAATACATCGCGTCGCGCGGCGCGCCGGACACGTCGTTGACGAGATGGACGATGCCTGCGAACGCGCCGGCCTCGCCCGCGCGCAGGATCGTGATCACCGGTGCGATCGTCACGAAGATCGCCGCGAACAGTTTCGCGACCTCTTCGATCGGCGCCCAGTTGAAGTCGTTACCGGTGCGTGCCGCGCGCGGCGTCACGGCAAGCGAGACCAGCGTGACGACAATCAGCGCCGCGTCGCGCAGCGCGTTTTGCAACGCGACGTGCGTGCCGAACACATCGAACTCGATGCCGGGCTTCCACAGACCGCTCATCAACACGAGCGCGATCACCGCAACGAGCAGCACGAAGTTGATCTTGCCGTCAATGGCGAGCTTTGGCGCATCGGGCGTCGGATCGAGCGCGGCCGGACGTTGTTCCTCGCCGCGATGGAAATAGTATGAATCGATCACGTAGAACACTGCGAGCAGCACGACGCAAACAAAGAGCATCGGCAGTGCAAGGTGCTGCGTGGTCCAGAAGAAACCCACGCCATTCAGGAAACCGAGGAACAACGGCGGATCGCCGAGTGGTGACAGCGAGCCTCCCGCATTCGCCACCAGAAAGATAAAGAACACGACGACATGCACGACGTGTTTGCGATTGTCGTTCGCGCGCAGGAGCGGACGGATCAGCAGCATGGCTGCGCCGGTCGTCCCCATGATGCTCGCGAGCACGGTGCCGAGCACGAGGATCGTCGTGTTCAACCGCGGTGTGCCGCGCAGGTTGCCACGCACGCAGATACCGCCGGCCACCGTGTACAGCGCGGTGAGCAGCACGATGAACGGAACGTATTCCTCAAGCAACGCGTGCACGAGCGAACCGAATGCCGTGCCCGTACCAAAGACAAAAGCGAACGGCACGAGGAACACCACGGCCCACGCCGCCGATACCTTGCCGAAATGGTGATGCCAGAGCGCCGGCGCAACGAGCGGAAAGATCGCGATCGATAGCAGCATGCCGGCGAACGGTGCAGCCCACCATGCGGACAGCGTCGCGCCATCGAGCGTCGCAGCGGCGGCCAGTTGCGGCCACCCCGCGCATGCGGCGGCGAACGCGAGGCATGCCAGGACGGCATGTCGTTTCATAGGTACATCCTGTCGGGTTGAAAGGTCGCTCGCAGCAGGTAGCGTCCGGCTACGGCGAAAAAACGGAAGACGCTGAAAACTCGGCTCACGCGCCGCGCACGACGATCGCATGGACGCGATACGGACCATGCGCACCGAGCACGATGGTCTGCTCGATATCGCCGGTACGCGACGGCCCCGAGACGAAATTGACCGCGCGCGGCAGTTCGCCGCGTTCGCTGCGAATCAGGCCGAACGCTTCCTCGTGTCCTGCCACGATGCGCGAAGCCGGCACGATCGCAACATGCGTCTCGGGCAGCAGTCCCGCGGATGCATAAGTTTGCGGCCCCGACAACAGCACCAGCGTGCCGGTCTCCGCCGTCGCGCAGAAACAGCCGGTGATGCCGACCTTGTCGGCATCCTGCGGTTTGCGGAATTCGACCTCGATGCCCGCGTCGGCCCAGGCGAGGTCCTGCAGAGTCTGCCACGCGATGGCCTGCACCGGCAGGTCGTGCTCGACGAGATAACGTTGTACGGCGGCGGGCACATCGTTCATGGTGTCGACGGTATCGACCGTGGTGGCCATCTTGCGTGCTTCGACGATGAAACGCTCGATCAGGTCACCGGGCAACTCTGGACGCGGGCCTTCGGGATGACGCGTCAGATAGTCGTCGGCGGCTTCGCGTTCGGCATCGGACGGCTCGCCTTCGCGCCCCTGCGCCGCGCGGATGCGCGCAAGAATGTTACGGCGGGCAGTCGATGTGTCCATGGGAAGTCCTCGTTCGATGGCGGTATAAGCAGGTTCCGTCACGCGAAAATTATACCGGCGGCGCGTTGCGCAAATGCACGATCGCGCGATCGCGTGCGCTATTGCTCCGCTTCTTCGGCCGGCGCTGCAATCCCGAACACCTGACGCAGATACGCGAGATACGCCTTGTCGTCGCACATGTTCTTGCCCGGCGAATCGGACAGCTTCGCGACCGGCTGGCCATTGCAACGGACCATCTTGATGACGATCTGCAACGGGTTGTAGCCGAGGTCGTTGGTGAGGTTGGTGCCGACACCGAACGCGAGCTTGCAGCGGTTGCGAAACCGTTCGTAGAGCTGCAGAACCTTCGGGATATCGAGCGCGTCGGAGAACACCAGTACCTTCGTGCGCGGATCGCAGCGATTGTCTTCGTAGTGCTTGAGCAGCCGCTCGCCCCAGTCGAACGGATCGCCGGAGTCGTGGCGCGCGCCATCGAAGAGCTTGCAGAAATACATATCGAAGTCGCGCAGGAACGCCTGCATCCCGTACACATCGGACAGCGCGATACCGAGGTCGCCGCGATACTCTTTCGCCCACATTTCGAAGCCGTAGATCTGCGAATCGCGCAACCGCGGGCCGAGCGCCTGGCAAGCCTGCAGATACTCATGCGCCATCGTGCCGAGCGGCGTAAGGCCGTGCTTCATCGCATAGAACACGTTGCTGGTGCCGGCAAACTGCTCGCCGAGCCCCTCTTTCAGCGTGAGCGCCACCTCTTCGTGCCACTGCTTCGAGAAGCGCCGGCGCGTGCCGTAATCGGCGATCTTGCAATCGGCGAATTCGGGTCGCGCGCCAAGCAGCTTGATCTTCTCGCGCAGACGTTCGCGGCCTTCGCTGTAATCGGGATGCTGCTGCGTGTTACGGAAATAAACCTCGTTGACGATCGCGAGCACCGGGATCTCGAAGAGGATCGTATGCAGCCACGGCCCCTTGATCTCGATGTCGATCTCGCCGTTGTTCTTCGGCGACGGCGAGATCGAGATGTACTTTTCGTTCAGATGAAACAGCGCAAGGAATTCGACGAAATCGCCCTTGATGAAGCGCATCCGGCGCAGGTAGTCGAGTTCGTCGCCGGTAAAGCGCAGTTCGCAGAGCTTGCGCACTTCTTCGCGGATCTCGGCGACATACGGCACGAGATCGACGTTTTTCGTGCGGCAGCGAAAACGGTATTCGACGCTGGCGGCAGGAAAATGATGCAGGACGACCTGCATCATCGTGAACTTGTAGAGATCGGTATCGAGCAGCGAGGTAATGATCATGGTGTGCACACCGGTCGGCTGATGCCGGCAGTCCTTGAAGAGACCTGTTCGTTGCGGCCCGCCTCTCGCGCGCCAATCGCCCCATGTTACCCGAATGCGGCTGCGCGGACGGTGTAGCCGCCAGGTGCACGGCGGCCACCCATAAACTAATCACCAATCGGTATAAAACCCCCGGGCCAATGCGTGATACGGGATTTCGGGTTACGTTACAATAGCGCCTTTGGCATTTCGGCCCCCGTTTTGCCGCCCCGATATTGCATGCAGGAGTTGCCTGAATGACCCACGTTGTGACCGAAAGCTGCATTAAATGCCGCTATACCGACTGCGTCGACGTGTGCCCGGTGGACTGCTTTCGCGAAGGTCCCAACTTTCTCGCGATCGATCCCGACGAGTGCATCGACTGTGCCGTGTGCGTCGCCGAATGTCCGGTGAACGCGATCTACGCGGAAGAAGACGTCCCTGGCGACCAGCAGGACTTCACCGCACTGAACGCGGAGCTCGCGAAGGGCTGGCCCAGCATTACGAAGACCAAGCTGCCGCTGCCCGAAGCCGACGAATTCAAGGATGTGAAGGACAAGCTGGCGCTTCTCGAGCGCTAAGCGTCGCCTGTCTCACAGGCGTGGTAGCGCCGAGCGTCTGTGCCCCGGAATGCCTTGGGTATTGACAGGTCCTGTAGCGCCCCCTACAATTTCGCTTCTTCGCTGTTGTTGTTCCCCGATAGCTCAGTTGGTAGAGCGCCGGACTGTTAATCCGTAGGTCCCTGGTTCGAGCCCAGGTCGGGGAGCCAAGAATTGCAAAGGCCCGTTAATCAGAACGGGCTTTTTTGTGTCTATATCGTGAAGCGTTGTATTGCTGTTCCTCGATAGCTCAGTTGGTAGAGCGCCGGACTGTTAATCCGTAGGTCCCTGGTTCGAGCCCAGGTCGAGGAGCCAAGATTCTGAAAGGCCGCTAGCCATAGCGGCCTTTGTTTTTGGTGGCTCATGCGGATCGCCCGCCATACCGCTGGTATAGGATGACGGCTTTCCCAACCGGCAACCCGCCCTTCCCATGAAATCCATCCTCTCGATCATCCCGCTCGCCGCCTGCGCAGCGCTGCTGATGCCGTACGCCCACGGCGAGGAAGTCGCGAGCGTCAACACCAACTTCCGTCTCACAGGCTCCGACCGTGTCGTTGTCGAGGCGTACGACGATCCGCTCGTCGGTGGCGTGACGTGCTATGTGTCGCGGGCGCGCACTGGTGGTATCAAGGGCTCGCTCGGCCTTGCCGAAGACCCGACCGAAGCGTCGATTGCCTGCCGCCAGATCGGCGCGATCCATTTCAACGGATCGCTCAAGCAGCAGGACGATGTGTTCACCGAGCGCATGTCGTTCGTGTTCAAGACGCTGCACGTCGTGCGCGTCGTCGATGCGAAACGCAATACGCTCGTGTATCTGACCTATAGCGACCGGATCGCGACCGGCAGTGCGAAGAACAGCGTCACGGCCGTGCCGCTGCCGGCGGGCACGACGATCCCGATGAAGTAGGCACTGCCCTGTCATGCGGCCACGCAGCCGCGCTAAAACCCGCGCTAAACTGGCAGGCCAAGCCGGATTGCCATCATGACCGTCACCCGTTTCCGCGATTCCGCCCACTACTGGCGCACGCCGCTTCTGCCCGGCGCGGATCTCGTCACCGCCGAATATCGCGATCACGCGTTCACGCCGCACTGGCACGACGCCTATACGATCCCGGTGATCGAGGCCGGCGCGGAGTGCTACGACTATCGCGGCACGCACTATGTCGCCGAGGCCGGCAGCGTGCCGGTCATCAATCCCGGCGAACTGCACACCGGCGCGCGTGCGGTCGAGGCCGGCTGGCGTTATCGCGTGATGTATGTGCCGGTCGATTTCATCCACGATCTGGCCACCGATATCGCCGGGCGCGTACAACCGCTGCCGTGGTTCGAGCCCGGCGTGATCCGCGACCCGGTCCTCGCCGACCGGCTGCGGCGCGCCCATCATCTGCTCGAAGAAAACGCCGCCGATCCGCTCGCCGCCGAAGCCGCGTTGCTCGACGCACTGTCGATGCTGCTCGTGCGCTACGGACGCACGCGGGCCGCTGCACAATCGGCGGGTTCCGACGACAACCGCGTCGCCACGATGAAAGACTGCCTCACCGGCGACCTCACCGCTCCGCTGACACTCGCGCAACTCGCCGACGCCGTGGGCCTGTCGCCGTTTCACGCCGCGCGTCTTTTCGCGCAGACCACGGGTCTGCCGCCGCACGCCTGGCGCAATCAGGTTCGTCTGCAACGCTCGCTCGCGCCGTTGCGGGCGGGCACATCGGTCGCCGACGTCGCGGCTGCCAGCGGCTTCACCGATCAGAGCCATTTCACGCGGCATTTCCGGCGCATGTTCGGCGTGCCGCCAGGACGCTGGCAAGGCGTCTGAAACAGAACCGACCGGCCTTCCCCCCCGGCGCTACGGCGCATCGCCGGCCCTCAGCGCACCTCGCACATACACCGCCCATACCGCAAGAACGTACAAGCGCACCCGCGTCCCGCACCGTTATGCTCGCTGGGACAGGAGGAAAGATTGACTCAATTGACTCAAACCCACCGCTTTCGCGAATTCACCGCCGGTACGCGCGATACCGTCCCGATGCTCGTCGGCGCTGCGCCGTTCGGCGTGATCTTCGGCACGCTGGTCGCATCGGGCCCGCTGCATCTGTGGCACGGGCAACTGATGTCGCTCGTCGTATTCGCCGGTTCGGCGCAGTTCATCGCGCTCGGCCTGATCGCCGGTCATGCGGGCTTCGCCGTGGTCTGGGCGACGACGCTGATCGTGAATCTGCGCCACATGCTGTATAGCGCCACGCTCGCTCCGCACGTCGCCCATCTGCCGATGCACTGGCGCTGGACCCTCGGCGGCCTGCTCACCGACGAGGTCTTCGCCGTCGCCTGGGCGCACTACCGGCTGCATCCGCCGGGGACGGTCGGCCCGTACTATTTCCTGGGCTCGGGCCTGTCGATGTATATCAACTGGCAGATCTGGACACTCGCCGGTCTGCTGTTCGGCGCCGCGTTTCCGGGCCTGCAGTCGCTCGGCCTCGATTTCGCAATGGTCGCAACCTTCATCGCGATCGTCGTGCCGCAGCTCGTCGCAATTCGTTATGTCGCCGCCGCGGCAACGTCGGGTGCGCTCGCGTTCTTCTGGCAGGGTTGGCCGTACAAGCTCGGCTTGCTCGGCGCGGTATTCGCAGGCGTCGTGGTCGGCGTGCTGCTGTCGCGTCGCAGCGCATTGGGTCAGCAAACTACGGAGGTCAGCCAATGAACTACGTGATCCTGATTCTGGGCATGGCACTGATCACCTGGCTCATCCGTGCAACGGTCTTCCTGCTCGGCGACCGGCTCGTTTTCCCGCCGCTCGTGCGCACCGCGCTCGGCTTCGTGCCGGTCACCGTGCTGACCGCGATCATCGTGCCGATGGCCGTCTCGCCGCACGGCACCGAGGCCGAATTGACGTGGCGCAATCCGCAACTGGTCGGTGCGCTCGCGGCGATCGTCGTCAGTGCGCTCACGCGCCGCCCGCTGCTGACGATCGCAGTCGGCCTCGCTGTGTTCTTCCTGTGGCAAGGCGTGGTGCTTCGATAACCGGCCGCACGCGCCCAGGCGCGCTCAAGTTTTCCACCATCCCGCCGATATACCGTCGTAGTCCGCACACCGGACTCGCGTTCCCGCGCTCGCCTTCGAGACCCGCGCGGGAAGCAGAATGTCACCGCACCGGCATCGCTGCGCTTCGCTCCCGAGGAAAGAGCGGACCACAGCTTCCCAGCGGTGTCGCGCGCGGACGACCACACGGGATAAGACATGGGTCAGATCATCCTTACACTCAAGGACGAAACCATCGCGTCGCTGCGCAAGGATTTCGAAGCGTTTCTGCGCGTGTCGCTGAAGCTCGATCCACAGTTCGCAACGCCGTCGTTTGAGGATTTTTTGCGGGCGAAGCTGCTCGACAACATGGTGCCGCTGACCGAAAACGCGGTGCAGCGCATGCTCGCGGGCGGTCAGTACGCATGGGCCAAGCGCACGCTCGGCAAGGAGTTTCCGGACGTCGTCGCGATCCTGATGCGGCAGGCAACCGAATTCGGTTTCGGCTTTGCCGTGCGCACCGAATGGACCCCCGAAGAGCTCGCGAAGCAGGCCCGTAGCTGGGCAGCAGCGATCGTCGAGGAAGCGCAGGGCGACGCGTTAATGGTCGATCCACTCGCCACGCAGATCAAATCGGCGGCGCAGGATATTCAAACGCTCGAGGAAACCATGCAGACGCCCGCATGGCGGCTTGCTGAATCGCTGCGGCAGCGGGTGTACGAGGCGAAGGTCGCGTGTGAAGCAAGCGTAGGCAGCGCGGCGCGCGAAAAGCTCGGCGAGTTGCGCGGACTGCTGCGACTTGGCATCGCGCACGGCTCGTTCCAGAAGCAGGAAGCGCAGCAGATCATGGAGTATCTGCGGTTGCTCAAGCCGGAAATTTTCGTCGAGGAACCCTACGATATATTCGCGCGTCTCGCCGCGTGGCTGCGCAACTTCTTTACGCCGCCGCCCACGCGCACGCAGCGGCCGTCACGCTGAACACGCCCGAGCGCACCGCCTCACTCCCACATCTTGCGGAGCTTCGCCGCGATCTGTAGCTTCGCCTGCGCCGCGGCCGCGAGCCCGGCCGCAGTCGGTGCCGCGGGCGGCGCGACGTGCGGCCACGCATAGGCATCGAAGTGCGACATCAGATGCGCGGGAATGAAGCGCGTTCGCGACGCCCAGACGTGCCGGTCGCCGAGATGCGTCTGGTTGTGCACATAAAAACGCTGCGGCACGACGATATGCAGGTCTTCCTTGGCGCGCGTCATCGCCACGTAGAGCAGGCGCCGCTCCTCGTCGATTTCTTCTTCGCTGCCGGTGCCGAGATCCGACGGAATGCAGCCGTCCACGCCGTTCAGTACGAACACGTTGCGCCATTCCTGACCCTTCGCCGAATGGATCGTCGAGAGGATCAGATAGTCCTCGTCGAGTAGCGGCACGCCGGATTCATCGCTCGTGGCATCGGGTGGATCAAGCGTCAGCTCGGTCAGGAAACGCTCGCGCGATGGATATGTGCCCGCGATGCTTTCCATTTGCAGCACGTCCGCATGACGAATCGCCGCATCTTCGTGATTGCGTTCGAGATGCGGCTCGTACCAGCGCCGGATCAGTTCGAACTCGGCGGGCCACGGCGACTCGCGCCCGCATACCGTCGACATCAGCGCGGCAAACGGCTGCCAGTCTTCGAACGCACGCGCTGGTGGCGCGAAAGCCGCGAGCGCATCGGCCGTGCGTACACCCGCATGAGCAGCCACCTGATCCAGCACGCGCCCAGCAGTAGCCGGCCCGACCCCGGGCAGCAGTTGCATCACGCGAAACCCCGCGACCCGGTCGCGCGGATTCTCCGCCCAGCGCAGCACCGCCAGCATGTCCTTCACATGCACTGCATCGAGAAACTTCAGCCCGCCAAATTTCACGAACGGAATGTTGCGTCTCATCAGTTCGATTTCGAGCGCTGCACTGTGATGGGCCGCACGAAACAGCACGGCTTGGGCCTTCAGCGTCATGCCGCCTTCGCGCGCTTCGAGCACCTGCTCGACCACATAGCGGGCCTGTGCCGCTTCGTCCTCGACGGTGACGAGACGTGGGCGCTGCGCGGACGCCTTGTCGGTCCACAGGTTCTTCGTGAAGCGTTCGGCCGCGAGATCGATGACCGCGTTCGATGCGGCGAGGATCGGTTGTGTCGAGCGGTAGTTACGCTCGAGCGTCACCTGCTTCGCGGGCGGATCAAAATGCGTGGGGAAGTCGAGGATGTTGCGTATCGTCGCGCCGCGAAACGAATAGATCGACTGCGCGTCGTCGCCGATTACGGTCAGGCCACGCCCGTCGGGTTTCAGCGCGAGCAGGATCGACGCCTGCAGACGATTGGTGTCCTGGTATTCGTCGACGAGCACGTGATCGAAGCGGCTCGACAGATCGGCGGCGATGGATGGTTCGGCGGCGACGTAGGACCAGTACAGCAGCAGGTCGTCGTAGTCGAGCACGCTTTGCTTCTGCTTCGCGTCGACGTAGGCGGCGAACAGCATGCGCAGGTCTGCTTCCCATTCGCAGCACCACGGAAACGCCTGAGCCAGCACGTCCGCGAGCGTGGCACCGGTGTTCACGACGCGCGAGTAGATCGCGAAGCAGGTGCTCTTGGATGGAAAGCGCCGCTCCTTCGCGGACAGGCCGAGTTCGTGGCGCACGAGATTCATCAGGTCGGCGGAATCTTCGCGATCGTTGATCGTGAACGCCGGCGACAGGTCGATCCGCTCGGCGTATTCGCGCAGCAGCCGCGCGCCGACGCTATGGAACGTGCCGGACCACGTCAGGCCCTGCGCGGCCACCGCACGCGTGCCGAGCGCAGCACCCGCGATGCGTGTCACGCGCCGGGTCATTTCCTGCGCGGCACGGCGCGAAAAGGTCAACAGCAGAATGCGCCGCGGGTCGGCGCCCTTCACGATCAGCTGCGCGACGCGGTGCGCGAGCGTATTGGTCTTGCCGGACCCCGCGCCAGCGATGACCAGCAGCGCGCCCGGCGGCTGGGTTGCATCGGCGGTGCCGTACTCGACGGCTTCGCGCTGCGCGTCGTTGAGCTTCGCGAGCCAGGCGGCGGTGTTGGGTAGCGGGGAATCGGCGACGGAGAGCACGGTAGGCAGTGGCGAGAGTGGTGAGAGTGGTGAGCGACGGATACTGTATATCCATACAACCTTCGGCGGCAAGCGCCCTATTTCCTGAGCCGTCGCCGGCCGCTTGCCCGACGACGCAACCACACGCGATGCAAGGCCATCCAGCCCGCGAACACGGGCGCAAAAAAGCGGCCCGGACACTGACGTGCTCCGGGCCGCTCGTGGCACATGCGTGACGCGAAGGAGAAAGCTCAGACTTCAAGCGGCTTCTCCCCGCACCTCGCTATTCCTTCTTCGCGTCCTTCTCTTTCGCGTCGGCGGTCGCCTTGTCTGCGTCGGCTTGCGCGTCGGCCTGCTGTTTGTCGGCCTTCGCCTGCGCGACCGAGGTTTTATGGTCCGCCTTCGCCTGGGCCTTCGCCGCCTTTTTATCGGCATGCGTCGTGGGCTCCGACACCGGATCGTGCGACTGCGCGACGGCTGCCGCCGACAGGCAACCTGCGACCAGCGCCACACCGAGCGTACTAATCAGCTTGTTCATGAATGGGTTCCTCCTTTGCATGACGGTGAGCATCGCGCGGCTTAGTGCTGCCCGCTATCCGGGCCTGGCGTCGCAGCTTGAGCCGGCGTGCCCTTCATGTCGGCCTTCATCTCGTTGTTCGCGGCCTGCTTGTCGGCCTTGCGATTCACCTTCGCGTCATGCACCTGCTGCTTGTACTCGGTCTTCGATGCCTTCTTCGAAGCGCTGTAGTTGGCATTCGCCTGCGCGTCGGCGTTACGCTTTTGCACCAGCGGGTCAGTCGGGCTGGAAGCGGTCAGGCGCTGCGGAGCGGGCGTGACGGGCTGCTCGATACCGGCGGCGGCCGGTGCGGCGGGCGGCATTTCACCACCCTGCCCACCACCCTGCGCGGCCGGCGCCTGCATCTGTGCCTGACCCGCGACATCAGGGGCCGGCGGCGCGGCGGTCTGCGCCAGTGCGGCGCCGGTAGCGAGCGTGCTCAACGCGGCGGTCAGGGCGGTACCGATCAGTAGCGAACGAATCTGAGTCATGGCTATCCTCTCCAAGGTTGTCGCGATCGGGCGTTGTAGCCACTGGCCCTCGGCGCCAGCGACACCCGATCGTTTCTGTGAACCGCCGCAAAAGCGCAGCAGTTATTCCCACAGACGGACCGTATCGAGTGAAGTTCGCGAAAAACAGGCAGTGTTACGGAACGTTTCATTTCCTGACATCTGCATAACATCTGCTTGCATTTGCCGGTGAGACCGCACAAAGCCGCTTGGGACAAGCATCCGTCCGGCGTCTGGCTTATGATGCGAACCCGTTCCGCTTTCCAGTCGCACACGCCATGCCCAACCTCGATTTCACGCTGACCGGCGACTACGTCGAGTTGCACAATCTCCTGAAGATCACAGGCCTCGCGGACAGCGGCGGCTCCGCCAAGGTGCGTGTCGCCGCCGGCGAAGTGCTGGTCGACGGCCAGGTCGAACTGCGCAAAACGTGCAAAATCCGCGCGGGCCAGGTCGTGCTGCTGGGCGACACGCGCATCGCGGTACACGAGGCGTAGCGGGCGCAAACTTCGCCAGCGTGCGGCGCGCCTTCAGCCTCCTCGCCAAACCCGCACCAAAAGTGTGCCTGTTGATCGACAACGGAGCGCGCAGGCAATAAGCTGTCATCTTGTCAGCTTCAGCGGAAAACACTGATCAATCACGACACCGGCGTCGCCCGTGTCGTCCGCTTCTATTTGCAGGCCAACCATGACCCACACCGGCCAACCCCAACCGGGCCGTTCCGCCTTTTCGCGCGCCGTCTCGGCGCCCCCGTCGCTGTCGCGCCATGCCGCCGACACCGCTCGTCTCGCCGCACCGCTTGCCATTGCGCAGCTCTCGCAGATGGCGATGAGCGTGACCGATACCGTGCTGCTCGGCTCGCTCGGCGCCGATGCGCTCGCAGCCGGCGGCCTCGGCGCGAATCTGTTCTTCACCGTGGTCACGCTGCTGCAGGGCGTGCTGACCTCGGTCAGTGTCAGCGTCTCGCATGCGCGCGGCGCCCAGGCCGAAGACCGCGTGCCGCACATCTACTGGACCGGCTTCCTGTTATCCGTGCTGCTGTCGATACCGGCGTTCGTGCTGCTGTCGTTCGCGACGCCGATCCTGCTCGCGTTCGGCGAGCCGGCCTTGCTCGCGCACAACATCGGCGAATACACGGGCGTGCTGCGCTGGGCGACGCTCGGCAGCCTGATCGGGATCGGATTGATGCGCTCGTTCCTGCCCGCCATCGGCGCAGCCAAGCGCCTGCTGTGGGTGTCGCTGGGTGGGGTGTTCGTCAACGGCTTTCTGAACTACGGGCTGATTCACGGTGCGTGGGGATTGCCGCGTCTGGGCTTTCTCGGGTCCGCGACTGCGACCACGTTCACGGTCTGGACGTCCGCTCTGATACTGATGGCGCTGCTGCATCTGCGCCCGCGCTTTCGCCACTTCGCAGTCGCGACACGCCCGAGCGTGCCGTTGATGAGCGAGCTGTTCGGCATCGGCTGGCCGGTCGCGATTACGTACGGCGTCGAAACGATGCTGTTTCTCACAACCGGCCTGATGATCGGCGTGCTCGGCGAATCGTCGCTGGCTGCGCACCAGATCGCATTGAACGTCGCGTCGGTCGCCTTCATGGTGCCGCTGTCGATCGGTCAGGCGGCAAACGTACGCGTCGGCTTCTGGACCGGCGCGCAGCAACCGCTCGCGGCCCGGCACGCGGGCTTCGTCGCGCTGGCGCTCGGGGTCGGCTTCATGACGCTGTCGGGTCTCGTGCTGATCCTGGCGCCGCATGCGATCGTCGGGCTGTACCTGCATCTCGACGATCCGCGCAACGCCGCGACCGTGCAGCTCGCCACCTCGCTGCTCGGTGTTGCGGCGCTGTTCCAGATCGTCGATGGCATGCAGACGGTCGGCTCCGGTTGTCTGCGCGGACTGAAGGACACACGCATCCCGATGATCGCCGCCGCAATCGGCTACTGGGGCATCGGCTTTCCGACCGGCTACACGCTGGCGTTCCACTTCGGCTTCGGCACACGCGGACTGTGGTGGGGACTTGCGGCCGGACTCGCGAGCGTCGCACTGCTGATGACGCTGCGCTTTCACAAGCTGAGCCTGCGCAACGTACGGATGGCTGCGGCAGCATCGTCGCATCCCGCGTCGTGAGCTAAGCAAAGCACGCGATCTTGGTTGGGGCCGATGAGTGGCCGCGCTACGATGAAGCCGTCTTACTTTGACACTCCTCTGACAGGGTTTTAACCCGCGCACTGCGCGGGTTTCTTTTTTGTGCGCCCGTTCACCGTGCCGGCCATCTGCCGCGTCGACGGTAAAATGCGCGGCGGGTTGCCTGCGTGCATCCCGCTGCGCATCTCACGAGGATGTGCTGACGCGCGTGGCACGTTCACCCTCGCCATACGCCCGCCGCACGATCCGCAATACCGCGATCCCATACACATCGCACGCAACAACCGCGTGCCGCGCACCATCGCTCCCAACATAAAACAGAACCAAGGACCACCTGTCATGCTCGCCCGGGTTACCCGTCTCTTTCCGCTGTGGGCTGTACTCGTTTCGCTCGCCGCCTATTTTTCGCCGGCATCGGTAAGCGGCATCGCGCCGCACGTCACCACCCTGCTCACCATCATCATGCTGGCGATGGGCGTCACGCTATCGGTAGCGGACTTTCAGCGCGTGTTCACGCGGCCCGCGCCGGTCGTCGCCGGCATCGTGCTGCATTACCTCGTGATGCCGCTCGCCGCATGGGCAATCGCGAAAGCGCTGCGGATGCCGCCCGATCTCACGGCCGGCATGGTGCTCGTCGGTAGCGTGGCGAGCGGCACGGCATCGAACGTCATGATCTATCTCGCGCGCGGCGACGTCGCGCTGTCGGTCACGATCAGCGCACTGTCGACGCTCGTCGGCGTGTTCGCAACACCGCTGCTCACGCGCCTCTATGTGGACGCATCGATTGCCGTCGATGTGCGCGGCATGCTGCTCAGCATCCTGCAGATCGTCGCCGTGCCGATCGCTGTCGGTCTCGTGATCAATCATCTGTTCGGCCGCATCGTGCGCAAAATTGAGCCCGTGCTGCCGCTTATTTCGATGGTCGCGATCCTGCTGATCATCGCGGCGGTGGTCGGCGGTACGCAAAAGAGCATCGCCTCGGTTGGGCTCGTCGTGATGCTCGGCGTGGTTCTGCATAACGGCATTGGTCTGCTCGGCGGCTATTGGGGCGGCCGGCTGCTCGGCTTCGACGAATCGGTCTGCCGTACGCTCGCGATCGAAGTCGGCATGCAGAACTCCGGTCTTGCCGCGACGCTCGGCAAACTCTATTTCACGCCGATCGCCGCCTTGCCCGGCGCGCTGTTCTCGGTGTGGCACAACCTGTCGGGCTCGCTACTTGCTGGCTACTGGGCGGGCCGCCCAGCGCGCGGGTCGACACGGGCCGCGCGGGCCGATACGCCGCCGGCCTGACGCATTCCCCTTTAGAATCGCGTCTAGAATCCGCTCCGGGCGATGCGCTGAAGCCATCGCCCGGCCGTGGCGGCAACGCCTCATCTACTCGACAGTCGATCCAGACGGAGGAAGCAGCGTGCCGGCGCATTCCCTTTCCACCCATCGCGCATCGGCCACACCCTGGCGGCACAGCGCCGTCGTAGCCGTCCGCGCAGCCCTGCTATGCATCGCCGCGACGCTGCTCGGTGCGTGCGCAACACGCCCGCCCGCCACCTCGATGAATCGCGAGGTCACGCACGCACTGCCCGCCGATACCGCGACGCCCCTGCTTGCCGCGCTCGCCGCACCGGAGCACGCGCATTCGGGCGAATCGGGCTTTCGCGTGCTGTCCAACGGCTCCGAGGCGCTGCAGATGCGTATCGCCCTCGCCCGCGCCGCGACGAAAACGCTCGACATGCAGTACTACATCGCGAACGAAGACACGACCGGCAAGTTACTGCTCGGCGCGGCGCTCTATGCGGCGGACCGAGGCGTGCGCGTGCGGATGCTGGTCGACGACCTGAACTTCGACGACATCGACAGCGTGATGGCCGCGCTGAACTCGCACGACAACATCGAGATCCGCGTGTTCAATCCGTTCGGTACCACGCACCGCGGCGTGTTCGAACGCACGACGAATCTCTTCACGAAGATCGACGGCTTTACGCGGCGCATGCACAACAAGGCGATGATCGCGGACAACCAGGTGTCGATTGTCGGCGGGCGCAATCTCGGCGACGAGTATTTCAGCGCGAGTACGACGCTGCAATTCCGCGATCTCGATGTGCTCGCGGCCGGTCCGATCACGCACGATGTCTCCGCGAGCTTCGACGAATTCTGGCAAAGCAGCAGTTCGTACCCGCTGCGCGCGTTGAATCATCAGAAGTTCGATCCGAAGGAACTCGATGCGATGCGCGACGAACTGCGCGCGCACTGGCGCGAAAACGCGGACCCGTACAACGCAAAACCATTGAACGCAACACCGCTCGCCGCGCAGATCGCGAACAACGAACTCGGTCTCACATGGGCGCCCGCCGAGTTCAAGGCCGATACACCCGACAAGATCGTCAAACCCACCGACGACTACGTCAGCCCGCCGATGCAGCGACTGATCGAACTGACGCACGACGCGCAGAAAGAATTCCTCGTCATTTCGCCGTATTTCGTGCCACACGATGCGGGTGTGAAAGGACTCGGCGTACTGACGCAGCGCGGCGTGCGCGTAGCGGTGCTGACGAACTCGATGGCCGCAACCGATGCGATCGCCGTGCAGGCCGGCTACAGCCCGTATCGCGTGCCGCTGCTGAAAGAAGGCGTCGAGTTATACGAATTCCGGCCGATCCAGAATCAACCGAGACCCGGCATCGCCGGCTCGCAATCGCGTGCGAGCCTGCATGCGAAAACTTACGTGATCGATCGCAAGATACTGGTGATCGGTTCGATGAATCTCGATCCACGTTCCGCGCATCTGAACACCGAACTCGCACTGGTAATCCACAGCGAATCGCTCGCCAGCGAAGTCGCCACGCTGTTCGATCGCGCGACGCAACCGGAGATCAGCTATCGCGTCACGCTCGCCACGCCGGCCGAACGCGCGCGTCTGAAAAACGACAGCGTGACCACGTCGCCGCTCATCTGGACCGATGTGGAAAACGGCCAGCAGCACACGTATAACCTCGATCCACATGCGGGTTTCTACAGAAATCTGCTGACGGGGATATGCTTGCTGTTGCCCATCGATAACGAGCTTTGACGGCGCCTCTGCCGGCCTCCCGCCGGGCCGCATCGTGCCGTGTCGAGAACCCGATCAGTCAAACGGAGTGAAATCATCATGACCGAAGATGTACGCATGGAGCGCGATACGTTCGGCGAAATCGCCGTGCCGAACGCTCGCCTGTGGGGCGCGCAGACGCAGCGCTCATTGCAGAATTTCCGCATTTCGTCGGAGAAGCAGTCGCCGGAACTGATCACGGCGCTCGCTGTGATCAAGCGCGCCGCCGCCGAAGTGAACCTCGGGCTCGGCGTGCTCGACGACACAAAGGCACACGCCATCATGCGCGCCGCCGACGAGATCATCGACGGCCAGCATCCGCAGGAATTCCCGCTCGCGGTCTGGCAAACCGGGTCCGGCACGCAGACCAACATGAACCTCAACGAGGTAATCGCCAATCGCGCGAGCGAACTGCTCGGCGGTGAACGCGGTGAGGCGCGCAAGGTGCATCCGAACGACGACGTGAATCGCGGCCAGTCGTCCAACGACGTATTCCCCACCGCGATGCATGTGGCCGCCGCGACCGGCATCGTCCGGCATCTATTGCCTGCATTGAAGACGCTGCGCGATACGCTCGATGGCAAGGCAAAAGCGTTCGCCGGCATCGTGAAGATCGGCCGCACACATCTGCAGGATGCGACGCCGCTGACGCTCGGTCAGGAATTCTCCGGCTACGTCGCGCAACTCGATCAGGGCATCCGTCACGTCGAATCGACGCTGCCGCATCTGTACGAACTCGCTCAAGGCGGCACGGCGGTCGGTACCGGGCTCAACGCGCATCCGCAGTTCGCGACGAAAGTCGCGGCCGAGATCGGCAAGCTGACCGGTGTGCCGTTCGTGTCCGCGGCCAACAAGTTCGAAGTGATGGCAGCCGCCGATGCACTCGTATTCGCGCACGGCGCATTGAAAACCGTCGCCGCCAGCCTGAACAAGATCGCCAACGACGTGCGCTGGCTCGCCAGCGGTCCGCGCTGCGGCCTCGGCGAACTGTCGATTCCGGAAAACGAACCGGGCAGCTCGATCATGCCGGGCAAGGTCAACCCGACGCAGTCGGAAGCGCTGACCATGCTATGTGCACAGGTGTTCGGTAACGACGTCGCGGTGAATATCGGCGGCGCGAGCGGCAACTTCGAACTGAACGTGTTCCGCCCGATGATCGCGCACAACGTGCTGCAATCCGTTCGCCTGCTCGCCGACGGCGCGCAGAGCTTCAACGATCACTGCGCGGTCGGCATCGAGCCGAATCGCGAGCGTATCGATACGTTGCTCAACGAATCGCTGATGCTCGTCACGGCGCTCAATCCGCACATCGGCTACGACAAGGCTGCGCAGATCGCGAAGAAAGCGCACAAGGAAGGCACGACGTTAAAAGCCGCCGCGCTCGCGCTCGGCTACGTGACGGAACAGCAGTTCGACGAATGGGTTCGTCCTGCCGATATGGTTGGTAACGTCAAAGACTGATACTGGCTTTAGCGGTTGCGCGCGGTACATGCCGTGCGCAACCGACCACATTCGAGCTGATTCAAACCTTGCCCTGCGCGACCGCCTCGGGCTTCAATTCGACGATCGCGTCGAGCGCATCCTTCACATCCATCGCGTACTTGGCAAGGCGCCGCTGCTCGTCGGTTTCCGGCACGAACGGCGGCACCGGCACCGGATGTCCGTTCTCGTTGACGGCGACCATCACGACGAGGCAATCGGTGGTTTGCAGCAGTTCGCCACCCTTCGGATCGCCCGCCTGCACCGACACGTGGATATGCATACTGGTGCGCCCGGTCGTCACCACGCGCGCGCGCAGTTCGACAAGATTACCGACGAGAATCGGCCGACGAAAACGGATATTGCCGACGCTCACGGTCACGCAATAGCGTCCGGACCAGACGGCCGCGCACGCGTACGCGGTTTCGTCGATCCACTTCATCAGCGCACCACCGTGCACTTTGCCGCCGAAGTTGACCGAAGTCGGCTCGGCAAGAAAGCGGAACGTGGTCTCCGATCGATCGAGGGATGCTGCGGGGGTAGACATGGGGACTCCGGTCGGTCAGAACGGGCCGGCCGCGGCAGTGCGGCTCGGCGCTGCGGCAAATCTTACCCCGGCATCGGCCACGCGACAAAATCATCGGTCCGTTATCGACCTGCCGCTGCGCGATATCACAGCGCCTGACGCAGACCAACGTCTACGCACCCATCGTCGCCCGAACGGTAACAGACCGTCTAAATTGCGCGACCAGCGAACCCGCCAGGACTAGATTGGAATCGTCGATTCTCCGGTAGCAAGGGTGCAGACATGAAGACCGCTCTTTTCTTTTCCAGCCTGTCGCGCTTGTCGCGCTTGCATACGGAAATTATCCTGCTTGCCAACGGCTACATGGAAGTCGCCTGTCCCGATTACGAATTGCCGGAGTTGAACCGTCACTGGCTGATTCGCAGGGTGGTCGACTACGGGGTCGTCTGCCTGCTTTGAGGTTCGGCGGAAAAGTGGCTAGTGGTTGACGTCAGGCGCGGGACCGCGCGGCCGGTCGGGTCGATGCGAAGCGCTCGCGATAATCGTGTGGCAGCACGCCGAAATGGCGCAAAAACGCGCGCCGCAGGTTCTGCTCGCTGCCGAATCCACATTCGAGCGCGATCCTTTTCAGCGGCCGGCTCGACTCGGCAAGCGCACGCGACGCCGCCTCGAGACGCAGCGCCGACACCGTCCGCGCGGGCGTGCGCCCCACTTCGTCGACGTAACGCCGCGCAAACGTGCGCGGGCTCATCCGTGCGCGTTCGGCGAGCCGCTCGACCGACAGGTCGTCGCGCAGATTCGTGGCGATCCAGCCGTGCAGCGCATCGAACGCGCCGGCCGCCGACGTCTGCGCCGCCAGCGTGGCGCTGAACTGCGACTGCCCGCCCTGCCGCTTCATGAACACGACGAGTCGCCGTGCCACCTGCATCGCGATCGTGTGGCCGAGGTCTTCTTCGATCAGCGCGAGCGCGAGATCGATGCCGGCCGTGACACCCGCCGAAGTCCACACGCTGCGTCCCGAGCGAGCATCGAGCGGCGCGCGGATGAAGATCGGCTCGGCGTCCACCTGCACGCGCGGAAATTGCTGGGCGAGGCGCCCAGCACTGCGCCAGTGCGTCGTCACGCGCAGGCCGTCGAGCACGCCCGCCGCGGCCAGATAGAACGCGCCCGTACAGACCGAACACACGCGCCGTACATGTGGCGCCCGCCGCGCGACCCACGCCACCAGTTCGGGCTGCAATGCGTAGCCTTCGTCGATCGGCACACCGGGGACGATCAGCGTATCGATCGATTCGCGCTCGAGCACGTCGAGACGTTGCGTGACAATAGGTAGACCGGGGTAGGTTTGCAGTACACCGCCGTCGATCGAGGCGATGGAGAGCCGGTATGCAGCCGGTGCCTGCTCGCGTGCGTCCTGAACACTCTGCGCACCGGTTGCGCAGCGCCGGTCTGCGGTGATGAGTTCGGCACGCCAGAACGCTTCAAGCGGGCCGCTCGCATCGAGCAACACGAGGTCGGGCGCTACTGCGAACACGATGTGGCGCGCAGCTGGCGCGGCGGCTGCTTCGTTCGCGGCCCGGGTTGGAGTTTTCACGGCCGGCACTCGCCGACCGGTTTTCGAAGCGGTTACGCCGCTCATCTATCGCCCCTGTATCGCGCCGTTCGAACGCTCTGCATTGCGCACATGCGAAGCGATCCTTGCGAAAGAAGAGCGGGAAACGGCATTGAAAAGGTCGCGCAGCGAATGAAGGAAGCAAGGAAATGGGACGAAAGTCCGCTAGAGACTGGCGGAGCATCGCACGGAGCGATCTGGCAGAAAAGACAATCCTGCATCAATTTCCGCCAACCGTCGCTTTTCACCGTTACCCGCGTGCCGGCCTTATTTGCTGTGATACGACACGCCTTCGTCGATCGTGCCGTACATCGAGATGCGGCCGGAACCCGGCCCCGACGCATCCGGGCCGCCACCCTGCGCGCAGGCAGCGCACAGCAATGCAACGGCAGCAAGAGCAAAGAGCAGCTTCATGGCAATGATTTCCGCAGAACAGGCAACGATTCTAGCCTGGCGACGCCCGGCGGCGCAGCGACCCTCGGCCGCTCATTCGACAATTCAGGCGAGGCTGAAACATCGAATACCGCATGCGGGTACAGTTGAGACATCGCGCTTGTGCCGTCTCGCGCCGCCCTTATCCAGCTTACCCAGCAAGGAAATCGCCATGCCCGCTGCAGCCACCGACGATCACAGCCACTTCCCCGGTTTAAGCCGGATCGGCGCGTTGCTGGCCGACCCGGGGCGCGCCGCGATGCTGTGGGCGCTGATGGACGGCAGCGCACGACCGGCCGGCGAACTGACGATGATTGCGGGCCTGTCGCCTTCCGCGGCAAGCGCCCATCTCGCGCGACTCACCGAAGGCGGCCTGCTGGCCGTCGAGGTACGTGGACGGCACCGCTACTTCCGCATCGCCACGCCCGATATCGCGGCATCGATCGAAGCGCTCGCCAACGTCGCACAAGCCACCGCACCGCAGCGTGCGGCACCGCGCACTGCGCGTACGGTGCCGGTCGACATGCGCTACGCGCGGACCTGCTACGACCACATGGCGGGAGAACTGGCGGTGCGCGTATTCGAGCGGATGGTCGAGCATGATCTGCTCACGCTGGACGGCGATGCGCTCGAAGCAACGTCGAGCGGCACCGCGCATCTCGCGGACTGGGGTATCGATGTAGCGGGTCAACACACACGTCGACGACGCTTCGCGTGTACCTGTCCCGACTGGAGCGAACGGCGCCCCCATCTGGGTGGTGCGCTCGGTGCAGCGCTACTCGATTCGTGGTCTCGCCAGGGCTGGGTCGAGCGCACCGAGCGGCCGCGCATCCTGCGCATTACGCCGACCGGTCATCAACGCTTCAACGAGTTTCTTGCGCGGTAACGGTTCGATCGACAATACCGCTCAACCATACCGCTCGAACGAATCATCCGATCAAACCGCCATCGGCGCCGTCAACGGCTCGTGATGCTGGTAACCGACGAGCGAGAAATCCGCCGGTTCGATCTTCTCCAGCCATTCGGGTTCGTAGACACCGGTTTGCGCGTAGTCCGGCACACGGTCGGCGATCGCGAGACGCGGGCTCTCATACGGTTCGCGCGTGAGCTGCTGTTGCAGCATGTCGAGCTGATTCTCGTAGATGTGCGCGTCGCCGATGAAGTAACTAAACCAGCGCGGCGTGTAACCGGTGAGACGTCCGACCAGATGCAACAACGCCGCCCCTTCGGTCAGATTAAACGGCGTACCGAGACCAACATCGTTGCTGCGGATGTACAGGCACAGCGAAATCTCGCGACGCGTTACGTTGGGCAGGAACTGATACAGCAGGTGGCAGGCGGGCAATGCAATCTCTTCGAGCACCGCGGGGTTCCAACCATGAAACAAAATGCGTCGGTCCGCCGGGTTCTGCATGATCGTGTCGAGACATTGGCGCAACTGGTCGACGGCCTTGTAGAGCAGCACCTTGCGCGTACCGTCTTCATCGAATGTCGTGACCGTGCGATAACCGCGCGCCGTCGCGTCGGCGATCCGCGCCGTGGCCTGCGCGTCGAGCACCTTGTAGGCCGGCCATTTGCGCCATTGCACGCCGTACACGTCGCCGAGATCGTCCGGTCCCTCGCGATACGGATTCGCGAGCCACTGCGGGTTATCGTTCGCGTTCGCATCCCACACCTTGCAGCCAAGCTCGCGAAATTCCGCAGCGCTGCGCGAGGCGCGGAGAAACCCTACCAGCTCGCCGATCGCCGACTTGAACGCGAGCTTCTTCGTCGTCACGGCGGGAAAACCCTGTTGCAGATCGAAGCGCAACATCGCGCCCGGCATGCTGATCGTACGAATGCCGGTGCGATTCTCCTGCCATGTGCCGGTATCGAGGATCGAGCGGACGAGGTCGAGGTATTGTTTCATGCAGGTTCCTTCGGCCGGGCGCAAGGCGCCCGCGGTTAGGCGAGAAACCGTGATTTTACCAAGCGAAGGGAGGATGTGTTCGGAGCGGCGCGCGCGAGGTGCGGCGCATGTTGATACGGCGGTGTATCAGCAGCATGCGGCCGGCGCCGCAGCGTGCTGTCACAGATGCGGCATCGTGGCCTGCAGGTCGCCGTTCTGCGCGAGCGGCTCCGCCTCGATGTGCCGCATGCCATGCGCGCCCAGCAGACGATACAGCGTCACCCGCGAGATACCGAGTTCCTGTGCCGCATCGCCGAGCCGTCCGCGATGACGCAGCAGCGCGAGTTCGATGGCCTGACGTTCGGCCGCTTCGCGTGCCTGCGCGAGCGACACGGGCACGATCTCGACATACTCGGCGAGTTCGAGATCGCGCGCGGTGATCGCGCGTCCTTCCGACATCACGATCGCTCGCCGCACGCGATTGATCAGCTCACGCACGTTGCCAGGCCAGCTGTAGTTATGGAGCGCGGCAATCGCATCGGGGGAAAACCCGCGTAAGCGGCGGCTTGCATCCTTTTTGAAACGTTCGAGCATGTGTCGCGCGAGCAGTTCGATGTCCTTGCCGCGCGCGCGCAACGGCGGCTCGTCGATCTGCAGCACGCAAAGCCGGTGATACAGATCTGAACGAAACCGCCCTTCGATCATCGCCGCGGTCATATCGACGTGCGTCGCCGAAATGATGCGCACGTCGACGGGAATCGTGCCGTGACCGCCGAGGCGTTCCACCTTGCGCTCCTGCAGGAAGCGCAGCAGGCTCGCCTGGCTTTCGAGCGGCAGATCGCCGATTTCATCGAGAAACAGCGTGCCGCCGTTGGCCGCTTCGACGCGGCCGATCTTGCGCTGATTCGCGCCGGTAAACGCGCCGCGCTCGTAGCCGAATAGTTCGGATTGCAATAGATGAGGTGGAATCGCACCGCAGTTGATCGGCACGAACGGCGCGTTACGCCGCGATGAACGCTCATGAATCGCGACCGCGGTCAGCTCTTTGCCGGTGCCCGATTCGCCGGAGATAAACACCGGCGCGTCGGTCATCGCGACCTTACGAATAGAACGGAACAGCGCGAGCATGGCGTCGCAGGAGCCGACCATCTCGCCTTCGTTGCTGCTCTGTTTTGGATCGTTCGACGCGTTCTCGCCGAGCGACACCATGCCGTACGCATGCCCCACCGAGTCGACGATGCGATCGTCCGAATACGGCACCGTCACATAATCGAAACAGTAGTCGCGCACGAGCCTGCGCAGCGCCGCGTCCTGCAACTGGCCGGCCGTCGTGGCCGCTACCCAGCCGACGTTTTGCATCGTCAGGCACGCTTCGAATGCAGCGATTTCGTGTTGCTGAAAACGGCTTGTCAGATCGAGCAAACCGCCCGCCGCCATACCGGCGCGAACGGCGCGACGCGCGTCGCGTGCCGAGCCGACTACCTCGACATGCCAGCCACGGTCATGAAACTGGGTGTGCAACCTCACATTGGGGTCGCGCGAAACGTAAATCAATTGGCGCGTTGCGGATTCCATTATTCAGATCCTCTCGTCAACGAACGTTAAGGATGACGGCACGTACCTGAACATGTTTCAGACACGCTGATTCGCATCGGGACTCACGCAGGGCAAAACCCGAACGGCCATTCCATTCGTGCGAACAGCGAATCCCCGAAAAGCGGCGTGTGTGTGTGTATCGAGACGGCCCAGTAGCGGGCTTTTTAAAATATGGAACTGTTTTCGAGAGCTTACTATACGCCCGCCACTTAGAAAACACATATGCAAATTAATTGCTGAACACCTTGCCCAGCAAGGCTCGCATCGTGGTCCGCAAGTCTACGTCTTTTGAATAAAACGTTTCCACAAAGGGTTGACCATGAGTGATTGCGACGGTTGTCGCAATAGCTTGCAATTGCCGTTCATCGGTATTTTCTGCCGCCCGTTTCAGCGCTGAAACGTTTTTTCCCGTTTTGCGATTTCCCGCTCCGGACAAGCAACGGTGAGCCCAGTCGTATCAACGGATTGCGGCTCATGGCACACGTTTCGCTAAATGCCTCGCACCAAGGAGAGACATCATGCGACTCGCTTTCCGCATCGACCTGATTGCCGTTACGCCGCGTGCCGCGCTCTGCGTCGCGCTCGTTTGCAGCGCGCTGCCTTTTGCGGTTCAGGCGCAGACCTTCGTGTCTGCCCGCACGCTCGATACGTATGCCGCGCCCTTCGTCCTCGCGAACGCATCGTTTGTTATGCCGGTCGCTATCGATGCACCCGCAACGATCGCGGCCGCGCTCGACGATACGTCAGCTGAAAGCGGTTCCACTCTCGCCGCCGTACTGCGCGACCGGACCGATGCTGCATCGATGAACGACCTGGCGCTCGACGACCAGATGCTCTCGCATCAGCGCGGCGGCGCGAGCGGCATGTTGATGGTGGCCGCGACGCCGCAACTGATGCGCGGCGGCACCGTGACGCTGTGGGACGAGATCGCGCCGCCCGCACCGCTGCCGGTTCCGGTCGATGCGGCGCATGCCACGCAGAGCAACGTCGCGAGCTACACGAGAAAGTGATGCGGATTACGTCATCACACGAACACTGCGAGACGACCGCATCGGTCGCCGCGCTACCGGGAGCAGACATGAGCACCTCGATCCACTCGTCGCACGCACGCAGTCCGCTGGCAGTACTGCTGCCCGCGCTACTGCCCGTGCTGCAGGCGTTGCTCGGAATCGCGGCCGCAAGTGGAGCCGGCATCGCCGCCGCACAACAGGCGGTGAACCCGGGCGACATCATCGTCGAGCGGGAAATCACGCCACGCAGTGCGTTCGCCCAGGTTCCGCGCGACCAGGATCCGGTCGCCGTGCGCGCCACCACGTTCCCGGCCAACACCTTCGATCCGATGATGGCGCAGATCGTGTCCGACGCCGACCTGACGACCGCGCGCGGCTCGAGCGGCCTCGCGCCGATCGGTGCGATGGGCGACAGCATCCAGGGCGTGACGCGCATTCTCAGCGGCAACGCGGCGGGCGGCAGCATTCCGCTCGGTGCGGGCGGCGCGGGCCTGGCCGGTGCCGGTATCGGCGGCACGATTTCGCAGTCGGTGACGGGCGCCCTTGCACCGCTGTCTGCTGCGCTGAGCGGCGGACTCGGAGGTCTGAAATGAGCGCGCGCCGTTCTTCGCAGCGCATGGCGCGCACGCTCGTTCATACGGGCAGCGCCGTACTCGTCGCGCTCCTTGTCAGCAGCGCTTATGCGCAGCGCGTGCCGGTCGTGAGCGGCACCGCATCGATCGGTGCCGGCGCGGGTGTCGGTACGACCGGTGCGGTCGCGGTCAACGAAACGGCCGGCGTCGACAACGCGCAGGCCAACCAGCTGACGATCACGGGTGGCAACGCCGTCGCCGCCGACAACGCAAGCGCGCAAAGCGCATCGGTTGCCGCGAAGGTCACGAGCACGACTGCATCGATCGGCAGCAACGCATTTTCGAATTCGTCCGGAGCCCTGATGATCAATCAGAGCGCCGGCGCAGGGAATCTCCAGCGCAACAGTGTGCAGCTCGGCACTGCGGCGCCAGGAGTCGAGACCGTCTCGGATAGAGAGCTATCCGCGACGGCCGCGAAAAACGGCGGTCAAGGTCTAGCAATCGGGGTTCACAGCGTACGCGAGGCGACTATTTCCAACGACGCCTTCAAGAACGTCAACGGGATCGTACAGATCAACCAGACAGCCGGTGCCGGTAATGCCACGGCAAACAGTTTTGTGCTCCGTCCCCCGGCGGGCACTCTTTTTTAACTGACCACACTTGTAAATCGGAGCGACATCATGAAGCGCACTCTTATTGCTGCAGCCGTACTCGCCACCGCCTCGGGCGGTGTGTTCGCGGCACCCACCAACCCGTTCATCTTCAACGCCACGATCGTCGGCGAAGAAGTCGGCATGTTCGGCTGGGTCACGCTGTATGGCTGTGTCGGCGTGCAGAGCACCGCCGGCGCCGTCGTCAACAACAACCAGAACGTGATGGTCAACGCATCGCTCAGCCCGAATGCGCAAACCTATACGTCCGGCTATGTGACGACGACCATTCACAACAACTCATCGTCCATCAAGGGCGGCGGCGTTGCGTTCGGCACGGAAACGACGAGCCATTCGTCGTCGTCGTGGATGGCGCAGGGCGGCCAGGAAGCATCGGGCTACAAGTACGCCAATCAGGGCAGCGCGATTGTCGGCGGCGGCTATGAGTACAGCCAGCAAAGCTCGGGCATCGCCGGCAGCTTCAGCCATACGTCGCAGAACTCCGGCGGCCACATCGCCGCAGGCGGACAGATCGGCGGCAGCTACAACTACGTGAACTTCGACACGCCGTTCTTCGGCTTCGGTTCCGCGCATGCGCAAGGTGGCTTCTCGGCCGGCTACAACCAGTCGAGCTACGCCAACTCGAACAGCCTCGCGGGCGGCTTCCAGGCCTCGCAAGGTTCGGGACAGGGCGCGCTGTGGGGCTTCCATGCCGATCAAGGTTCCGGTGGCCAGTCCGCATGGGGCGAAGAGTCGGGCTATCAGGCCGGCGCCTCCACCGAGACCAACAGCGCCTATGCCGCATGGGGCATCGACGCCAGCCTCGCGACCACCGACGTCTCGACGAACGGCAAGATCACCCAGCACATCAACACGCAGAAGGCAGGCACGCTGACCGCCACAACCGGTACAGGTGCTGCGCAAAACGTGTCGGGTAATGTCGGCGTGAACGTCGCGGAAGGGGTGGACAACGCGCAAAGCAACGAAGCGTCGCTCGCATCGGTCGATGCCGGCAACGTGTTCGGCAATGCGCAGGTGTTCAACAACCAGACTTCGGCTGGCACGGCGAAGATCAATAACTTCAACCTCAACGCTTCGGTCGGTGACAACTCGCTGTCGGGCGCATCGGGCAATGTCGGCGTGAACATCGCGGCCGGCATCGGCAACGTGCAGAACAACAGCCTCGCCGCATCGACGTCGACTGTGAACAAGAACGCCAACGGCGCGATGGTCGCAACCGACAACAGCGTGCAGCAAGCAAGCCTCACCTTCAACGGTACGTTCGAAGGTACGGCTTCGCTCGGGATGGGCGCGCTGCTCGGCGCTCAAGGCAACATCGGCGTGAACATCGCCGGTGGTGCAGGCAACGTGCAGCACAACGGCCTCGCGATCGCATCGATGAACGTGGCCAAGTAAGCGACAAGCAAACGTAGTACTCGCGACATCGCACCATGGCAGGAGCGCGCCGGCAGCCACAGTAGCTGCCGGCGCATATAAGGCAGGAGACCATCATGTCCGGTTTCAACCGGTCCTGGACGTTACGGCTTGCCGTCGCGCTGGCAAGTTGCACCTCGTGTGCAGCGAGCTACGCGCAGACGACGATCGATACGTCGACGCTCGCAGGCGTACCGCTCGTCAAGACGGTCCGCTCGATGAAGGACATCCGCTACAGCCACATCGTCAACCAGCAGTTCGACTACAGCTGCGGTGCGGCTGCGCTCGCGACGCTGCTCAAGTACGGCTACGGCATCGATATTCCGGAAACCGAACTGATCCGCCGGATGATGGCCTTCTCGACGCCGGAAGTCGTGGTGAAGAACGGGTTCTCGATGCTCGACATGAAGAAGTTCGTCGATACGATCGGCCTGCGCGGCAGAGGTTTCCGCGTCAATGTGGATGCGCTCTATCACCTGCAGATTCCCGTGATGGTGCTGATGAACATCGATGGTTACGAGCATTTCGTGATCGTCAAACACGCCGAGAACAGCCGCATCTTTATCGCGGACCCTGCGCTCGGCAACCGCATCGTGCTTCAAGAGGACTTTACGAGAACCTGGAACGGCCTCGTGTTCGCGGTTCTCGGAAAGCCGTTCAGGGAGGATTCCCCATTGCTGCAAAACAACGAGTCGCTGGCCTTGAAGTTGCGCGCGAATGCGCTTGAAAACGGTTCGGCGGCGACCCCCTTTGTCGAATACGGATTGATCAAGGCAGACCTGTTCTGAATCAACCATGAAGCGCCAAATCTCACAGCTCGGCTTCGCGTTATGCGCCACGGCGTGCAGCCTTGCAAGTAGTGCGTTTGCTGCGGAAAGCATCGGCCCGCCACCGGTGCAGGACCTGCTCGCGATCCGCGACGCCGCCCCGCAAACGATGGAGTGGCAAGCCGTCGACGACGACGTTCTGTCGCAGCAGACCGGCAAGTACGCCGGTGCGTCGATGATTTCCGGGTTCGTGTTGAACCTGCTGTCCCAATGGCAACTGCCCAACGGCGTGACCGCCATCGCGCAGGGCACGCTTGCCGTCGCGGCGAACACCGCGAATCAGTTGACCGCGACCGTCAACACGCTTGCGAGCGTGGTGGGCGGCGGCAACGGCAACAACGGTGCCAATCCGAATGCCGGCACCAACGGCGGCCAGAGCATCTCGGTGAATGGGGTGTCGCAGGTCACCCAGGTAGCCGGCGACCGCAACGTGGGCGTGAACGCCGCGCAGATCGACTTCGGTGACGGCGCGCCCGGGTTATTGCCGGGCGGCAACAACGCCGCCAGTGCAAATGCGTCGAACGCCGCGGGCACGATCCGGGCCGGCATCGCGTTCGGCAACGGCGGTGTCACCGTCGCACTACAAACGCCGGCCGGACTCGCGACCCAGACCATCGCGCCGAACAGCGCGCAGCAAGCCGGTGCGATCGCGCAGTTGCTACAGATCGCCGGCAATAACCAGCAAGTCGCCAACCAGTTGCAACTGCATCTGCAAACGCAGCAGATGTCACCCGCCATGTTGCAACAGGCCGGCGTTCTTCAAGCCCTGCAGAGCGCAGCCATCGTCAGGAGATGATGCGGCGGGCCGCCGCCCGCATGCAGGAACGCAGTAGTCGTATCGAAGAGGGCCGCGCAACGCATTAACCGAGACCGGTTGCGCGGCCCGATACCGGGGGAACAAAAATGACTAACGTTTCTAGGACCAGGACACCGCGCATCGCACTCGCCGCCATTCCGGCCGCCGTGCTGCTGTTCGCGCTGTCGCAAGGCGCGGCTGCCCAGGCACTCGCGAACCAGTCGGTCGAAGACCGGCTCAATACGTTGATGCGCGTCGTCGACGAACAGCAACGGCAGATTCACTCGCTCGAACAGCAGGTCACGAGTCTGGAAATGGCGCAACGCGGCCGCGGTGTACCGGGCGCCGGTGCACCGGCCGGCAGCGAGGCAGTTGCCGCGCAACCGGGTGCGGACGGCTTGCCGGTTCAGCTACCGCCGCTACAACCGTTGCAGCAGCTCGCGCAGATCAGCCCGGGCGCGTCCGCGCCCGGCGACGCAACCGGCACTGCGACCGGCGTGCCGGTCAACCCACCCTCGCCGGGTAATGGCAACGGCACCGGCAGCGGCACTGCGCCGGGCACGAGCGGCCCCGCCCCGATGCCGGACGGCACCACGGTCGGACAGACGCAGAAAGCCGCGGAGCCGGTGCGGACCCAGGCCGAAGAAGCCGTCGTGCAGCGCGAACACGCGCCGCTCTTCGATCACAAGCTGACGCTCGACTGGGGTATCAGCGACACGTATTACGATCGCCGGCAGTTGCAGCTGTCCGGGTTCCTCGCGCTCGATGCGATCTTCCTCGGCAACATCAACCTCGGCGAAACCAAGTCGCACCAGGTGATGGCCGATCTCGATACGCGCTACGGTCTCACCGACCGCATGAGCATCGACGTCGACGTGCCGTACGTGTACCGGCACAGCAATTTCATCATCGGCGGGGCCGGCGGCGCGGCGAATTCGATGTCCGACGCGTCGCTCAATTCGAGCGGCATCGGCGATATCAACTTCGGGATCTACTACCAGTTCCTGAAAGAGACCAACAGCATGCCCGATGTGGTCGGCAGCCTGCGTATCAAGGCGCCGACCGGCAGCTCGCCGTTCGGCGTCAAGGTCGTCCAGCTGACACCCGACAACACCAACCTCGTCGCGCCTTCCAAGCTGCCCACGGGCACGGGCTTCTGGAACATCACGGCGGGCGTCTCGTTGCTGAAGACCTACGACCCGGTCGTGCTGTTCGGCAGCCTCTCGTACACGTACAACATCGCGCGCTCGTTCGCGGATATCTCGTCGGTGGTGGGACAGACGCAACCGGCCACGGTGAAGCTCGGCGACATCATCCAGTTCGGCGGCGGGGTTGCGCTCGCGTTCTCGGACAAGGATTCGGCAAGCATTTCGTACACGATGGCGCTCGAACCGGCCTCGAAGACGCGCGCGCCCGGCGAAAGTTACAGCAAGGTGCCGGGTAGCGAAACCACCGCGTCGGCGCTGAATTTCGGGCTAAACCACGTAGTGAACAAGCACCTGACGATCAACGGTTCGGTTTCTGTCGGCCTTACGCCCGATGCGCCGAACTTCGTGGTCGGCGTGCGCTTCCCGTACACTTTCTGACGATTCACCGATATGAGGCTGATCGTGCGCGACTCATCCCAACTAACCAGCATCATGCCGTTCGCGGGCGCGGGCAGTCGCCTGACGATCGCAAGTTCGAACGATGCCCCCACAGGGCGGCCGACGGACACCAACGACACCGACGCCGCCGCGCGTACCGACGAACGCGCCAGCGGTACGGCGAACGACACGACCCGCGACAACGCCAACGGCGCCGCCACAGCCGAGCCCGAACGCGCCCTGCTCTACCTGACACGCAAGCCCGACGAAGCGCTCGCCGCGCATCTGCGCAGCCGCGGCTGGGTCGTATCGGTGGCGCGCTCTTCGTATGAGATCGGGCGGCTGCTCAAGCCCGAAGTGGCCTGTGCCGGCATCGTCGATCTCGCGAGCTTTCCGGCTCGCGAGCTGGCCGGGCTCGAAGCGAGCCTGCAACAGCAGCAGGTCGGCTGGATCGCGCTCGCCACCGAAGAGCGGCTCATCGAACCCGACACGCGACGCCTGATCCGTCAGTACTGTTTCGACTACGTGAAGCTGCCGGTGGCCAATGCGACCGTCGACTATCTCGTCGGCCACGCGTTCGGCATGATCACGCTGTGCGATCTCGATCTTGCGGCCGGCGCCGCATGCGCCGGCGACGACGAAATGGTCGGCACCTGCGAAGCGATGCAACAGTTGTTCCGCACGATCCGCAAGGTCGCGAACACCGACGCGAGCGTCTTTATCTCCGGCGAATCGGGGACCGGCAAGGAACTGACCGCGCTCGCGATTCACGAACGCTCGCCGCGCCGCAAGGCACCGTTCGTGGCGATCAACTGCGGCGCGATTCCGCACCATCTGCTGCAGTCGGAGCTGTTCGGCTACGAGCGCGGGGCGTTCACCGGCGCGAACCAGCGCAAGATCGGCCGGGTCGAAGCGGCCGATGGCGGCACGTTGCTACTTGACGAAATCGGCGATCTGCCGATGGAAAGCCAGGCGAGCCTGCTGCGCTTCCTGCAGGAAGGCCGGATCGAACGGCTGGGCGGACATGAATCGATTGCGGTCGACGTGCGGATCATCTCGGCGACCCACATCGATCTGGAAGGCGCGATACGCGACGGCCGGTTTCGCACCGACCTGTTTCACCGGCTGTGCGTGCTGCGCGTCGACGAACCGCCGCTGCGTGCGCGCGGCAAGGACATCGAAATTCTCGCGCATCACATCCTGCATCGTTTCAAGGTGGACAGCGCGCGCAAGATTCGCGGCTTCACGCCGTCCGCCATCGAGGCGATGTACAACTACAACTGGCCCGGCAATGTGCGCGAGCTGATCAACCGCGTGCGGCGCGCCATCGTGATGGCCGAAGGCAAACTGATTTCCGCCGACGACCTCGACCTCGCGCACTTCACCGCTCAGCAAACGATGAGCCTCGCGCAGGCGCGCGAAGCCGCGGAAAAACGCGCAATCGAAACCGCTTTGCTGCGCCACCGCCACAGGCTCAACGAAGCCGCCGCCGATCTCGGCATTTCGCGGGTCACGCTATACCGGCTGATGGGTTCGCACGGTTTGCGTGAAATCAGCGAGCACGACGACAAGCCGCCGTTCGGCGCCGAAGGCGACAACGCCGATACCCATGACACACCGGGAGCACAAAGCGCGCACGACTAGCGCACGACAGACGCGCGAGACCGCTCGGGTACAATCGCCCGATGACTACTCCCGCCTTTTCGATGACAACGCTTACCCTGATCGTTGCGCGCGCACGTAACGGCGTGATCGGCCGCGATAACCAGCTGCCCTGGCGGCTGCCCGAAGATCTCGCGTTCTTCAAGCGCACCACCATGGGTGCGCCGATCATCATGGGCCGCAAGACGCACGAATCGATCGGTCGGGCGCTGCCGGGACGACGCAACATCGTCGTCACGCGCGACGCCGCGCGGCGCTTTAACGGTTGCGATACGGCAACGACGCTCGCCGACGCGCTCGCACTCGCGGCAACCGATCACGCGCCCGAAGCGTTTCTGATCGGCGGCGCGCAACTGTATGCACAGGGCCTGCAACAGGCCGACAAGCTGATCATCACCGAAATCTCCGCCGACTTCGACGGCGACGCAACGTTTCCTGCTCCCGATCCGCAAGACTGGGAAGAAGTCGCGCACGAAACGCATCGTGCACACGCACCGAACGACTTCGACTACGCGTTCGTCACTTATCGCCGCAAGGTCTGGCAATAAAAAACGCCGCGAAACCTGCGTTTCGCGGCGTTTTTGTTAGTAGCGACGCAGCCTATTGCCCAGCGATCGTCATCCGCTCGATCAGCACCGAACCGATCTGCTTGGTACCGCGCACAAGCGTATCGGAACCGATCGCGACGATGTGCCGGAACATCTCCTGCAGCGTGCTCGCCACTGTGATTTCTTCGACCGGATACTGGATCTTGCCGTTCTCGACCCAGAACCCCGACGCGCCGCGCGAGTAGTCGCCAGTCACGTAGTTGACGCCCTGCCCCATCAGTTCGGTCAGCAACAGACCCGTGCCGAGCTTTTTCAGCATCGCTTCGAAGTCGTCTTCGGGACGCGTCTGCGTGCTCGCCATCGACAGGTTGTGCGAGCCGCCTGCATTGCCGGTGGTTTGCATGCCGAGCTTGCGCGCCGAGTAGGTCGACAGGAAATAGCCTTCGACGACGCCATCCTTCACGACCGAACGCTGCTTCGTGCGCACGCCTTCTTCGTCGAACGGTGCGCTGCCCATCGCGCGCGCGACATGCGGATCTTCGACGATCTGGATGTGCGGCGCGAACACCGGTGTGCCGAGGCTGTCGACGAGAAACGAGGTCTTGCGATACAGCGCGCCGCCGCTCGTCGCCTGCACGAACGCACCGAGCAGGCCGGCCGCGAGCGGTGCTTCGAACAGCACCGGCACCTTGCGCGTATCGAGACCGCGGGCACCGATCCGCGCGAGCGCGCGTTGCGCTGCATAACGGCCGATCGCTTCGGGATCGGCGAGTTCGGACGCGCTGCGCTTCGACGTGTACCAGTCGTCGCGCTGCATGTTGCGGCCGCTACCGGCGATCGGCGCGCACGCGACGTAGTGGCGCGAAAACGGATAGCCCGACAGGAAACCGCGTGAAGTGGCGAGGACGAATTGCGAATGCTGCGCCGACACGCTCGCGCCTTCCGTGTTGCGGATCTGCGGGCTGGTAGCGAAGGCGGCATCTTCAGAGCGGCGGGCGATCTCGACAGCTTCGTCGGCAGTGAGATTCCACGGGTGATACAGGTCGAGATCGCGCGGCGCCGTTTCCAGCAGTTCGGCTTCGGCGAGACCTGCGCAGTCGTCTTCGGCAGTGAAGCGCGCGATGTTGTACGCGGCCGCGACCGTGTCCTTCAGTGCCGCCGACGAGAAGTCCGACGTGCTCGCATTGCCGCGCTTGTTACCGATGAAAACGGTCACGCCGACCATCTTGTCGCGGTTGTGTTCGATCGTCTCGACTTCGCCGCGCCGCACGGACACGGACAGGCCATCGCCTTCCGAAATTTCCGTGGCGGAGTCGCTCGCACCGAGCGACTTCGCGTGGCGAAGGATGTCGGAAGCGATCTGCTTCAATTCGTCTTGCGTATGCGGGAAAAAACGCTGTCTGGCGTCCATGTCTGCTGCCATTGTCGTTGCCGTCCTGTATTGCCGTTCGGTCAGGGACCGGCGCGGGAGCCGGTCGGTCGGGAAGTCCGTCTGCAGGCGCTGCCTCAAGTAACCGGGCCGCCGCGCTGCGCATCCCGCGATCATAGCAAGGTCCGCGCACGCGCACCTGCGATTCGTTCGGCCGCCCGGCGTACGCGGGATGCCTCCGCAGCCGGTTTGCACGGCCCGGCACGCTACAATACGGCCTATGACACGCAAAACCCGCATTCAACCGATGGAAACCGCTGTCGTCGTGGACGACAACGGCTATGATCGCCCCAGCAAATCGCAGCTGAAGCGCGACATGCACGCGCTGCAGGAACTGGGCGAAACGCTCGTCGCCCTGCCCAAAGATGCGCTCAAGCGCATGCCAATGCCCGAAAAGCTCGACGAAGCGGTCCGCGAAGCGCGCCGCATCACCGATCACGAGGGCAAGCGTCGCCAGATCCAGTATGTCGGCCGCGTGATGCGCTCGCTATTCGAAGACGAGGTCGCCGCGCTGCGCACGGCGCTGGATTCCTACAACGGCATCAACAAGGCCGAAACGGCCCGCATGCACTGGATCGAACGCACGCGCGAGAAGCTGCTTGCCGACGATGCCGCGCTCACCGAATTCATCCGCCTGCATCCAGCCGCCGATCCGCAGGAAGGCCGCATGCTGATCCGCAACGCCCGCAAGGAAGCGCAGCAGGCACGACCGCCGCGTTACTTCCGCGAGTTGTTCCGGTGGATCAAGACCGCGAGCGGCTCCGATCAGGACGAAGACGACGAAACCGCTGCCGATCGCAAGGAAGACGACCATGACGACGACCGCGCCTGACGACGACCGCGCATTGATCGTCGGGCTGGTCTCGATCAGCGACCGGGCGAGTACCGGCGTCTACGAGGACAAGGGGATCCCGTCGTTGCAGACGTGGCTGGAATCGGCACTCGCATCGCCGTGGCGCGCCGAAACGCGGCTGATCCAGGACGACGCGGCCACCATCACGGCTACGCTGATTGAACTCGTCGATGAGGCGGGTTGCGATCTCGTGCTGACCACCGGCGGTACTGGCCCGTCGCGCCGCGACGTGACACCCGAGGCGACGCTGGCAGCCGGTACGAAGGAAATGCCGGGTTTCGGCGAGCAGATGCGGCAGATCAGTCTGCATTTCGTGCCCACCGCTATTCTGTCGCGGCAGGTCGCCGTGATCCGCGAGACGCCGGGTCGCGCCGCGCTGATCGTCAACCTGCCCGGCCAGCCGAAGTCGATTCGCGAAACGCTGGAAGGTTTACGCGACGAAACCGGCGCGGTGAAAGTGCCGGGCATCTTCGCGGCGGTGCCTTACTGCATCGATCTGATCGGCGGTCCGTATGTGGAAACCCATAGCGCCGTCGTCACCGCGTTCCGGCCGAAGAGTGCCCAGCGGCCGACACGCTAACCGTTACGGCTACGGCTACGTTGCTGATGTATCGGCGATTGGTACGCTCGCCGCCGGCACCAGAAAATGCTCGCGGTAGTAGCGCAGTTCGTCGATCGATTCGTGGATGTCGGCGAGCGCCGTGTGCATCGCGCGTTTCTGGAAGCCCTTGTAGGTGGCCGGTTGCCAGCGGCGGCACAGTTCCTTCAGGGTGCTGACGTCGAGATTGCGGTAATGAAAAAACCGCTCGAGGTCCGGCATCCAGCGGGCCATGAAGCGGCGGTCCTGGCAGATCGAGTTGCCGCACATCGGCGATTTGCCCGGCGGCACATGGGCGCCGAGAAACGTGCGGATCTGCTCGACGGCGTCCGCCTCCGTCACCGTCGACGCGCGCACCCGGTCGATCAACCCTGAGCGGCCATGCGTGTTCTGGTTCCACTGGTCCATTTTGGCAAGCGTTTCGTCGCTCTGGTGAATGGCCAGCACCGGCCCCTCGATGAGCTTGTCCAGGTGCGAATTCGTCACCACGACGGCGATCTCGATGATGCGATCGGTGTCGGGTTCGAGCCCCGTCATTTCCATGTCGAGCCAGACGAGATTCATGTCGCTGCGCACGAGCGCGGGAGCGTCGGGAGCGTTGGAAGTGCCGGCAGGATCGAGGGTGTCAGTCATGAGAGGCAGCCTTGGTTGGCCGGACCGGACGGATATGACGCACGCGGCGGCCGGCGCCAGCCCGGCGCGGTTCGCCTGAACGCTCCCGCCCGGCTGGCAGGAAGAAACATATAATTCTCGCATAGTTACCACGGATCCCCCGGATGCCTACCCTGTACTTCACTGCCCTGTTCGCGATCGCCGTCCTGCTGATGGTCGGCACCAAGCTATGGCTCGCGACGCGGCAGATCCGCTTTGTCGCCGCGCACCGCGCCCAGGTGCCCGCGCAGTTCTCCACCACGATTACGCTGACCGCGCACCAGCGCGCCGCCGACTACACGGTCGAGCGCGCGCGTCTCGGCATGCTCGAGATCGTCGTAGGCGCCGCGGTACTGGTCGCATTGACGCTGCTCGGCGGCATCCAGGCGCTCGATGTGGCGCTGTCCGGCTGGCTCGGGCACGGCTATGGCGGGCAAATCGCCCTCGTGGCGGCGGTGCTCGCGATCACCGGCGTGATCGACCTGCCATTCGACTACTACCGGCAGTTCGTGATCGAAGAGCGCTTCGGCTTCAACCGGATGGGCAAAGGTCTTTTCTTATTCGATCGCATCAAGGGCGTGCTGCTCGGCGCTGCCGTCGGACTTCCGCTGCTGTTCGTCGTGCTCTGGCTCATGAACCAGGCGGGCGGCCTGTGGTGGCTCTGGGCGTGGGTGGTCTGGGTCGCGTTCCAGATGCTGGCGCTCGTGCTCTATCCGACCTTTATCGCGCCGATCTTCAACAAGTTCGAGCCGCTGAAAGACGAAGCGCTGCGCTCGCGCATCGAAGCGCTGATGAAGCGCTGCGGATTTGCCGCGAAAGGACTGTTCGTGATGGACGGCAGCCGGCGTTCGGCGCACGGCAATGCGTATTTCACCGGCTTCGGCGCGTCGAAACGGATTGTCTTCTTCGATACGCTGATCGCGCGTCTGTCGGGTAGCGAGATCGAAGCCGTGCTCGCGCACGAGCTCGGTCATTTCAAGCGGCGCCATGTGCTCAAGCGGATGATCGTCACGTTCGTCATCAGTCTCGCGATGCTGGCGCTGCTCGGCTGGTTGTCGCAGCGCCTGTGGTTCTTCGAAGGGCTTGGCGTGCGGCCATCGCTGACGAGCGGCGACAGCGGGCTCGCGCTCGTGTTGTTCTTCCTCGCTGTGCCGGTGTTTCTGTTCTTCGTGACGCCGCTCGGTAGTCTCAGTTCGCGCAAGCACGAATTCGAAGCGGATGCGTTCGCGGCGACGCAGACGGACGCGAAGGATCTCGTCAACGCGCTCGTCAAGCTGTATGAGGACAACGCATCGACGCTGACACCCGACCCGCTCTACACCGCGTTCTACTACTCGCATCCGCCGGCGTCGCAGCGTATCGATCGCCTGTTGCGGCACGCATGAAGCACCGCTCGGCGAAGCCCGCCCGGGCAGCAACCGGTGCTCGCGCACACGGCCTCGTGGTCGCCGCGCACGGGCGCCACTACCTCGTCGCCCCCGACGACGGCGGCCCCTCAATGCAGTGCTTTCCGCGCGGCAAACGCAGCGAGGTCGCGGTCGGCGATCGCGTGCTGTACGAATGGACTTCGGCGGATCAGGGCGTGATCGTCGAGATCGGCGAACGGCGCAACCTGCTCTACCGTTCGGACCAGTACAAATCGAAGCTCTTCGCCGCCAATCTCGACCAGTTGCTGATCGTCCTTGCCACCGAGCCGCATTTCAGCGAAGACCTGCTCGGTCGCGCACTGGTCGCCGCTGAGGCGCATGAACTGAAGCCGCTGATCGTTCTGAACAAGATCGATGTCGAAACCGAACTGGCCGGCGCGCGCGCACGCCTCGAACGCTACCGGGCGCTCGGCTACACGGTGCTCGAGGTATCGATCAAGGCGCAGCCGGAAGCGGCGCACGCAATCCTCACCGAGCATCTGCATGGCCATGCGACGCTGTTGCTCGGCCAGTCCGGGATGGGCAAGTCGACGCTCGTGAACCTGCTGATCCCCAACGCCGAAGTCGCCACGCGTGAGATCTCCACGGCGCTGAACAGCGGTCGCCATACGACCACGTTCACGCGGCTCTATCCGCTGCCGGAAGGCGGCGCGTTGATCGACTCGCCGGGGTTCCAGGAGTTCGGCCTGCATCATCTGACCGAGGGGCGGCTCGAGCGCGCGTTCCCCGAGTTCCGTCCGTTGCTCGCGCATTGCCGCTTCTATAACTGCCATCATCTGCAGGAACCGGGCTGCGCGATACTCGAAGCGGTCGCCGACGGCAGGATCGCGCGCACGCGGCATGCGCTGTATGCGCAGCTCGTGCACGAGGCTAGTCAGATCGTTCGTTGAGCATTGATCTGAGCAACTCCCGTTTTCTTTACGGTCCTTCCTTTCCATGCTGAAGCTGATGCGCGCACCGAATCTGCTGATCGGCCAGCACTGGGTCAATGTGCTGGCGACGGCCGGTATCGGCTGCGAGTTGCACAATCGTTATCTGAACGGGGCGCTCGGCGAGATTCCCGCGGATCAATGCGCGCCGGAACTGTGGCTCGTCGACGAACGCGATGAAATGATGGCGCGCAGATTGATCGACGTGGCGTTGCACGGACCGGCAGCGGGCACGCCGTCGTGGCGCTGTGGACAGTGCAGCGAAACGCTGGAGGCGCAGTTTACGGTGTGCTGGCAATGCGGGACGGCGCGCGATCCGCTCGGCGACTGAGCGGCAACGTTAGCGCAGTATTGAAGCCGATATCGGGCGCTGAAAAGAATCGAGGCCGGTCTGGCCGGCCTCGCTCTCACTGCTTTTTTGTGTCCGCTAGTGCGGGCACTACCCTACTACGCTACGCGAGCCATACGGCGATCGTCAGCATCAGCAGCAGGATCATCCACAGGATCACCGCGCGCCACACCAGCCCAACCGCCGATTGCAGCGTGCGCGGCGTGCAGTCGTCACCGACCGACAGCGGGCCACCATCGCCGGTTGCGAGCGCATCGAGACTGGACGGCTCCGCGAGCGGACCCGCCAGCCGTGCACCCAGCGCACCGCTGCCCGCGGCGAGCAGCACGCCGTCGTTGGGATCGGGCCACTGGCGCGCATGATTGCGCCACGCATAGATCGCATCCTCGAAATTGCCGACGATCGCAAAGCCCAGCGAGGTGAGCCGCGCCGGCACCCAGTCGATCACGAAAAACGCGCGCTGCGCGAAGGTCGAAAACGCCGCGGTGCGATCGACCGCGGGCTGCGACCAGGTGCGCGCCAGATACTCGGCGATCCGGTACAACACGGCGCCGGCCGGACCGATCGGCACGAGAAACCAGAAGAACACGCCGAACACATGCCGATGCGACGCAACGACCGCGTGGATCAGCGTGTGCCGGACGATCTCGCTGACCGGCATATCGACTGTATCCATTCCAGTCCATTCGGCGAGAATCTCCCGCGCGCGCGGGACGTCGTCGTTATTCAGCGCGAGATGAATGTCGGTGAAGTAATGGCTGAACTGCCGGAAGCCGAGCGTGAAATAGACGATCACCGCGTTCCACATGAACGCCAGCACGAAATTGATCCGGTACAGCACGTAGTAGACGAGGCCGACCGCGAGCGTCCATGGCAGGACGACCACGAGCCACGCGAGGATGCCGTGCTTCGGCTTGCCGGCATCGAATCCGCGCGCCGCCGATTCCGCGTGATATTGCAGCAGCGCCGACACCGGATTGTTCGGCGACAGCGCGCGCATCTGTTCGACGATGAGAGCGAGCAATACGGAGAAAAAAGTCATGCGATGCGCCGTGCCATTCGAGTTTTTACAGTTGTGTTGTAACGATAGCACAGGGTCGGATGCCGCTGAACGGCGGCTTTACAAACGCACAACGTCCGTCCCGGCCACGCGCGAGCTACGCCATGACATTACGCCATCAGAAAACGATAAAAATTGCGCAGCATGCCCGCCGTCGCGCCCCAGATGAAATAGTCCGCGCCCCCGTTGGGGCGCGGATACGGCATCGCGAAGAAACGGCGTTCGTTGCCTTCCCAACGGAACAGACGCACCTCGTGATGCGCGGGGTCCATCAGGAAAGCGAGCGGTACTTCGAAGATTTCGGCGACCTCGAGCGTATCGGCTTCGACGGTAAACGGCGGATGCACGAGGCCGACCACGGGCGTCACGCGAAAGCCGGTGCCGGTCATGTAATCGGGCAGCGTACCGAGAATTTCCACGCGCGCCGGATCGAGTCCGACCTCTTCCTGCGCTTCGCGCAACGCGGTCGCGGTGGCATCGGTATCGTGCGGCTCTTCGCGGCCACCGGGGAAACTGACCTGGCCTGCGTGATCGTTCAGATGATCGGCACGCTGCGTCAGCAAAACGGTCAGCCCGCCCTCGCGGACCACGAGCGGCACCAGCACGGCCGCCACACGCGGATCGGTACCTTCGACCCAGTGCACCTCGGCCTGCTCGGGGTCCCAAGCGAGCCGCTGTTCGAAACGGGCCCGCAGGGCGTCGGGCGTCAGACGCGCGGGCGCCACGGCGGGCAGATCGCCACCGGTGGCCACGACAGGCAGGGTTTCGGGTTCGAAAACTGGACGGATCAACGGGATTCTCGGCGCAGGCAAATGTGGGACATCGACGGGATAACCGACATTTTGCCTCGCCAAACAAAAAAGCACCCGTAACGGGTGCTTTTTCTTACAGCTTTTACTCCTGGGAAGCCGCGCGGTCTTTCGACACGAGCTTTTCCTTGATCCGGGCCGACTTGCCCGAACGGTCGCGCAGATAGTACAGCTTTGCACGACGCACATCGCCGCGACGCTTCACGACGATGCTCGCCAGCAGCGGCGAGTAAGTCTGGAACGTACGCTCGACGCCTTCGCCCGACGAAATCTTGCGGACGATGAACGACGAGTTGAGGCCACGATTACGCTTCGCAATGACAACGCCTTCGTAAGCCTGAACGCGCTTGCGGGTACCTTCGACCACGTTCACGCTGACGATTACCGTATCGCCGGGGGCGAATGCGGGAATGGTCTTGCCTGCGAGCGCGCGCTCGATTTCTTCCTGCTCGAGTTTTTCAATCAGATTCATCACTGACTCCTAATGCCATCTTGTCGGCGTTCGTACCTGCCTTGCGTGGGTTTGCCCAGAGGACTACCTGTTACGCGCGGCTACGGCCCCGATAGAGGATGGGTTCACATCTGGCGCCGTCCACGCATGAACGACACCGCCTGGTTCCCGCCCGGAACGCCAGGGCCTCAGGCCTTTGGCGCTTCCTTCGCGAGACTTGCAAGCCACGCCTCATCGGCACGGCTCAACAACTTGTTCTTTCTGGCCCGCTCGATCAGATCGGGCCGTTTGTGCCACGTATTGCGCAGCGATTCGCGACGACGCCACAGCATGATTTCCGCGTGATGGCCACCGAGCAGCACATCCGGCACGCGCACACCGTCATATTCTTCCGGCCGCGTGTAATGCGGACAATCGAGCAGGCCATCGACAAAACTGTCCTGCACCGCCGACTGCGCATCGTTCAGCACGCCCGGCAACTGACGCACGATCGCGTCCATCATCGCCATGGCCGGTAACTCTCCGCCCGACAGCACGAAATCGCCGAGGCTGATTTCTTCGTCGACATACCGGTCGATCAAACGCTGGTCGATGGCTTCGTAGCGACCGCACAGCACGATCAACCCCGGTTCGCCAGCGAGTCGCATCACGCCTTCGTGATTCAGCGTCGCGCCTTGCGGCGACATCATCACGACCCGCGAACCTGCAATGCCCTGCTCCGCCTGTGCGGCGCGTGCCGCGCCGAGCGAATCTTCCAGCGGCTTGGCCAGCATCACCATGCCGGGGCCGCCGCCATACGGCCGGTCGTCGATCGTACGGTAGTTGTCGGTGGTGAAATCGCGTGGATTCCAGGTCCGCAACCCGTAACGCGCCTGCTTCGCCGCACGGCTTGTAATGCCCCAGTCGGTCAGCGCGCGGAACATTTCGGGGAAGAGCGTCACGACATCGAACTGCATCGCTCTCTCCGTTTCAGCGAACGCTTGCTAATGGGTTCAGTAATCGGCTTCCCAGTCGACTGTGATCTGCTTCGCCGCCTGGTCCACATGCTTGACGTACACACCGACGAACGGAATGAGCCGTTCGCCGTTGACCGGCTTGCCATCCTTGCCGGTTGCCGGGTACTCGACACGCAGCACCGAATGGGCGCCGTTGTCGATCATGTCGGCGACCTTGCCGAGTGCAACCCCGGCAACGTTGACCACATCCAGACCGAGCAGGTCGACCCAGTAAAACTCGTCGGTTTCGAGCGAGGGAAACTCGCTGCGGCTCACATAAACACGACAGCCGCGCATGGCGGCTGCAGCGTCGCGACCATCTACACCGGCCAGATGCGCAACGATACTGTCGGAATGGATCTTCGCCTGCAGTACCGGCGTCGACTTGCGTTCCGGATTCGCATCGCGGCCCTTGAGCAGCCACCAGCGCTTCGCGCTCAGCAGCGCGTCGCCGCCGTGCCCGGCGTCCGCATGTGCGGCCACCTTGACCCAACCTTTGAGACCGTAAGCATCGACGATCGCGCCTACTTCAACGGCGTCGGCCGGCCAGCTTTCCGGCGATTCGACACGCATAGGCTGCGTATCGGGACTGGCGTTCGGTGCGGCGGGTGCAGCGGCTTTCGACGGCTTGCGGACAAACGCGCCAAACGGAGCCTCGGATGCCGATGCAGGCGCTTTCGCGCGACCGGAGCCGCTGGAATCAGGCGCTGACATGGACCGACCTCAAAAACTTATTGCGCGAAGGCAGGCGTGCCACGAAACCGTAGCCGCGCTTGCTTTCGCGCATCACCGAGTACATCGCACCGCCGGACCATGCCGCCGATGCAATTACCTGCCGCCATCACGCAGCCGGTTGTGCCTGTTGCGCTTGCTTCACGAGACGCTCGACCGTCGGCGACAGCTGGGCGCCAACGCCTTGCCAGTACGTCAGGCGATCTTGAGCGATACGCAGCGATTCGCCCTTCGTAGCGACCGGGTTGTAGAAACCAACGCGTTCGATGAAGCGGCCGTCACGACGGTTACGCGAATCGGTTGCGACGATGTTGTAGAACGGGCGCTTCTTCGAGCCGCCACGAGCCAAGCGGATGATGACCATACTGGAATCCTTGAAAACCGGGGTTCAGAACCACGAAACGCGAGATTATAGCCCGAAACCAACGCCATAACAAACACTTACGGGGATAAACTGGCGCGCCCAGTCGCACGGACCACACAGTCGCGGCATTCCGGTGCCACAAGATCTTCCGATGAAAGGTTGCCTGGACGCGAAACCCGCGTCGAACCTGGTGCCTGTGCGGCACAGCGCCGCGTGACCGCCGGTGCTCACGCAGCGTAGAATGCGCGTCGGCCCGCGCGCAAGCGCGCCGCATCTTTCCGCAGCCTGTCGCCCTTCCCATGTCCACCGCCGCTTCGACTTCCCCGCGCTTTCGCTCCAAAACGGCCACCGCCGCGCTTGCCTTCTTCTTCGGCACGATCGGTGCGCATCGCTTCTATCTGTATAGCCCGCGCGATCCGTATGGCTGGCTGCACGTGGTCGGCACGCTGCTCGGCATTCCGGGTGTCCTGCTGCTGGTGGCGACCGAGCGGGCCTCGATGCTGGGCTGGTTTCTCGCCGTACCTGGCGCGATATCGCTGCTGTCCGCGTTTCTCGCGGCGATCGTCTATGGCCTGCGCCCGGATGACAAATGGGATGCGCAGTTCAATGCAAACACCGGGCGACACAGCCGCTCAGGCTGGACGGTCATCTTCATCGTGATCTTTTCGCTGCTGATCGGCGCCTTCCTGCTGATGACCGGGCTGGCTCTATCGTTCCAGACTTACTTCGAATCGCAGGTTGAAGCGGCCAAGTCCCTCTCGCAGTAAGGCAGCGCGGCTAGAACAGATCCAGTTGCGGGCTCGCGGGTTTGTCCGGTGCGGCCCGCGGTGCCGGCTTTTGCTCGACGTGCTGGAAATGCGACATGTCGAGAATGCCGCGATCCCGCCGGTTCAACCCAAGACGACGCGCCGCGTTGTAAAAGCGCTGCCGCAGCAGATCGGCCCACAGGCCCTCGCCTTTCATCCGGCTCGCGAACGACGAGTCATAGTCCTTGCCGCCCCGCATGTCGCGCACCCGGCTCATCACACGGTCGGCTCGATCCGGAAAGTGCGCTGTCAACCAGTCCTTGAACAGCGGTGCGACCTCCCACGGCAGCCGCAGCACGATATAGCTGGCGTTCGTCGCACCTGCTTCGGCACAGGCTTCGAGCACGCGCTCCATGTCGGGCTCCGTCACGAACGGAATGACCGGCGCAACGCTCACCCCGACCGGCACCCCCGCTTCGCTCAACGTCCGGATCGTACGCAACCGACGTGCCGGCGTTGCCGCGCGCGGTTCGAGCGTGCGCGCGATATCGGCATCGAGCGTCGTGATCGTGATGGCCGCCATCACCTGCCCGCGCGCGGCCATCGGTGCGAGCAGATCGAGGTCACGTTCGATCAACGATGACTTCGTAATCGCGGCGAACGGCTGGCCGCGGTCGTGCAGCACCTGGATAATGCGACGCGTCAGTCGCAAGTCGCGTTCGACCGGTTGCCACGCGTCGGTATTGACGCCAAGCGCAATCGGCTCCGGCACATAGGACTTCTTCGACATCTCGCGCTCGAGCAGTTCGGGCGCATTGATCTTCGCGTAGATCCGGCTTTCGAAATCGAGCCCCGGCGACAGTCCGAGATAACTGTGTGTCGGCCGCGCAAAGCAGTAGATGCAGCCGTGTTCGCAGCCGCGATACGGGTTCAGCGAGACGTTGAACGGGATATCCGGCGATGCATTGCGCGTGAGGATGCTTTTCGCCTTTTCCTCGAACACCTGCGTGCGCAACGCTGACGGCTCGCCGTCTTCGTCGGGGTTTGGCGCCCAGCCGTCGTCGACGGTTTCGCGCTGGTCGACTTCGTAGCGGCCCTGCAGGTTCGTCACCGCGCCGCGGCCCTTGCGGGGCGCAGGCAGCGCGATCGGAAATTCTCGGTCGGGATTGAAATCGGCGTCGGGATCGGACATGGCAGGGCGCGGCAAACAGCATCAATACTGTACAAATATACAGTGTTTACGCGGTTTGTCGAGCGCCGATACAACGCGAAAAACGTCCCGTACCGGGCGCTATTCGCCCACTGCGATCGCCAGCGATTCCTTGATTTCTTCCATCACCACATAGCTCTTTGACTGCACCGCGCCGGGCAATTGCAGCAGGATGTCGCCGAGCAGTTTGCGGTAGTCGGCCATCTCGCCGATGCGCGCCTTGATCAGATAGTCGAAATCGCCGGAGACGAGATGGCATTCGAGCACCTCGGGGATCTTCTGCACCTCGCGGCGAAACTGGTCGAACATGTTGCCGCTCTTGTGGTCGAGCGTGATCTCGACGAACACCAGCAGCGCCGCACCGAGTTCGGCGGGATTCAGGCGCGCGTAGTAGCCGGTGATCACACCGTCGCGCTCCATCCGCTTCACGCGCTCGATGCATGGCGTGACCGACAGCCCCACCTGCTCCGCGAGGTCCTTCATCGCCATGCGGCCATCCTGCTGCAGAAGCTTGAGGATGCGGTGATCGAGCTTGTCGAGTGCGCGGATCGGTTGACGTTGTGTTCTCATCGTGTTTTTACTGAAAATCGCAAAAATACAATAACAAAACCTAGGGAACGATCAATAGTATAGCGGTTAACACTGGGCCACTCGCGCAACACCTCGTTAATCGAATGTACTGACCGATTCCACGAGCGCCAGGGCCTTTCGACCTCTCTGGAGCAGCTATGCGGGTTGTCATTTTGGGAAGCGGTGTCGTCGGGGTGACGAGCGCCTATTATCTAGCACGCGCCGGTCACGAAGTGACCGTTATCGATCGCGAAGCGGGCCCCGCGCTCGAAACCAGTTTTGCCAATGCCGGCCAGATCTCGCCGGGCTACGCGGCACCGTGGGCGGCACCTGGCGTGCCGCTGAAAGCCGTCAAGTGGATGTTCCAGAAGCATGCGCCGCTCGCCATTCGTCTGGATGGCACGCAATTCCAGCTGCAATGGATGTGGCAGATGCTGCAGAACTGCACGTCCGCACGCTATGCGGTGAACAAAGGCCGTATGGTCCGTCTCGCCGAATACAGCCGCGATTGTCTGCAGGCGCTGCGCGCCGAAACCGGTATCCAGTATGAAGGCCGTACGGGCGGCACGCTGCAGGTGTTCCGCAGCCAGCAGCAACTCGATGGCGCGGCGAAAGACATCGCCGTGCTCCAGGAAGCCAACGTGCCGTACGAGTTGCTGTCGCCGGACGAACTGGCGCGCGCCGAACCGGCGCTCGCCGCGGTTTCGCACAAGCTGACGGGTGGCCTGCGGCTGCCGGGCGATGAAACCGGCGACTGCCAGCTGTTCACCACGCGTCTTGCTGCAATGGCCGAAGAGCTCGGCGTGAAATTCCGCTACAACACACCGATCGACGCACTCGCGATGGCAGGTGGCCGCATCGCCGGCGTCCAGTGCGGCAGCGAACTGGTGCTCGCCGATTCGTTCGTCGTCGCGCTTGGCTCCTACTCAACGAAGTTCTTGTCCAGCATCGTCAAGATTCCTGTGTATCCGCTCAAGGGTTACTCAATCACCGCACCGATCGCAAACGCCGCCGCAGCACCGGTCTCGACCGTGCTCGACGAGACCTACAAGATCGCGATCACGCGCTTCGATGACCGCATCCGTGTGGGCGGCATGGCGGAGATCGTCGGCTTCGACAAGACATTGCGCCAGGCGCGTCGCGAGACGCTCGAAATGTGCGTGAACGATCTGTTCCCGGGCGGCGGCGATACGTCGAAGGCCACCTTCTGGACCGGCCTGCGCCCGATGACGCCGGACGGCACACCGATCGTCGGTCGCACTCCCGTGTCGAACCTGTTCCTGAATACCGGGCACGGTACGCTCGGCTGGACGATGTCGTGCGGTTCGGGCCAGTTGCTCGCCGATCTGATCTCCGGCAAGCAGCCGGCTATTCAATCGGGAGATCTGTCGGTGCATCGCTACCTCGGTGAAACTAGCGGTACCCACCGTCCGGCTTACGCCTGATACTTGCGGCGACGGCTTTTTTGCCGTGATTGACCTGAGAGAACAAACGGCGCCTTTGAGGCGCCGTTTGTTTTGCTACATCGGATTGCCGCCTATGCCAGCGGCAATCCGATCACACCGCAATCAGAACTGATCCTCCGACAACGCCAGCATCCCTTCACCACCCTTCGCACTGACGATCGCCGCTTCGAATGCGCTCGCCTGCGACAACACATGCTCGGCAAAGAACTGCGCCGTCGCGATCTTCGCGCCGTAGAACGAAGGATCGTCGGCCTGTTTTTGCGCGGCCACGAGCAGCGCACGCGCCATCTGCCAGCCGCCCAGCACGATACCCGCGAGCTTCAGATACGGCACGCTGCCAGCGAACACCGCATTCGGATCGCGCCGCGTGTTCTCTACGACAAAGTGCACCGCTGCCTCAAGCGAACGTTGTCCCTGCGCGAGGTGCCGCTGCATCGACGCGAACGCCGAACCCTGCTGCTGGCCAAGCTGTTCGACCGTCTGCGCAATGCCGGCCAGCAGCGTTTTCGCTACCGCGCCGCCGTCACGCACCGTCTTGCGGCCGATCAGATCGTTTGCCTGGATAGCAGTCGTACCTTCGTAGATCGGCAGGATGCGCGCATCGCGGTAATACTGCGCTGCGCCCGTCTCTTCGATGAAGCCCATGCCGCCGTGCACCTGCACGCCGAGGCTCGTCACATCGATCGACAGCTCGGTGCTCCAGCCCTTGACGATCGGCACGAGGAATTCGTAGATCGCCTGATGCTCGGCTCGCTTCGCTTCATCGGGATGCCGATGCGCGATATCGCAATGAGCAGCGGCGACATAAGCGAGCGCACGCGAAGCTTCGGTCAGGCCGCGCATCGTCGATAGCATGCGGCGCACGTCCGGATGCTGAATGATCGCCACCGACTGCTTCGCCGATCCATCGACCGGACGGCTCTGCACACGCTCCTTCGCATACGCGACCGCCTGCTGATACGCGCGATCCGATACGCTGACGCCCTGCAACCCGACCGCGAAACGCGCCGCGTTCATCATGATGAACATGTACTCGAGACCGCGATTCTCTTCGCCGATCAGATGGCCGAGCGCGCCGCCGTGATCGCCGAACTGCAGAACCGCCGTCGGACTCGCCTTGATACCGAGCTTGTGTTCGATCGACACGCAATGCACGTCGTTGCGCTCACCGAGCGAGCCGTCCGCGTTGACGAGAAACTTCGGCACGATGAAAAGCGAAATGCCCTTCACGCCTTCGGGCGCGCCGGGTGTGCGTGCCAGCACGAGATGGGCGATGTTCTTCGCCATGTCGTGCTCGCCCCACGTGATGAAGATCTTCGTGCCGAAAATCTTGTACGCGCCGTCACCGGTCGGCTCCGCGCGCGTACGCACCAGCGCGAGATCGGAGCCGGCCTGCGGCTCCGTGAGGTTCATCGTACCGGTCCACTCGCCGGAGATCAGCTTCGGTACGTAGGCCTGTTTCTGTTCTTCGGTGCCAGCGGTGAGCAGCGCTTCGATCGCGCCGTCTGTCAAGAGCGGACACAGTGCAAACGACAGGTTCGATGCGTTGAGCATCTCGACGCAAGGCGTCGCGATCAGCTTCGGCAGACCCTGCCCTTCGTAATCGATTGGGTGCTGGACACCTTGCCAGCCGCCTTCGGCAAACTGGCGAAACGCGTCGGCAAAACCCGGCGTCGCCGTGACCTTGCCGTCGCGCCAGCTACTCGGATTGCGATCGCCTTCCACATTCAGCGGCGCCAGAACTTCGCCGCAGAATCGCGCGGATTCTTCGAGTACGGCCTGAGCGGTCTCGAGGTTCGCATCTTCGAAGCCCGGCAGTGCCGCGATGTCTTCGATACCGGCCAGTTCCTTCATGACGAACAGCATGTCACGGATGGGCGCGTTGTACATGTCAGTTCTCCTCCTGCCTGAATGTTGTAGCTGAGCGATATAAAAAAGGGGCGCGGGACTTCAGGTCCTGCGCCCCTTCGGTTACTGCCGGCCGCCTGTTGCGCGGCGTTGTCTAGTGCTATTCAGCGCTAGTCGGCGTCGATCCGTGCGCACCCGCTGGGCGCGCAGTCGACACTCAAAGCTCGCCGACGAGCTCCGGAACAACCGTGAACAGATCGCCCACCAGACCGTAATCGGCCACGCTGAAAATCGGCGCTTCCGGGTCTTTGTTGATCGCCACGATGACCTTCGAGTCTTTCATCCCTGCCAGATGCTGGATCGCTCCGGAGATACCCACCGCGATATACAGCTGCGGCGCAACGATCTTGCCGGTCTGTCCGACCTGATAGTCGTTCGGCACGAAGCCAGCATCGACGGCTGCACGCGAAGCACCCAGCGCCGCGTTCAGCTTGTCCGCGAGCGGCTCGAGCACCTTCGTGTAGTTCTCGCCGCTGCCCAGCCCACGGCCGCCCGACACGATGATGCTTGCCGAAGTCAGCTCAGGACGATCCAGCTTCGTCACTTCACGGCTAACGAACTCCGAGAGACCGGAATCCGCTGCTGCGTCGATCTTCTCGACCGATGCGCTGCCGCCTTCGGCCGCAACCGGGTCGAAACCGGTCGTACGGACCGTGATGACCTTGATCGGATCGGTGGATTGGACCGTTGCGATGGCGTTGCCTGCGTAGATCGGGCGCTCGAACGTGTCGGCGCTATCTACAGCGGTGATGTCGCTGATCTGCGCAACATCGAGCTTCGCCGCGACGCGCGGAGCGATGTTCTTGCCGTAGGGGGTGGCCGGCGCGAGGATGTGCGTATAAGCCTTGGCAATGGCCACGACCGTCGCTTCGACGTTCTCTGCAAGGCCCGCTTCCAGTTGCGGCGCATCGGCCAGCAGCACCTTCGATACACCAGCGATCTTCGCCGCTGCATCGGCCGCGCCCTGCGCGTTGTGACCTGCCACCAGCACGTGAATATCGCCGCCGATCTTCTGCGCCGCTGCAATCGTGTTCAGCGTCGCGGGCTTGATCGACGCGCTGTCGTGTTCTGCAATTACAAGATTCGTCATGTTGTCGGTCTCCTCACAGCACCTTGGCTTCGGTCTTCAGCTTCTCGACCAGCGTCTTCACGTCCGGCACCTTCACACCGGCGCTGCGCTTGGCCGGCTCGACCACTTTCAGCGTCTTCAGGCGCGGCGTCACGTCGACACCGAGGTCTTCGGGCTTGACGATTTCGAGCGGCTTCTTCTTCGCCTTCATGATGTTGGGCAGCGTCACGTAGCGCGGCTCGTTCAGGCGCAGATCGGTAGTGACAACGGCCGGCAGCTTCAGCGACAGCGTTTCCGCACCGCCGTCGACTTCGCGCGACACCGTCGCCTTGCCGTCGGCAACGACGACCTTCGATGCAAACGTAGCCTGCGGCAGATTCGCCAGCGCGGCGAGCATCTGGCCGGTCTGGTTCGAGTCGTCGTCGATGGCCTGCTTGCCGAGGATCACCAGTTGCGGTTGTTCCTTGTCGACCAGCGCCTTGAGCAGCTTGGCCACGGCCAGCGGCTGCAGATCTTCATTCGATTCGATGAGGATTGCGCGGTCCGCGCCGATCGCGAGCGCCGTGCGCAGCGTTTCCTGCGCCTGCGTCACACCTGCCGACACCGCGATCACTTCGGTCGCAATACCCGCTTCCTTCAACCGTACCGCCTCTTCCACCGCGATTTCGTCGAACGGGTTCATCGACATCTTCACGTTCGCAATGTCGACTCCCGTGCCGTCCGACTTCACACGGACCTTCACGTTGTAATCGACCACTCTCTTGACTGGCACCAGGATTTTCATGCACACGCTCCAAAGTTACGAATACGTCAACCCAGCGGCCATTATAACGACTGCCTTCTTCCAGACAGTCGGTGGCGTGGGTTTGCTGCGAGGATATTGCGCCCTGACACGACACCGGCAAGGAAACGGGCAGGACGGTCGGTGGGCTTGACTGCGATAGCGAACGATCGTTCTATTTTAAACGCAAAAAAACCCGGGTGCCAACCCCGGGTTCCGACCGACGCCTCTAACTGGTGGCGAGGCCTCCGCATTTGCGTGGCGACACGCATGCTCACCAGGCAGCAACGACCGAACCGCCAAAGCGGCTTTCGATGAACTGCTTCACTTCCGCTGAGTGATAGGCGGCCACGAATTTCGCCACCCACGGCTTGTTGCGGTCCGCCGCACGGATCACGAGAATGTTGGCGTACGGACCTTGCGGATCTTCGATGGCGATCGCGTCCTGCTTCGGCTTCAGGCCCGCCTCCATCGCGAAGTTCGTGTTGATTGCAGCGGCATCGACGTCGCCGAGCGAACGCGGAATCTGCGCCGCATCGAGTTCGACGATCTTCAGTTTCTTCGGGTTATCGACGATATCGAGCGGTGTTGCCTTCAACCCCGCGTCGGCGCGCAGTTTGAGCAGACCGTTTTTCTGCAGCAGCAGCAACGCGCGACCGCCGTTGGTCGGATCGTTCGGTACCGCGATCTTCGCTCCGTTTTGCAGTTCGGCCAGCGACTTCACTTTCTTCGAATAGATGCCCATCGGGAACGTGACGGTATCCGCGATCTTGATCAGCGGATAGCCGCGGTCCTTCACCTGCGCCTGCAGATAGGGCTCGTGCTGGTAGCTGTTTGCATCGAGGTCGCCGGCGGCGAGCGCGGCGTTCGGTTGCACGTAGTCGGAGAATTCGACGATCTTGATGTTCAGGCCGTTCTTCGCGGCGACGCCTTTCACCACTTCCATCAGTTGCGCGTGCGGGCCGCCGGTGACGCCGACCTTGATGGTGTCATCGGCCTGGGCCGGCGTGGCGAAAACGGTGAACAGCGACGCGGCGCCGAGCGCGGCCGCGAGCCTGACAATGAAACGACGTTGCATGACCGACCTTTATGATTCTCGTTGAACGGGTTATCGAGCGAATCGCAACACAACCCTTGTTATTTATGGCTCAAACGACGCACGAGCCAATCCCCGAACGACTGCACCAACTGTACGAACACGATCAGGATCACGACGACCGTCAGCATCACTTCCGGCAGGAAGCGCTGATAACCGTAGCGGATACCCAGATCGCCCAACCCGCCGCCGCCGATCGCCCCGGCCATCGCCGAGTAGCCAACCAGCGAAACGAAGGTGATCGTCAGACCCGCGACGACGCCAGGCAGCGACTCCGGCAACAGCACCTTGAACACGATCTGCGAGGTTGTCGCGCCCATTGCCTGAGCGGCTTCGATGAGCCCGCGGTCCACTTCGCGCAACGCCGTCTCGACTAGCCGCGCGATAAACGGTGCGGCGGCGATCGTCAGCGGCACGACAGCAGCGGCTGTGCCGATCGACGAGCCCACGACGAGCCGCGTGAACGGAATCACCGCCACCAGCAGGATGATGAACGGCGTCGAACGCACTGCATTGACCACGATACCCATCACGCGATTCACCGCGATGTTCTGCAGCACGCCCTGGCGGTCGGTCAGATACAGCAGCACGCCAAGCGGCACACCGGCGAGCGCGCCGACCGCACCGGAAATGCCCACCATCACGAGCGTTTCCCAGAACGACTGCACGAACATATCGAACATTTCACTCAACATACGAAAGCTCCTCGACCACCACACCCTGTTCGCGCAAAAACGCTATCGCCTGCGCGACTTTCAGCGGCTCGCCGCCCGCCAGCACCGCGAGCGAGCCGAACGCCTGGCCCTGAATCTCGTCGATCTGGCCGTGCAGGATGTTGAAGTCCAGTTCGTAGCGACGGATCGTTTCCGACAGGATCGGTTGATCGACGCCCGAGCCCGTGAACGCGAGACGCAACAGATGACCGCTGCCGGTCTTGAGACGCTCGGCTACGCGCGCCTTCATCGCTGGCGGCAGTTCCTGCGCGATCACATCGCCGATCAGCGCGCGCGTCACTTCGTGGTGCGGCTGCAGGAACACATCGATGACCTTGCCTTCCTCGACGACACGCCCCGCATCGAGCACCGCGACGCGATCGCAGACCTGCTTGATCACGTCCATCTGGTGCGTGATCAGCACGACGGTCAAACCGAATTCGCGGTTGATGCGCTTGAGCAGATCGAGAATCGAGCGCGTGGTTTCCGGATCGAGCGCAGAGGTCGCTTCGTCGGAGAGCAGCACCTTCGGCTTGCTCGCCAGCGCCCGCGCGATGCCGACACGCTGCTTCTGGCCGCCGCTGATCTGCGCCGGATAGCGATCCTGCTGCGCCGAAAGACCAACCAGGTCGAGCAGCGGCAAGACGGTCGCCTTGATCTCGGCCGCCGACATGCCGGCCAGTTCGAGCGGCAACGCGACGTTGCCGTAAACCGTGCGCGACGACAGCAGGTTGAAATGCTGGAAGATCATGCCGATTTCGCGCCGCGCTTCGCGCAACTGCGCGGCGGGCAGCGTCGTCAGATCGCGGCCGTCGACGACGATATTGCCCTCGGTGGGCCGTGTCAGCAGGTTGATCGTCCGCACGAGCGTGCTTTTGCCCGCGCCACTGCGTCCGATGATGCCGAACACTTCGCCCTGCGGAATGGACAGATTGACGTTGTGCAGCGCTTCGACCCAACCGCGGGGCCCCGCGAAACGCTGCGAGATGTTGCGTATTTCGATCATTGAGAACAGGACGGCGGTCTGCCGGACGACGGATCGTCCGTCGCGATGATCGCAAAGGTCAGCCGCCGCCTTGATAGAGGATGGCTGGCGATTTTACCGCAGCGTCGACATTTCCCTTAATAATCAATTCCGATCTTTTCATAACGGGAGAGCATTAGAGGACACCCGCGGTCATCATCTGTACGCCCGCTTCGCCGCAGCCACTATGATCGGGCGAATCTCAGAACAACCACGACGGAGACCCCCGCCCCATGGAGACACCCCAGTCTGTTGCCGCCGCTGCCGTGCCTACGGCCGGTAAGGCGCCTGACGTATCGAACGTCGTGACCGGCGACGGTATCGAGCTGCCCCTGTACCGCTGGCCCGTGACGTCGCCGCGCGCGACCGTCGCGCTGGTACACGGTCTCGCGGAGCATGCGGGACGCTATACGGCGCTGGCGCAACGGCTGAACGCGGCCGGCATCGAACTGTTCGCCGTCGATCTGCGCGGTCACGGCCGCGCGCCCGGCTTGCGCGTGTGGGTCGAGCGATTCGACGATTATCTGCAGGACGCCGATGCGTTGCTCGACGCCGCGGCCCGCAGCAGCGCACCGCTCTTCCTGATGGGGCACAGCATGGGCGGCGAGATCGCGGCGCTGTACGCGATCGAACGGGCTGCGACTCGCGGCCGCCGTTTTTCCGGCTTGATCCTGTCGAGCCCGGCGCTCGCCCCGGGCCGCGACGTGCCGCGCTGGATGATCGGGCTAAGCCGGATTATCAGTCGCGTATGGCCGCGTTTTCCGGCCCTCAAGATCGACGCGGCGCTTCTGTCGCGCAACCCGGCCGTCGTCGACAACAACCGGCACGATCTGCTCGTCCATCACGGCGCGGTGCCCGCACGCACCGGCGCCGAAATCCTGCTCGCGATGACGCGCATCGAACGCGGCCGGGCCGGTTTGCGGCTACCGCTGCTCGTCTATCACGGCACGCGCGACAAGCTCACCGAACCCGATGGCAGCCGTACGTTCGGCACGCAGGCCGGCTCGCCCGACAAGACGCTCACGCTGTACGAGGGGAGCTATCACGAGACGATGAACGACCTCGATCGCACGCAGGTGATCGATGCGTTGATCGAATGGATAGTGAAGCGCGCTGTGTGAAGTTGAAGTGCGTCGGTTCAGCGCTGCCAGTCGGGCGGGCGTTTGTCGATGAACGCCTGCACGCCTTCGAGCGCGGAGGCATCCATCATGTTGCAGGCCATCGTCTGGCCAGCAAGCTGATACGCGGCATCGATGCCCATTTCGAGCTGGCGGTAAAAGAGCCCTTTCCCCGCGCGCACGGCCTCGCGCGGTTTCGCGCAGATGCTCGAGGCTAGCGCGGCGACTGCTGCGTCGAGTTCGTCGAGCGGCACGACGCGGTTGACGAGTCCTTGCTGTAGCGCGCGTTGCGCATCGATGAAGTCGCCGGTCAGCAGCATTTCGAGCGCCGCCTTGCGCGACAGGTTGCGCGACAGCGGCACCGACGGTGTCGCGCAGAACAGCCCGAGGTTGACGCCCGATACTGCGAAGCGCGCCGAATCGGCTGCGACGGCGAGATCGCACATCGCGACGAGCTGGCAACCCGCCGCGGTCGCGACGCCATGCACCCGTGCGATGACCGGCTGCGGCAGACGCTGGACAGTCAGCATCATCTTCGTGCAGCGCGCGAAGAGCGCCTCGTAGTAGCCGGCCGATGGCGCCGCCCGCATTTCCTTCAGGTCGTGCCCCGCACAAAACGCGCGACCCGCGCCGGCGATCACGACTACGCGCGCATCCGAATGTTCGAGCGAGGCGAGCTGTGTTTGCAGTTCGTCGAGCAGCGCTTCCGACAGCGCATTGAACGCATCGGGCCGGTTCAGCGTCAGGCAGACCAGATCGCGCACGCCATACGCATGGTGCTTAACGTCGACGAGTGACGCGCGACCGGTTTTGTCTGACACGGGAATCTGCGAAGTACCGCTCATCACGCGCTCCTTTGCGTAGCTGCAGTGTGACTGGGGGGCCTCTAGATTCCCGCCAGCGCTCGCACGTGCGCCACGACGCTGCGACCCAGCGCCGAGAGGTTATAGCCGCCTTCAAGACAGCTGACGATCCGGCCTTGCGCATAACGATCCGCGACCTCGCGAATCTGTCCGGTCAGCCAGGCGTAGTCGTCTTCGACGAGCCCCATGTTGCCGAGGTCGTCTTCGCGATGCGCATCGAAACCCGCCGACACGAAGATCATCTCCGGCTTGAACGCGTGTAGCCGCGGCAGCCACAACAGGTCGACGACCTCGCGCACATCCATGCCTTTCGAGCGCGCCGGCATTGGCACGTTCACCATGTTCGGCGCCTGGTTGTCCGCGCCGCTGAACGGATAGAACGGATGCTGAAAAAAGCTGCACATCAGCACGCGCGAGTCGCCGGAAAACGCAGCTTCCGTGCCGTTGCCGTGATGCACGTCGAAATCGACGACCGCGACACGCGCGAGGCCGTGCACTTCGAGCGCATGACGCGCCGCGATCGCCACGTTGTTGAAGAAGCAGAAGCCCATCGCGCGTGCGGGCTCTGCATGGTGACCCGGCGGGCGCACGCTGCAGAAAGCATTGTCGTAGCGACCTTCGATCACCGCATCGGTCGCGGCGATTGCTGCGCCGGCAGCGCGCAAGGCGGCCTGCCACGAATGCGGATTCATCGACGTGTCGGGATCGATCTCCGCGTAGCCTTCGGACGGCGCGCGGCTACGGATGTAGTCGATATGCGCCTGGGTATGTACGCGCAGCAGTGCGGCTTCGTCGGCGGGCGGCGCCGTATCGCGTTCGATCAGCGCATCGATGCGACTCGCGATCAGTTGATCTTCGATTGCCTGCAGGCGCCCGGGGCATTCGGGATGCCATTGCCCCATCTCGTGCTTCAGACAGTCGGTGTGGGAATAGAAGCCTGTGGCCATGAATCGTCGAGCCGCGCGACGCAACGCGTGCACGGCATGTCTCCGTCTGGGCGCGCAGCGGGAATGCGCGCAATTAGCGCCAAGTTACCACACGACGGCACATCGCTCTCAGCCGCGCGCGGGTTATGCGCTTTTGTTCTGCGGCCGCCACAGGCACCGGCGCGGCGGATGTCGTCGGGTATACTGGCCCGGTCCTTTTCCGCCTCTGCCCACCCCGTCCCCTATGACCGTTACGTCTGCTTTGCCCGCCTCGACATCCACGTCCACGCACGCATCGAACCGGTTCGGCACAACAGCGCTTGTTATCGCGCTGGTCGCTGCATGCGGGTTCGCCGGCAGCCGTGCGGCGAGTGCGCAGACCGTGAGTCCGAAGCCGGCGCTGCTCGCGCAAAGCCAGCCTCAAGCGACGGTGCAACAAGGACAGACATTCGAAGAAGAGATCGTTCCGCAGCGCTACGCGAACAACGCGGACGTCGAAGCGTTCATCAACGACATGGTTGCGCGCTACGACTTCGATCCGTCCATGCTGCACGCGCTGTTCGCGCGCGTCAGCTATTCGGCGACCGCGGTGAAACTCGTCACGCCCGCACCGTCGCCGTCGATCAAGAACTGGCGTGTGTACCAGGCGCGCTTTCTCGATCAGATCCGCATCAACGCAGGCGTGCGTTTCTGGCGCAACAACCAGGCGACGCTGCAGCGCGCATCTGACGAATTCGGCGTGCCGCCGGAGGTGATCGTCGGCATTATCGGTGTCGAGACGATTTATGGGCGCTTCATGGGCAACTTCCGTGTGCTCGACGCGCTCACGACGCTGACCTTCGATTACCCGGGCACACCGAATCGCGCCGACCGCCAGGCGACGTTCCGCAAGAACCTCGAAGACTACCTGGTGTGGACACGCGATTCGCAGATCGATCCGACTACCGTGCTCGGCTCCTACACGGGTGCCATCGGTATTCCGCAGTTTCTGCCGAGCAGCATCGTGCAGTACGCAGTCAACTATGACGGCAACAAGCAGATCGACCTGCGCACGAGCCAGGCCGATGCGATCGGCAGCGTGGCGAACTATCTGAAGCAGAACGGCTGGGAAAACGGCCGGCCGGTGGTGTGGAAAATTACCAGCGACCCGGGCAGCCTCGGCATCGCGCAAGCGGCCGCGGATGGTCAGCCGGAGCCTCGCTGGCCGCTCTCCCAGTTGCTGCGCGCCGGCATGCTGCTGAACGAGCCGAACCTCGACATCGCAGCCGAAGCGGGTACGCCGGTCACGGTGATCGATTTGCCGTCCCCAGGACGGCCGACCGAATACGAACTCGGCCTGAAGAACTTCTATGTGTTGACGCGCTATAACCGCAGCTTCTTCTATGCGCTCGCGGTGTATCAGCTCGGTCAGCGCATCAAGGCGCAGATGGAAGCAACCGACGATGCGACGCCGGGCGATCAGGTGCCGAACGCTCAACCGATCCCCCCGTTGAATCCGGGGATTAGTCCTGAAGTAAGCCCGGGCTCGAATTCGACGAATCAGTAGGATGCGGTGCGCTGGATAGCGCGACGCGCTACGCTCCGCAGCGTGAAACGCAAAGCGCCGGCTTCAAAACCGGCGCTTTTTGCTGGCACACCACCGCGAGAATCTCAGGCCGGAAATACACCCGTCGACAGATACCGGTCCCCGCGATCGCAAACGATAAACACGATGGTCGCATTCTCGACCTGACGCGCAATCCGCAGCGCCACCTCGCAGGCACCCGCCGACGAGATCCCGCAGAAAATCCCCTCCACCGATGCCAGTCGCCGCGCCATCGCCTCGGACGCGGCCTGGCTGACGTTCTCGGTACGATCGATACGGGTGCGATCGAAGATTTTCGGCAGATAGGCTTCGGGCCATTTGCGGATGCCGGGAATGCGCGAACCCTCTTCCGGCTGCGCACCGATAATCTCCACCGCCTGGCTCTGTTCCTTCAGATACTGCGAGACGCCCATGATCGTGCCGGTCGTACCCATCGCTGACACGAAATGCGTGATGCGTCCTTCGGTATCGCGCCAGATTTCCGGGCCCGTCGTTTCGTAGTGCGCAAGCGGATTGTCGGGATTCGCGAACTGATCGAGGATCACGCCCTTGCCGTCGCGCTGCATCTGCTCGGCGAGATCGCGTGCGTATTCCATACCGCCCGTCACCGGCGTGAGTACGATCTGCGCGCCGTAGGCGGCCATGCTCTGGCGCCGTTCGAGCGACAGGTCTTCCGGCAGGAGCAGCACCATTTTGTAGCCCCGGATCGCCGCGGCCATTGCCAGCCCGATGCCGGTATTACCGCTCGTCGCTTCGATCAGCGTATCGCCGGGTTTGATGCGTCCGCGCGCTTCGGCCTTGCTGATCATCGACAGCGCCGGACGATCCTTCACCGAACCGGCTGGGTTGTTCCCCTCGAGTTTGCCGAGAATCACGTTATTGCGGCTGCGGATTTCGTCGTCCGGCAGGCGGACGAGTTGAACGAGCGGCGTATTGCCGATCGTGTCTTCAATTGTTTTGTAAGCCATGTGCGTTTGCTTTGCCGGACGATCGATAATCCGCCGATTCTAAACCACTGTGCCCGGCCTCGCTGTCCGTCCCTCGTCGTCACGCGGGCAACTGCCTGAAATGACCACAGGTACAAGACATTGCGCCCGCCTCGCGCCATCGCTGCTGAAACGCAAAAAACCGCGGCAAATATCGCCGCGGGAGCCAGTCATCAGAAGACGGCTGAAGGAGCGACCTGAAGGAATGAGCCGACGGAAGCAATCACCTGGCACGCACCCGAAAAGAAACCTCGCAGGGCGGCGGAAGCCGCCCTCACCGCACGCGGCTATTTCTTCGCCACCGTCGCCGCACCGTTTTTCACGCCGGGGTTTGCGGGCGCGGCCTTTGCCGCAGCCTGTGTACCAGCAGCAGCGCCAGCCGGACCGATAGCGAGACCCTCCGCCTGCAGGCGCTCGACGGTATGCCCGCCCATGCCCTTGACGCGTTTGCCGAGATCGCTCGCGTCCTTGAACGGACCGTGCGCGGTACGCTCTTCGAGAATCGCTTTCGCCTTCGACGCGCCAATGCCCCTGATTCCGCGCAATGCGTCCTCGTTCGCGGTATTGACGTCGACGGCCGCATACGCGTGGCCGAACGCAGCGAGCATCGCCGCCGTAATGATGGTTTTTCGGAACATCTGGACTCTCCTTGATGCAACCGGTCGGCGCCGATCGCCGACCAGGAGAGTCCAGTTTAAGAAGCTGCCGGAGGGATTTATAGCTGGCCGAACAGCCAACGCACGTAGCGATCGACACCTTCCTGCACCGTCAGGAACGGCGCATCGTAGCCGGCTGCGCGCAGCTTGGTCGGATCGGCTTGCGTGAAGCACTGATACTTGCCGCGCAGCGCATCGGGAAACGGTATGTATTCGATCAGTCCGCGCTGAACCTGCTCGGCGAGCGACAGCGCCGGTTCGTCTTTTAGCGCGCGCAGCGTGTTGACGACCGTCGTGGCGATGTCGTTGAACGGCTGCGCGCGTCCAGTACCGAGGTTGAAAATGCCCGACTTGTCCGGATGATCGAAGAAGAACAGGTTCACCTTCGTCACGTCTTCGACGGAGACAAAGTCGCGCGTCTGTTCGCCCGCGCCGTAACCGTTGTATTCGCCGAACAGCTTGACCTTGCCTTCGGCGCGGAACTGGTTGAAGTTGTGAAACGCCACCGACGCCATGCGGCCCTTGTGCGTTTCGCGCGGACCGTACACGTTGAAATAGCGGAAGCCGGCAATCTGGCTCTTCGCCTGCGGCAACACACGGCGAATCACCTGATCGAACAAAAACTTCGAATAACCGTATACGTTCAGCGGCGCTTCCGCAGTGCGATCTTCGACGAAGCGGTCCGAGCCACCATAAGTCGCCGCCGACGACGCATACAGAAACTGCGTGCCCTGCGCGAGACACGCATCGAGTACCGCACGGCTGTAACGGAAGTTGTTGTCCATCATGTAGCGGCCGTCGGTTTCCATCGTGTCCGAACAGGCGCCTTCATGGAACACCGCACGCACCTTGCCGAAGTCGCCGCGCGCAAACCGCTCGACGAATTCAGTCTTGTCGAGATAATCGTCGATCTCGCAATCGACGAGGTTCTTGAACTTGTCGGCGCGCGTCAGGTTGTCCACTGCGATGATGCGCTGCTCGCCGCGCTCGTTGAGCGCCTTGACGATATTGCTGCCGATAAAGCCGGCTGCGCCGGTGACGATGAGAGTCATGATCGTCCTGCGTTGAGTAAGAGTAGCGGTTGCTACGCGGCGTCTTGCATCGTTCGCATGGCTGCGCGACGCAAAACGCGGCGCGGGGTCAATGGAACAGTTCGTCGTAGTCGACGGTGGCGGTACCGAGCTTGCCGACCACGATGCCCGCTGCGCGATTGGCCAGCGAGACCGCTTCGACCAGCGACAAACCCGCGCCGAGCATGGCGGCGAGCGTGGCGATCACGGTGTCGCCGGCACCCGACACATCATACACTTCGCGTGCTACCGCCGAAGCGTGCAGGATGCCTTCGGCGGCGAACAGCGTCATGCCCTCTTCGGAGCGTGTGAGCAGCAGCGCATCGAGTTCGAGATCCGCGCGCAGTTTCGCGACTCGCGCATGCAAGTCCTCTTCCGATTTCCACTGTCCGATCACTTCGCGCAGCTCCGCGCGGTTCGGCGTGATCACCGTCGCGCCGCGATAACGTTCCCAGTCGTCGCCCTTCGGATCGACCAGCACCGGTCGGCCCGCCGCACGCGCATTCGCGATCATTCGCGTGACATGCGTGAGGCCACCTTTCGCGTAATCGGACATCAGGATCACGTCGTGCTGCGGCAGCAGTGCGTCGAAGCGCGCGAGACCGGACAGCAGCACTTCGTGTGCCGGCGTATTTTCGAAATCGACGCGCAGCAACTGCTGCTGGCGCGACAGCACGCGTAACTTGATGGTGGTGAGCAGTGCCGGGTCGCGTTCGAGATGCGGCGTGACGCCGCTGTCGCCGAGCAACTGCACGATGCGCTCGCCCGGTTCGTCGTGACCGACCACGCACAGCAATCCGGCCTGCGCACCGAGCGCCGCCGCATTGCGCGCGACGTTCGCCGCGCCGCCCAGGCGGTCTTCCTGCTTCTGCACATGCACGACCGGCACCGGCGCTTCCGGCGAGATCCGGTTGACGTCGCCGAACCAGTAACGGTCGAGCATGACATCGCCCACCACGAGCACGCGTGCACGCGCGATCTGTTCGCGCGGTACGACGCGGGGCTCGGGTACCGGCGTCGACGCTTCAGGGACGGTGGGAGGGTTGTACATAGGGGCGTCCAATCGAGTGATAGTCGATGCCCAGCTCGGTCATCGCTTCCGGTTCGTACAGGTTGCGGCCATCGAAAATCAGCGGCGACTTCAGCACCGACTTCAGATACGCGAAGTCCGGGCTCTTGAACTCTTTCCATTCGGTAACGATGACGAGCGCGTCGGCGCCAGTCAAGGTTTCGTCCTGGGTGTTCACGAAGTGCAGGCGTGCACGTTGCTCGGGCTCGCCGTCGAGATCCATTGCAAAGACGCGACGTGCTTCGTCGAGCGCGACCGGATCGTAAGCGCGTACGGTCGCACCGCGCGTGAGCAGTTCCGCGATCAGCCGGCGACTCGGCGCTTCGCGCATGTCGTCGGTGTTCGGCTTGAACGCGAGCCCCCAGACTGCGAACGTGCGACCCGTCAGATCGTCGCCGAGCGCGCCGGTAATCTTGCGCACGAGGATTTCCTTCTGCGCCTGATTCACGTCCTCGACGGCTTCGAGGATGCGCAGGTTGTGGCCGCTCTCGCTCGCGGTGCGGATCAGCGCCTGCACATCCTTCGGGAAGCAAGAACCGCCGTAGCCGACGCCCGCATACAGGAAGTGGTAACCGATGCGCGGGTCGGAGCCGATGCCGCGACGCACGGCTTCGATATCGGCGCCGACGCGATCCGCGAGATTCGCCATCTCGTTCATGAACGAGATGCGTGTGGCAAGCATCGCGTTGGCCGCGTACTTCGTGAATTCGGCGGAACGCACGTCCATGTACAACGTGCGCTCGTGATTGCGGTTGAACGGCGCATACAGGCGCTTCATCTTTTCGCGCGCGATCTGGCCGGCCGCATCGTCGTCGATGCCGAGCACGATGCGATCGGGCCGCATGAAGTCGTCGACGGCGGCGCCTTCCTTCAGGAACTCGGGATTCGATACCACCGAGAAACGATGCTGCGGGCTGTCCGCGAGACCGCGCTTCGCCAGTTCTTCTGCGACAACGGCACGCACGCGTTCGGCGGTACCGACCGGCACCGTCGACTTGTCGACGATTACCTTGTAGCTGTTCATGTAGCGGCCGATGTTGCGCGCCGCTTCGAGCACGTATTGCAGATCGGCGGAACCGTCTTCATCGGGCGGCGTACCGACCGCGATGAACTGCACGTCGCCGTGTTCGACGCTCGCCTGAATATCGGTGGCGAACTCGATGCGTCCGGCCGCCCGCGTGCGCGCGATGATTTCCTTCAGACCCGGCTCGTGAATCGGCACGCCGCCGCCGTTCAGGATGCCGATCTTGCGCGGATCGACGTCGACACAGAAGACGTCGTTGCCGATTTCGGCCAGGCACGCGCCTGTGACGAGCCCGACATAGCCCGTACCGATGATGGTGATTTTCATACGCGTTCCGGTAGGTGGTTCCGGTGTGGGTTTCCGGTGAATGATTCAGCCGTTTCGCTACTGCACGGGCGCGGCGATCCTCGCACGCACCCGGCGTTGTCGTGATCAGCTCGCCGCTGCCATCGGTTCGATACGACGCGGCGCATAGGTTTCCCAACCGCTACAGCCCGGGCATTGCCAATAGAAAAGCCGGGCCCGAAAACCGCAATTCTGGCACGTGTAGCGCGGCAGATTCTTGGTCCGCTGTTTAATCAACGTGCGCATCAGATCCAGTTCGCTGCGCCGCGGTTCTTCCGCGGTTGCCTGCTGCGCTTCGAGCAGGCGCGTCATGCCCGCGAGCGTCGGTGATTTCTGCATTTGCGTGCGGGCCAGCGCATGCGCCGCATCGGGGCCGCGCAGTGCCGCGACGTGCTGATATGCGACGTCCAGCAGATCGTTGCTCGGATAGCGATCCACCCATGTCGTGAGCAGATTGGCGCCCTCTTCCTGCTGGCCGAGCGTCGCATACACCTTCATCAGCTTTTCGGCCACGAGCGGCAGGTAGGCCGGATTTTGCTCCTCGACCTTGCGCCACTGAGCGATCGCAGCTTTCTGCTCGCCCGCTGCTGCGGCTACGTCACCGGAGAGTATCGTTGCGCGGACGTTCTGCGGGTTGGCTTTTAGTGCGAGGGTAATCTGCCGGCGTGCCTCGTCAGGCTTCTGCTGTTGCAGCGCTTCCTGCGCGAGTTCGCAGTGGAACTGCGCCACTTCTTTCTCGAGCGACGCCGCGCCCATTGTTTCGAGCCGGCGTGCGGTGTCGATCGATTTGTTCCAGTCCTTTTCGATCTCGTAGATCGTCATCAGCGAACGTTGCGCGCCCAGCGCGTGATCGCCCGTTTGCAGCGAACGGAAGGTTTCCTCCGCGCGATCGAGCAGACCGGCCTTCAGAAAATCCTGGCCGAGTTCGAAGAGCGCATGGTCGCGCTCCTTCACCGGCAGGTCGGCGCGGCTCAGCAGGTTTTGATGCACGCGGATCGCGCGGTCGGTTTCACCGCGCCGGCGAAACAGATTGCCGAGTGCGAAGTGCAGTTCGATGGTTTCGGGATCGAGCTTGACGACTTCGATGAACGCATCGATCGCCTGATCGGGTTGTTCGTTGAGCAGGAAGTTCAAGCCGCGGAAATAGGACCGCGGCAGATTGGCGCTCTCGGACAACAGCGTCTTCAGGTCGTAACGCGCGGCCATCCAGCCGAGCGCGAAGGCGACCGGTATAACGAGTAGCCACCAATAGTCTAGATCCATGCGAATGGTAGTGAAGGCGAAAACAAAAGCCGCGCACACGAGGCGCGCGGCATGAGGAAACTCACATCAACGGGGGCAGCGGCGGTTGTTCGACGACCACCGGTGTTTCGCGCGCAACGCGCAGATCGCGTTTCAGGCGGCCGTTTTCGAGTCGCAGCCGGAACAGCGCGGGCAACGACGATACGAGGCCGGCCAGCAAGCCCACGACGAAGAACGCGAGGCCGATCAGGATCAACGGCGCCTGCCATTGATAGCCAGCCAGGAAATTCAACGTGACGGTTTGCGTATTGGATAGTGCGAGCACCAGCAGCAGCACGAACACCAGTACGCGGATCAACCAGACGATAAATTTCATGAGTAGATCTCTTGACGGCGATTGCGGGATGACGCCGGCCTGATGACGCATCGCGCCACGGTGCTGCCCGCGCCGAAGTGACCCGTATTGTAATTGAAGCCTCTCGCCGCTGGACAGAACCCGCCTGGACGGTCCGCGCTTGCATTGATCGGTCGCAGTTCGGCGTAGTGTGTCGTACAGGCGAAAAAAAAGCGCCCGCAGGCGCTTTTTTCTGGTCTTTTTGCCGTCTGGCATCTGTGGCATCCGCCCCTGGCGGCCGCTACAGTTTCATTGCAGGCAACGAAACTCACAGATCGTCGTCCGGCCCTTCATCTTTCAGCGGTTCACCCGCACGTCGGTCGACGCGCTCGCGCAACTCCTTGCCAGGCTTGAAATGCGGTACGAACTTCTCAGGTACCAGCACCTTTTCGCCCGATTTCGGATTGCGTCCGACACGGGAAGGACGGCGGTTAAGGCCGAAGCTGCCGAAGCCACGAATTTCGATGCGATGGCCTTTGGCAAGCGCCTCGGACATTGCATCAAGCATCGTCTTCACCGCGAAATCCGCGTCCTTGAGAACAAGTTGCGGGAATCGCGTAGCCAGCTGGGCGACCAATTCCGATTTGGTCATACTGCAGCAGACCCCTAAAGAAAACGCCTGACCGCCCCCAGGTTTTGTACACCGCAGGAAGTCCCCGTGGGGGACAGCCCCTCTTCAGGGGGCCTGGCGCGCGAGGCGCCAGGGTTGGGGGCGTTTTTCAGGCTTACTGGTTCTGGCCGTCGAGCTTGGCCTTCAGCAGCGCGCCGAGGTTCGTCGTGCCGGTTGCTGCCGCGTTGGAATCCGACGAAGCCAGGCCGCGGATCGCTTCCTGTTGCTCAGCCGAATCCTTTGCCTTGACCGACAGGTTGATGCCACGCGACTTGCGATCGATGTTGATGATCATCGCGTTGACCTTGTCGCCTTCCTTCAGCACGTTGCGCGCATCTTCCACGCGGTCTTGAGCGATTTCCGAAGCGCGCAGGTAGCCTTCGACTTCCGTCGACAGCGTGACCACTGCACCCTTCGCATCTACCGTCTTGACCACGCCGTCGACGATCGAACCCTTGTCGTTCATTGCAACGAAGTTGCTGAACGGGTCGCCTTCGAGCTGCTTGATGCCCAGCGAAATGCGTTCTTTCTCGACGTCGATGCCGAGCACGATCGCTTCCACTTCGTCGCCCTTCTTGTACTTGCGCACGGCTTCTTCGCCGGTTTCGCTCCACGACAGGTCGGAAAGGTGAACCAGACCGTCGATGCCGCCAGGCAGGCCGATGAACACGCCGAAGTCGGTGATCGACTTGATCGCGCCCTGCAGCTTGTCGCCCTTCTTGAAGTTACGGCTGAAGTCGTCCCACGGGTTCGGCTTGCATTGCTTCATGCCGAGGCTGATACGGCGGCGGTCTTCGTCGATTTCGAGAACCATGACTTCGACTTCGTCGCCGAGCTGCACAACCTTCGACGGTGCAACGTTCTTGTTCGTCCAGTCCATTTCCGACACGTGAACCAGGCCTTCGATGCCCGATTCCACTTCGACGAATGCGCCGTAGTCGGTAATGTTGGTGACCTTGCCGAACAGGCGCGTGCCCGACGGGTAACGGCGGGAAATGCCTTCCCACGGATCGTCGCCGAGTTGCTTGATGCCCAGCGAGACGCGGTTCTTCTCTTGATCGAACTTGAGGATCTTCGCGGTAACTTCCTGGCCAACCGACAGCACTTCGCTCGGGTGACGCACACGACGCCATGCGATGTCGGTGATGTGCAGCAGGCCGTCGATACCGCCGAGGTCCACGAACGCGCCGTAGTCGGTGATGTTCTTGACCACGCCTTCCACGATCGCGCCTTCCTTCAGCGTTTCGAGCAGCTTCGCGCGCTCTTCGCCTTGCGTAGCTTCGATCACGGCACGGCGCGACAGCACGACGTTGTTACGCTTGCGGTCGAGCTTGATGACGCGGAATTCGAGGGTCTTGCCTTCGTACGGGGTCGTGTCCTTGACCGGACGCGTGTCGACGAGCGAACCCGGCAGGAATGCGCGGATGCCGTTGACCATCACGGTCATGCCGCCCTTGACCTTGCCCGTGATCGTGCCGGTCACGAGTTCGTTGTTGTCGAGGGCTTTTTCCAGCGACAGCCACGAAGCGAGACGCTTCGCCTTGTCGCGCGACAGGATCGTGTCGCCGTAGCCGTTTTCGAGCGCGTCGATCGCGACGGAAACGAAGTCGCCCGCCTGCACTTCCACTTCACCCGCGTCGTTCAGGAATTCTTCCAGCGGGATGTAGGCTTCGGACTTGAGACCAGCATTGACGACCACGAAGTTGTGGTCGACGCGCACGACTTCGGCGGAGATCACTTCGCCAGCGCGCATGTCCTGCTTGGTCAGCGACTCTTCGAACAGAGCCGCAAAAGATTCGGTATTCGGGGTGGAGGTTTGCAGGTCGGACATAAAAATCGGAATTTGCCTGGTTTTCGCGCGGCCCGGATGGCCGTACAGCGGCAAGACTTCAGTCGCTGTGATTAAAGCGAATCCCACGCGGGGTTAAAGGGTTGAATTCACGCTTCGCGACGCTCGCGAAGCACCTACCTTGCCGCTCGCACGCTCTTGCGCGCGTCATGCATGCGGCGTTAGCGCCTGATACCACTGCACTACCTGGCCGACCGCCTGGTCGACTGACAGAGCTGAGGTGTCGAGCAGCTTTGCATCTGCTGCGGGCTTGAGCGGCGCGGCCGTGCGCTGACTATCGCGCGCGTCGCGTTCACGCAAATCCCGGAGCAAGTCATCTATATTAGCAGAAAAACCTTTTTGGATCAATTGCTTATACCGTCGCGCCGCACGGGCCTCGGCACTTGCGGTCAAAAACACCTTTAGCGCCGCATCCTGGAAGATCACCGTCCCCATATCGCGGCCGTCGGCGACCAGCCCCGGTTCCTTGCGAAAAGCCCGCTGACGCGCCACCAGCGCGGCCCGCACCGGTGTGTGAACGGCAATCGCCGAGGCACGTTTGCCGATTTCCTCTGCACGGATTTCGCTCGATACATCCACGCCGTCGAGCTGCGCCAGCCCCTCGCGAAACGTGATGTGCAGATCGCCGACCAGCTTGGCCAGTGCGTCGGCGTCGTCGGTGGCGACCTGGTAGCGTGCGCTGGCCAGCGCGGTAAGCCGGTAGAGCGCGCCGCTGTCGAGCAGATGGAAACCCAGCTGGGCGGCGACCAGCGCGGCCACGGTGCCCTTACCGGAGGCAGTCGGGCCATCGATCGTAATGACGGGCGTCTGGTGAAAAGGACGGGTCGGTTTCATCGGAAAAGTCGCTCGTCGGGGTAAACCGGAGTGGGAATCGGTGTCAGGGCTTCGCGAGCGCGGCAAAGCGCTCGAAATAGTCGGGGAAGGTTTTGCCAACGCACTTCGGGTCGTTGATACGCACCGGCACGCCGCCGAGGCTCACCAGCGAGAAGCACATCGCCATGCGGTGATCGTCGTAGGTATCGATGGCAGCGTTGGGCGTGAGGCGCGCGGGCGGCGTGACGACCAGATAGTCGGCGCCCTCCTCGATCGTCGCGCCGACCTTGCGCAATTCAGTCGCCATCGCGGCAATCCGGTCGGTTTCCTTGACGCGCCAGCTGCCGATATTGCGCAGCGTCGAGGTGCCGTCAGCGAACAGCGCAGCCACCGCAATCGTCATCGCGGCGTCCGGGATCAGGTTGAAGTCCATGTCGATTGGCGCGAGCCGGCCGTGATCGTGGCCGATACCGCGCACCTCGATCCAGTCCTCACCCATCGATACATTGGCGCCCATCTGGTTGAGTGCGTCGGCAAAGCCGACGTCGCCCTGGATACTCGCGCGCCCAACGCCTTCCACCCGCAGCGGTCCGCCGCCCAGCGCACCTGCCGCCAGAAAGTACGAGGCCGACGACGCATCGCCTTCGACCATGATGCGTCCCGGCGCCCGATAGCGCCGACCAGCCGGCACCGTGAAGCGCTGCCAGCCGTCGCGCTCGACGTGGATACCGAAGCGCGCCATCAACTTGATCGTGATGTCGATATAGGGCTTCGAGATCAGCTCGCCTTCTACTTCGACGACCGTCACGCCGCTGGCGGAACGCACGAGCGGCAGGGTCATCAGCAGCGCGGTCAGGAACTGGCTCGATACGTCGCCGCGCACGCGGATCGGTGCGTCGACGGCAATCTGCGCCGCGTGGATGCGCAACGGCGGGTATCCTTCGTTCGCTTCGTAATCGATCTTCGCGCCGATCTGCCGCAAACCGTCGACCAGATCGCCGATCGGTCGCTCGTGCATGCGCGGCACGCCGTGCACGCGATACTCACCGCCGTTCACCGCGAGCGCCGCTGTGAGCGGACGCACTGCCGTACCCGCATTACCGAGGAACAAATCGGCGCTCTGCGCCGTAAACGCGCCGCGTGTACCGGTGACCGTGCAGGTATCGCCGTTGCGAATCAGCTTCACGCCGAGCTGTTCGAGTGCCGCGAGCATCACGCGCGTGTCGTCGGAATCGAGCAGGTTCGTAATCGTCGTCTCGCCTTCGGCGAGCGCGGCGAGCAGCAGCACGCGATTCGAAATGCTCTTCGAACCAGGCAGGCGCACCGTGCCCGACGCACGGGAGTAGGGTCCGAGATCGAGGTAGTCCATGGTATGTCCTGTTATTTCGACGCGTCGTCGGTGCCGGCCTTGCCGCCACCGGCCTGCCAGCCGCTGCGTGCCTCGCGCGAGCGGGCGAATACGGCTTCGAGCGCCGCGCCGTCGCCCGCTTCGATCGCGGCACGTAGCCGTGCCAGCACAGCCGTGTAGTCGTCGAGCTCGTCGAGCAGCGCCGCGCGGTTGGCGACGCAGATGTCGCGCCACATCTCCGGGCTCGACGCGGCGATCCGCGTGAAATCGCGAAAGCCACCAGCCGCAAAGGAAAATTTCAGCGCTGCATCCGGTGAGCCGAGAATCTGCTCGACCAGCGCAAACGACAGCACGTGCGGCAGATGACTCACCGACGCGAGCACACGATCATGCTGCTCCGGCGACATCTCGTGCACCGCTGCGCCGCTGGCGCGCCACATCGCGGCGACCCGTTCGACGTCGCGCGGCGCATTCTCCGGCAGCGCGCACAGCACGACATTGCGATCGACATATAGATCGGCGAGCGCCGCATCGACGCCGCTCGACTCGCGGCCGGCAATCGGGTGCCCGGGCACGAACTGCGCGACCCGCGAACCGAGTGCCGCGCGCGCCGCCGCGACGACGTCGGACTTCGTGCTGCCGGCATCGGTGACGATGGTTGCAGCGTCGAGAAACGGTGCGATGCGTTCGAGCAGCGGCCGCGTCTGCGCAACCGGCGCGGCAAGCAACACGATATCCGCGCCCGCCAGCGCCGCGCGCAATGCGACCGGATCGTCGAACGTGGCGGCTGCGTCGATCACGCCGAGTTCGAGCGCCCGCGCCGTCGACGCCGCCGAACGTCCCACCCCGACCACGGTACGCGCGCCGCTCACACCATCACGCTCGCGCAACGCGCGCGCAAGCGATCCGCCGATCAGGCCGACACCGAAAATCACCAGCTTGTTGAAAGAGAATGCGGCCACAGCGAACCGGGAAAAAGCGTCCCGGCCGTCATCGGGCCGGGCACAGGGATAGTCGGCGCAAACCGCTCAGGCGGTCGCGAGCGTCTTTTCGAGCGCGGCGATGAACGCGTCGTTTTCTGCGGGCAGACCGATCGTGATGCGCAGCCACTGCGGCAAACCGTAACCGCCAACCGGCCGCACGATCACACCCTGCTTCAGCAGCGCGAGATTGACGCGGTTGCCGGCTGCATCGTCGGTGCCCACGCGCACCAGCACGAAGTTGCCCGACGACGGCACATATTCCAGGCCGAGCCGATCGAACGCTTCGGTCAGCCGACGATAGCCCTGCGCGTTGAGTTCCGCGCTCTTCGCGAGGAACGCGTTGTCGTTCAACGCGGCAATCGCCGCAGCCTGCGCAAGCGTATTGACGTTGAACGGCTGACGCAGACGGTTCATCAGATCGGTCAGCTCGGGCTGCGCGATCGCGAAACCGACTCGCAGACCGGCAAGGCCGAACGCCTTCGAGAACGTGCGCGACACGAGCAGGTTCGGATAGCGACGCACCCACGCAATCGCGTCATAGCGCTTTTCTGCCGGCAGGTATTCGGTGTAAGCCTCGTCGAGCACCACCGCGACATGGCGCGGTACCTTGTCGAGAAACGCTTCGATCTGCGCGCCTTCGAGGAACGTGCCAGTCGGATTGTTCGGATTCGCGACAAACACGAGCCGTGTGTCGTCGTCGATGGCGGCGAGCATCGCATCGAGATCGTGACCGTACTTCACGGCCGGCACGACGATCGCGCGTGCGCCGAGCCCTTGCGTAGCGAGCGCATAAACCGCAAACGAATACTGCGCGTAGACGATCGACTGGGTTTTCTCGACAAACGAGTGCGCGGCGAGTTCGAGGATGTCGTTGCTGCCGTTGCCGAGCGTGATCCATTCGGCGGGCACATCGTAGTGCGCGCTCAGCGCGGCCTTCAGTTCGAACGCGTTGGCATCCGGATAACGACCCAGCTCGCCCGCGGCCTTCGTCATCGCCTGCTGCGCCGACTCGGGCATGCCGAGCGGATTCTCGTTCGAGGCCAGCTTCACGATGCTCGCCTCGTCGAGACCGAATTCACGCGCGACTTCCGAGATCGGTTTGCCGGCGACATAAGGCGCAATGGCGCGCACATAAGAAGGACCGAAAGGCGTAGTCATGAGTATCTCCAAATCGATATTTGATGTGTTGAATTCGCAGTGGCAAGCCGGCAAGCCGACGTCAGCGGGCGCGCGGATACGAGCCGAGTATCTTGACGAAGGCGGCCTTCTGCTCAAGCTCGGCGAGCGCCGCAGCCACAGCCGCATCGTTGCGATGACCTTCGACGTCGATGTAGAAGTAATACTCCCACTTGTCGACGCGCGCGGGCCGCGACTCGAAACGCGTCATCGACACGCCGTGGCGGGCGAGCGGTTCGAGCAGCCGGAACACCGCACCAGGCTCGTTCTTCACCGAGAAGATCAGCGAGGTCCGGTCATTGCCGCTCACGCCCGCGGGCTCCTTGCCGATCATCAGGAAGCGGGTGCGATTGTGCGGATCGTCCTGGATCAGTGCGTACGCCACCTGCAAGCCGTAATGCGTCGCCGCGCGATCGCCGGCGATCGCCGCGACCGTCGGATCGGCCGCTGCCAGACGCGCCGCTTCGGCGTTGCTCGACACGGCCTCGCGCTCGAGATGCGGCGCATGCGTAGACAGCCAGCGCTGGCATTGCGCGAGTGCCTGCGCGTGGGCGCAGACACGCGTCACGCCTGTCAGGTCGCCGCTCGTCGTCAGCAGGTTGTGGTGGATCGGCAGCGCAAGTTCGCCGCCGATCAGCAACTGCGATTGCAGCAGCAAGTCGAGCGTGCGCGACACCGCGCCTTCGGTCGAGTTCTCGACCGGCACGACGCCGAATTCCGCGGCGCCGGCTTCGACGGAACGGAACACTTCGTCGATGGACGGACACGGCAGCCCTTCGATCGACTGACCGAAGTACTCGTGCATCGCCTCTTCGCTATAGGTGCCGATCGGTCCGAGATACGCGGCCCGAACCGTCTGTTCGAGCGCGCGGCTCGCGGCCATGATCTCGCGCCAGATGGCGCTGATGTGTTCGCCGGCCAGCGGCCCGGCGCTCATGTCCTGCAAACGCGCGATGACCTGCTGCTCGCGCTCCGGGCGAAACACCGGCGCGTTGAAATGCTTCTTCACCTCGCCGACTTCGAGCGCGACCGCCGCACGCTGGTTGAGAAGCGCGATGAGCTGCGCATCGAGGGCATCGATGCGCTCGCGCAGCGGTTTGAGTCGTAAATTAAGTTCGTCGTCCATGCGTAAAACCGGCCGTTAGCTGAAAGAGTGGCGCGCGCGCCGGGAATCAGGCCTCGCGCTGTTCGAATTCCTTCATGTACTCGACGAGCGCTTTGACGCCTTCGAGCGGCACCGCGTTGTAAATCGACGCCCGCATGCCTCCGACGGACTTGTGGCCCTTCAGCTGCACCAGCCTGCGCGCTTTCGCGCCGGCCAGGAAATCTTCGTTACGCGCTTCATCGGCGAGGAAGAACGGAACGTTCATCCGCGACCGCGAGCCGCGCTCGACCTTGTTCAGATAGAAGCTGCTCGCATCGATCGTGTCGTACAGCAGTGTCGACTTCTCGAGATTGCGCGCTTCGATCGCAGGCAGGCCGCCCTGCTTCTGTAACCACTTGAACACGAGCCCCGCGATGTAGATCGCGTAGGTGGGCGGCGTGTTGTACATCGAATTATTGGCGGCGACCGTCTTCCATTCGAACGCCGACGGGCAGATAGACAGCGCGCGATCGAGCATGTCTTCGCGCACGATCACGACGGTCACACCGGCCATGCCGATATTCTTCTGCGCCCCGCCGAACAGCACACCGAATTTGCCGATGTCCATCGGACGCGACAGGATGTGCGACGACGCATCGGCGACGAGCGGAATGTTGCCGAGATCAGGAATGTCGAACGTCTCTACGCCGTGGATTGTTTCGTTCGTGCACAGATGCACATACGCCGGGTCGTCGGACAGTTGCCATTCGGAACGGGCAGGCGCGCGCGTGAATCCCGCCGACGTCTCGCCGCTTGCCGCCAGATGCACCGCGCCGTATTTCTGCGCTTCCTTCAGCGATTTCTGCGACCACGATCCCGTCACGACGAAATCCGCGCGCGGCTTCGCGCCCATCAGGTTCATCGGTACGATCGCGTTCTCGCCCAGACCGCCGCCTTGCAGGAACAGAATATGGTGGCTTGCGGGTACGTGGAGCAGTTCGCGCAGATCGAGCAGCGCCGCTTCGTGAATCGACGAGAACTCTTTCCCGCGATGGCTCATCTCCATCACGCTCATACCGCTGCCTTGCCAGTCGAGCATTTCGGCAGCGGCCTGACGCAGTACCTCTTCGGGCAAAGCCGCAGGTCCGGCGGAGAAATTGAAGACGCGCATCGTAAAAACCCCGCGTGAGAAACCCGAAAAAATAATGGCCGTTTGCGCCTGTGCGCAAACGGCCATTATCGCACTGTCACTGGCAACCCGCCAACCGAAGGCGCCTTGCGGCGCGACGTCTGGCGGTGCTTGCCGGTGCAGCCGGTTCGACTGGCTTACTTAGCCGGCTTGACGGCCGCGACTTCCTTGTCGGCCTGGTCACGCGTTGCCTTGATCGATTCCGGCATGTACTTCTGCATCAGACCGTTCACCACGTCGCGGCCCACCTGGTCTTGCACCTGGATGAACTTGCGGCCCGTCGGGCTCTTGTAGAACGTCGTCAGATCCTTGATTTCCGACGTGCTGTAGTACTTCGCGTACGCGTCGTACTGAGCCTGCATCGCGTCCTGACGGAACGAATCGGTTGCGAAGACCTGGCCTGCACCGTCAACCAGCTTCGGTACAGCATTCTTTTGCAGCGTCGGCACGGAAGCCTGCTTCTGCTTGTCCGTCAGCGTCTTGTTTTCCGACAGGGCGTCCGACAGGATGGCCGGAACCAGTTGCTTCGCCTGCATCTGTGCGCTGTTGCCGATCGCACCGACCAGCTTCTGCGCATCGATTGCGTCGAGCAGATCCTTGATCGCAGCCTGCTTGGCCGGGTCGACCGGAGCTGCCGCAGCTGCGGGTGCCGTAGCCGGCGCCTGCTGCAGCGCTTGCGCCATCGCGAGAGTCGGCAGGAAAGCTGCGAGCACCATCAACTGTTTGAATCGTTTTTGCATCATTACTCCCTAAGAGAAATTAGTCGAACTGCGCGCCGCCTGGACAGCGCATCGGCCCGATGCGCTCATGTGTCCTTGCGGCTATTCACCCAGTGGCGAGAAGCGCGCCGGTACTGCTCAGGCAACACCACCTTCTTCATCGGCCTCGCCGTTTTCGGCGGGACCGTCGGCATCGCCTTCGGCATCGGCTTCCGCGACCTGTTGGAGACCTGAAAGCTTCGTACCCTCGTCAAGGCTGATGAGTGTAACACCTTGCGTTGCACGGCCCATCTCGCGAATCTCCGATACGCGCGTACGAATCAGCACGCCCGTGGTGGTGATCAGCATGATCTGCGCTTCCTGGTCGACGAGCGTTGCGGCCACCACCTTGCCGTTGCGCTCCGACGTCTGGATCGCAATCATCCCCTTCGTGCCGCGCCCGTGACGCGTGTACTCGATGATCGGCGTGCGTTTGCCGTAGCCATTTTCGGTTGCCGTCAGCACCGACTGCTGCTCGTCGCCCGCAACCAGCAACGCGATGACGTTCTGCCCGTCGTCGAGTTGCATGCCGCGCACGCCGCGCGCTTCGCGTCCCATCGGCCGCACATCGTTCTCATCGAAACGCACCGCCTTGCCCGAATCGGAGAACAGCATCACGTCGTGTTCGCCGTCGGTGATTGCGGCACCGATCAGGTAATCGCCGTCGTCGAGACCGACCGCAATAATACCCTTGCGCAGCGGCCGGCTAAAGGCTTCCAGCGGCGTCTTTTTTACCGTTCCTAACGCCGTCGCCATAAAGACGAACTTGTCCGCCGAAAATTCCTTGACCGGCAGTACGACCGTGATCTTCTCGCCGTCCTGCAGCGGGAACATATTGACGATCGGACGGCCGCGCGAGTTGCGCGAACCCTGCGGCACTTCGTAGACCTTGACCCAGTAGACGCGGCCGCGGTTCGAGAAGCACAGGATGTGGTCGTGCGTGTTCGCGATGAACAGCGTATCGATCCAGTCGTCTTCCTTCATCGACGTTGCCTGCTTGCCGCGTCCGCCGCGCTTTTGCGCACGGTACTCGGACAGCGGCTGCGACTTCACGTAGCCGGCATGCGACATCGTCACGACCATTTCCTGCGGCGTGATCAGATCTTCGGTGTTCAGTTCGGTCGCGTTGAACTCGATCTTCGAGCGGCGTGCGTCGCCGAATTCGGCTTTGATGGCCGTGAGTTCGTCGACGATGATCGCCGTAATGCGCTCCGGACGAGCCAGGATGTCGAGCAGGTCGGCAATTTGCGCCATCACTTCGCGGTACTCGCCGATGATCTTGTCCTGCTCGAGACCGGTCAGGCGTTGCAGACGCATCTGCAGGATTTCCTGCGCCTGGGTGTCGGACAGACGGTAGAGGCCGTCGCCCTGCATCCCGAACGCCGGGTTCAGACCTTCCGGCCGGTAGGCCGCGCCGCCGCCGACCGTTGCATTCTCAGTCTCGGCGCGCGCCAGCATGTCGCGCACGAGCGACGAATCCCACGGGCGCGCCATCAACTCCTGCTTCGCGATAGGCGGCGTCGGAGCAGCCTTGATGATCGCGATGAATTCGTCGATGTTGGCCAGCGCGACGGCCAGACCTTCGAGCACGTGGCCGCGTTCGCGGGCCTTGCGCAGTTCGTATACAGTGCGCCGCGTCAGCACTTCGCGGCGGTGCGACAGGAAATGCTCGAGCATTTCCTTCAGGTTCAGCAGCTTCGGCTGATTGTCGACCAGCGCGACCATGTTCATGCCGAACGTGTCCTGCAGCTGGGTCGCCTTATACAGATTGTTGAGCACGACCTCGGGCACTTCGCCGCGCTTCAACTCGATCACGAGACGCATGCCGCTCTTGTCGGATTCGTCGCGGATGTCGGAAATGCCCTCGATCTTCTTTTCGTTGACGAGCTCGGCCATCCGCTCCTGCAGCGAACGCTTGTTCACCTGGTACGGCAGTTCGTCGACGATGATCGCCATCCGCTGGCCGCGGTCGATTTCCTCGAAGTGCGTGGTCGCGCGCATGACGACGCGCCCGCGCCCGGTGCGGTAACCGTCGCGCACGCCGGCGATGCCGTAGATGATGCCGGCGGTCGGGAAATCGGGTGCGGGGATGATTTCGATCAGTTCGTCGATGGTGGCGTGCGGGTTTTTCAGCAGATGCTGACACCCATCGACAACCTCATTGAGGTTGTGCGGCGGAATGTTGGTTGCCATCCCGACCGCAATACCGGACGAACCATTGATCAGCAGATTCGGAATCCGCGCCGGCATGATGGCCGGTTCGTTTTCGCTGCCGTCGTAGTTCGGCTGGAAATCGACCGTTTCCTTGTCGATGTCGGCCAGCAGTTCGTGGCCGATCTTCGCCATGCGGATTTCGGTGTAGCGCATGGCCGCGGCATTGTCGCCGTCGACCGACCCGAAATTGCCTTGCCCGTCGACCAGCATGTAGCGCAACGAGAAAGGCTGCGCCATCCGGACAATCGTGTCGTAGACGGCCGTGTCGCCGTGCGGGTGATATTTACCGATCACGTCGCCGACAATACGTGCGGACTTCTTGTACGCCCGGTTCCAGTCGTTGTTAAGCTCATGCATCGCGTACAGCACGCGCCGGTGCACCGGCTTCAGGCCATCGCGGACATCGGGGAGTGCTCGCCCCACGATCACGCTCATCGCGTAGTCGAGATAGGAGCGGCGCATTTCCTCCTCTAGGGAGATTGGCAGAGTCTCTTTGGCGAATTGATCCATTTATCCGTGTCTTTTTCGTGCGCAAACGGCGAAGATGCCGCGCCTTACGCGTCAGCGCCGCAGGCGCGGCGCATCACGCGATTCTAGCATGCGCGACGTCCACGACCGAGGACCTGCGTATACCTATTAGAGGAACGGCGAACGAAGCCGCCTGAGGGCTTCTGCAGCGCGTGAGAGCGGGCCCGGAAAGTGCTCGCCCGGAAACGGCGCAAAACCACGGCCGGCGGGCTCTTGCGCCAGTTAACGTTCTGTTGCGCTTGCACCACAATTGGGGGGGCTGATCGGGGGAACAGGATTTTTTTATCGTTGGAAGGGAACGATATGGCAAAATGCCAACGCACAAAGAGTTAGACACGGCTCGAAGTCTACACAGCACGTTTTTTGTTCCGCACCAATGTTATACTTCGAGCAATGTATGACTTGTCTTCGTCAACAGGCTCGCAGTAAACCTGCGGTAATCTCAATTTCGAGAGGAGAAATATGAATAAACTTTCAAAGCTCGCGTTCATTGCAGCTACCGCAGTAATGGCTGCATCGGCTTCGGCACAATCAGTGCCGGCATCGCGACAAGCCGTGAACGACAACTGGGTGAACGGTACCGGCGAATACGTGTGGATGAACGGCACGAACGAGCTTTGCTGGCGCGACGCGTTCTGGACGCCGGCAACGGCTAACGCGAAGTGCGATGGCGCACTGGTCGCCCAGGCTCCGACCCCGCCGGCTAACGTGCCGCCGCCGCCGGCTCTGACCAGCCAGAAGATCACGTATCAAGCCGACGCACTGTTCGACTTCGACAAGGCAATCCTGAAGCCGGCTGGCAAGGCGAAGCTTGACGACCTGGCCTCGAAGATTCAGGGCGTGAACCTCGAAGTCGTCGTGGCAACGGGTTACACCGACCGCATCGGCTCGGACAAGTACAACGACCGTCTGTCGCTGCGCCGTGCTCAAGCTGTGAAGGCTTACCTGGTTAGCCGTGGCATCGAAGCCAACCGCATCTACACGGAAGGCAAGGGCAAGCGTAACCCGGTTACGACGGGTTGCAACCAGCGCAACCGCAAGCAACTCATCGCCTGCCTCGCACCGGATCGCCGCGTGGAAGTCGAAGTTGTCGGTACTTCGAAGCAGTAAGCGACGCAATTACCGCAGTATCAAAGCCCCGCCGAAGCGGGGCTTTTTTTATGTGCTTCTGCAGTGTGCTGCTCCGGCCCTCCGGGGCCGCCCGCTGCGACCGCGGCATTTTGCCGCCCTGATCGTCGGCCTATATACTCGGGGTTTATCCTCGATCGCCCGCCCACCCGCTCTACAGGCCGCTTCTCCCATGACCAATGCCGACCCCCACGAACTGCAGAAATTCAGCGATCTCGCGCATCGCTGGTGGGATCCGAACGCCGAATTCAAACCGCTGCATGAACTGAATCCTGTCCGGCTCAAGTGGATCGACGCGCATGCAGCACTTGCCGGTAAGCGGGTGCTCGATATCGGCTGCGGCGGGGGCATCCTCTCGGAGTCGATGGCCGGACTGGGGGCGACGGTTAAGGGCATCGACCTGTCGTCGCAGGCACTGGGCGTTGCCGATCTGCACAGCCTCGAAAGCGGCGTCACCGTCGACTACGAAGAAATCGCCGCCGAAGCCCTCGCCGCCCGCGAACCCGCCACCTACGACGTCGTGACCTGCATGGAAATGCTCGAACACGTGCCCGAGCCGGCAGCCGTCGTCGCCGCATGCGCGACACTCGTGAAGCCGGGCGGCTGGGTGTTCTTCTCGACGCTCAATCGCAACGTCAAGTCGTATCTGTTCGCGGTGATCGGCGCCGAATACCTCGCGCAGATGCTGCCGAAGGGCACCCACGACTACGCGCGCTTCATTCGCCCGTCAGAGCTGGCCGGATTCGTGCGGGCCGCTGCCCTGCATACGCAGGAGATCAAAGGTATCGCCTACCGTCCGCTCAGCAAGCACTTCGCGTTGTCCGACGACACGAGCGTCAACTACATGCTCGCGTGTCGTCGCGAAGCCTGACCCGCGCCCACACGCGATACTTTCTCCCGGAATCCCATGAGCGACCCCACGCCCCTGCCGCAACGTGAAGGCGAAGATGCGTCGATTGGCCTCTGCCAGGCTGTCCTGTTCGATCTCGACGGCACGCTCGCCGACACCGCGCCCGACCTCGCAGCCGCCGTCAACAAGATGCGCCACGAACGCGGCCTCGAGATGGTGCCGCTCGAAACGCTGCGCCCGCTTGCATCCGCAGGCGCGCGCGGTCTGATCGGTGGAGCATTTTCGATCGGCCCCGAGCATCCCGACTTCACGTCGATGCGCGAAGAGTTTCTCGCGAACTACGAAGCGGATCTGTGCATCGAGACGACGCTCTTTCCCGGCATCGATGCCGTGCTCGACGATCTCGATGCGCGCGGCGTGCGTTGGGGCATCGTGACGAACAAGGCCTCCCGGCTGACCGGTCCGCTCGTCGCGCTGCTTGGTCTCGATACGCGCGCGGCGAGTGTGGTTAGCGGCGATACGACACCGCATGCGAAACCGCATCCCGCACCGCTTCTGCATGCCGCGCGCGAGCTGCGTATCGCGCCGGAGCGGATCGTCTATGTCGGCGACGATCTGCGCGACGTGCAAGCGGGCTTCGCGGCGGGCATGGTGACCGTTGCTGCTGCCTACGGCTACTGCGGCACCGACCTGCCTCCTACACGCTGGCATGCGCAACATGTCGTCGATTCGCCCGCGGAACTGCAGCGGCTGCTGCGCGAGATCGGTTAACCCGCGGCGCGGTTGCCCTGCCCTTGCCCGACAGCCAGTGTAGAAGGGTCAGTGGCGCGAGAAGGCGCTCTCTTGTAGAATGCGCGTTGGCCCGCAGTTCTCTGTGGGTCATCCTTCTGCGGGGGCGACCTGGTTTCGACAGGGGTTGCGAAGCGGCTAGGGCATGTCGAGGACCCGTCACCTCGTTAATCAATGGGAAAAACGTAACTGCAAACGACGATACGTTCGCACTGGCAGCCTAAGGGCCGCCGTCCTCTGCCTAGTTCACTGACGGGCTAGTGTCGCAAGACCGGTAGCAATACCGACAGAGGTCATATACGTCAGTTAAGCCTTGGCGGCGTCACGACGTCCGGGTCGAAAAATTAGTGAATCGCCGTAGTGCAGCGTGTTCGTCCGCGTCGCTGCGGCTAAATCAAATGACAGAACTAAACATGTAGAACTGGTCGTAGAGTGCTTCTGGACGCGGGTTCGATTCCCGCCGCCTCCACCATAATTCCGCGCAGCGCATTCGTGTGCTGCGCGCCCGCTGAATCCTTCCCTCCGTTTGACACACGAAGCAGACGACCTGCGTCGGGAGTGTTGGCGCGCCTGGATCTCGTCGGCTCCGCCAGAACTTCCCAGTAAAAAGCCCGCTCGATGAGCGGGCTTTTTTGTCCTGACGATCCAACGGCTGCAGCAACGCGACATCATGTCGCGTTGTCGATCCAGGCTCACAACGCGGCAAGCGCTTTCGGGCCGCGCAGCACCGCCGGACAACACAAGTCTACTTGGTGCTATCGCTAGGACACTGAAGATTGCAACCATCCGGATCGCCGTCGTCGCCCTTGCGGCGCATTTTCGACGGTGCGCCCTTCTGATATTTGTTCGACGGAGCGGACGCGGCAAACGGCAACTGCGGATGTTCCTGCAAACGGAATTCGTCCTGCAGGATGCCGCCGGGTACGCCCGGCGAATTTTGTGCAAAAGCAACCGATGCCGTTGCGAGTACCGCGCCTGCGGCGGCAGCGGCGATGCATGTCTGGATGAGCAATTTCATGTCGATTCGGCGCGGCAAAAACCGCGCAACTAAAGCGGAGTGCGAAGTTTAGAGAGTATCGCAAACTATCCCGCGATGCAGCGTCGACGCGTCCCCGATTGTTACCTGAACTTACCCGTTTATCGCGGCGCACGGCGAATCACCTGAAACGGCACGCTCCATTACGCGTCGGCGCCGCGCAGCCCCGCATCCAGATCGAATACTTTTCCACATTCAACCGGATCGTAGCCTGCGAGCCGCGCGACGCTGCTCACGAACGGCTCGCCGCGCAGCAAATCGATCACGGTCGCAAGCGGCGGCCGCTGCAGTCGCGTCCGATCGCACGCGAAGTAATAGTCCTCGTCGACGACTGGAATGAAGTCGAGCCCGAAGTGATGCGCAGCCGGCTCGACACCGAAGCCGACGTCCGCCATGCCGCTCGCGACAAACGCCGCGATCGCCGAATGCGTCAGTTCCGCCGATGCATAACCGTTGACCCGATCGGGATCGATACCGATGCGGCGCAACGCGAGATCGAGCAGCAGCCGCGTGCCGGAGCCGGGCTGCCGGTTGACGAAGCGAATGTCGTCGCGCGACAGGTCGCCCAATCCGCCGATCCGCTTCGGATTGCCGCGCGCCAGAAAGAGCCCCTGTTTGCGCCGCGTCAGATGAATCAGCACGTGACGCTGCGGATCGAGCCAGCGGCGGTATGTGTCTGCACACGCCGTACGGAATTCGCCACGCGGCACATGAAACCCGGCCAGATCGCACTCGCCGCGTGCAAGCGCCGTAACGGCTTCCGCGCTGTCGCGATACTTGATGTCGACGGGTACGTCGTTAGCGACGAGCGCTGTTACCAGCGTCGCGACCGCGTAACCGTGCGATGCGTGGATCCTCACATCGTCGGCGGGCGGAGCGAGCCAGCGGTTCAGATCGCTGGCTACTTCGCTCGCGAGCGCCTGCATGTTGCCGCCAAGCCGTTCGCCGCACAGGCGCTGCGAGCGCAGCACCGCCTGTCCCAGTTCCGACAGCACCGAGCCGCGGCCCCGCTCCTTCGCGATCAGTGGACCGCCCAGGCGCTCCTCGATGCTGCGCAGCAAGCCCCACGCATGACGGTAGGACAAACCCTTGAGCGTGGCAGCCTGGGCAATGCTGCCCGCTTCATCGACAAAAGCCAGCAGCGGCACGACATCCGTCAGGCTGGCTTCGCGGCCGTCCGCATCGCGCACGACCAGTTGCGCCCGGCATTCGATCTTGATCATATATGTTGCACCGCCTCCTATTGCACAAGCGCTATTCGCCGCCTATCGTACGCTTTATCCACGCCAAATAAATGAAGCAGGGATGCGCGCATTATGAATCATGTGTGCATATTTGACTTCGGAGGAGCCCCACCTTGGACGACCCCACCGCCCTCGCACCGGAGGCGCTCGTGCAGCGCCACGCGCAGCCCGGCATGTCGCTGCTCGCCGTGCTGCACGCAATCCAGGACGAAACCGGTTTCGTGCCGCCGGCCGCGGTCGGACTGCTTGCCCGCGCGATGAACCTGTCGCGCGCCGAAGTGCATGGCGTCATCACCTACTACCACCATTTCCGTACCACGCTGCCCGCGCCGGTCACGGTGCAACTGTGTCGCGCCGAAGCGTGCCGCAGCATGGGCACCGAAGCACTTGCGCAACACATCGAAGCGCGCACCGGTTGCCACTTCAACGATGCGCACGGCGAACACAACAAGCACAGCGCGGTGGGACTCGAGTCCGTGTATTGCCTCGGCCAGTGCGCACTGTCGCCGGCGATGACGATCAACGGTACGTTGCACGCCAAAGTCACGCCGCAAAAATTCGATGCCCTCTTCGAGGCCGCCATGAGTACGGTCGCCGCCAGCACGAATGACCACATGGAGCAAACGGCATGACGCGCGTGTTTATTCCATGCGATTCGTCGGCGCTCGCGCTCGGCGCCGACGCACTTGCTGCGTCGATCGCGCAGGAAGCCGCCCGTCGTGGCATTGCACTCGACATCGTCCGCAACGGTTCGCGCGGACTGTTGTGGCTCGAGCCGCTCGTCGAAGTGGACACACCGCAAGGTCGTGTCGGTTATGCGAATGTCGACGTCGCCGATGTTGCGTCATTGTTCGACGCGGGCTTTATCGAAGGCCGTGTGCATGCGCGCCATGTCGGCCTTGTCGACGAGATTCCGTATCTGAAGAAACAGCAGCGTCTTACTTTCGCGCGCATCGGCATCACCGACCCGCTCTCCACCGACGACTACGTCGCCCACGGCGGCCTCGAAGGTCTGCGTAACGCGCTCACTACCGATGGCGACGCTGCCTGCGCCGCGCTAATCGAATCGGGCTTGCGCGGCCGCGGCGGCGCGGCGTTCCCGGCCGGTATCAAATGGCGTACGGTGCGCGGTGCGCAGGCGGACCAGAAGTACATCGTCTGCAACGCCGACGAAGGCGATTCGGGCACGTTCTCCGACCGACTCGTGATGGAAAGCGATCCGTTCGTGCTGATCGAAGGCATGACGATCGCGGGCATCGTGACCGGCGCGACCGCGGGCTATATCTACGTGCGCAGCGAATACCCGCATGCAATCGCAACGCTCGAAGCCGCCATCGCCAAAGCACGTGCCACCGGTTGGCTCGGCGACAGCGTGCTCGGCTCCGCGCATCGCTTCGAGCTGTTCGTCGCAAAAGGCGCCGGCGCCTACGTGTGCGGCGAAGAAACGGCGCTCCTCGAATCGCTTGAGGGCAAGCGCGGCATCGTCCGTGCAAAGCCGCCGCTGCCCGCACTCTCCGGACTGTTCGGCAAGCCGACCGTGATCAACAACGTGATCACGCTCGCCACCGTGCCGATCATCTTTGCGAAGGGCGCAGCGTTCTACAAGGACTTCGGCATGGGCCGCTCGCGCGGCACGTTACCGTTCCAGCTCGCGGGCAATGTGAAGCAAGGCGGTCTTGTCGAACTCGCATTCGGTGTCACGCTGCGCGAACTGCTGTTCGACTATGGCGGCGGCACTGCAAGCGGCCGGCCCGCACGCGCGGTCCAGGTGGGTGGCCCACTCGGTACGTATCTGCCCGAGAGCCAGTGGGACATCCCCATGGATTACGAAGCGTACGCGGCGGTCGGCGCGGTGGTTGGTCACGGCGGCCTTGTCGTACACGACGACACATCGAATCTCGCCGAACTCGCGCAATACGCGATGCACTTCTGCGCGCTCGAATCGTGCGGCAAATGCACGCCGTGCCGGATCGGTTCGACACGTGGCGTCGAAGTCATCCAGCGCATTCGCAACGGCGACACGTCGACGCGCCAGGTGCAGTTGCTGCGCGATCTGTGCGACACGATGGTGTCCGGCTCGCTGTGCGCAATGGGCGGTATGACGCCGTTCCCGGTGATGTCCGCACTCGATCATTTCCCCGAAGACTTCGGTCTCGATAGTGTCCAGGCAGCCGCTAACGCGGCGGCGGCCTGAAGAGAGAGCTCCTTATGTCCGATACGCTCAATTCTCCTTCCAGCGGCTGCGGCTCAGGTAACTGCAGCTGTAAATCGCAGGCACAGCAACGCGCCATCCGCTCGCCGCTCGACGAGACCGACTACGGCACGCCGCTGCGTTACGCGGATGTCGACGTCACGCTCGAAATCGACGGCGAGGCCGTGACCGTGCCGGCCGGCACATCGGTGATGCGCGCCGCAATCGAAGCGGGCGTCAACGTACCGAAGCTCTGCGCCACCGATTCGCTCGAACCGTTCGGCTCGTGCCGTCTATGCCTCGTCGAGATCGAAGGCCGGCGCGGCTATCCGGCATCGTGCACGACACCGGTCGAAGCGGGCATGAAGGTGCGCACACAGACCGATCGATTGCAGTCGCTACGCCGTAACGTGATGGAGCTGTACATCTCCGATCACCCGCTCGACTGCCTGACCTGTCCCGCGAACGGCGATTGCGAGCTGCAGGACATGGCCGGGGTAACGGGTTTGCGCGAAGTGCGCTACGGCTTCGACGGCGCGAACCATCTGAAGGACAAGAAAGACGAGTCGAACCCGTACTTCACCTACGATCCGTCGAAGTGCATCGTCTGCAATCGCTGCGTACGTGCCTGCGAAGAAACGCAAGGCACGTTCGCGCTGACCATCGCTGGCCGCGGCTTCGAATCACGCGTGGCCGCAAGCGAGAACCAGCCGTTCATGGATTCGGAGTGTGTGTCGTGCGGTGCGTGTGTCGCCGCCTGCCCGACTGCGACGCTGCAGGAAAAAAGCGTCGTCATGCTCGGCCAGGCCGAACACTCGGTTGTGACGACGTGCGCGTATTGCGGCGTCGGTTGCTCGTTCAAGGCCGAGATGAAGGGCAGCCAGGTCGTGCGCATGGTGCCGAACAAGAACGGCGCGGCAAACGAAGGCCATGCATGCGTGAAGGGCCGCTTCGCGTGGGGCTACGCGACGCACAAGGACCGCATCACGAAGCCGATGATCCGTGCGAAGATCACCGACCCATGGCGCGAAGTCAGTTGGGACGAAGCGATCAGCTACGCAGCATCGGAATTCCGCCGCATCCAGGACAAGCACGGTCGCGATTCGATCGGCGGCATTACGTCGTCGCGCTGCACGAACGAGGAAACCTACCTCGTGCAGAAACTCGTGCGCGCCGCGTTCGGCAACAACAACGTCGACACCTGCGCGCGCGTCTGCCATTCACCGACCGGCTATGGACTGAAGACGACGCTCGGTGAATCCGCCGGAACGCAGACTTTCCGCTCGGTCGAAAAAGCCGATGTGATCGTGGTGATTGGTGCGAATCCGACCGATGGCCACCCGGTGTTCGCGTCGCGTCTGAAGCGCCGCGTGCGCGAAGGAGCGCGACTGATCGTCGTCGATCCGCGCCGCATCGATATCGTCGACACACCGCACGTGAAAGCCGTGCACCATCTGCAACTGATGCCCGGCACCAACGTCGCGATCGTCACCGCGCTCGCGCACGTAATCGTCACCGAGGGCTTGCTGAACGAAGCGTTCATCGCCGAGCGCTGTGAAACGCGTGCCTTCGAACAATGGCGTGCGTTTGTCGCGCTGCCCGAAAACTCGCCCGAAGCCACCGAAGCAACGACCGGCGTGCCCGCCGACCAGGTGCGCGCGGCCGCTCGCATCTACGCAACCGGTGGCAATGCGGCGATCTATTACGGCCTCGGTGTCACCGAACATGCGCAGGGCTCAACAATGGTGATGGGCATCGCGAATCTTGCGATGGCGACCGGCAACATCGGTCGCGAAGGCGTCGGCGTCAATCCGCTGCGCGGCCAGAACAACGTGCAGGGTTCGTGCGACATGGGTTCGTTCCCGCACGAACTGCCCGGCTACCGCCACATCAGCGATTCGATCACGCGCGCACTATTCGAGGACGCCTGGAACGTCACGCTGCAGCCCGAGCCGGGCCTGCGGATTCCGAACATGTTCGACGCCGCCGTGCACGGCACCTTCAAGGGCCTGTACTGCCAGGGCGAAGACATCGTGCAGTCGGATCCGAATACGCACCACGTATCGGCTGCGTTGTCGGCGATGGAATGCATCGTCGTGCAGGACATCTTCCTGAATGAAACGGCGAAGTACGCGCACGTGTTGCTGCCCGGTTCGACCTTCCTCGAAAAGGACGGCACGTTCACCAACGCCGAGCGCCGCATCTCGCGGGTACGCAAGGTGATGCCGCCGCTCGCCGGCTACGCGGACTGGGAAGTTACAGTGCTGCTCGCGCATGCGCTCGGCTACGAGATGGACTACGCGCATCCGGGCGAGATCATGGACGAGATCGCGCGTCTCACACCGACGTTCCATGGTGTGTCGTATGCGAAGCTCGACCAGCTCGGCAGTATTCAGTGGCCGTGCAACGAGCAGGCTCCCGACGGCACACCGACGATGCATATCGACGAATTCGTGCGCGGCAAGGGCAAGTTCGTCATCACGAAGTTCATTGCCTCGCCGGAAAAAGTCACGCGCAAATTCCCGTTGATCCTGACCACCGGGCGCATCCTCTCGCAATACAACGTCGGCGCGCAAACACGCCGCACCGAGAATTCGCGCTGGCACGACGAGGACCGGCTTGAGATCCATCCGCACGACGCGGAAGAACGCGGTATCCGCAACGACGACTGGGTCGGTATCGAATCGCGTGCGGGCCAGACCGTGCTGCGCGCAAAAGTAACCGAGCGGATGCAGCCGGGCGTCGTGTATACGACGTTCCACTTCCCCGAGTCGGGCGCGAACGTGATCACGACAGATAGCTCCGACTGGGCCACCAACTGCCCTGAATACAAGGTCACGGCCGTTCAGGTGATGCCGGTCGAGCAACCATCGCAGTGGCAGAAGGACTACTCGGTCTTTAACGCCGAGCAGCTCGACCTGCTGCGCACGCGCGAGCTGGCAAACGCGACGACCGGTAAATAAAAGGACAGGCGATGGATGAACAGAACCTGATCGACATGGCGAACCGGATCGGCGAGTTTTTCGAGTCGATGCCGGATCGCGAGGAAGCGCTCGACGGTATCGCCGATCATATTCGCCGCTTCTGGGAGCCGCGCATGCGCCGCACGTTGCTGGCGACGCTCGACCAGCCGCCCGCGGACAACGAGATGTCGGCGATCGTTCGCGAGGCGTTGCTGCGGCATCGCGTGTCGCTGACGCCGGCGGCGGCCGCTGCTTGATGCGCGATGGCGCAGCTCGATGTGCGCTGTACCGGCTTGCACGTCCCGCCTAACCGGCCTCCGACTCTTCTCCAGCCAATGCATTCTTCGTGAACCACGCGTCGCAGTAGCGCTGTAACGCGCGCAGATCCGACGACGGCCGGCCGCGCGCGGCGATATACCCATCGGGTCTCACCAGATAGAACGACGGGCGCGTACGACCATACGCATCGCTCAACGACAACGCTCCATCGCCGACCATATCCGTCACGCGCCACACGCGCACGGCATCGGGTAACGCGTGCTCCACCGCTGCCGCAAGCTGATCGAGCGCGCTGTCGCGCGGCGCTTCTGAAGTCGAGGCGGAGTCGTTCAACCCCAAGCCACCGGCCCCACCCTCTCCGCCTTCGTCCGCGGCAACCAGCAGGAATAGCGAAAAGAACGCGGGATCGTGCAGATCGAATATGCACCCGGTGCCAGGCACACGTCCCAGCGGCCCATCGACGACATGCACGAGCGCATCGGGCGCACGCGCTCCGGCATGCGGGCCACCGTCGAGCACGCGCTCGAGCGTGAGCGGCGAGCGCCGATACTGCACAGCCAGTTCGCTGACCTGGCGACGGGCCGCATCGCGCAGCGGACCGAGCGCGGCAAGCGCCGGCATCACGCGTTCGCGCAGCAGCTTGAGCGGCCCGTGATCGGCCTGCGCGAGTTGCATGACGAAACCGGTCTGCCGCAGCACCTCGCGTTCGATCGGATGACGCTCCGTGTGGTACGTGTCGAGCAACCGATCCGGCGCATCGCCTTTCAGCACGCGCGCCAGTTTCCAGCCCAGATTGAAGGCTTCCTGAATGCCCGTGTTCATACCCTGCGCACCGGCCGGACTGTGCACATGCGCAGCGTCGCCGACGAAAAAGACGCGCTCCATGCGTAACTGTTCGACCATGCGGCTGTTCACGTGGAAGTACGCGGACCATGCAAGCGCCGACAGCGCGACCGGATGATGAATGCGCCGCTCGACGATCTCTCGGCACTCGTCGAGCGACGGCACCGGCGGTGTCTGTGTCGCTTCGCTTTCGCCGTCACCTTTAAGGTTGCCCGCAACCGGTACCGCCGCATGATCGGCGATCAAGCGATGGCGGCCATCGCCCATCGGAAACAGCGCGGCAATTCCCTCGCCTGACGCGAAGATATGGAACTCGTCGGTGGGCCATTCGGTGTCCGCGTGCAGATCGGCGAGCAGAAAAGTCTGCGCGAGGGTTCTGCCGGCGAAGCTCATGCCGAGCTGCTTGCGGATCGAGCTGTGCGCGCCGTCGGCGGCGATCAACCAGGCGGGGTGCAACGTTTCGACATGACCGTCCGTACGCTGCACGTTCACGCTCAGACCGGCGGCGTTTTGCGTAAGCGTCGTCAGTTCGACGCCGCGCTCGACGGTAACGCCGAGCGTCGCGAGATGCCCGGTCATCAATCGTTCTGTGACGGACTGGTCGAGGAACAGCAGATACGGATAACGCGTCTGCAGCGGATCGAAATCGAGCTGGACGAGCCGGTGACCGTTCGAGTAGAGATTCGCCGCACGCGCTCGATGACCAAGCTCGAGAAACGGCTCGACGATCCGGTGTTGCTCGAAGAGTTCGAGTGTGCGGGCCTGGATGCCGATCGCGCGCGTATGCGGATCGGGTTGCAGCGCCTTGTCGATCAGACGGACGGGAACGTGCGCACGGGCCAGACTCATCGCTGCGGCGAGCCCGGTCGGACCCGCGCCGACGATCAGCACCGGCGCTGCATCGAAGGAAGCAGCTGTCATGCTGGCCTCCGCGGATGAACACGTCGCTAGTGTACGCCGCCGTGTAGCCGGCCTTCGACGCGGCGCATCAAAGCGTACGCTGGTTCGGTACGGTCAGTGCGAATGCGGCGGCCTGTCGAGCGTGCAGTGATGATCGCTCGTGCCGAGGTCGACCTGCAACGTCGCGTGATGCATCTCGAAGCGCTCGCGCAGCGCGATCACCATGCCGTCGACGGCAGCGTCGCCGGGATGGCCCGCGGGCATCACGACATGCGCGGTCAGCGCGTTGCCCGTGGTGGATAACGCCCATACGTGGAGATCGTGAACATCGGTGACGCCGGGCTGCTGCGCGAGAAAACTGCGGATGCGCTGCAGGTCGACGCCGGGTGGCACGGCATCGAGCGCGAGTCGGATCGAATCGCGTAGCAAACCCCACGTACCGTAGACGATCACTGCAACCACGACGATGCTCATCACCGGATCGAGCCACGTCCAGCCGGTGCCGAGAATGACGAGACCGCTCACCGCAACGGCGCCGGAGATGGCGGCGTCGGCGGCCATATGCATGAAGGCGCCGCGCACGTTGAGATCCTTCTCCTGGCCGCGCATGAAAAGCCACGCGGAGAAACCGTTCACGATCATGCCGATGGTGGCGACGACGAACACGTCGAATCCCGCTACGGGCGCCGGGTTAAGCAGGCGGTTAATCGCTTCGGCGACGATCACGCCGCATGCGAACAGCAGCAACCCCGCGTTGGCGAGCGACGCGAGAATCGACGAACTGCCGAAGCCGAATGTATAGCGTGCCGACGGCCGGCGCGCGGTGAGCCAGATCGCGCCCCACGCGAGCAGCAGACCGAGCACGTCCGAGAGGTTGTGGCCCGCATCCGCCAGCAACGCCGTCGAATGCGCGAGGACGCCGTAGACCGCCTGTACGACGACGATCAGGATATTCAGCGTGACGGCGAGTGCGAATGCGCGGCCCTGGCCCTGCACCGGCGCGTGATGATGGTGATGGCTGTGACCGCCGTGGCTGTGGTCATGACCGCCGTGATTGTGGCCGCTGTGGTCATTGTCATGGTCATGGCCGGCATGCGCTTCGTGATCGTGATCGTCGCCGTGCTCATGTTCGCCGGCGGCTGGCGTATTCGTCATTCTGTATCCTGGGTAAGTTCGTTGGCCGGTTCGGCGACGTGCTCCAGCATGTCCGCGAGCATATTGCTGATATGGCTGTCGGCCGCACGGTAGAACACCTGCTTGCCCTGACGCTCCGCGCGCACGATCCGCGCCGCGCGCAACAACCGCAAATGATGGCTGACCAGCGACGACGACAGTCCGAGCACATCGGCAATCGCGCCCACGGCGCGCTCTTCGTCCACGCAGACGAGCACGATACGCAGCCGCGTCGGATCGCCGAGCAGGCGGAACAGATCGGCAATGGGCACGACGCGATCGTCGACGACGGCAGGCAGCATGGAGGTATCGGCAGAAGTGTGGCGCCCGGTTATTACATGAATTACATGAGAACCGGACAGCATGGAAATAACATGTGAACAGGTATTCACATGTTATCCGATGCCACTTGACCGGTCAAATCGCGGAACGGCTCGGCGAGTGTGGGAAAATGCGCGCTCTGCCTCACCCGATCCGTCCTTTTCCGTCATGGAACCTGCTTTCGACCGCGCGTACGCGGCACATCTTGACGGCCGCCTCGCCGACGCCGAGCGCGATTACCGCGCGACGCTCGACGCCGATCCCGTACATGTCGATGCGCTGCATCTGCTGGGCGTGCTGCGCCACCAGCAGGGCCAGCACGCGGAAGCGGCCGACCTCGTGCGCCGCGCCGCGGATCTGCGCCCGGACGACGCCGCGCTGCAGTTGAACCTCGGCAATGCGCTGAAGGCAATGGGCCAGCTGGACAGTGCAATCGAACGGTTTCGCAATGCATTGACGCTCGCGCCGACCTTTCCGATGGCGCACTACAACCTCGGCAATGCGTATGCGGCAACCGGTCGGCACGAAGACGCTGCCGACGCGTTTCGCAAGTCGCTGCGCCTGCAACCGCAGGACGCGTCCTCGCACAACAATCTTGGTAACGCGCTGCATGCGCTGGGCGAGCATCGCGAGGCGATCGCGTCGTTTCGTCGCGCGCTCGAACTGCGCCCTGGCCACGCGGGCGCGCACAACAATCTCGGGATGGCGCTCAATGCGCTGAATCAGCCGCACGAAGCGATCGTCGAATTTCGCGCGGCGCTCGCCGCCGAACCGCGCTTCGTCGCCGCGCAATTCAATCTCGGCAACACGCTCGATGCAATTGGCCAGCATCGCGAAGCCATCGATGCATTTGAAACCGTACTCGCGCTGCAACCGAATCTGCCGCCCGCGCTGTTCGGCCTCGGTAACGCGCTCGCCGCACTCGGCCAGCACGCGCAGGCGTTACCGCGTTTCGAGCGCGCGGTCGGTCTCGATCCGCAGTTTGCGTTTGCGTGGTTGAGCCTCGGCACGGCGCACCACGCGCTCGGCGCGCACGCGGCGGCGCTGCGCGCATTCGATCAGGCGCTGCGTCTGCGGCCCGAGCTCGCGCCTGCGCATATGAATCGCGCGCTCGTGCGTTTGACACTGGGCGACTTCGCGCGTGGGTTGCCCGAATACGAATGGCGACTGCGGGTTGTATCGCATGCGGATGCGGTGAACGCGTCAAACGTGGTGAATGGATCGAATGCTGCGAGTGCTGCGAATGGGCAGAATATGCTGCACGTGTCTGCCGCACCGCATCCGTCGCCGACATCGACGGCCACCTCAGCCGCCCTGCCGCGCTGGCATGGCGAACCACTCGACTCGCGCACGCTGCGGGTCTACGCGGAACAGGGCTTCGGCGACACACTGCAGTTCGTGCGCTACGTACCCGAGCTCGCACAGCGTGCGGCGCGCGTGATACTCGAGGTGCAGCCGCAACTGATCCCGATACTCGAACCCGCAGCGCGCGCATGGCGCGTCACGCTGATCGCGCAAGGCACGTCGCGGCCGAACGCGGATCTGCACTGCCCGCTACCGAGCCTGCCGCTCGCCTTCGGCACGACCTTCGACACGATCCCCGCGCGCGCGCCCTACCTCACCGTGCCGCCTGCTTATCAGCGCAAATGGCGCGGATCGCTGGGCGGACACGCGAAGCGCAAGATCGGGCTCGCGTGGTCGGGCCGCATCCAGCAGCAGGAAAACCGCGCGATGCCGCTCGCGGCGCTCGACCCGCTGTTCGCGCTGGAAGGCATCGACTGGATCGTGCTGCAACCCGATCTGAGCGAGGAAGATCATGCGGCACTCGATGCACACCCGCGGGCCGCATCGATTCATCGCATGGGTCAGCGGACAGGACAACGCATCGTCGATTTCGCCGACACGGCGGCGATCGTCGAACGGCTGGAAGCGGTGGTCTCGATCGATACGTCGATCGCTCATCTGACCGGTGCGCTGCATCGGCCGCTCTGGCTGATGCTGCCGTTCGCCGCGGACTGGCGCTGGTTCACCGACGACACGCGCAGCCCGTGGTATCCCGGCGCGCGGCTCGTGCGCCAGCCGCGGCCAGGTGCGTGGGATGAAGTTGTGGAAACGGTCGCGCGCGCGCTGCGTGACGGCTAGACGCTTTCGTTACACGGCACCCTGGCCGCACCTAAGTGGTAACTAAACACTGCCTGGACGTTGCGCCTAAACGGTACCTAAACGGCACCCAAGCGACACTTAGCCAGCACTCGTCCAGCACCTAAGCAACATCAAACCGCCAAAGAAAAACCCCACGCGCCGCAAAGGCAAGTGGGGTTCAGTTCAACACCAGCAAGTCACTATCGAGCGGCACGCCGCTCACGCACCGCTCGCCACTACGCGTTTCGATACTGATTCCGCGCTTCCGGCGTGCGATACAGCATCAGCGTCGCGATCAGCCCGCATACCGCAGCCACGGCCATCCACAAACCAGGTGCAGCCTTGTTGCCCGTGGAGTGGATCAACAGCGTCGAGATGGCCGGTGTGAAACCGCCGATCGTCGTCGCGAGACTGTAGGCAAGCGAGAAGCCCGCAGTGCGAACGTCGGCCGGCATCACTTCGGTCAGCGCCACAACCATCGCGCCGTTATAGCTGCCGTACAGGAACGAGAGCCACAATTCGACGGTGAGCAGACGGCCGAACGACGGGTCCGCCACGAGCCACAGCACCGCCGGGTACGAGGTCAGGATAGTGAGGATCGTGAACGCAAGCAGCACCGGCCGGCGACCGATACGATCCGACAACGCGCCCGCGAGCGGCAACCAGATCAGATTCGAGAGACCGATACAGACGGTCACGACGAGCGTATCGAGCGACGACAGTTTCAGCACTTCCTTGCCGAACGTCGGCGTATAAGCGGTGATCATGTAGAACGACACGGTGGTCATGATCACCATGCCCATACCGCCCAGCACCACGCCCCAGTTCTGCGCCATCGACTTCATGATCTCGCCCATCGACGGGCGATGCTTCCTCGCGAGAAACTCGTCGGTCTCTTTCAGCGAGCGGCGGATCAGGAACAGGAACGGCACGATCAGACAGCCGATCAGGAACGGCACGCGCCAGCCCCACGCCGTCATCTGGTCGGCCGGCAACAGCTTGTTGAGCAGCACGCCGATCAGCGCCGCGAACACCACCGCGACCTGCTGGCTACCCGACTGCCACGAACAATAGAAGCCCTTGTGGCCCTTCGTCGCGATCTCGGACAGATACACCGACACGCCACCCAGTTCGACGCCCGCGGAGAACCCTTGCAGCAGACGCCCAAGCAGCACGAGCACCGGCGCGAGAATACCGATCGTCGCGTAGCCCGGTATCGCGGCCACCGTCAGCGTGCCGAGCGCCATCAAGCCGAGCGTGAGAATCAGGCCCTTGCGCCGGCCGTGGTGATCGATATACGCGCCGAGCACGATCGCACCGAGCGGACGCATCAGGAAGCCGGCGCCGAACACCGATAGCGACAGCATCAGCGACGCAAATTCGCTGCCGCCAGGGAAGTAGGTCTTGGCAATCGCGGACGCGTAGTAGCCGTAGACCATGAAGTCGTACATCTCGAGGAAATTCCCGCTGACGACGCGGAACACCGTGCGGACTTTCGATTCCTCGGCGGAAGACGCGTGAGACGCGTGGGACGCAGTAGACATGACACTCTCGGGTGAGCCCGTTGCCGGCGGACGGTGGCAGGATCGGGGAGTTAACTAACGACAATCCACTGCATCGGCAAGTGGATAGCCCGGGGCGGACAAGCTGGAACACGCGCCAGGGGCGCTGAATTTTGACGCTGCGGTTATTGCTGCGATATCAGGGTAAACATGGGGCCACGCGAGCATCATCAGCGACTCGAATATTACCGTTCCCGCGGCCAGTTTGCGCTGCGTCGCGCCGCATACCGCTCGGCAGGCGAAGGTTCACACGCGCACGCCAGTTGCGGCGGTACACTCTGCGTTCGTCTGTTTCGACCCAATCCTGCCTCGATGTCCACCGTTTCTGTTTCGCTGCGCCCCGCCACTGTCGATGACGCGTCGTTGCTCGCGTCGATCCACGCCGCGAGCTGGCAGGCCACCTATCGCGGGCTGCTGCCCGACGCCTTTCTCGACAGCGAAGTTGCGCAAGAACGCGCGGCCTACTGGTTCGACCGGATGAACGCGCCGGGCGCCGAACGGCGCATCGTGCTGATCGCCGAACGTGACGGCGAAGCGATCGGCTTTGTCTGTGTGGAACGTCAGATCGACACGCCTTGGGGCGTCCTCCTCGACAACCTGCATGCGCTCCCCGCGCATCAGGGGATCGGCGCGGGCAAGCTGCTGATGCGCGCCGCCCAGGACTGGGCACGCGCTCAGGGCGCGGTACAGCTCTATCTATATGTGCTCGAAGGCAACACGCCCGCGATCCGCTTCTATGAGCGCCAGGGCTGGCAGTTCTCGGGCGCGGAGCCCGATCAGATGGGCGGCATCGATATCACCGCGCTGCGTTATATCTATCGGCTCGATCGAGCAACGGCGACCTGAGTTTCACAGGTCGCCCCTCCGCTATCGCACCTGAAAACCCGCGGCTAGAAACGCGTCTCGCGCGCGACGCGTAAAAACGTATCGAGCAACGGTGTGCAATCGAGCAGCTCCGGCCCACCCGCACGATGAAACTCCGGATGCCACTGCACGCCCACCACGAACGGCGCACGCCGGTAGCGCACGGCTTCGATGATGCCGTCGGTCGCCGACACGGCTTCGATGTTCAGATCGCGCCCGAGCGTCTTCACCGCCTGGTGATGGATCGAGTTGACGATCGCCTCGCGCCGGCCCGGGAACATGTTCGCGAGCGTCGAGCCATCGGGGAAATGAATCGAGTGGCGATGCTGGTCGTAGTGCTCGTTGACGTGCACGGCGGCGGTCGGCACATCGGTGGCGATGTCCTGATACAGCGTGCCGCCGAACGCGACGTTGATGAGCTGGCACCCACGGCACACACCGAGCACCGGTTTGCCCGACTCGACGAACTCGTGCAGCAGTTCCAGTTCGTACATATCGCGCACGCGGTCGCCGGGCCATTCGGGATGCGTCGCGGCCTCCGTGTACGACTGCGGCGAAACATCCGCACCGCCTTGCAGCAGCAGCCCATCGAGATGCTTCGCGTAATCGCGCAGACGAATGTTGCTCGGGTGCAGCATGCCCTGATGACCGACCGTCGGGATCATGAACACGAGCACATCACGCGACATCACCCAGTGCGCAATCGATTCCTCGAGGTATTGCAGCGTCTTGCCGCGCAATCCCTTCGCACCGGGCTCAGGATGGAAGATCCGTGCGGAGACACCAATGCGTAATGTGCGTTGCGTGATGCGCTGGCCGGCACGATCGAAGATGCGCCGCGCCCGCGCCGCGACGATCCGTCCAAACACCGACCACGCGGAATCGGCCTGCTTCAGGTACGCGGGCTGGCCTGGCGGTATCGCATTGGGCGGCGGCGGATTCGATGCGCTGAAATCCGGCGCCGCGCCGAAACCGGGTGGCGGTGCACCGGCGCGCGCAGCGGATGCGGCTGCCGCGGTTTCCCCAGGGACATCGCTGGTACTGGCCTGTTCCGCCCCGGCCGCCGACACCTCGCCGGGGCTCGCGCCGGCATTTGCGGTTGCTTCCGCGCCGGCACCCTGGTTCGCATGTGCACCGCCGGTCCGCGCGCGCACCTCGGCTTCCTGCCTTGCAGTCGCCTGTGCAGCGGAAGCACGCGCTTCGGCCGCATCTTGCCGCTGCGCGGCGCCGGGATCGGCAGGCGTGACGTTCGAGGCACTGACGGGTGAATCGGTCGATGACGCTTCGGTAGCGGCTTGCACCGGTGGTGTAGCAGACGGAGGTGGCGCCGGCTTCGCGGCATCCGGGTGGGCGGTGGAGGGAGAGGGGGTGCCCGGTACGGCAGGCTGATCAGGTTTGTTTTCGCTCATGGCGGTGGCACAGGCGCGTCTGGACACGCGAACGAATGGATGTGAACCCATTATCCTTCAGCCAGGAGTGCCCGGCAAACCAGCACACAATTGCTCACATTAGTGTGTTTCTGTCACATGACGACCGTCACAGCCTCAGCCGGGCCTGCCTGGGTAGTACTTCGGTGGCACCTGGCTGGCAACCCGCTTCACGGATCAGGCTGTTCCTCGAACGTTTCGCGCAATGCGATCTGCAACGTCGCGTGAATTCTCACGCACCAGCGCCACAGCAATGCCACCAGCAATGCCGCGCACAGGAGTACGGCGACGAGCAGACCGGTCGGCGGCAGAATGCCGCCCGATAGCGCCGCCACCAGCAGGAATACCCCCACCATCGAGACGATCGGCACGAGGTCGGAAATCGCATAGCGGATCGCGCTCGTGAAGCGCCCCGCTTTCGCCGGCTGTACGCTGACTTCCGCGAGCAACAACGCGAGCGATTTGGTCTTGCGATAGACCGCGACGAGAAACGGCAGCGACACCAGCAGCGCCCCGCTCCACAGCACGACGCGCTGCAGTGGCTCCGAATTCACCCAGTGCGCAAGGAAGTCGCTTGCATGCGGCGCACCATACGAAACGCCGAGAAAAATCGCCGCGACGAGTGCGAGGTTCACTGCGATCTGCAGCACGATCCGCCGCGTCATGCCGAGCAGCGTCGGTTCGTTGCTCGCGGGCCGCAAGCTACCAAGCCATTGCGAGTACATACCGAACACGTTGGCCAGCGTAGCCGGCATCGCGCGGCCAAGACGCTGCGTAATCGGATCGGCGGCGCGGATCAGATATGGCGTGAACAACGTGGTCAGCGCCGACACGGCCACCGCGATCGGATACAGAAACGCGCTCGTCACCTTCAACGTCAACCCAAGCGACGCGATGATGAACGAGAACTCGCCGATCTGCGACACGGTCATGCCGACGCGCATCGCGGTACGCCCGTCCTTGCCCGCGAGGAATGTGCCGAGGCCGCACGACACGATCTTGCCGACGATCACCGCCACCGTGATCACCGCAATCGGCCATGCATAGTCGACGAGGATGCGCGGATCGAGCATCAGGCCGATCGTCACGAAGAAGATCGCGGAGAACGCGTCGCGCAGCGGCGCGATCAGATGCTCGATGCGATGCAGGTGCCGCGACTCGGCCATGATCGCGCCGATCAGGAACGCGCCGAGCGCGATGCTGTAGTCGAGCTTCACGACCAGCAGACAGAAGCCAAAACAGAAACCGAGCACCGATACGAGCAGCATCTCGTCGCTGCGCGAACGCGCCACGTAATTGAGCGCACGCGGCACGACCAGAATGCCGACCACCAGCGACACGGTCATGAACAGCAGCAGCTTGCCGAGCGTCATCAGTGCAACGCCCGCGCTGAGTTGACCGGTCTGCGCGATGCCCGACAACAGCACGAGCATCGCAATCGCGAGGATGTCCTCGACGATCAGAATGCCGAACACGAGTTGCGCGAAGTTCTCGCGCTTAAGACCCAGTTCGGAGAGTGCCTTGACGATGATCGTCGTCGACGAGATGGCGAGGATCGCACCGAGAAATAACGAATCCATCGGGCTCCAGCCGAACGCACTGCCGATCTCGTAACCGATCCACAGCATCAGCACGATCTCCGAGAGCGCCGCGACGATGGCGGTCGCGCCGACCCGGAACAGCTTGCGCAGACTGAATTCGAGCCCCAGCGAGAACATCAGGAACACCACACCGAGTTCGCCGAGCGTCTGGATGGTCGCCTCGTCGTGGATCAACTGGAACGGCGGCGTGTACGGCCCGATGATCACGCCCGCCGCGATATAGCCCAGCACCACCGGCTGCTTCAGGCGATGGAACAGCACGGTGACGACGCCGGCAAACGCCATCACGACCGCCAGATCCTGAATGAAGCCGATTCCGTGGTGCATGGGCGCCTTTCCTTACAAAAAGTAATGTCGAGACCGAATAGTAACGCACGTGTGCGACGTGCCGGACTTAGGCCGTCCGGCATCCTGCGCACGGCCTAAGTCATCTCAAGGAATGTTTTTGACAGACTGGACGTCTGTGAAATATCACAATAATATCTATCGCATATTCAATCTGGAGTTCAGTCATGTCGCAGGTGTCGTTCAATGTCGTGAGCCGCTCGGGAACGAGCGCCCCGTCCACCGTCGATCTCAACCGGTTGACGATCGCCGGTTGGGCCGGCCGCGACCAGGCGGCGATCGAGCATCACATCGCCGAACTCGCCGCGCTCGGCGTCAAACGCCCGTCCACGACACCGCTCTTCTACCGTCTCGGCGCCGGCCTGCTCACGCAGGCGGAACAGATCGACGTGGTCGGCACGAAATCGAGCGGCGAAGCCGAGTGCGTGCTGGTCCATAGCGCCGACGGACTGCTCGTGACGATCGGCTCCGACCACACGGACCGCGAAGTCGAAGCCTACGGCGTAACCGTATCGAAGCAGATCTGCCCGAAGCCAGTAGCACGCGATGCGTGGCGCTTCGACGACGTCGTCGGCCACTGGGATCAGTTGCAGTTGCGCGCGCATGCCGTACTGAACGGCGAGCGTCGCCTGTACCAGCAAGGCAGCGTGGCCTCGCTGCTCGCCGCCGCCGATCTGCTCGAACGCGCACCGGTGCCGGCCGGCGCGGCGATGTTCTGCGGCACGCTGGCGGTGATCGGCGGCATCGTCGGGATGGGAGACGGCGATGCGCTCGAACTCGAACTGCATGACCCCGTGCTGAACCGCACGCTGCGCCACGCGTATCGCGTGCGCGCATTACCCATCGTCGAATGAGTCTTTCATGAACCTCACTCCCGCCGCTTCCGCCGAAGCCAGCGCGCTGCGCAAGATCACCTGGCACATCATGCCGTTCCTGTTTCTGGTCTATGTGCTGTCGTATCTCGACCGCGTGAACATCGGCTACGCGAAGCTGCAGTTCACCGGCGACCTCGGCCTGTCGAATGCAGCTTATGGGCTCGGTGCAGGGATCTTCTTCTTTGGTTACTTCGTGTTCGAGGTGCCGAGCAATCTGCTTTTGAAGCGCTTCGGCGCACGCGCCACGATTGCCCGCATCACGATCCTGTGGGGCGCGCTGTCGTGCGCGATGATGTTCGTGCATTCGGAGACCACGTTCTATGTGCTGCGTTTTTTCCTCGGCGTCGCCGAAGCCGGTCTCGTGCCGGGCGTCGTGCTGTATCTGACGTTCTGGTTTCCGTCCGACCGGCGCGCGCGGATGGTCGCCGTGTTCATGGCGGCGATTCCGGTGGCGGGCATCATCGGTGCGCCGTTGTCGGGGTTCCTGATGTCGGCGCTGCATGAAGCGCACGGACTGCGCGGCTGGCAGTGGATGTTCCTGATCGAAGGCATTCCGTCGATCCTGACCGGCTTCTGGGCGCTCGCCGTGCTGCGCAACAGCCCCGCCGACGCCGCCTGGCTCACCGCCGAAGAAAAGCACGCCATCCTCGGCCGGCTCGCCCGCGAAAACAGCGTCGCGGCCGCAGCGGGCGCGGAACACAGTCTTGCCGTCGCGCTGCGCTCCAGTCGCTTCTGGCTGCTGACGCTGATCTACTTTTGTCTCGTCACCGGCAATGCGGGCTTCTCGTTCTGGTTGCCGCAGATCGTCAAGGACCTCGGCGTGACGAACCTGCTGACGAACGGCTTCGTCACCGCGATTCCCTATCTCGCGGCGGGCATCGGCATGATCCTGATCGGCCGTTCGTCGGATGTGACGGGCGAGCGTCGGTGGCATTACGCGGTGTGCTGCTTCCTTGGCGCGGCTGGGTTGATCGGCAGTGCGTCAGTCACGAACTCGATTCCGCTTGCCGTAACCGGTCTGTCGATCGCGTACGTCGGCATCCTCGCGGGCTTCGGCATTTTCTGGTCGATGTCGACGACGTTTCTGCAAGGTACGGCTGCGGTCGCCGGCATTGCCGTGATCAATTCGATTGCGAATCTGGCCGGCTACGTGAGCCCGTATGTGCTCGGCATCGTCAAGGATGCGACGCATAGCGTGACTTACGGCTTGCTATTGATCGCTGGTGCATTGATCGTCGGTGGACTTGTCACGCTCGCGATGCCGCGCGTGAAGGTACTGCACGGTGCGACGAGTGCGGCGTAATACTCACACCGCAGCTCGCAGCGCCGACAGCGCGGTGAGTCCGCGGGCCCGCTGCGCCCTGTTTGCCGCGCAGCCGTGTTCTACAATGCGGCCACACCGACCGCACTCCTTTTCATGACGCTCCCGCAGACTTCCCGCAGCGCTCGCCCCAAGCCACAGAACGCCGCGAGCCTCGCCGAACAGGCCTACGATTTCGTCAAGCGCGAGATCATCACGATGCGTCTGCGCCCAAGCGAAGTGCTCAACGAAGCCGAACTGATGGCGCTGACCGGCATCGGTCGCACTCCCGTTCACCAGGCGCTGCACCGGCTCGTTCACGAAGGCATGCTCACGATCATGCCGCGCAAGGGCATCATGGTGCGCCCGGTCTCGCTCGACGACGTGCTCGCGATCATCGATGTGCGGCTCGTCAACGAGAGCTACTGCGTCGAACTCGCGGCGCGCCATGCGCAGGCGCAGGATTTCGAAGCGATGGAAGCGCTGCTCGAACGTTCGGCGGTCTGCGTCGCGGCGCATGACGTCGAAGGGATGATGGACATCGATCGCGAGTTCCATCTGGCCATTTCCGCCGCCTCGCGCAACGCGGTGCTCGCCGACATCCTGCGTGGACTGCATGAACGCTCGCTGCGTTTCTGGTTCATCTCGCTGTCCGAGCCGCACCATCTCGAAGACGTCCACGACGAGCATCTCGAACTGTTTCGCCTGTTGCGCGAACGCGATGCGGACGGCGCGCGCCAGTCCGTGCAGCGTCATATCGAAGCGTTCCGCGCGACGCTTTTCAACCGGATCTGAACGACCATGACCACCGATTTCACACCTTTCCCGCCGCTCGCCCAACTCGCCGCCGATCTCTCCGCCGGTCGCACCACGAGCCGCGCGCTCGTCGAAACCGCGCTCGAACGGATCGCCGATCCGGCAGGCCAGGGATCGACCGTCTTCATGCATGTCGATGCCGACAGCGCCCGCGCGGCCGCCGATGCGCACGACCGTCTGCGCGCCGCGGGCACCGTACTGTCGCCGCTCGCGGGGATTCCGGTGTCGGTGAAGGACCTGTTCGATATCGAAGGCCAGGTGACGCGCGCGGGTTCCCGCGTGCTCGCCGATGCGCCGCCCGCCACCGCCGATGCCATCGCCGTCGCGCGGCTGAAGCGTGCGGGAGCGGTGATCGTCGGGCGCACCAACATGAGCGAGTTCGCGTTTTCAGGGCTTGGGCTCAATCCGCATTACGGGAATCCGCTGTCGCCGTACCGGCGCAGCGAACCCGGCGACGAACGGATCTCGGGCGGGTCTTCGTCGGGCGCGGCGGCTTCGGTCGCCGACGGCATGGCGGCGATTGCGCTCGGCACCGACACCGGCGGCTCGATCCGCATCCCGGCCGCGCTGTGCGGTCTGACCGGCTTCAAACCGACCGCCGAGCGGATTCCGAAGCAAGGCGGCGTGCCGCTGTCGTCAACGCTCGATTCGTTCGGGCCGATCGGCGTGTCGGTCGCGTGCTGCGCGCTGGTGGACCGGATGCTGGCGGGGCTGGAACCGCGTGTGCCGGCCGCCCGGCCGCTCGAAGGCGTGCGCCTCGGCGTGTTAACCAACTACGTAACGGACGGTGTCGAGCCGGCGGTCACCGAAGCTGTCGATATGGCGCTCAAGCATCTCGAAGCCGCCGGCGCGATCGTCAAGGAAGTCCGCTTCGCGCCGCTCGACCGCCTGGCGGAAATCAACCGCTTCGGCTTTTCGCCGATCGAAGCGTACGCCTGGCACCGGCCGCTGCTGGAAAAGCATCGCGACCTCTACGATCCGCGCGTGCTGGTCCGGATCCTGAAGGGACAGCCGGCCAGCGCCGCCGACTATCTTGACCTGCTCGCCGAACGCCACGCGATGCTGGAAGCAGCCCGCGCGCTGTGGCAGCGCTTCGACGCGGTGGTCGCGCCGACCGTGCCTGTCGTGCCGCCGCGCGTCGCCGACCTGATCGACGACGATGAGGCATTCGGTCGCACCAACGCGCTGATCCTGCGCAATCCGAGCGCGTTCAACTTCCTCGATACGTGCGCGCTGTCGCTGCCCTGCCACCGGCGCGGCGATGCACCGGTCGGCCTGATGCTGGCGGGCGCCCCGCACAACGACGACGCGCTGCTGGCCCTCGGCCGGGCCGCCGAGGCCGTTCTGACGACGATCCGTTAGACGAAAGGCGCGGTGGCCCGGGTTCGCGCTAGAATCGCGGGCACCCGCCTGGGGGAGCTCCCCCGGCATTCACCGACCGCCACACGATCGATCCATGAACAACGACAACGCCGTCCTGCGCCGCGAGCGCTCCCTGCTGGTCCTGCTCGGTTTCATCTGTCTTGCGCTGGTGGCCGGCGCGCTGTACCTCCAGTACTTCAAGCACGAAGACCCGTGCCCGCTGTGCATCATGCAGCGCTACTTCTATCTGCTGATCGCGATCTTCGCGTTCCTCGGCGCGCGGCTGCGCGGCTGGCGCGGCGTGCGCCTGCTCGAACTGCTGGCCGTGCTGTCGGCGGCAGCCGGCATCGCTACCGCGGCGAAACACGTCTACGTGCAGGCGAACCCGGGGTTTAGCTGCGGGTTCGACGCGCTGCAACCGGTCGTCGACAGCCTGCCGCCCGCGCACTGGCTGCCCGGCGTGTTCAAGGTGGCGGGCCTTTGCGAAACCGCCTATCCGCCGATTCTCGGCCTGACGCTGCCGATGTGGTCGCTGCTCGGCTTCGTCGTCGCGTTCGTGCCGCTCGTGCGCAGTCTCGTGCGTAACCGGCGCCGCATCAGCTGATTCGGGGTTGCCGCCCGGCGCGCTCGTTGCCGGACGGCCTGTCCGCTGTACTGCCGGTCGATGTGGGGCGGCTGCGGCGGAGCCCGCGATGCCGGCGCCGCGGGGTCAGCGGCGTTTGCGTGGCCGCGCAGCGTTGACAGGTCCGGCGTCACCGCTTTGACCCGGCCCATTCCGCGGCCTTTCCTGTCTCCGGCCAACCGCTTCACGTCACTTTCCACCGCCTTTCGCCCCTTCCCGCCCCCACGCAACTTCCGCCGCGCGGGCGAATCGTACGGTTGTCATGACCCGCGGCTGATAACCCCCATTACCGGCAGGGAATCCTTTCCACGCGCGGTGGTGCTATCTTCGGGCATGGATGGCGATCTACGTGCGCGAGGCCGGCTACGGCTCGACCTCATGCGTAACGCGCGCCCGGTCCGCAATGTCTTTCGGATTCGCCATGACAACGCAAACCATCCGTTTCTATTACCGTGGGGCCCTCCGTGAAGTCACGGACGTGCCCGCTTCGTGCACCGTGCTGCAGCACCTGCGCGAAGACCTGCATTGCACGGGAACGAAGGAAGGCTGCGCCGAAGGCGATTGCGGCGCGTGCACGGTGGTGGTCGGCGAGCTGGGTCCGCAACGCTCGCTCGCGCTGAAAGCGGTTAACGCCTGCATCCAGTTCCTGCCTACGCTCGATGGCCGCGCCCTCTTCACTATCGAAGACCTGCGCGCCGCTAACGGCGCACTGCATCCGGTCCAGCAGGCTTTGGTGGATTGTCACGGCTCTCAATGCGGCTTCTGTACGCCCGGCTTCGCGATGTCGATGTGGGCGCTCTACGAAAACCAGCCCGCCGACGCCGGCCTGCCAACACGCGATGAAATCGCCGCCGCACTCTCCGGCAATCTGTGCCGCTGCACCGGCTACCGCCCGATCGTCGATGCCGCGCAGAAAATGTTCGACTACACGCAATACCCGCGCGTCGCGCTCGATCGCGCTGCGGTGTGCGCTGCGCTCGAACCGGTCCAGCGTCGCCACGCCTTCACCTATACCGCCCCCGACGTGCGCGGCACCGCCGCCGGTTCGCCGACGTTCCATGCGCCGGTCGACCTCGACGGCTTCGCGCAGTTGTATGCGCAGCATCCTCAGGCGCGCGTGCTGGCCGGCGGCACCGATGTTGGCCTGTGGGTCACCAAGCAGTTTCGCGACCTCGGCGACATCCTGTACGTCGGCAACGTGGCAGCGCTCAAGACCATCGAGCGCGATGCGCAGACACTCACCATCGGCGCGGCGGTATCGCTCGAAGCGGCCTACGCCGCACTCGCCGTCGATTACCCCGAAGTCGCCGAGCTATGGGTCCGCTTCGCCTCGCTGCCGATCCGCAATGCGGGCACGCTCGGCGGCAATATCGCGAACGGCTCGCCGATCGGCGATTCGATGCCCGCGCTGATCGCGCTCGGTGCGCAGGTCGTGCTGCGCCATGCGCGCAAAACGCGCACCGTGCCGCTCGATGCGTTCTATCCCGGCTACCGGAAAACGGCGCTCACGGCCGGAGAATTCGTCGCGGCGATCCGCGTGCCTCGACCGGCTCCCACACTGCGCTTTCGCACCTATAAGGTATCGAAGCGCTACGATCAGGATATTTCGGCGGTGTGTGCGGCGTTCGCACTGCGCGTCGACGGTGACACGATCGTCAACGCGCGCATCGCGTTCGGTGGGATGGCGGCGGTGCCGCAGCGTGCGGCCCAGGCGGAAGCGGTGCTCACAGGCGCGCCTTGGGATGCGGCCACCGCCCGTCGCGCGATGGATGCGCTCGCCGCCGACTATCAACCGCTGACCGATATGCGCGCGTCGGGCGCCTATCGTTTGAAGGTGGCGCGCAATCTGCTGTGGCGCTTCCATCTGGAGACGCGCGACAACGCGCCGCTTGGTCTGCACGACGTGAACGCATTTGCGTTCGGCACGCGTGACGTGCATGACGCAGCCGACGAAGTCACGCTCGCGAAGGAGCCTCAGCCATGAGCTCGCGCATCGACACTTCTACTGCAGACGACGCAAACCACGCGTCGATCGGCGTGTCGCTGCCGCATGAGTCGGCGCAACTGCACGTGAGCGGCGAAGCGCACTACACCGACGATCTACCCGAACTGCACGGCACGTTGCACGCGGCGCTCGGCCTCGCGCGCCATGCACATGCGCGCATCGTCTCGATGGATCTCGCCGCCGTGCGCGCCGCGCCGGGCGTCGTCGCCGTGCTGACAGCGAGCGACATTCCAGGTGAAAACAACTGCGGCCCGGTACTGCACGACGATCCGATTCTCGCCGACGGCGAAGTGCAATATCTCGGCCAGCCGGTATTCGTCGTGATCGCGCAGAGCCACACGCTCGCGCGCCGCGCAGCCGCGCTCGCCGCAAGCGAAGACGTGGTCCGTTACGAGCCGCTCGAAGCGGTACTCACCATCGCCGAAGCGAAGGCACGTCAATCGTTCGTGTTGCCGCCGCTGCATCTGACTCGCGGCGCACCCGCCGCACGTATCGCGGCGGCGGCTCATCGCATGACCGGCACATTCGAAGTAGGCGGCCAGGAGCAGTTCTATCTGGAAGGGCAGATCGCGTATGCGGTGCCGCAAGAGATGGATGGCATGCTCATCTACAGTTCGACGCAGCATCCGAGCGAAATGCAGGCGCTGGTCGCGCACATGCTCAACCTGCCCGCGCATAACGTGGTCTGCGAATGCCGGCGGATGGGCGGCGGGTTCGGCGGCAAGGAATCGCAATCGGCGGTGTTTGCCTGCGCGGCCGCGCTCGCTGCCCGCAGGCTGAATCGACCGGTGAAGTTGCGTGCGGATCGCGACGACGACTTCACGATCACCGGCAAGCGCCACGACGCTGCGTACGAATACGAAGTCGGTTTCGACGACGACGGTCGCATCGCCGGCGTGCGCGTCGAGATCGCGTTGCGTGCAGGCTATTCCGCCGATCTGTCCGGCGCCGTCGCGACACGCGCCGTCTGCCATGTCGACAACGCGTACTACCTGTCCGATGTCGATATCGTCGCGCTGTGCTGCAAGACCAACACGCAGTCGAACACGGCGTTTCGCGGCTTCGGCGGCCCGCAGGGCGCGCTCGTGATGGAAGTCATGCTCGATGACATCGCGCGACAGTTGCAGCGCGATCCGCTCGACGTGCGGCGCGTGAATTACTACGGCGTCGGAGAGCGCGATGTGACGCCGTACGGTCAGCGCGTCGAGGACAACATCCTCGCGCCGCTTACCGACGAACTGCTCGCGACGAGCCAGTATGAGGCGCGCCGCAATGCAATCGCCGCATTCAACGCGACGAGCCCGATACTCCGGCGCGGCATTGCACTGACGCCCGTGAAGTTCGGCATCTCGTTCAACGTGCCGTTTCTGAATCAGGCCGGCGCGCTTGTTCACGTGTACCGGGACGGCTCGGTGCTCGTCAATCATGGCGGCACTGAAATGGGCCAGGGGCTCAACACCAAGGTCGCTCAAGTGGTTGCACACGCGTTCGGCCTGCCGTTGTCGCGCGTACGCGTGACAGCCACCGATACATCGAAAGTCGCGAACACGTCGGCAACGGCGGCATCGACCGGCAGCGACCTGAACGGCAAGGCCGCCGAAGCAGCCGCGCACATCATTTGCGAGCGACTGGCCGCGTTGGCCGCGCAACAACTCGGTGGCGAAACGCAGGACGTGCGTTTCGCAGACAGCACAGTGCACGCGAACGGCGCATCGATACCGTTCGCGCAACTGGTCGAGAGCGCGTACCTCGCACGCGTGCAGTTGTGGTCCGATGGTTTCTACGCGACGCCGAAAGTCCACTGGGACGCGAAGACGTTGACCGGCCATCCGTTCTACTACTTCGCGTACGGTGCGGCCGCATCGGAGGTCGTCGTCGATACGCTGACCGGCGAATGGAAGCTGGTGCGTGCCGACCTGTTGCACGACGCGGGTCAATCGATCAACCCGGCCATCGATATCGGCCAGGTGGAAGGCGCGTTTATCCAGGGCATGGGCTGGCTCACCACCGAAGAGCTCTGGTGGAACAGCGACGGCCGCCTGATGACGCACGCGCCCTCCACCTACAAGATTCCCGCCGTAAGCGACACACCGGCTGCGTTTTACACGCGGCTCTATCGCAACGAAAACGCCGAGCCGACCGTGTTCCGTTCGAAGGCCGTCGGCGAGCCGCCGTTGCTGTTGCCGTTCTCGGTGTTCCTGGCGCTTCGCGATGCGATCGCCGCAGCCGTGCCTCACGCGAAGCGCGCGCCGCCGCTGCGCGCGCCCGCGACGCCGGAGGCAATACTCGACGCGATCGAGGCACTCGGTGCGCCGCCACAGGAACAGGAACATCAGGAACCGAACGCGGCCGGCGCGGCGACACCGCCGTCAGCAAAGACGGCCGATACCGCCGTCTAGTCGCATCGACCGTACCTAACCGCCCACCCGGATACCTCGTGCGGGCCTTACTGGAGAATGCCGGATGCAAGCCTGGCTACCCGATCTGCAACAACTGCTCGCGCACGGCGATGCTGTCGTGCTCGTCACGGTGGCGCGTGCCGAAGGATCGGTACCGCGCGGGGCCGGTACGAAGATGATCGTCACGCGCGATTCGGCGCGGCATACGATCGGCGGCGGCCATCTCGAGTGGAAAGCAATCGAGAGCGCTCGCAAGGTGCTCAAAGACGGCATGCGCACACCGCGCATGCGTCGGCTCGAACGCTTTGCGCTCGGCCCGAGCCTCGGCCAATGTTGCGGCGGTGCGGTCGTGCTCGCGTTCGAGCGGCTCGATATCGGCGATCTCGGTTGGGTCACGTCGCTGGCAAAGCGCATCGCGGCCGGGCAATCGATGGTGCGTAGCGTATCATTCGGTCCCGCCGCGGATACCGCCGCAGCGGACGCCGTGCTGCTGTCCGAACCGGAACCCGGTGTGGAAAGCGCGGACTGTCTGCTGTGGGACGGCGCCGGCTTCGAAGCGAGCGGCGCGTTGCTGACCGAAACCATCGCGCCGCGCGACTTCTCGGTGGTGTTGTTCGGCGCGGGTCACGTAGGTGCCGCACTCGTGCGTGTGCTCGCCACCTTGCCTTGTCACGTGCGCTGGGTCGACGAGCGCGACGCGCAGTTTCCGCCACCGGAAACGCTCAACGCGCCAAACCTGACGATCGACGCAAACGATGCGCCCGACGCCGCCGTCGACGAAGCCGCACCGAACACGTATTTCATCGTGATGACGCACAACCACCAGGTCGATCTCGAACTCGCCGAGCGCATCCTGCTGCGCGGCGATTACGGGTTCTTCGGCATGATCGGCTCGCACACGAAACGCAAGCAGTTCGAGCACCGGCTTGCCGCGCGCGGCATCGACCCTGCGCAGATCGCGCGGATGAAGTGCCCGCTCGGTGTGGATGGGATCGTCGACAAGTCGCCGGAAGTCATCGCGGTTTCCGCGGCTGCGCAGCTGTTACAGGCCGTCGAAGCGAATGCGCCTGCCGGGCCTTCCGCCGCGGCGCTGGCCGCAGCCGGGCGAATTGCACCTGACATCGGATAAACCGGAGCTGCCCCTCCGGATATGCATCTGTTTTCAATAAACCAAACCTGCCCCCGAAGAATCGAAGATGACTACAACGATCGCACCCACTCTCGCCGACAAGGTTGCACGCGCACCGAAGGCCGAACTGCACATTCATATCGAAGGCTCGCTCGAACCCGAGCTGATCTTCCGGCTCGCCGAGCGCAACGGCGTAACGCTGCCGTACGCATCGATCGATGCCTTGCGCGCGGCGTATGCGTTCACCGATCTGCAATCGTTTCTCGACATCTACTATGCAGGCGCGAGCGTGCTGCTCACCGAGCAGGATTTCTACGACATGACGATGGCCTACGCCGAGCGCGCCCTCGCCGATCATGTCGCGCACACCGAAATCTTCTTCGATCCGCAGACGCACACCGAACGCGGTGTATCGATCGATGTCGTGGTCGCGGGTATCGAGCGTGCGCTTGCCGATGCGGAAAAGCAGGGCCTGTCGAGCAAGCTGATCCTGTGCTTCCTGCGCCATCTGTCCGAAGAAGATGCGCTCGCTACGTTCGATGCGGCGCTGCCGCTTTTCGAGCGCTATCGCCACCGGTTGATCGGTGTCGGTCTGGATTCGTCGGAGCGCGGCCATCCGCCGTCGAAGTTCGAGCGCGTGTTCGCGAAAGCGCGTGCGCTAGGGCTCAAACTCGTCGCGCATGCGGGCGAAGAAGGTCCGCCGTCGTATATCTACGAAGCACTCGATCTGTTGAAAGTGGATCGCGTCGATCACGGTGTGCGCAGCATCGAAGACCCGGCACTCGTCGCGCGTCTCGCCGATTCGCGCGTCGCACTGACGGTGTGCCCGCTCTCCAACCTGAAGCTGTGCGTGTTCGACGATCTCACGAAGCACACGCTGAAGGAGTTGCTCGATCGCGGTGTCGCCGTCACCGTGAATTCCGACGACCCGGCGTACTTCGGTGGCTACGTGAACACCAATTACTTCGCAATTATCGAAGCGCTGAAGCTTACCGATACCGAGGTCTACACGACCGTGCGCAACAGCTTCGAAGCATCGTTCGTCACGCCGGACGAGCGCGCGGCGCTGATTGCAAGGCTCGATGCGCATTGGCACGGCGATGGCGCGCAGTAACTGCGCGCACTTAGGTCACCGATATCCACAGAACCCACGAAGGCCGCGCGGCCCCCCACCGCGCACAGCCCACCAACCCACACCACTTCAATCGCTACACGACGGAGACAGTTTTTCCCATGACTCAATCGGCTTACCGCGCACAATTGCTGAGATTCAACGGCGATCCTGCGCAATCGCACCACGCAGCGGTCTTCGACGAAGACGGCCTGCTCATCGTCGATGACGGCCGTGTCGTCGCAGCGGGCGCATGGAACACCGTATCGACCCAGCTCGCACCGGGCACGCAGGTGCACGAGATGCGCGACAAGCTCATCGTGCCGGGCTTCATCGATTCGCACATCCACTACCCGCAGACCGACATGATCGCGTCGCCGGCACCGGGCTTGTTGCCGTGGCTCGAGACGTACACGTTCCCAACCGAAGGCAGTTTCGCCGACCCCGCAGTTGCCGCGGATACCGCGCGCTTCTTCGTCGATGAGCTGCTCGCGTGCGGCACGACGACCGCGCTCGTCTACTGCACCGTGCACAAGCATTCCGCCGATGCGTTTTTCACCGAAAGCGAAGCGCGCAACCTGCGGATGGTCGCCGGCAAGGTGCTGATGGATCGCAATTGCCCCGAGTTTCTGCGCGACACCGCGCAATCGGGCTACGACGACAGCGCCGAGCTGATCGGCCGCTGGCACAACCGCGGCCGGCAGATGTATGCACTGACGCCGCGCTTCGCGCCGACGTCGACGGAAGCACAGCTCGAAGCATGCACCGTGCTCGCGAAGCAGCATCAGGACATCTTTATTCAGAGTCACGTCGCGGAGAATCTCGCCGAGGTGGAATGGGTCGCGAGCCTGTTTCCCGGTCATCGCAGCTATCTCGACATCTACGATCACTATGGGCTGCTGCGTCCGCGCGCGGTGTATGGACACTGTGTCCATCTCGACGACGAAGACCGTCGGCGGATGGCGCAGACCCGTACCGTCGCCGCACACTGCCCGACCTCGAACCTGTTTCTCGGCAGCGGACTGTTCGATTTCGACAAGGCAGGGGAAACGGGGCAGCCGGTCGCACTCGCAACGGACGTCGGCGGCGGCACGTCGTTTTCGATGCTGCAAACGATGAACGAAGCGCACAAGGTCGCGCGCCTCACCGGCCATCATCTGAGTGCCACGCGCATGTTCTGGCTCGCCACTGCCGGCGCCGCACAGGCGCTCGATCTTGCCGACAAGGTCGGGACGCTCGCCGTGCAATCGGAAGCGGATTTCGTCGTGCTCGATCCGGCGGCGACGCCGTTGCTGGCGCGCCGTACGGCGCGGGTGGAATCGCTGGAGGAACTGCTGTTTGCGTTCGCGCTGCTCGGCGACGATCGCGCGGTGTACGCGACTTATGCGGCTGGGAAGTGTGTGCACGAGCGCGATCGGGAGCGGGTGCATGCGGCTCGCAGTGCGAGGATTGCTGCGTAACCCGAGATTCCGCGGCGGGCGGCGCATCTGGATTGCACCGCCCGTCGCAACGCTTCACGCCACGTCACACCGGTTGCATGCAAACTTCGTGCAGCGCATTGAGTCTGCGCACCGGGTCGGCAACGTACGGATTCGTCTCGTCCCACGCATAACCCGCTAGCACCGCACTGATCATGCGACGGATTCCCTCCGTCTGGTGCGGATGAAAAATGATGTCCTGTAGCTCGCCGGTATACCACCGCTCGACGAACGCACGGAACGTATCGATACCCTTGCGCAGCGGTACGTCGTAATCGGCCTGCCAGTCTACGGCCTCGCCGCGCAGGAGCCGTATTAACGCGCGCGTCGCGAGATGCGCGGAGCGCAGTGCGATCGTCACGCCTGAAGAAAACACCGGGTCGAGAAATTCACCGGCGTTGCCGAGCAGCGCATAGCCGGGGCCGTGCAGTTTCTCGACGTTCGCGGCATACCCGCCGATCTGCCGCACCGGCATCAGGAACGGTGCGGCGCCGATCAGTCTACCCAGTGTGGGTTCCTCGTTGATCAGGCTGCGCAGCTTCGCTTCGCGTTCTGCATCCGGTACATCGAGAAAGCTCGCCTCCGCCACGCAGCCAACCGACGAGCGGCCGCCAGCCAGCGGAATCATCCAGTACCAGACGTCGCGCCGCCGCGGATGCACGGCCACGCTGATCTTGTTGCGATCGGTCGTGCCAGCGGGCAAGCCGTCGCGTACGTGGGTGAAGATCGCGGCGCGAGTCGGCATCCGTGTCGGCGCCTCGAGGTTCAAGAGCCGCGGCAGCACACGGCCGAAACCGCTCGCGTCGAGTACAAAGCGCGCCTGCACGCGGTACGCCGCACCCGCCTCGTCTTCGATATCGAGCACAGGCGCCGCACCGGTCTGGATCGCGCGCACCGTGTGGCCAAAGCTGACCTCGGCACCCTGCTGCTGTGCGCAGCGGATCAACAGATCGTCGAAAACCGCGCGCTCGACCTGGTATGTCGTGCCCCACCCCGGTGTGTGCTTGTCGCGGAAGTCGAACGACGACGTCTGCTCGTTGCAGATAAAGTGCGCGCCGTTCTTGTACTGGAAACCCGCTTCAACCACCGCCTGCAACATGCCCGCTTCTTCAAGGTAGGTCATGCTCTGCGGCAACAGACTTTCACCGATCGAAAAGCGTGGAAAATGTTGCCGTTCGAGCACTCGCACCGAGTGTCCCGCACGCCGCAGTAACGCCGCCGCAACGGCACCCGCGGGCCCAGCGCCGATAATCGCTACATCGACGGTCACATTCTGATCTAAAGACATTCCGCTCACCTGTTCTTCGCTGCATTGATCCGTCCCGGGCGGTGTCGCCATCGCTCGCGCGCCCCGGCATCGGGCTTTACAATGTCGAACGCTCGCCGCGGCGAGACTGCACCTCTACCGGGGAAACCACGTGTCGCCATCTCAATTTTCCAGCGTGCCGTTCGTGCCCGAAACTGCCTTCGGCATCTGGTTCCTGCGTACTCACACGTGGGAACACCACGTGCTGCGCGTCGCGATCAACGACCTCAAGCAGCTCGTCGACGCCCCGCTGCCTGACTCGCCCACGATCGTCGACGTCGGCTGCGGTCAAGGCATCTCGTTCCGCCTGCTGGCCAGCGCGTTCCGCCCACGCCGCATCGTCGGCGTCGATTTTCATGCGCCGTCGCTGGTGCTCGCCGAAGCGGCCGCGCACACTTGTCGCGCGCAGGCTGATCGCGCCATCGACATCGAATTACTGCACGGCGACTGTGCAAACCTGCCGCTACCCGACGCGAGCGCCGATTTCGTGTTCTGCCACCAGACCTTCCATCATCTCGTCGAGCAGGACCGCGCGCTCAGCGAATTCCGCCGCGTCCTGAAGCCTGGCGGCGTGCTGCTGTTCGCCGAATCGACCGACGCATACATCCGCTCGTGGGTCATCCGGCTGCTGTTCCGCCATCCGATGCACGTGCAGAAAAGCGCCGACGGTTATCTGCAGATGATCCGCGATGCCGGCTTCGCGTTCGGCACGCACAACGTGTCGCTGCCCTACCTGTGGTGGAGTCGCGCAAAAGACTTCGGTCTGCTCGAACGACTCGGCCTGTCCCATCCTCAGCCGGGCAAGCGCCGCGAAACGCTCGTCAACGTCGCCGCGGTCAAGACAGGCTGATCCAGACCGTGGCGGCATCGGGGCAGCGCCGGCCAGCGCTCCTCGCATGCCGCCACCCAACGCTCACTTCGTTGCGAGTGTTACTGCTCGAGCGTGACTGCATCGCCGCGCACGTGCAGCGCGGCGGCGCTGCCGCTTACGCCACAGGTGAAGGTATCGGCCGCTTCCGTCTCGGTGCTGTGAAAGCTCGTGCGAATATTGATCACGGCATTCGCATGACGTGAGCCTGCATCGTCGCGCAGCTTGTGCAACGCCTCGTTCAAGGCGGTATCGCACGACACCTGCTCGTCGTCGACCTTACGCGCGATGCGCGCCGACGCTGTCACCTCGCCAAGCTGCGTCTTCACCGCCTCGTGGGTTTGCGAACCGAAATAAAGCGCTACCGCCGAGCTGGCATCCGGCTGGGTCAACTTCGCCTGCAACGGCAACGACCGAACATGCGTTGCACACCCCGTCTGGGTGATCGCCGCAACGATCACCATGCCAACCGCGTATCTGATCTTCATTGTTATTTCTCTCGTTATTGCAACTACGTTGCAGGATTTTATGCACCCTTCCAGGCGCGAAACATCAGGCTCGCGCAACTGCCGCCGAACCCGAAAGAAACCGACATCGCCGCATCGATCTGCGCCGCACGCGAGGCTTGCACGAGCGGCAGGTGGCCGACCCGTGGGTCGATCGTCTCGATCCCCGTCGTCCCTGCGATAAAACCATCGCGCATCATCAGAAGCGTGTAGATCGCCTCGTGCGCCCCGCATGCGCCGAGTGGATGCCCGGTCAACCCCTTGGTCGAGGAAAACGGCGGCACCTCCGGGCCGAACACGTCGGCAAGCGCGCGCAGTTCCTCGATGTCGCCAAGCGGTGTCGACGGTCCATGTGTGTTGATGTAGCCGGGTCGTACGCCGCCTTCGTCGAGCGCGGCACGCATCGCACGCGCAATCCCCGGCGCGTGCGGTGTCACCATGCCGGCACCGTCGGTACCTTCTCCGAAGCCGGTCAGCTCCGCGTAAATGCGTGCGCCGCGGGCAAGCGCGTGATCGAGCGCCTCCAGCACCAGCACACCGCCGCCCGATGCGATCACGAAACCGTCGCGCGCCGTATCGTACGGGCGCGACGCGCGCTGCGGCGTGTCGTTGAAGTGCCGCGACAGCGCGCCCATCGCATCGAACATCAACGTCATGTTGTCGTGCAGCGATTCGCTACCACCCGCGAGCACGATCTGCTGGCGACCCGTCTGGATCAGTTGCATCGCCTGACCGATCGCGAGCGCGGACGTCGTGCAGGCCGAAGACGGCGAATAGCTCACGCCTTCCAGACCGAACGCCTGCGCGACATTCGCGGAGGCGGTGCTGCTCATCGCCTGTGGCACCGTGTACGGCGGCACCTTGTCGACGCCGCGCGTGTGTGCGATTGCCATCGCGTGGTCGTACGTGGACATGGTGCCGACGCCGGAGCCGATCACGGCGCCCGCCTGCGGCGAGCGCAGCGTCGCCGGATCGAGTTCGGCATCGGCAATCGCACTACGCGCCGCATGGCATGCGAAGCGCGCGGTATCGCCCATGAAGCGTTCGAGCTTGCGGTCGAAGGGCAGCGCGCCCGCCACCGATGCAACGCCCGCCACCTGGCTGCCAAAGCCACGGGCGCGCCACGCGTCGATTCGCGACAGGCCGCTGCGCCCCTCGCGCAGCGCAGCCGACACATCGTCGAGCGTATTGCCGAGGCACGACACGATACCCATGCCGGTGACGACGACACGCGACGTCGCGCGCGATGTATGCGCGCTCATCGCACGCGCCTGAAAACAAGCGATGTGTTGATCCCGCCGAACGCGAAGTTGTTGCTCATCACGTGCTCCGCGTCGATCTCCCGGCCACCGCCGACGATGTAGTCGAGCGACGCGCACGCCGGGTCGACTTCAGTCAGGTTCAGCGTCGGCGCGTACCAGTTGCGCTTCATCATCTCGATCGTCCACCATGCTTCCAGCGCACCGCATGCGCCGAGCGTGTGGCCCACGTAGCTCTTCAGCGAACTGATCGGCATGCGCGCGCCGAACACCTGCTCGGTGGCGTGGCTTTCCGCAACATCGCCGCGATCCGTCGACGTGCCGTGCGCGTTCACATAGGCGATCGCGGCGGGGGCAAGCTGTGCATCGTCGAGCGCAAGCCGCATCGCGATCGCCATGGTCGGGGCAGTGGGCTGGGTCATATGCGCGCCATCGGAATTGCAGCCAAAGCCGACAATCTCCGCGTGAATCCGCGCGCCGCGCGCTCTCGCGTGCTCGTACTCTTCAAGCACCAGCGTCGCCGCGCCCTCGCCGACCACGAGGCCGTCGCGCTTCAGGTCGAACGGCCGTGGCGTCAGATGCGCTTCGTCGTTACGGGTACTGGTCGCATACAGCGTATCGAACACGGCGACTGCGGGCCCCGACAGTTCCTCCGCGCCGCCCGCGAGCATCAGTTGCTGCTTGCCGGTCGCGATCGTCTCATAGGCGTAGCCGATCGCCTGGCTACCCGACGCGCATGCGCACGACGTCGGCACAATACGTCCCTTCAGGTCCCAGAACAGGCTGACGTTGACCGCCGCGGTATGCGGCATCATCTGCACGTAGCTGTTTGAGGAGACATCGGTCATCGACCCGGTTTGAAGCATCGCGCCAAACGCACGGATCGGCGCGACGGATCCCGACGACGATCCGTACGCGACCCCCATGCGGCCATCGCGGATCGACAGGTCTTCGGCGAGTCCGGCGTCCTCCAGCGCGAGTTCACTCGCTCGCACGGCATACATCGACACCGGCCCCATCGAGCGGGTCTTTTTGCGTGGATAGTGCGCAGGCGCGCTAAAGCCGGGCAGCGGACACGCCAGCCGCGTATGCAGAGACTCGAAGTAGTCCCATTCAGTCATGCGACGCACCGCATTGCGTCCGGCGCGCAAGTGCGCTTCTATGTCGTCCCAGCGATCGCCGAACGCCGTGACGCCGCCCATACCTGTAACGACGACGCGCTTCATATCAGACCATCCCGCCGTTCACACCGATCACCTGCCGCGTCACATACGAGGCTGCATCGGACATCAGGAAACTCACCACCGACGCGACTTCGGCCGGCTGGCCGACGCGCTTCATCGGCACCGCCTGCAGTCCGTGTTCGAGCGACGTGGTGTCGAGCATGCCGGTCTCGATCAGTCCGGGCGCGACACAGTTGACCGTGATGTTGCGCGTCGCAAGTTCGACGGCCAGCGCTTTCGTCGCTCCGATCAACCCGGCCTTCGCTGCGCTGTAGTTCACCTGGCCGCGATTGCCGATCACACCGGACACCGACGCGATCGTGACGATCCGGCCACCCTTGCGAGCACGCACCATCGGCATCGTCAGGGGGTGGACCACGTTGTAGAACGCATCGAGACCGGTTTCGATCACGATGTCCCAGTCTTCATCGGTAAGCGCGGGAAACGCCGCGTCGCGGGTCACCCCGGCGCAGCAGACGATCCCGTAGTACGCGCCATGCGCGGCAACGTCGGCTTCGAGCAGATTGCGACAGACGGCGCGCTCGCGCACATCGAACTGCAACACGCGTGCCGCGCCGCCCTGGGCGACGATGCCTGCCGTGACCGCGTCGGCTTCGGCGCGGCCACTGCGGCAATGCACCGATACGGCGAAACCGTCGGCGGCAAGCTGATAGGCTATCGCGCGGCCAATGCCGCGATTTGCACCGGTTATAAGGACACGCCGGCTCATGACCTGAAACTCCCTTCAATGAATGTCTGGAAATCGGTGGGCTGATACACCTTGATCACCGCCTCGGCACAGCGTGTCGTGCCGCAATCGATTGTGCATTCGTACGCGCCATGCCCTGCTTCGCTACGCAATAGTTCGCTGGTCTCGATCCGCAACTGCGCCGCGCGCGGAAAAGCGGACAGCACCGCCGTGTAGCTGCGCGAACCGAGCAGCACGCCTGGGCGCGCCGTGCCGCCCGCGCGCATGGCGAGCAGGCCGACGTGAGCGGCAATCGCCTGCGCCATCAGTTCGATGCCGATCCACGCGGGCATTGCACCGTTGGCATCGGCGTACCACGCGGCCGGGTTCACTCTCGCATGCGCGGTGAGCGCATCGTCGGTACACGCGCTCACGCGCTCGAGCAGCAGCATCGTGCCGCGATGCGGCAGGATCGTCTCGACGGGTGGGAAAACAGATTCGATCGTAGGTGTCGTCACGGGCATCACCGGCCAAGGATCAGGCTGACATTGCTGCCGCCGAATGCAAAGGAATTGCTCATCGCGTACGCGCCGCCTGCGCTCGCTAACCGCCGTTCGTCTTCGACGAGATCGAGTACCGGTAGCGCAGGATCGGCCTCACCGTCCCACAGATGGCGCGGCAACGCGACATCTGGACGCGCCAGCGCAAGCCACGCGAACCCCAGTTCGGTCGCGCCGGCTGCGCCGAGCGGGTGGCCGGTCAACGGCTTCGTGCCGCTCGCCGCGACACCCGCCGGGAACACGCGGGCCAGCAAATGCGCTTCCATCTCGTCATTCTTGCGCGTGGCTGTCGCGTGCAGGTTGACGTAGCCGACCGCCGCCGCGGCAATCCCCGCATCGGCGAGTGCCGCGCGCAGGGCGCGTTCACCGCCGACACCCTGCGGGTCCGGCGCCGAGATGTGATGGGCATCGCTCGACTCGCCGGCACCCGCCAGCCTGACGAGCGCTTCGTCACGGCTCATCAGGAACACCGCAGCGCCTTCACCGATGTTGATCCCGCAGCGGTTGCGACTCATCGGATTGCTGCGCGACACGCTGGTCGATTCGAGCGAGCCGAATCCTTGTACGGTCAGTTCGCACAGTGCGTCGACCCCGCCGACTACGACGGCATCGCACAACTTCAGTTGCAACAGCCGGCGCGCCGCCACGAAGACTTTCGCACTCGACGTACACGCGGTCGAAATCGTGAATGCCGGTCCGCGCAGGTTCAGCGCGGCAGCGGCGAACGGCGCCACCGTGCCGATTTCCATCTGCCGGTAGTCGAACGCGGCGGGTAACTCGCCGGTACGGACGCGCTGCGCGAGCGCGGCTTCGGCGGCATCGATGCCTGACGTACTCGTGCCAAGCACCACGCCAATCCGCCGCGCACCATAGCGGGCCCGGGCGTTTTCGAGTGCCGGCGCGATCTGCGCGAGCGCGGCAAGCAGCAGCCGGTTGTTGCGGCAGTCGTAGTGCGCGAGCGCCGCGGGCGGTGCAATGTCAAGCGGTGCCATGACCCGGCCGACGAACGAGTCGCCGTTGCGCATCGGCACCGCACCCATTCCCGGCGCAGCAGAAGCGGCGAGCGCAGGCACGATCGCGTCGAGGTCGGCGCCGAGTGCATTGATCATGCCGAGCGCGTGCAGATAGACGGGTACTCCGCTCAAGCGATCCTCCTGGGAGACGCCGGCATGCCGATCGGAGCGAGTAGCACCGACACCGCGATACCCAACGCAAGCGTGCCGCCGAAGCTGCGCAGCGCCGGCATCGCGCTCAACCCTAGCAGGCCGAACGAGAGCAGTGTCGTCGCCGCCGATAGCAGCACGCCGGTCCACACCGCACCGAGGTCGGCGTCGGGGCGCCCCGCACCTTCGCGCAGAAATACCGCGTAATTCGCCCCGACGCCGAGTACCAGCATCAGCGCGAGCCAGTTGAACAGATTGAGCGGTACGCCTGCATAACCGAACACCGAGAGCGTTACGCCGACCGCGAGCATGACCGGCAGCGCCGTCGCGAGACCACCGCGCAATGTGTAACGCCACATCAGCAAACCAAGGACCAGTACCAGTGCACCTGCGAGCCACAGCCCACTGTCGACACGGTACGCACCGAAGAGACGCGACACGCTCGCTGCCTTGTCGACGAAAACCACCTGCGGCAACGCACTGGCAATGGCGATCAGCGCCGCTTCGTTCGCGGTCGTCACGCGCCGCGGCATCACGAGCGCCGCATAACCGCCCGCGCGCCCGTCGATCTCACCCACGTTGCCCAACCACAAATGACGGAACGGCCGCGACCAGGGTGCGGCGAGCCAGTTGTCGATACCGAGCGCCGTCCCGGCCGATTTCGTATAGGCCGCGAGCCACGTGGTTGCGACCTCGTCGCGAAAGCCCGCGTCGTCCAGCAGCGTACCCAGTTTCGCCGGATCGGCGAACACACGCTGTGCGAGCAGCCGGCGGTCGTCGGCTTGCTGTTTCGCCGACGGCACAAACGACGTCACCGATTGCCAGCCGTCCACTCCCTGGGGGCCATGCAGCGCGTCCAGTTTCGCGCCAAGCATCTCTGCGCGCTCCAGCACGGCTTCGGGCGTCGCACCGCGCACGACGAAAAATTGCGCCGTGCTGTCGACGCCGGTCGCCTCGCGGACCTCGCGCTCCTGTGCGACCAGCGCCGGGTCACGCTGAATCAACAGATGGATGTCGTCGTCGCTCGTGAGGCGCATCCAGCCCGGCGCCGCGGCGACCAGCAGCAGCGCCGCGACGACCCCTGCGCGCCGTCCGCCGATCGCAGCGTGCCAGCGTGCGAGCAGCCTTGCCGCTGCATTGAAAAGTGCGCGCGGGCTGCGCTTCGGTGCAGTGGTGAGCAGCGTGGGCAACAACCACAATACGGACGCGAACGCGGTGCAGATGCCGACAATCGCAAAACACGCGATCTGCTTCAACGCTGGAAACGGTACCCATGCAAGAATCGCGTAGCCAAGCAGACTCGTCGACAGTGCGACGCCCAGTGCCGGGCGCACCGCGCGTGCGCCACGTCGCGCATCCCAGTTGCGCCGCGTGCCGAGATAGACGACAAAGTACTGAATCGAGTAATCGACCGCCTCGCCGATCAGACTCGCGCCGAACACCAGTGTCAGCAGGTGTAGCTTGCCGAACACCAGCATCGTCACCGCAAGCGCGCAGACGACGCCCAGTGCCGTCGAGAGGAAACCGAACAGCAGCAATCGCGGCGAGCGGAACACCCATAGCATCAGCAGCGCAATGCCGCACACCGACACGGCGCCGATCAGATGCACCTCGCGCTCCGACGCGCTGCGCGCCGCCTCCGCATAGAACACGGCGCCCGTACGCGCGACGGTCACATCGGGAAACGTCTGACGTAGCACCGCCGTGCCGTGTGCGACCGCGTCGAGCACCGCACGCTGTGTCTTCGCTTCATAGGCTGAGCCGGGTAGCGTAGCGAGCACCAGCACGCTGGTGCTGGCACCCGTCACAAGCGTCGCAGTGCCGCGATGGGCGACCAGCAGACCGTCTTCGATACCGAGATTCGAGGTGGCAAGCGGCAACCTCGCGAGCCAATGTTCGAGCCAGCCGAACGGATCGTCGGCGAGCGGCGTGGCAAGACCGCTGCGCAGCGGGTTGTAGAGGCGCGCGGCCAGTGCATCGTGCAGCGAGACCCCAGGATCCGCGAGCGTTGCGCGGTCCGTCGGGGTGAGCAGGCCGAAGCGATACGGCAGATATAGCGCAGCGATACTCGACAGATCGAACGGCGGAAGCTCCGCGGTTACCGAGCGAAACGCGCCGCTTGTGGTGAGCGATGCTCCGAGCTGCCGCGCCGCTGCCTTTGCATGCGCAGCATCGTGACTCGTGACGAGCAACACAGTGCGGTCGCCCAGCGATGCAGCGAGCGTATTGACGGCCTGTTCGGCCACAGGGTCGACTTCGGTGGCGGGCAGCAGCGCGAGCAGATCGGTCTGCAACGGCGATGGCCCCGCGAAGCGCCATGCGCAGTAGCAAGAGGCCGCGAGTGCGAGCACCAGCCACGCGGCGCGTATCGCCCACGTTTTTCTGGCGCCGCGCTGTTGCAGCCGTTCCATCAGGGCGCTCCGAACAGGGTACGTTCGGCAGGCGTCGGTGCCTCGACCGGGGTCGTGTTCGCGAAGTCGAGCTGGGTGGCGTCGCCGTTCGCGAACGCGATGTGCAGCGTCTGCAGGTAGGTGCCGCCCGTCATTTGCAGCGAGCGGATCGATTGTGCGAGCTGCGGCTGGTTCGGCGTGAGCTGCATGCGCCATTGTGCGAACGTGCCCTGCGCATGCACGTCGAACTGCGAATAGAGGGACGACAGGTCGCCGCCAAGCATCGCGCGCATCATCCGCGATACCTGCGCGACGCCGCGCGTGCCGGACGCGGTTTGTGTGGCGATGCGCTGGCCCTGCGGGTTGACTTCAACGACGCCCGTGTCGGTAATCACGTAAGTGGCTTTGTAGGGCGACTCGATCTGCCAGATCACGCCAAGCGCGCGAACGAACAGCAGCGAGCCCCTGCTGACGAGCGGTTGCTTCATCGCGGACAGCGTCTGGGTCTGCGTGAAGCGCGCACGAATGCCTGGCGCCTGCCCGAGATGCGCGGCGATCTGCGCAACGAGTGCGCTATCGGGGGCCGCAGCGGACGGCGGTGCCGCTGCCGCGAACGCAGTTGTCCCGGGCACGCAAGCCGCGACGAACAGCGTTGCGATCGCCGCACGCAGCGTCAGCGAGACCATGCGCGCTCCAGCTTTTCGAATACGACTGGCGGCGACACGAACTGCAACTCCTGGCTCGTGGCGTCGACGGCCACCTGAATGGTGTAGCCCTTCGTCAGCCGCTCGCCCGATACACAGTCGACGATCTCGTAGCCGATCTTCAGGCGGTTCTCGTGTTCGAGCAACTCGGCGTGCACGTCGACGCGCTGTCCGTACACCGCGGGCCGCACGTACTTCAGATGCGCCTCGACGACCGGCCACAGATAACCCGACGCCTGCATCTCACGATAGTCGTAGTCGAATGCGCGCAGCAACGCGACCCGGCCGATCTCGAAGTACTTCAGATAATGACCGTGCCAGCATACGTTCATTGCATCGACGTCGTGAAACGGCACCTCGACAGTGGCGCTCGCGCTCAGGACCGGGCGTGGATCAGCCATGCCGCCTGCCCTCCACCGTGTCGCCGACCAGCGCGCAATCTGCGATTCGTGCGGTCAATGCACGCAGGTCCGGCTCCAGCGCACGATCCTCATCGACGAACGGCGACTGCGCGCTCACGCTGTCGACGAAATCGCGCAGCGGCGCGGGGAGCGGCGTGCCGTTGCTGCGCAAACGCAGCTGTGCGGCCTGCACGGTCGCGAGCGTATGGGCGGCCGCGACCTGCTCGGTCAGCTCGAGGATGCGCAAACAATCGCGCGCGGCGATCGTACCCATGCTGACCTTGTCCTGGTTGTGTGCTTCGGTCGAACGCGAAAACACGCTCGCGGGCATCGTCAGTTTCAGTGCCTCGGCGGTCCATGCCGACGACGATATCTGCACGGCCTTGAAGCCGTGGTTGATCGGCGCACGCGCGGGCGCAGCACCCGTCAGGTTGCGCGGCAAGCCATTGTTGAACTTGTCGTCGACGAGCAGCGCGATCTGACGATCCATCAGGTCCGCGAGGTTGGCGACCGCCGTTTTCAGCGCATCCATCGCGAACGCGATATGACCGCCGTAGAAGTTGCCGCCGTGCAGCACGCGTTCGCCGTCGGGGTCGACCAGCGGATTGTCGTTCGCGCTGTTCAGTTCGTTCTCGATGTCGCGGCGCACCCATGACAGCGCGTCGCGCGCAACACCGATTACATGCGGCGCACAGCGGATCGAATAGCGGTCCTGCAGACGATGCCCAGGCGTATCGTCGCGGCCAGCGAGATCCGCCCGAATCCACGCGGCGGCTTCCATCTGCCCCGCGTGCGGCTTCGCTTCGAATAACAGCGCATCGAAATGCGCGGCGCGGCCGTCGAGCGCGACCGTCGACAGCGCGGTGAGGCGCGCGGCAAGCCGCGTCAGATGTTCGGCGCGAACAAAGGCGAGACACGCGAGACCGGTCATCACTGCCGTGCCGTTCATCAGCGCAAGGCCCTCTTTCGGCGCCAGCGTGAGTGGCGTGAGACCGAGCGCGGCCCATACGCCAGCTGCGTCGCGCAATCCGCCTTTGAACAGCACGTCACGCTCGCCGACCAGCGCCGCAGCGACATACGACAGCGGCGTCAGGTCGCCGCTCGCACCGACCGACCCTTCGGATGGAATGCGCGGCAACACACGGTGGTTAATCAGATCGGCCAATCGTTCGAGCAACACGGGGCGCACACCCGACAAGCCATAGGCCAGCGAGTTAAGCCGCGCGACGATCACGGCGAGCGTCTGCGCGTCGTCGAGGTGCTGACCCATGCCGCAGCCGTGGTAGCGCGTGAGCTGCAATGGCAGCGCCTCGACGAGATGGGGCGGCACGTCGACGACGCACGCGTCGCCATAGCCTGTATTCACGCCATAAACCGTCGCACCCGACGCGAGATACCGGCGCAGGAAGTCCGCGCCGCGCTCGATGCGCGCGCGCCACGTGGGGTCGCCGCTGAGCGCAACGGGCACACGCCGCTGCGCGATCGCGACGACTTCTTCGATCGTCAGACGGCGGCCGCCGATCGTCACAACACGCGTCGCGTCGACCTGGGCAACGCTTGAGGCAAATCCGTCACCGGTCAGATCATGCTCCGCCATTCGCCTCTCCGTTGCTGCGGTCCGAAAAAAATGCTTCTGTGGCGCGTTCCGCTGAAAGCGCCGTTGATGCGTGCCCTGAAGAAGATGCCTCTAACGCATGTTCCCTGGGAGGCACCTCCGGGGCTTGCTCCGAAGGACGCTCTCCTCGCGCGCGTCCGGACGGACGTGCGCCAGGGGCAGGCGCCCAGAAATCGAAGAAGTTGAACCATTGGTAGGGTGCCTTGCGGCAATAGTGTTCGAGACGCGTCGCATAGCGTTGCGCCCACGCGGCGATATGCTGCTTGCGCTCGCGGCGCGGCAGATCGATACGTTCGGCGAATGGCTCGAAATACAGCCGGTAGCGTTGGCCCGCGCCATCACGCTCCTTCAGGCAAAAGAACAGATAGACCGGACAACCGAGCGCGTGCGCAAGCACGTAAGGTCCCTGCGCAAACGGCGCGGTCGCGCCGAGAAACTGCGCGTCGGTCGTGCGGCCGGATTCGAGCGCCGGCACGCGATCGCCTACGATCACCAGTAGCTCGCCTGCATCGATGCGCTCCTGCATCATCATCGAGGTTTCCGGGCCGAAGTCGCGGACCTCGATCAGGCGCCGCGAAAACTCGCTGTTCGCGGACGCGAGCACGCGGTTAAAGCGCCGCGCGTGCTCGGTGTAGACGACGGCACTCACCTTGGCGTGCGCACCGCGCGCAGCGAGCGCGCGTGTCATTTCCAGGTTGCCGAGGTGGGCGCCGATCACGAGCGCGCCGCGGCCGCTCGCCACGAGCGAGTCGAACGCGCTGGAATCGTCGAATGCAGCGTCGGCAAGCTTCACATGGCCTGACCATGCAGCCAGCTTGTCGAGTCCCGAACGCGCGAACTCGAGCATCTGCCGGTAGGCGCTGCGCCAACCGGGTCGTGGCGTGTCTAGATCCGGCGCGGCATGTTCGAGACGCGTGAAGTACTGGCGCGATGCGGCGCGCGCAGCACGGCCCGTCAAGAGAAAATACCCGACGATGGGATGCAGCCACAACGCGGTGAAACGGATACCGAAGAGCCGGCAGCTCAGGGCAAGCAGCCCCATACCGATCGAGCTACCGCGCTCTGCAATACGCCACCAGTGCTGCGTACCGGCGTGGGTATCGGTCTGAACAGCGGCTTGCGCTGCGGCAGGCGCACGCCGCGGCATCACCTTGTGCGCAAGCAGCACTGGCAAACGCAACAACATGCCGGCGACGAGCCACGTATGGCTGCGACTGATGCGCACGTTGTCCCACAGCACGTCGAAGTGCGATACACCGTCGGCGGCATAGGTCACGCGCGTCGGAATCGAATGGAACGCGACGCGGCGCCAGTGCAGCCGCACAAGAATCGCGATGTCGAAATCCATGCGCGTCGGCAGCGCGACGCTGTCGATCAACGCACACGCGATGTCGAGCGGGTACAGACGAAAGCCGCACATCGAATCGCGAATCTCCAGCGACAGTGTTTCGATCCATACCCACACGTGCGTCGCATAACGACCGTACAGTCGCGCCTTCGGCACGCTCGCGTCGTACACCGGGCGACCGAGAATCACGGTGGCCGGCGCGGCACGCGCGGCGTCGATGAAAAGCGGTACATCGGCGGCATCGTGCTGGCCGTCGGCATCGATCTGCAATGCGTGTGTGAAGCCGGCCGCGCGCGCGGCGCGCAGGCCGGCCATCACCGCCGCACCCTTGCCGCCGTTCGCCGGCAAACGGAGTAGCGTCAACTGCGCCGGGTATTGCGCGGCGAGCGCAAGCAACACCTCGCGAGTCGCATCGTCGCTGCCGTCGTCGACGACGAAGAACGGCAAACCGTGCACCGCGAGTCGCGCGAGCGTATCGCCGATCGCATCCTTATGGTTATAGATCGGGATGACGATGCAGGGAGCGAAGCTCATACCTGCTCCCGATAGACGATCACACCCGATGCGCAATCGCGTTCGCCAAGCCGGTAACCGAACTGCACGCGACGGCGTGCGGCATCGTGTGCGAGCGTGAGATGCAATACCGCACCTGGTGGGACCGGAACGAGAAATTTCAGACGATCGATCGAGGCGACTTCGCGCACGTTCGTGAAATGTTCCGACGCGAGCCGGATGGCCCAGTCGATCTGCACCACGCCTGGCAAGATAGGTAGGCCCGGAAAGTGGCCGTCGAAATGCACGAGACCCGGCGGCACACGCAACTCGTAGCGCAATGCGTCGCCGTCGCGTGTTTCGGCGAGGACTTCGGCGCCGTCCGCGCGGGCGTCGAATGCGGCCGCGACTGCCGCGGCCGGCAGCTTGCCGCGCGCGTCGAATGGCAGTGCCATCCGGAAACGCCAGTAGCGCGGCAGGGCGACCACGTCGAAGTACGCGGCCAGATAGCGGCGCAGGGTCTTCGCTAATGCGACGCGACCACCCGCGTGCAATGCGTCGCGGCCCGCAGCACTCAATGCGACCAGTGCGCCAACCCGTTCGCGCGTCGCACCGGCAAGCGGTGTGATCGCGACCTGCGCGACGTGCGGATGCGCGGCGAGGCGCATCTCGAGCTCCGGTAGCGACACGCGCTTGCCATCGAGTTTGACCACGCGATCGAGCCGGCCCTGCAGCCGGAACCGGCCATCGGCATCGAGCGCAATCGCGTCGTCGGTACGGTGCCAACGGTCATGGCCCAGATGCGGTGAGCGCACGTTCAGCGCGCCGTCGTCAGCGCGCCTCACGTCGACGCCGAACACGGGTGTCCACGCCGCGCGCTCGTTCTGCCGGCGCCAGGCAATGCCGCCAGTTTCCGTGCTGCCATAGATTTCGATGGGCGCCGCGCCGAACGCGGCTGCATACACGAGCGCAGTCGCTTCATCGAGTGGGCCACCCGACGAGAAAAACGCGCGCGGCGCCGAAGCAAGCGCTGCGAACCCCTCGAGCTCGGGCCAGCGCGACAGTTGTGCGGGTGTCGACACCACGAGTGCCGCCCCGACTTCCGCGAGCCGTCCCTGCAACTGCTGCGGATCGAGCGTCAACCCACGGTCGAACGCGCGGCCCGCCGCGAGTGGCCACAGCACGCGAAATAGCAGCCCATAGATATGGTGGTGCGGCACGCTCGCAAGCATCGCCGCATCGCCCGCGAGCGCGCCCCACTCCGTTTCGAGGGTGCGCACCTCGGCATCGAACTGGGCAAGCGTCTTGTGAATGGGCTTCGGTGTGCCGCTGCTGCCGGAGGTGAAAAGCGTCAACTGGGCCTGCAGGTCGATCGCCAGACCCCTTGCCGATGCGCCGGACGCGTCCGACGCGTCCGGCGAAAACGACACAGCGCACAGCGCCGGCATGTCGGCGTCGATAAGCACCGCATCGTACGCATCGGCCAGATCGGCCAGATAGCCGGGTGTCGCGCTCGCGGGAATAACCGGCGTCTTGCCGCACGCAAAGAGCGCGAACAGCACGCAGGCAAAATCGAACGGGTCGCCGATGCACAGCGCGACGCGCTGCGCGCTGCGCGTACGCAATGCGGCAACCGCCGCAAGCGAACGTGCACGAAAGGCAGCATGGTCGCGCACTACGGCGCCGTCCCAGCATACCGGCGTCGAAGGAGCACGCGCCGCGGGCGGCGCGCTCAACAGATCGTGCAACGCGATCATGCGATCTCCGAGCGGGCGGCGCGTGGCAACACCACCAGATAGCGCCATGCGATCTCGCCGACCAGCAGCAACCCAATCAACCCATAGGAGATCGCGCCGTTGTACAGCGACCAGGCGTCGCGCGCCCAGTAGAGCCCAGTGTAGGCGGAGAACGCGCCATTCAGTACGAAGAACCCGCACCAGATCTGTGTAACGCGGCGTGTGTGATGCACGGCATGCTCGCTCAGGGCAGGTGTACGCAGGCGGGCGAATTTTTCTATCATCGACGGCCCGCGCACGAGTGTCGCGCCGAAAGCGACCAGCAGGCCGAGATTGACGAGCGAAGGATAAAGACGCAGCAGCATCTCACTGTTGGTCGCGACGATCGCAGCCGACACAACGCTCAGCACACCGGCGACGCACCAGTCGATCGCCGTGAGTCGTCGCAGCGACGTGGCGACGCTACCCTTGCCGATCCAGCGCTGCAACCACAGCAGCACGAATAACATGCAGCCGATGTAGCGCGGCGCATCCCAGTGCCACGCGCCCAGGATCAAGGCCGGATAGGCGAGCTTCAGCGCGACCTGCGCGATACCGCTCCAGACGCGCCCGCGTGCGGGCGCCGTTGCGGGCGCAACCGCGAGCGTGGCATGCCCGGCCTCGGGCGCGGGTCCGGTGGCGGGCGCTACGCGACCTGCCGCCTGGTGGTCCTGGCCCTGGGCGCGGGTGCGCATCGTCTGCATCAGCCCTGCGCTGCGAGCAGCGATTCGACTGCGCGGATCACATCGCTGACCGTACGCACTGATTTGAACTCGTCCGGCTTGATGCGGCGACCGGTCATTTCCTGCAGCTTGATCGCGAGGTCGACTGCATCGATGCTGTCGAGATCGAGATCTTCGAACAGGTTTGCATCGGGCGTCACACGCTCTGGTTCGATCGCGAAGTTCTCGTTGAAGATGGCGCGAATACGCTCAAGAATCTCTGCATCGGTCACGATTTACTCCCCTTTCCTGACTGCTTCGTCCGCTGCGTGTGCAGCGTCTCGCTGGCTGGCGACCAGCGCCGCAAGTGTGTTGATCGAACGGAAATGCTCTCGCGTGCGCTCGTCGTTCGCCGCGATCGTCAATTGATATTTCTTGCGCAGCACGATACCGATCTCGAGCGCGTCAATCGAATCGAGACCGACACCGTCCGTGTCGAACAGCGGCGCATCGTCGTCGATGTCCGCCGGGCTCAGGTCTTCCAGATCGAGTGCCTCGATCAGAAGCTGCTTAATTTCCAGTTTTAAAGAATCCATAATCGAACAGGTGCCGGGTGATATGTGCTTCGATTGCGCTGGTCACGGTGCGCGCAGCAAGCGCTGGCGCCGCGTCGCTTGCTGTCAGTTGCTCGATGCCGACCGGCTCGAGCACACTCACGCGCATCCGGAACGGGCGCGGCGGTACGTCGTACCAGCGCATCTGCCGCGTGAACGCAGGCGGATCGCAATCCATCAGCACCGGCAGGATTGGCACATCCGCCTTCAGCGCCATGTGCGCGAAGCCGCGCGAGAACGCGTGCAGACGGTTCGGCGCGGGACTGCGCGTGCCCTCGGGAAAGATGATCATGGTGTAGCCCGCTGCGAGCTGGCGCGAACCGGCTTCGACGAGTTCGACCGGATCGGCATTGCTCACATATTCGGCGGCACGCACGATACCCCAGAAGCACGGGTTTCCCCAATGCGCGTTTTTCACTACGCAGCAGGCCCTAGGGGTCAGCGACAACAGCACCACCACGTCGAGATAGGTCGGGTGGTTCGCAACGACGATCGCCGGCCGGCGGTTGCGCAACGCAGCCCCACCCCGCACATCGAGTTCCATCACTCCGATCCATTGCAGCGCCGCAACGAGCGCGCGAAAAAACTGGTGGATCACCAACGTCACGATGCGCTGCCGCGACGCGCGATGCGGCCAGAGCCACGCGATCGGAAACACGAGCAACGAGAACAGCAGCCCGCACACGCCGAATACGACGAAGCTCATACCGGTTGCAACCAGACGCCAGTAGTAGCCGATGCGGGTATTCATGCCGCCACTCCGTTCCAGCGCCACTGCCACCCCGCGCGCGGCCCGTGCCACGCGGCCGGCTCGCGGCGCTCCAGACAGCGCAGCACGGCTTCGCTCTGGGTAGGCAACGCAACAGATGCGAGCTCATCGGGCTGATCAGACTCATCGGCGCAAACCGTGCATTCGAGATGCCCGATAGCCTGGGAGTCCAGCAGAATCGCGAGCGCGCCGCCTTGCACTTCGTGTTCGACTGGACCGTAGATCGCATCAGCGGGCTCGTCCGCGTAAACGAGCAGCACCGGGCCACATGGATCACCGGCATATTGCGCGTGCGCTTCTAGCAGCGCGTAGCCGAGCGTTTCGGCACCCGCCGACAGCGCGCTGGCAGGCGCATGATCGCCGCGCGCAATACTGAATATGCCGGGCATCGCGTTAAGCACGGAGAGACTGAAGGCGGTTGGCGAGACGGGTTCGCCGGCCGTGAGTGCATGGAGAATATCGGTGGTGCGCCGCAATTCGCCATGACGCGACGCAAATACCACGCGTACCTCGCATTGCCGTGGCACGCAGTCGTGCGCCACTTTCAGCGCGGCGCGCGACAGTGTGCTCAGACGACGCCTGACCATCGGTTCGATAAAGCCGATATCGGGAGCGACGGCTGCTGTCGCGGGCCAGGAAGACCAGCGAGCAACCGGAATGGTCCAGTGCAGATCGGGCATGTCGGTGTTTGCGCGCATGAACGCTGCTGGCGCCTGACCGGGGGACGCCCGCTGTGGCGCAATGTGCGCGCACTCGCCAGGTCGTCACCGCCGGAGTCGATCCAGTCTTGTTCTCTTGTTTTATGGATTCAGTGAATTAACCGCACATGCCCCGTTTATTCAGGGCGGCGCGTTTCGCGTTTGGTCAGATTTCTATGTGCTCCCCGTAATGTGCCGAATCATAACGAATATTCGCCGGTAAATCAGCCTGAAAAAACGTATCTCGCTATATCCGTCTCGTTAGCGCGACGGAATGTCGACTGAATGTCAAAAGAATGGCAAGCCGGTCAAAGAAACATTGAAGCCTTAAACCTCTAACGCATGTCCGGTTTTAAGCGAGAGCCTTTCGATTACCCGACTACCGTCATGCCATACGCCGTTTCAATTCTTGACGCTTGAGTTTTGGCACAGTGCTAAAGCGACATCATTGCGTCGGCATGCCTGTGGAGCGGGCCGTCGGAAAATACTGCCGGGAAATGGCAACGGCCTCACAGGACTTGCACCCTGTGAGGCCGTTGATCTATTGACGTACTGATCTGGTGAAGCGCAGCTAGCTGTTGCCGTCGGACCGTTAGCGACCCGGAGGCGATTACTGCACCGTCTGCGCCGCGCCGACCGGCGCTGCTGCCGGCGCCTTGACCGGCGGCGCGCCAGGCGCGGCAGACCCCGGCACCTCGTTCGACGCCCCACCGTTCTTGTCGAGCGGAATCCGTACCGTACGCACCGTACCGTTGTTCAGCGGGAAAGCATCGAGCGCGCTGCGCGCCAGATAAGGCATCGCGCCGACCAGTGAGGGCTCGTCGGTGGAGGTGCGGGCCGTCACGTTGTAGACCTCCTTGCCGGTAGCACGCTCGGTAAAGCGGATGCCGAGCGTATGCACGGACACCGGATAGTTCTGGTTCACGTAGCCGGCCGGGAACGCACCATACGCGCCGTACGGCCCCCACGGGTCGAACGGACGGCCCCAGTAGCCGGGGAAAGGACCTGCCCACGGGTTGGCATAGACCGGTTCGGAAACCGTTACGGTGCCCGCCCGCGTCGAATACGTCAGGCCGACCAGATAACGGGCTTCGGCCGCGTCGACGCGGCGGAATGCGTGGGTGGCGAGTTCGTCGGCAACCAGCTGTTCGTAAGTTGCCTGTTCAAGATTGTTCTGCTGCGCGGCGGTACGCGTAAACGCGTAAGTCCGCGTGGCGTCGCTGCCGCTCCAGTCGGAAAACGCTGTGACGCGGCTCGTCACGTAGGTCGTACAGCCGGAAAGCATCACGGTCAACGCCGCCAGCAACAGCGTCGCGCGCCGGGTCCATCGGTCCAGTTTCATGGTCGTCCTCGTCTTGCCTGTCATGGGTGTGCACATTGTGCAGCGGCCCGATAATACGCTGACCGGTCGAGTCGGTAAAAAGTTCGCCCGGCAGGAGGCGCGGAGCCTTTGTACAATGGCGGTCTATGCCCGTCTCGCCCATCCGCGCAGGCCGGCTCCCCAAAAATCCCCTTACCCGTGGACATCATGGCAGATACCGCAACGCCCACCGTGATCCGGCGCGCCGACTACGCACCGCCGGCTTTCCTGATCGACACCGTCGCGCTGGAATTCGATCTCGTCCCAGAACGCACTGTCGTCAGGAATACGATGCGCGTGCGGCGCAATCCGGATGCGGCCCACGCGGCGCACTTCGAACTGATGGGCGAGCAACTCGAGTTCGTCAGCGCGACTATCGACGGTACGCCGCACAGCGCCGTGCGCACGCATGCGCATGGTCTGAGCGTCGATAACGTACCGGACGCCTTCGAACTGACGCTCGTGAACCTCTGCAATCCGGCAGAAAACACGACGCTGTCGGGTCTCTATGTATCGAGCGACAACTTCTTCACGCAGTGCGAGGCCGAGGGCTTTCGCCGCATCACCTACTTCCTCGATCGTCCCGATGTGATGGCGACCTACACGGTCACGCTGCGTGCGGACAAGGCCGCGTACCCGGTGCTGCTGTCCAACGGCAACCTGCTCGACGAAGGCGACCTGCCGGATGGCCGCCATTTTGCGCGCTGGGAAGACCCGTTCAGAAAACCGAGCTACCTGTTCGCGCTGGTCGCGGGCAAGCTCGTCAAGCTCGAAGAGCGGGTGCGCAGCGGCTCGGGCAAAGAGAAACTGCTGCAGGTATGGGTCGAACCGCACGATCTCGACAAAACGCGTCACGCGATGGACTCGCTGATCAATTCGATTCGCTGGGACGAGCAGCGCTTTGGGCTCGAACTCGATCTGGATCGCTTCATGATCGTCGCGGTCGGCGACTTCAACATGGGCGCGATGGAGAACAAGGGGCTCAACATCTTCAACACGAAGTACGTGCTGGCGAACCCCGAAACCGCCACCGACACCGACTTCGCGAACATCGAAGCCGTGGTCGGCCACGAGTACTTCCATAACTGGACCGGCAATCGCGTCACCTGCCGCGACTGGTTCCAGTTGAGCCTGAAGGAAGGGCTGACGGTGTTTCGCGACCAGGAGTTCTCCGCGGACATGGCCGGCGGAGCCACCGACGAAGCCGCGCGCGCAACCAAGCGCATCGAAGATGTCCGCGTGCTGCGCCAGATGCAGTTCGCCGAAGACGCAGGCCCGATGGCGCATCCGGTACGCCCGGAAAGCTACGTCGAGATCAACAACTTCTACACGATGACCGTCTACGAGAAAGGCTCGGAAGTCGTGCGGATGTATCAGACGCTGTTCGGCCGCGACGGTTTTCGCCGCGGCATGGACCTGTACTTCAAGCGGCATGACGGCCAGGCCGTGACCTGCGACGACTTCCGCCATGCGCTCGCCGATGCGAACGGTCGCGACCTCGCGCAGTTCGAGCGCTGGTACAGCCAGGCCGGTACGCCGCGCGTCACGGTCAGCACGCACTACGACGCCGCGCAACACCGCTACCGCGTCACGCTGTCGCAGGGCTACGGCGACGCCGCACCGGCCGCACGCGAAACGCAAAAAGGCCCGCTGCTGATTCCGTTCGCAATCGGACTGATCGGCGCGAACGGTGCGGACCTGCCGTTGCGTCTCGAAGGCGAGGCTGCGGCGCAAGGTACGACGCGTGTACTCGAGTTCACGCAGACCGAGCAGACCTTCACGTTCGTCGACATCGCGGAGAAACCACTGCCGTCGCTGTTGCGCAATTTCTCGGCGCCGGTGATCGTCGAGTACGACTATTCGGCTGAAGAACTTGCCTTCCTGCTCGCCCACGACAGCGATCCGTTCAATCGTTGGGAAGCCGGCCAGCGGCTCGCGACGCGCGAACTGCTCAGCCTCGCAGCGCGTGCAGCAACGGGTGCGTCGTTGCAGCTCGACGACTCGGTCGTCAATGCGTTCGCGCGGGTACTGACCGACGAAACGCTGTCGCCTTCGTTCCGCGAACTCGCGCTGATGCTACCGTCGGAAACGTATCTCGCGGAACAGATGCCCGAGTCGAATCCGGCCGCTGTGCATACCGCGCGGCAGTTCGTGCGCCGACGTCTCGCCGAAGCACTGAAGAACGACTGGCTCGCGATCTACGAACGCCATCAAACGCCTGGTGACTACGAAGCGACGCCTGACGCAGGCGGTCATCGCGCGCTGAAGAATCTTGCGCTCGCCTACCTCGCCGAACTCGCCGACCCTGCCGATGCCGTACAGCTCGCCGGTGCGCAATACGACGCGGCGAACAACATGACCGACCGCGCCGCTGCGCTGTCCGCATTGCTCACTGCGGCAACGGCCGGCGACGGTCGCCGTGCGCAGGCAGCGCTCGAAGACTTCTATCGCCGCTTCGAAAAGGAACCGCTCGTCATCGACAAGTGGTTTGCGCTGCAAGCCACGCAACGCGGCTCGGCGCAGCGTCCGGTGATCGATATCGTGCGTGCACTGATGTCACATCCGGCGTTTAACCTGAAGAACCCGAATCGCGCGCGTTCGCTGATTTTCAGTTTCTGCGCGGCGAACCCCGCGCAGTTCCACGCGGAAGATGGCTCGGGTTACGCATTCTGGGCGGACCAGGTCATCGCACTCGATGCACTGAACCCGCAGGTCGCCGCGCGGCTTGCGCGTTCGCTCGAACTGTGGCGCCGGTTCACGCCGGCGCTGCGCGAGAAGATGCGCGGCGCGCTTGAAAAGGTTGCCGCGCAGGTGAAGTCGCGTGACGTGCGGGAGATTGTCGAGAAGGCGCTGGGCTAGCAGGTTCCGACGGTGTCGTTGGCCGGCTTGCCGCCGGCCCGCTCACCCTCCGCCGATCAGGCAAAAAGCCGGCACCTGTGGCCGGCTTTTTATCGTGTGAAGCGAAAACAGTTGCGCGCACCCGACGTAAAACTCGGGCAGGGCAACCCGAGCGGGTAAAATCGAGGGATTCCTCAGTCTTTCCGGAGCACTGCAATGGCTTTATCGCGACGTACCACTCTCACCAAGTATCTGATCGAGCAGCAGCGCGAGAACAACAACCTGCCCGCCGATCTGCGTCTCCTGATCGAAGTCGTGGCGCGCGCGTGCAAGGCGATCAGCTATCACGTCAGCAAGGGTGCGCTCGGCGATGCGCTCGGCACCGCCGGCAGCGAGAACGTGCAGGGCGAAGTGCAGAAGAAGCTCGACATCCTGTCGAACGAAATCCTGCTCGAAGCCAACGAATGGGGCGGCAACCTGGCCGGCATGGCATCGGAAGAAATGGAACAGTTCTTCCCGATTCCAGCGAACTACCCGAAGGGCGAATACCTGCTCGTGTTCGATCCGCTCGACGGCTCGTCGAACATCGACGTGAACGTGTCGATCGGTACGATCTTCTCGGTGCTGCGCTGCCCGGACGGCCAGCAGCCGACCGAACAGTCGTTCCTGCAGCCGGGCACCCGCCAGGTCGCGGCCGGCTACGCGGTGTACGGTCCGCAAACCGTGCTCGTGCTGACCACCGGCAACGGCGTGAACTGCTTCACGCTCGACCGCGAACTCGGGTCGTGGGTGCTCACGCAGAGCGAGATGCGCATTCCGGTCGAGACACGCGAATTCGCGATCAATGCATCGAACGAACGCCACTGGTACCCGCCAGTCCAGCAGTACGTCGGCGAACTGAAGGCCGGCACCGACGGCGCGCGTCAGGAGGACTTCAATATGCGCTGGATTGCATCGATGGTGGCCGACGTGCACCGCATCCTGAATCGCGGCGGCATCTTCATGTACCCCGCCGACAGTCGCACACCCGACAAGCCAGGCAAGCTGCGCCTGATGTACGAAGCGAACCCGATGGCGTTTATCGTCGAGCAGGCCGGCGGCGCCGCGACCAACGGCCACAAGCGGATTCTCGACATCCAGCCGAAGAGCCTGCACGAGCGCGTTGCCGTGTTCCTCGGCTCGAAGAACGAGGTGGACCGCGTCACGCGCTACCATCTCGAGGCAAAAAGTTGATCGGCGGGGCTTGCCAAAGGATAGAAAGTATCCCTATAATCGCGGTTCTCTGATGCCGGAATAGCTCAGACGGTAGAGCAGCGCATTCGTAATGCGAAGGTCGGGGGTTCGATTCCTCTTTCCGGCACCAAATCGATATTCAGAAAAGTAGTTGGAAGTTCTCAGACCCGCGCCAGCCCTCAGGCTCCGCGGGTTTTTTGTATCTGTAGATCGCGCAGAATCCCCCCGCCGTGCTTCACCTATCGCCTGACTTTCCGGACGGCGATCACCCGATCGCTGTCATCGAAATCAATCGCGATATACGCGTTGAAGTCGGCCGGTGCGTAGGCAGCGGGACTGTACGTCCATGTAGTCGCAGCGGAACCGGACGGAAACAGATCGATGCGGCCGCCAGGCGCGCCTAAAAGCGCTTCGACAGTCGCGGCCGATGTGCCGTCCGGAATAGCCGAACGAAGAGCCCGCCACCGGCGCGCCGTGCGCATACGCCAGCCCAGCAGTGCACCGATAAAGGCGCATACCAACGCAGATACCGCCACGATCTCAAACATAGTACGGCCTCGGTTCAGCAGCGCTGATGATGCAACCCGTCACGGTCCTCGTGTCCATCATGGGCGACGGGCGCGGCCCATGTCGCTGACACCTGAAGTGCTTCCATGTCTGTCCGACTCCTGCAGAATTGCGGGTTACGAAGAAATCGCCGATCGCAGCCAGTTCTCAAAAGCTGTCGCGGCCTGCAAGCCGATGTTGTGATCCCGCGATCGAACGAGATAATAAGACGTCACTTCGACGCTGAATCGCTCACCATCGAAAGGCGCGATCAGTCGCCCATCGCGCAACTCTTGCGCAGCCAGAAGCTCGCTCTCCAGCACCACACCGAGACCATCGACTGCGGCGTCGATCGCCATCACCGAGCGATCGAGCCATAGCTCGTTGTCGAGCCGCACGTCCGCACATCCTGCCTGCCGCAAATACTCCGGCCACGTCAGCGCGTTCGACGAATGGATCAGCGTTGCGCGCGCCAGATCCTGCGGCGCGCGCAACGCGAGTTCCTTTGCAAGCACGGGGCTGCACAACGGACGCAACCGCTCAGTCAACAACGGCTCGACATCGAACTTCGGCGTATGCGGTTGCCCGTAGACGATCGCGATATCGAATCGCGTCGCCTCCAGTTCGTCATGACCGGAAAGCGTGGACAAACGAATCCTCACATCCGGATTGCCGCGCAGGAATTCGGGTAGTCGCGGCTGCAACCACTTGGCGGCAAAACTCGGACTAGATGCGACGACCAGATAACCGCGTTGCGACTGCGGCGCGACCAGATTCGTCGCCTCGGCAATCACGCCAAATGCTCGCTCGATCTCGCGCGCATAGGCACGCCCCGCAGCCGTGAGCACCGCCCGCCCGGGATGCCGCTGAAACAGCGGCACACCCAGAAAATCCTCGAGCTGCTGAATCTGATGACTGACCGCGGAGGGCGTCACCGCAAGCTCTTCCGCACCCAGCGCAAAACTGCCGCGCCGCGACGCCGCCTCGAATGCGACGAGCGCCTTGAGCGGCGGCAATCGGGATTTCGAGGGGCTTCTAGTTGAGCTCATTTGATGGGCTGCTGAATTTTATGCGTTGGCGCCAACCTGCTCGCCTTCTTAAGATGTTCTCTCACGGCAATCGACCCATGGAGCAAACGATGAGCGAAGGACTTCTGCAGGCATCCAGAGACTTTCTGGTCCGGTACGGCGGCGATGCTTTCCCCAACCTGTTCACGTCCGCCAAGGGCACCATCGTAAAGGATAGCCACGGCCGCGAGTATCTGGACTTCACGTCGGGCCAGATGTGCGCCACGATCGGGCACAACCATCCGGCCATCGTCGAAGCCGTTCATCGAGCGGGCGAGAAAGCGTTCCATATGTTCAGCGGCATGATTCCGGAGGTCGTTGCCGAACTCGGGCAGACACTGGCACGCGACTGGCTGCCCGGCGATCTCCAGAAAACCATCTTCATCAACACGGGCTCTGAAGCCACCGAGGTCGCGCTGCGCATGGCGAAGATGTACACCGACGGCTATGAAGTGCTGGCACTCGGCGGTTCGTGGCATGGCATCACGGGCGGCGCCAGTACGGTGTCGTTTGCGAGCGATCGCAAGGGTTACGGCGTGCCCGCACCCGGCGTGTTCCTGATCCCCGAACCGAATTCGTATCGACCGTATATTCCGGCTGCCACACCGGAAGCGTCGGCGCTGGCCAACCTGAACCTCGCGTTGAAGATGTTCGACATGCAGTCGAGCGGCCGCGGTGCCGCGATCATCGTCGAGCCCATCATCAGCGCCGGCGGTGTGCTCGTACCGCCGCAATCGTTCATGCAGGCATTGCGCAAAGCCGCCGACGAACGCGGCATGCTGCTCATCTTCGATGAAGCGCAAACCGCGTTTGGCCGCATCGGCACACGCACCGGATCGGAGTTCTTCGGCGTCGTGCCCGACATCATGACGATGTCGAAGACGCTCGGTGGCGGTTTGCCGCTTGCTGCGGTGTCGACGACGTCGAAGATCGAGGAAGTGCTGCATGAAAAGCACTTTACGTTTTACACGAGCCACGTATCGGACCCGCTTCTCGCCGAAGTTGGACTCGCCGTTCTGCAGGTGATCAAGGAAGAGCACCTGATTGCACGCGCGAACGAAATGGGCGGCTATCTACGGAACCGTCTGGAAGAATTGCAGCAGCGTTACGAAGTCATCGGCGATATTCGCGGCGCGGGTCTGCTGCTTGGCGTCGAACTAGTCACCGACCGCGCATCGCGCAACGCGGCTCACGAACTCGGTGCGCTAACAACACGCAAATGCTTCGAGAACGGACTGAGCATGAACATCCGCCGACGCCCCGAGCGCGGTTCGGTATGGCGCATCGCCCCGCCGTTGACGGTTTCCACCGACGAGATCGATCGCGCAGTGGCGATCCTCGACAAGGCGTTGGGCGATAGTCTCGACGAGATTGCGGGCGCGAGAGCGAGAGCGAACTGAGATTCGCGAACGGCACCCACTCGACATCGATGCCTCGCTACACCCGCGAGGTGTCACACCTTTCCACGGGCTCTGGTTCACAATAGCGACGCGATCGTCGGCGTAACGTCGACAGCCTTGCAGTGCGCATCCGGCACTGCGTGAACAGCTGTCATTGCGAACGATCGCCGACATGCGCGCAACTCACCGGTTCGACGACAGCGCGCCTCCCCCACTATTCTGAATCGCTTCAGCAAGCCCGAAAGGAACGAAAACATGAGCGGTGCAATGATCGATATTCCGTCCCGCGATGGCGGGCGCTTCTCTGCCTATATGGCGAAGCCCGCCCAGGGATCCGGTCCGGGACTCGTGTTGCTGCAGGAAATCTTCGGCATCAACGGTTACATGAAAGCGATGGCGGACCGGTACGCAGAGGAAGGTTATGTCGTACTCGTTCCGGACTTGTTCTGGCGCATGAAGCCAGGCGTCGTGCTCGGCTATGACGAAGCGGATCTGGCCCAGGCGCTCGACTACAACGCCCGGCTCGATCCGCCGCTCGCCGTGACAGATATCGCGGCCACCATCGACGCGTTACGCGCAAGACCCGAACAGGCGGGCAAGGTCGGCACGATCGGCTACTGCCTCGGCGGCAAGCTTGCGATGCTGGCCGCAGCACGCACCGATGTGGATTGTGCGGTCAGCTATTACGGCGTCGGTCTCGATGCGTTCATCGATGAGGTCGCATCGATCCAGTGTCCGATGGTTTTCCATTTCGCCGGCGAAGACGCACATTGCCCAGCGCATGTGCGAGAAAAAATCCAGACCGCGCTTGCGAACAGACCGCAGATCGAGCAATACGTTTATCCCGGCTGCGGCCATGCATTCGCCACGCCCGAACGCGAACACTTCGACAAGCCGGCCACGATGATGGCGTATTCGCGGACGCTCGCGCTGTTGCGCAAGGTACTCGGCCCGATCCATGACCTGAATACGTTGTGGGAACAACATTGCTACTACGAGTTCGCCACGCGGGACGTCAACGCGGTGATGCCGACCATGGTCGCCGAACCCTACGTCAATCATGTGCCTACGATGACCGGCGGCGTCGGGCACGACCAGTTAAAGCGCTTCTACAAATATCACTTCGTCGATTCGAACCCCGCCGATACGCGCCTGATTCCGATTTCACGCACGATCGGCGCCGATCGTATCGTCGATGAGTTTGTATTCTGCGCGACGCATGATCGGGAGATCGACTGGCTTCTGCCGGGTCTGCGGCCAACCGGGAAATACTTCGAAGTACCGATGCTCGCCGTGGTCTGCTTTCGCGGCGACAAGCTCTACAACGAACATATCTATTGGGACCAGGCATCCGTCCTGGTGCAGATCGGCCTGCTCGATCCGACCGGGTTGCCGGTGGCCGGTATCCAGACCACTCGCAAGATGGTCGACGAAACACTTCCGAGCAATGCGCTGATGCCGAACTGGGCATCGAGCGAAGGGAAGCCCACCTGATCACGCACAAACGATATCCATACCGGGCTGCCGGCGGCGGCCCGCATCAGTATTCATCCGTGTTTCGAGCGCCGTATTGCTAGCAACTCTCTATCGTCACGACTAAAACGATAAATCAGGAAATCGTTTACTTTCAAGATATTCCTTGCTAGCATGATTTAAAACAAGGTCGCAATTTCACATAGAAAGTATTTCGTAATTAATCGACTCATATAGCAATTCCGGCTTGAACGCCGGCTCGCAAGGCACGTCCTTTAGATCTGTGAGTGGCAAAGCACTCTGACTGAGGCCAGATATCTCCTGGCCCATGAGACCTGGCCTGACCCGCAAGATACAACCTCGGATTCCAGATCGATTCCATCTGGATATCCAATATCGTCATTTGAATCAACTAACGCAATTCATATTGAATACGTTACTCGGGTTAACGATTATTAATTATTTAGGAAAACGTTACCCTAAATAACTCAAAACGAATAACAGCTCTCGTTAAATGTTGTCGCATTTCAACCCGTGGCAAATGAGAAGGAGACGATATGAAGAGCAGAATCATCACCAGCCTGGTTGCAGTTCTGTCCGGAAGCGTGCTCGTGGCATGTGGCGGCGGTTCAAGCGATGGCGTGCCCGCAGCGGCGCTGAAACAGCTTGATCAGAATGCCAGCGTGATAGCCCCCGATCTGAGCACCGGCAGTCCACCCGGATCGAACTTCAACCTCGCGCCATTCACGCTGCAACTGCCGACGGGCTCGTCCGGCGATATCGACACGGTGAGCAGTTCCAGACTTACGGGCGGCTACACGGACAAGCCCTACTTCTATACGGACAGCTCGGACGGTTCGATGGTGATGATGGATCCCACGCAGGGCTGGACCACGTCCGGCTCGCTGCATCCGCGGACGGAACTGCATGAGAACGCGACGTGGTCCACGGCCGGCACGAACAGGATGAACGCAACGGTCGCCGTGACCCAGGTGCCGGACCACACCACGGTCGGCCAGATTTTCCAGGGCTCCGGGCCTAGTAAACCGCTGTGCGAATTGCAGTTCACTTCAGGTGGTGTGGTGAAGCTTCTACTCGAGAGCACTAACCAGGGCGGCAAATCGAACACCTACACGATTACCAATGTCGCGGTAGGAACGAAGTTCACCTATGAGTTGAGCCTGAGTGGCACGACGGTCACCGTGAAGGTCAACAGCACGACGAAGACCTATACGATGGATTCCAGCTTCGACGGAGAGAACTTCTACTTCAAGGCCGGCGACTATGATCAATCGGCGGTATCGGGTACGCCGTTGACGACGGCTGGCACGGTCGTCAAGTTCTATGCGTTGAGTCTGACGCACTCGTAGCCCGCATTTTTTCAGGCTTGCCGTATCACTGAACCCTGTTTCAAAGCGCAGGGTTCAGCCTCTGAACTGGCCCACCTGAACCCAGCGCTCACGCCCCGACAGAATCGAGATCGCCCGTCTCTCTCAAAGCGACCACTTGAGTTCTCCATAGAACGTCCGCCCCGGATACGGATGGAAGACGTAATAGCGACGATCCGTCAGGTTGTCGACGCCGAGCGACGCAAGCCAGTGACGATCGATCTTGTAGCGCGCCTTCAGGTCGATCACCGTAAAGGAACTCGTGCCGCCGTAGACGTCCGGGTTCACATCGCTGTTATCGAGCGTGTTGTACTGGCGGCCCGAATAGCGCACGCCGACGCTCGCGAGCCACTGCTCGTTGAAGCGATACGACGCGAGCAGGTTCGCGCGGACTACGGGGATGCGCGGCCAGCGGTTGCCCTGGTACGCCGGGTTCGCTGAATCCTCGAGCGTGCGCGCGTTGCTGGCCGACACGTTGGCATCGAGATCGAGTCCGCGCAGCAGGACGTTCTGCCCCGAGAACGCCAGCTCGACGCCGCGCACGCGCACCCGGTCGACGTTCGAGATATTCGTGACCGTCGTGGCCCCGCTGATCGTGGTCTGGCTGTAGATCGAATCGCGCAGATCACTCTGGAAAATGCTCGCCCGTACGACACCGACGCCGACGTCGCGCTCGGCCGTGAAATCCCAGTCGATTGCCTTCTCCGGGCGCAGACCCGGGTTGTTGTTGACGAGCGCGTTGTTCGAGATCGTTCCCTGGAACAGTTCGGCGACGGTCGGGAAGCGCGTGCCGGTTGCGAACGACACGCGGAACCGCCAGTCGTCGGTGGCCTGCCATTGCACCGATGCTTTCGGCGACAGCGCGTTCGCACCGCGGTCCGCGTAGCCGAGCGTCGAGCTTGCGTTGCCGAGCGCGCCGCCGTACGCATCCCAGCGCTCGTAGCGCAGACCGAGCGTGGCGAGCCAGCCCGGCGCGAAACGCCACGCATCCTGGCCATACACCGCCTGGGTCCGGGTGTCGCCGCGATAGGTGCTGGCAAGCGTCACCGGCGCACCGTTCAGCCAGTTCGGCGTGCTGTAGGTCTCGTTGCGCAGGAAGTAGTTGTCGAAGTGATAGCCGAGCGTGAACGTGTGCCCCGCCACCGACGGCGACTCCGCCTTCAGGTCGAAGGTCCGCCAGCCGGTGCCGTCGCCGTGGAAGATCGTGCCCGCACCGCCGCCCAGCGACGCCGGCGGCGCGGTGGTTGCCGAACGCAGTACATCGTGCGAGACGTCGTAGGCGGAGACCGTGCTGGACAGGCGCCAGCCCGAACCGAGCTTCGCGTTCAGGCCGAACGCGTACAGCCAGTTTTCCTGATCGCCGTTAGCCGGCGAAAACGCACTCGGCGAGAGCGTGTAGTTACGCCCGCCGATCGTTACATTGCCGCCATACACGGGATTGCCTGCCGCGTCGGTGAGAAACGTCTGCGCGCGATCCTTATAGTGGTTTTCCCAGTGCCCGAGCGTGAGCGTCGCGTCGACCTTGTCGGTGAACGCGTAGCCCATCCGCACGGTTTCGGTGAGCTGCTGCGTGCGCTCGATCATCTGCGGCCCGACGAACACACGCGGCCGACCGTTCGGGCCGATATCGGTGGCGGCACCCGTTACCGGCACCGGTGTGCCAAACGACGGGTTGTAAGTACCGTTCGGCGCCGCGTACTGCATCGGTTGACTGTTGTTCTCCAGCCGGTCGAGTGTCAGCGAATACCAGAACCGTCCGACGCGATCGGCAATCCGGGCGGACTGATGATTGCCGCCGAAGCTCTGTGCAAAACCGTACGGATCGTCGTAGCGCTGCGTAAAGAACTGCGTATCCAGCGACGCTTCGAGCTTCTCGGGCTTGCGCGTCGTGATCTGCACGGTCGAGCCGATCGAGTTGCCCGGGTACAGCGCCGAGAACGGTCCGTACAGCACCTCGACCTGGGCGATGTCGTCGGGGGCGATCAGCGACCAGCGCGGCGGGTAGCCGTAGCTCGAGCCGAGCAGGTTCGACAGCAGCAGGCCGTCTGCGTAGACCAAACCGCGCGCGCTCTGCATTTCGTTGAAGTCGCGGCCGGAGAACACCGAGTTGCGATCGCCGATGAAGCGCTTGCGCACCATCAGGTTCGGTACGTACTTCAGCGCATCTTCGGTGTTGACCGTGTTGTGCGCGTCGATCTGGCGGCGCGTGATCGTCTCGACCACGGCCGGTGTGTCGGGCGCAAAAGCGGGACGTACCGGCCGCGCCGCATTGATCGTGACGACGGGCAAAGTATGTATGTCGCCCGTCAACGCTTGCGTCGAATCGTTCGTTAACAATGAATCGGATGGATCGGCCGGCGCGGTGGTGGTCTCGGCGGAATGAGCGGACTGAATGACGAAGGCCGCCATGCACGCAGCCGAAAACGGCCGGCGTGCAGACAGCGCAGCAATGGCGTAACGCATGGGAAATCCTGAAAGCGTGATCGAGAACGACGCGCGCACGAACCTCGCGCGATAGGGCGCGATCGGGCGGCACGCGACGTGCGGTACCCGCACCGTCGATAAGGACGATGACGACGGCGCGGACTCGGGAGACGGGCTAGATCAGCGTTTCAGGTGGGGCACGAGGTTGCGCGACGCGAACGCTGCGACGCACAAAGACGGTTTCCGGCTCAAATGTCTGCTGATACACAGACGCGCGAGCGGGAACCGGCAGGAAGGGAAGACTGGCTCCGAGCGCGAAATTCGCGGCGAAGCCGGGGCAATAGACGCAGTGCGGGACGACGAGGTGGACTTTGCCGGTGTCGCTGGCGTCGCCAGAACCGCCGAGATCGATGACGACGCTCTGGCCGCCTGCATGGCAGAGCTCGACGGTGAACGGACTCTGCGTACTGGCAAGACGCGCATAGCCGATGACGGGCGACAGTACATTGAGTACCAGCGCCAGCCATACGAGGCCGATCCACCGCGTCGAGCGTTTCATCATTGGTCTGAAAATTTGTGCGCGCAGTATAACAAGCAGGCGACACGCGGTCTGCGGCCAATTGCCATACCGAGGATCGTTAAATTTTGTTTAAGCAACTTTGAATTCATCGACCGCTGTGCCGTTAAAGCAACAAAGAGGCAATGAAAGCAGCGTCACCGCTTCGCAGCACTGGTGCAAATCGGGGAGCGAGGCAGATAATCACTTTACACAGGAGAACTATCATGGATACCAGACCGCCAAGAGTCCCGACCCCGGACAAAGTCTTTAGTCCGGATCCGGAACCCGCAGGCGTGGAGTTTCTCGGGGCCGAACTGCCGGAACATGTCCGCGCGTTTCTCGACGAACAACGCAAGACGTGCGAACAGAAGTAAGCACCCGCCGCGACGTTGCAGTTGCCTCAGCACATTTGCTGCGGCGCAGTAACGCACTGAGGCATGCGCTACCGAAATCGCGCACGCAGGTCCCTACCTGCTAGCTGTACCTGAGTCCCGACTGATTCAGCGTGCGGGTCTGTGCACGTCCGTTGCTCGTCTTGTACATGTTGTTCTGCTGTCCCTCCCGCACTTCCTCCCGCCTCAGCTTTTTCCCCGTACTTGATCGCTGCGCGCATGCTTCGCCGCGCATTGTCCTTGGTTCGTTTATTCTTCGGCTTTTCCCGCCTCGATTAACGCCGCTTGACTGCCCATCAATGAAACTCACTTACCGCCCTGCTGCAGTGCTCCGCACGCTCGCGCTTTTTTCCGCGATCTGCTTCGCCCCCATGCCGGTCTCCGCAGCCGGCGACGACGTGGCGCTCACCAATCTGATCGCACTCGTGTCGCAGCGGCTCGCGCTCGCCGAGCCGGTCGCGCGCTGGAAATGGGCAAACCATCAGGCGATTACCGACAAGCCGCGCGAGACCGCCTTGCTCAACGACGTTGAAAAACGCGCGCAAGCGGCCGATGTCGATCCGGCGTTCGCTCACGCGTTCTTCCAGGACCAGATCGATGCGAGCAAGGACGTGCAGAACGATCTGTTCAAGACCTGGCAAACGACGCGGCCGCCCGAAGGGCCGGCCCCCGATCTTGCGGCCAGCACGCGACCGCAACTGGACAGACTCACTGCCGCCTTGATTGCGGGGCTTGCGCGTATTCAGCCGTTGCGCGGCGCGTCGGACTGTCCGACGCGAGTCGCCGATGGAATCGCGAACTGGAAATCGCTAACGCGTTATGACGCGACGTATTCCGGCGCGCTGACGCGGGCGCTTGGGCATGTGTGCGAGTCGGGTGGGGTTGGTGCGACTGGGTGAGGCTGGGCGCTAAAGCTACGCGACGGTATCCGCACCAGCCAGCGCCGACAAAGGCGCAGCAAGCGGCGTGACGCGCAGGCCGCGCGCAAGGTGCGTCTGCAGAATCCGGTACGTCGAGAGCTCGAACGGACCCGCAATGCCGGACGACGTCAGCAGCGCTGCTTCCTCGAGCGACGGCGCATGGCCCACATAACGCCAGCGATCCACCACATGGAAAGTGCGCGAGCGCGACGCGTCGTCGCGCTCCTCGAAGACGATCGCGCCTGTGTACGGCCATGGCGCATCGGCGGGATCGTCGCGGGCCGCACGGGGCAGCCGGTTATGGACGGGACGCAGCGCTGCTATCCACTGCGCCTCGGCAAGCAGCGCGCCGAGTTCGCCGCCCGTTGCACGCCATTCCACTCGCCGCACCTGCTGCGCAAGCCGCATGTCTTTCGATGACCGGCGCTCGCCGGTCAGATGCGTACGCAAGCGCTGCCGCACGCGTACGCTGCGCCCGACGTACAGCGGCGCATCGTCCTCGCCGTAGAGCGCGTAGACACCGCAACCGGCCGGCGCGCTATCGAGCAGATCTTCAGTAATGTCGCCGGCCAGCCGGTAGCGCCGCATCGTGCGCTCGATCTGCGTGCGCAACACGTCGAGCGGCACCAGCCCATGCAGGCGTTGCCAGAACTGCCACAGCAGATCGGCGTCGGCGAGCGCGCGATGTCGATCGGTGGGTACCAGGGCATGCCGCGCCATCAAGGCATCGAGCCCGTGGCGCTTCTCCGCCGGAAACAGCGCGCGCGACAGACGAACGGTACACAGCACATCGGGATTGAACGTGAAACCTGCGCGCGCGAACTCGCTGCGCAAAAAACCGCGGTCGAAGCTGGCGTTGTGCGCGACGAAAAGCTTGCCGTTCAGGCGCTCGAACAGGGCGGCAGCGATCGCATCGAACGTGGGTGCGCCCTGCACCATCGCATTGGTGATGCCGGTCAATTGCTGGATGAACGGTGGAATCGGCTGCTGCGGATCGACCAGCGTGCTCCAGCGCGAAACGCCCGACGCCCCCAGTTCGACCACGCCGACCTCGGTGATGCGGTGCTCGCCCGGCGAGCCGCCGGTCGTTTCGAGGTCGACGAAGACGATCGGCGTGTCGATCGCGGGGTCCGGCAGAAGCTGTTCGAGCATGACAGGAGTTTGAATGTGGCTTACGGGAAGTATGCCACCAGTTGCCGGCAGGGCCGCACGCCGCCGCGCCAGGCGGGAAATCCGCAACCCGCGATTCACAGCGCCCGATTTAATATCGACCGCCCGGTAATCCGGCCAGATGGTTAATTAAATATCGCCGGCTTCAAGACCGGTTCGTATCGTGGGCCATACAAGAAAAAAGCCCCCGACGATGCGGGGGCTTTCAATGGGCCGCAGCTAACTCATGCGGCGCAGGGCCTTTACAGCGGCTGGATGTTCGCAGCCTGCTTGCCCTTCGGGCCGGTCTTGACCTCAAACGAAACGCGCTGGTTTTCCTTCAGCGACTTGAAGCCTTCGCTGCGGATTTCCGAGAAATGAGCGAACAGATCTTCGCCGCCTGCGTCCGATGTGATGAAGCCAAAGCCCTTAGCATCGTTGAACCATTTGACGATACCGGTTTCCATGTTCCAGTTTCCCTCGAGATTTAATAAAAACGGGCAATGCCCTCAAGCCGATATTACGACGTACATCCTCTGTTGCCGGAGGTACGCATCGGCCTGTAATGCCGCTGCGTCTGTCAATCGAAAATTCAGCTCTGCCGTTATACGGGCGGCGGGGAATCGTCGTCAAGTAAATTTTTGGAAGGTGTATTGCGCAACAAACAATATGGCAATGCGCGGCGCATGGAGAACGTTTTCAGCTTATTTCCGGTGTGAACCGGATCGTTAAAACGTCATTATTACTTAATCACGGATCTTGAGAATCTTTTGATAGGAAAATATTACCTTGACGTAACAAATTGTGTTTTTGGTAAGTGTTTGTCCGGGTTGTATGTATAAGGCATCCATTTCAAGATCGTGTGCATAAGCTGTCCCAGGGAGAGAGTGCCATGCTGAATGAATTCCGCCGCTTGATCGCGTGGTTGAACCGTGCGCCAAACGAGGCGCCAGCCATTACTACCGCCGTCTCTCACCTTGCATTCGACCCGGTCTGGCACGGAGATCATTGGCAAAACCTGCTGTCTTCCCCTATGGACGCCCGTCACTATGTAATGGAAGACTGGAGTCTGTCCTTACCGCTGGATGTATTTACCCCCGGCGTTGCGGCTCAACAGGGATAACAGGCAGCAACCGCGCGAAAGCTACAGGCAAAAAAAAGCGCGACTTGGAGGTCGCGCCGACAAAGGTTTGGAGATCTTTTTCGTCAACGAAAAAGTCTGCTTCGGAAAGCAGAGATTAAAGTATAGCGCCACCGCATCAGCCCATTAGTAGCGCAAACAACAAACATCTATTCCTTATACGACAACAATCTATTTTTATGCCTTTTAGCGTTGTTTTCGTACGTCGTTTGCTGTAGCAATTGCACAACGCCGGTTGGTTGACACATCCTTCCCACCCCTTTGCTCGTCTTGAAAAGCCTTTCCCAGCAAGGCTTTGAGCGATCATCCGAATAATTTCCAATCTCGTAATACTTTATTGCTGAAATTGGAACATCCGCTCCGCGGCCTCGTCTCTACACTCTGCCTGTCCGGAAACCAACGCGTTGGCCAGATCGCGCGTTTCACGCAAATTTCGCCTCTCGCAGCGTTAGCGTGAAGGTTTCCTTCAAGCCTGGGTTTCCAAAGCCCATCCTGTTCTCGGAGTTATAAAGATGAAAAAGACTCTTTTGGTCGCGGCCCTGTCGGGCGTTTTTGCTACTGCAGCGCACGCCCAAAGCAGCGTCACGCTGTACGGCCTTATCGATGCAGGTATCACCTACACGAACAACCAGGGCGGTCACAGCAACTGGCAAGAAACCAGCGGCGCGATCAACGGCAGCCGTTGGGGCCTGCGCGGTGCTGAAGACCTCGGCGGCGGTCTGAAGGCTATCTTCACGTTGGAAAACGGCTTCAACATCGCTAACGGCACCCTCGGCCAGAGCGGCCGTGAATTTGGTCGTCAAGCGTTCGTCGGTCTGGCAAGCGATCAGTTCGGCGCCTTGACCCTCGGCCGTCAATACGACAGCGTCGTCGACTATGTCGGCCCGCTGGCACTGACTGGCACGCAATACGGTGGCACGCAGTTCGCGCACCCGTTCGACAACGACAACCTGAACAACTCGTTCCGTATCAACAATTCGGTCAAGTACCAAAGCGTTGACTACGCCGGCTTCAAGTTCGGTGGCCTGTATGGCTTCTCGAACGACGCTGGTCAGTTCGCGAACAACCGCGCATACAGCGTGGGTGGTTCGTACAGCTGGGGCGGCCTGAACGTCGCAGCAGCTTACCTGCAACTGAACAGCAACCCGGGTGCAGCGCTCAACAACACGAGCGGTGCTGTGTCGGGTGACAACACGTTCCTGGCTGGCCGTCAACGCACGTTCGGTGCTGGCGCGAACTACTCGTTCGGCCCGGCAACCGTTGGTCTCGTGTACACGCAAACGAACCTGTCGCAACTGGCTGGTATCGGTGCAGGTGCATCGGGCGTGAGCGGTGGCATCAACGGTCTGGGTGGCAACAGCGCCCGCTTCCAGAACATCGAAGCGAACGCACGTTACGCTCTGACGCCGGCCCTGAGCCTGGCTGGTTCGTACACGTACACGCGTGGCAACCTGGCTGGTACGAGCCCGCACTGGAACCAGTTCAACCTGCAATCGGACTACCTGCTGTCCAAGCGCACGGACGTGTACCTGCAAGGCGAATACCAACGTACCAACAAGAATGCTATCGTCAGCGCAGACATCAATGGTCTGGCTGCTTCGAACAGCAATCAGCAAGTCGCTGTGACGGTTGGTCTGCGTCACCGCTTCTAAGCTGCTGGCAGTATCCGCAGTATCGAAAGGCGCCGCTTGCGGCGCCTTTTTTCATGGGCTTGAGGTTTTTGCCTGGAGTCCGGCGCGCTTCACACCGCGGGTAACGGTTTGAGGGGTTGAGGCAGCGCGCGTCGGTCGCTGCCAGCGCGATCAGGCGCCCGTATCGGGTGGTGGGTAGCTCACATCGAGCACATCGATCGGCTCCGGCCCTGCCGGCGTATACAACGTGACCTGATCGCCGATCCGCGCCTTCAACAGCGCCCGCGCAACCGGCGAGATCCAGCTGACATGCCCGCGGTCCAGATCGACCTCGTCGACACCGACGATGGTGATCGCATGCTCCTCGCCATCGGCTGTCCCATAGTGAACAGTCGCACCGAAAAACACCTGATCGACGCTCTCCTGCCGGCTGCTATCGACGATCTCGGCGAGATCCAGCCGCTTGGTCAGAAAGCGGATCCGCCGATCGATTTCGCGCAGGCGCCGCTTTCCGTAGATGTAATCGCCGTTCTCCGAACGATCGCCATTCGACGCAGCCCACGAGACGAGCTTCACGACTTCGGGACGCTCGTCATCGATCAGATGCAGCAGTTCGTCGCGCATCCGTCGATAGCCGGCCGGCGTGATGTAGTTTTTCGCCCCAGCGGGCACTTCGGGCTGGGCGACGTCGAGATCGTCGTCGCTTTCTTCGCTCGATTCTTTGACAAAAGCCTTGTTCATGGTAATCCGGGTGAATGCCGCAAACGTCCAGCCATCAAGGGTACACGATCGACACAGCGGCACAAATCGCGTTTCTCGCTTCCCTTTTTTCGAGGCTTTGCTATAATCTCGTTTCTGCGTGCGGCTGTAGCTCAGTTGGATAGAGTACTTGGCTACGAACCAAGGGGTCGTGGGTTCGAATCCTGCCAGCCGCACCATTTCATGAAGGGCCTTCCATCCGGAAGGCCCTTTGTTTTTGTCGGTGGGCCTTACGGTGGATCAGGTCAGTAGTCGGCGCGCTCGCGATCGATGCGCATGCCACCGTCGTGACGATGGTGCTGCTCGTCGCTCGGCCGCTCGCGCGTAATGCGCATCACGTCCGGATTGGTACGCACGCGGCGCATCACGTTGGCGAGATGCACGCGGTCGCTGACCTGGATCACGAAGCGCAACACCGTCGATTCCTGCGACAGGTCCTCGTCCATCGCAATGTGCACGATGTTCGCATCGGCAAACGTGATGTCCGCGGCAACGCGGGCGAACACACCCTTCGCGTTCTTCACGAGCACCTTGATCGCCACGTCGAATAGACGCCCCGGCTGCGGTGCCCACGCGACATCGATCCAGCGGCCCGGATCGCGCCGGTGAATGCGTTGTGCAACGCGGCAATCGGTTGTGTGGATCGCCATGCCGAGCCCGATGCCGATATAGCCCATGATGTCGTCGCCAGGGATCGGGCGACAGCAAGCCGAGAGCTGCACCGACATGCCTTCGGTACCGGTGATCACGACCGGCGGCGGGTTCAATACGGACGCTTCGCGCGGGCTGTCGTCGTCGGCATCGAGGCCGCGCATCAGCACTTCGATGCGCTTCGCCATCACCGCCGCGACGCGCCGGCCAAGGCCGATGTCCGCGAAAATTTCCTGACCGTTCTTGTTGCCGGTCCACTGCACGAGCTTTTCCCACACCTCGGGTGTGACGTCGGCCAATGCGAGCCCGTAGCCCTTGAGCGCCTGATCGACAAGGCGCTCGCCAAGCTGCACGGACTCGTTCAGGCGCATCGTCTTCAGGTAATGGCGGATTGCCGAACGTGCCTTGCCGGTACGCACGAAGCCGAGCCACGCCGGGTTCGGCTTCGAGTACGGCGCGGTGATCACCTCGACGATATCGCCGCTCTTCAATTCGGTACGCAGCGGCAGCAGTTCGTTGTTGATCTTCACCGCGACACACTGGTTACCAAGGTCGCTATGGATCGAATAGGCGAAATCGAGCGCCGTCGCACCGCGCGGCAGCGCCATGATCTTCGACTTCGGCGTGAACACGTAGACCGCATCCGGGAACAGATCGATCTTCACGTGCTCGAGAAACTCGCTCGAATCACCCGCTTCGCTTTGAATATCGAGCAGCGATTTGAGCCACTGATGCGCACGCTTTTGCACATCGTTGAGATCCGCGCCGCCGTTCTTGTACAGCCAGTGCGCAGCGACGCCCGCTTCGGCGATCTCGTGCATCTTGCGCGTGCGCACCTGGAACTCGATCGGCGCGCCAAACGGCCCCACCAGGGTTGTATGCAGCGACTGGTAGCCATTCACCTTCGGGATCGCGATGTAGTCCTTGAACTTGCCCGGCACCGGCTTGTAGAGCGCATGCAGCGCACCGATGCAGGTATAGCACTCAAGCGCACTCTCGACGACCACGCGAAAACCGTACACGTCGAGCACCTGCGAGAACGACAGTTGCTTGTCGCGCATCTTCTTGTAGATGCTGAAGATGGTTTTCTCGCGACCGGTCACTTCCGCGTCGAGCTTCGCATCGGAGATTGCGCGCTGCACCGACTCCATGATCTTGCCGACCACTTCGCGGCGATTGCCGCGCGCCGCTTTCACGGCCTTTTCAAGCGTTGCGTAGCGATGCGGGTTGAAGTTCGCGAAGCTCAGGTCCTGCAGCTCGCGATACGTATTGTTCAGCCCCAACCGATGCGCGATCGGAGCGTAGATATCGAGTGTTTCGCGCGCCACGCGGCGGCGTTTTTCGGGCGGCACCGCACCCAGCGTGCGCATGTTGTGCAGCCGGTCCGCCAGTTTGACGAGGATCACGCGAACGTCGCGCGCCATCGCCAGCAGCATCTTGCGGAAATTTTCCGCCTGCGCTTCCTCGCGGTTGCGAAACTCCATCTTGTCCAGTTTCGACAACCCGTCGACCAGTTCCGCGACCTTCGCACCGAAGCGCTCGGCCAGCTCGGCCTTGGTCACGCCCTGATCTTCCATCACGTCATGCAGCAGCGCCGCCATGATCGACTGGTCGTCGAGCTTCCAGCTGGCGCAGATTTCAGCGACGGCGACCGGGTGCGTGATGTAGGGTTCGCCGCTCTGGCGGTACTGGCCGAGATGGGCTTCGTCGCTGAAATGGAACGCCGCCTTGACCTCCTTGATCTCTTCCGGCGTCAGGTAGCCGGCGAGAGCAGCGGTCAGTTTGGCGATCGAAACGACGTCGTGCCGGCGCGGTTGCTCCGGCGTAGCGGTCGGCCCGAACAGATGGCGAAACGACTGTTCGAGGACCGCGTCGATGTATTTGCGTGCAGACGAGGGCGAGTCGGACTCCTGCTCTAGCTCTGTAGCAGAAGGCGAAGGGTGGGTGCTCATGCTCGCCTCCTTGTCAGTGAGCCCGCGGTCTGCACGCGGCGGAGTCATTTACAGCGGTAATCGAAAAACAGACAAGGTGCCTTAGACAGGCACCTTCTTCAGCATTTCGACGCCGACGTGACCAGCCGCAATTTCGCGCAGGGCGATGACGGTGGGCTTATCGCGGCTTTCAAGCTTCGGCGTGTGACCTTGTGCGAGCTGACGCGCGCGGTAGGTTGCGGCAAGCGCCAGTTCGAAACGATTCGGGATCTGTTTCAGACAGTCTTCGACGGTGATGCGGGCCATGTCAGGAATTCCTTCTCAGTATGTTACTCATTCTACCTTATGTGCGCGACACCCCGCCGTCAGCCGCCATGCGGCAGGTGGATGCCGAGCTGCATGAACAGCTGGGTGTGGCGCGCGTACTGCGACGCGAACCGCGAACGCGTCGCGCCGACCAGGCACTGCAGGTCCGCGAGCGCGCGATCGAAGTTCTCGTTGATCACGACGTACTCTGCTTCCGCCGCGTGCGCCATCTCGCTACCGGCGGCGAGCAGACGTCGCACGATGACGTTCGGCTCGTCCTGGCCGCGCTTCTTCAGGCGGTCTTCGAGCGCTTCGAGCGAAGGCGGCAGGATGAAGATGCCGATCGCGTTGTGAAACTGCTTCTTCACCTGTTGTGCGCCCTGCCAGTCGATTTCCAGCAGCACGTCATGGCCGTTTTTCATCTGGTCTTCGATCCACACGCGCGACGTCGCGTAGTAATTGCCATGCACTTCCGCGCTTTCGAGAAACTCGCCGGCCGCGTGGCGCGCGAGAAAATCGTCGACGGTGGTGAAGTGGTAGTGCTGGCCATCCTGTTCTTTCGGGCGCGGCGGGCGCGTCGTGTACGAGATCGACAGGCGGATGGCCGGATCGCGCGCGAGCAACGCGTTCACGAGGGTCGACTTCCCCGCACCCGACGGTGCGACGACCATGAACAGGTTGCCCGGATAAACGCCTGCGTACGGATTGCGCGGCGCGCTGCTTTCGCGTGGGTGGTCGGTCATGCTGCGGGACTCCGGGTCGGTCGGGACTTATTCGAGATTTTGCACCTGCTCGCGCATCTGTTCGATGAGCAGCTTCAGCGTCATCGATGCGTCGGCGAGTTCCTTAGCCGCGGCCTTCGAGCCGAGCGTATTCGCTTCGCGGTTCAGCTCCTGCATCATGAAATCGAGCCGCTTGCCTACCTTGCCGCCCTTTTCGATCACGTGGCGCGTTTCGTTCAGGTGCGCGGTGAGGCGCGTCAGTTCTTCGGCGATGTCGATACGGATACCGTACATCGTCACTTCCTGGCGGATACGCTCGTTGATTTCTTCGCGCGATACGGTCGACACGGACGCAGCGTTCTCGGGTGCCGCGATGCCGAGCGCTTCCTGCAGACGCTCGACGATCTTCTGCTGATGCTTCGTGATCAGCTCCGGCACGAGCGGCGAGATCTTCGCAACGATCGTCTCCATCTCGGTGACGTTGTTCAGCAGCATCGTGGCGAGTTGCGCGCCTTCGCGCGCGCGCACGTCGATCAGGTCCGTGATCGCCTGCTTGCCGCAACCGAGCACGGCATCGCGCAACGTTTCGGCAGCAACTCCGCTTTCGGCGAGTACGCCGGGCCAGCGCAGGATTTCGCCGGTGCGCAGGCGGCCCGCATCGGGGAACGCTTCGAGCACGGCACGCTCAAGCACCGCGAGCTGTTCGAGCGCATCGCGGTTCAATGCGCCCGCGTTGGCCGCCTGTTCGCTACGCTGCAGGTTGATACGGATATCGACCTTGCCGCGCGACAGCTTGTTCATCAGCATTTCGCGCAGCGTCGGTTCGCAGACGCGCACGTCTTCGGGCATGCGGAAGTTCAGATCGAGGAAGCGCGAGTTAACGGTACGGAGTTCGACGGAAACGCTCACACCGCCATTGCCCGAGGTCGCGGCGAGTTCGCGTGTCACGCTCGCGTAGCCAGTCATGCTGTAGATCATCGTTCGTCTCGCGAAAGGGGCCATGCGGAAAAACGTAGCGGTAATCGCATCGTTTGCGCGTCATTTCCGGTACAGCCCGTGGATTCGAGTCGCCCGGCGTGTACGGGACGCGGGGCGTAGAACGCGCATTATCCCATCTTTCGCGATAGCGCCCCGCGAAGCGGAAGCGACCCGAACGCGGCTCGCAGCGCCGATCGGCGGTAAAATCGCGGTTTCCCTCCTGCCCCTCTCCTTCCACGGTCCCCGACGATGAACGACACCACGAAACGCCCCAGCGGCCGCCGCCCCGATCAGTTGCGCGATGTGCGCATCACGCGCCACTACACGAAGCACGCGGAAGGTTCGGTGCTCGTCGAATTCGGCGACACGAAAGTGATCTGCACCGCGAGCATCGCCGAGCAGGTGCCCGGCTTTCTACGCGATCGCGGCCAGGGCTGGCTCACGGCCGAATACGGCATGCTGCCGCGCGCGACGCATACGCGCAGCGACCGTGAAGCCGCACGCGGCAAACAGACCGGGCGTACGCAGGAAATCCAGCGGTTGATCGGCCGGGCGCTGCGCTCGGTGTTCGATCTCGAACGGCTTGGCGCACGTACGCTGCATATCGATTGCGATGTGATCCAGGCCGACGGTGGCACGCGTACCGCGAGCATCACCGGTGCATTCGTCGCTGCACACGATGCGGTCGCCAAACTGCTTACGACAGGCCGTATCGAAAGCTCGCCGATCACCGACTACGTCGCCGCGATTTCGGTCGGCGTGTATGACGGACTACCGGTGCTCGATCTCGACTACGACGAAGATTCCCAATGCGATACCGACATGAACGTCGTGATGACCGGCGATGGCGGTTTCGTCGAGATTCAGGGCACCGCGGAAGGCGTGCCGTTTTCCCGCGATGAAATGAATGCGCTGCTCGATCTCGCGCAAAGCGGTATTACGACGCTGATCGCGAAGCAAAAGGAAGCGCTGGAGATCAAGGGTGAGTGATCGTCAGACTCTCGCGACCACGGCGACAGCGAGTTCGCTGGCGAAAGTCGTGCTCGCGTCGAACAACCCGGGCAAGCTGCGCGAGTTCGCGGCCTTGCTCGGCTCGGCGGGAATCGAGCTGATTCCGCAAGGCGCGCTCAATGTGCCCGAAGCGGAGGAGCCCTACCCGACGTTTGTCGAGAACGCGCTGACCAAAGCGCGGCACGCAGCGCGACTGACCGGCCTGCCCGCACTCGCCGACGACTCCGGTCTGTGCGTGCGCGCGCTGCGCGGTGCGCCCGGCGTCTATTCGGCGCGCTACGCCCTGCTTGCCGGCGGCGAGAAAAGCGACGCCGCAAACAACGCGCATCTGCTCGAACAGTTGAAGGACACGACCGATCGTCGTGCGTATTACTTCTGCGTGCTGGCGCTCGTACGTCACGAGAACGACCCTGAGCCGCTGATCGTCGAAGGTCGCTGGCACGGCGAAATGCTCGATGCGCCGCGTGGTTCGAACGGCTTCGGCTATGACCCGTTGTTCTTCCTGCCCACGCTCGACGCTACCGCGGCACAACTCGATCCGGCTGTGAAGAACGCGCAAAGCCATCGAGCGATCGCGTTGCAGCAGTTGCTCGCACGCTTGCGGGAGGAAGCATGAGCGCGGCATCGGCGGGGGCCGGCGTGATCCAGGCGTTCACCGCGCCGGGCGGCATTCGACTCACGTCGCTGCCACCGCTCGCGCTGTACGTGCATTTTCCGTGGTGCGTTCGCAAGTGCCCGTACTGCGATTTCAATTCGCACGAATGGAAAGGCGACGCGTTCCCCGAAGGCGATTATCTCGATGCGCTGCGCGCCGATCTCGAGCAGGCGTTGCCGCTCGTGTGGGGGCGCCAGGTGCACACGGTGTTTATCGGCGGGGGGACGCCCAGTTTGCTGTCGGCCGCGGGCCTCGACCGGCTGCTGTCGGATGTGCGGGCGTTGTTGCCGCTCGACGCCGACGCTGAAATCACGCTCGAAGCAAACCCCGGCACATTCGAAGCCGCGAAGTTCGCGCAGTTCAGGGCGAGCGGAGTGAATCGATTGTCGGTGGGGATCCAGAGCTTTAATGAAGCGCATCTGAAGGCACTCGGCCGGATTCACGACTCGACGCAGGCGCATCGCGCAGTCGAAGTCGCCGCGCATACCTTCGACAATTTCAATCTCGATCTGATGTTCGCGCTGCCGCAACAGACGCTTGCCGAATGTCAGACCGACATCGAGACAGCGCTCTCGTTTGCGCCGCCGCATCTGTCGCTGTACCACCTGACGCTCGAACCGAACACAATGTTCGCGAAGTATCCGCCCGCGCTTCCCGACGACGACGCATCCGCCGATATGCAGGAGTGGATACACGAGCGCACCGCCGCGGCAGGTTACGAGCGCTACGAAGTGTCCGCGTATGCGCGGCCGCATCGGCAGAGCAAACACAATCTGAACTACTGGCGGTTTGGCGATTACCTCGGTATCGGTGCGGGCGCGCATACGAAGCTGTCGTTTCCGAACCGGATCTTGCGACAGATGCGCTACAAGCACCCCGCTACTTTCATCGAGCATGCGAAGGCTGGCAAACCGGTTCACGAGGAACACGAGGTCGGACCGCGCGACCTGCCGTTCGAGTTCATGTTGAACGCGCTGCGGCTGGTTGAAGGGTTTCCGGTACATCGTTTCGTCGAGCGTACCGGCCTGACGATGACGTCGATCGAAACCGCGTTAGGGGAAGCGGAAAGGCGTGGGCTGATTGCGCGGGATCATCAGCACATCGCGCCGACGCCGCTTGGCCAGCGTTTTCTGAATGATCTGCAGGGGTTGTTCCTGCAGGATGCGTCTTAAGCGGACACAGGACCGGGCGCGATAGCGCCGTTCCAGGGTACAATCCGCGTCCCGGAGGTGTGGCAGAGTGGTTGAATGCACCGGTCTTGAAAACCGGCGAAGGGGCAACCCTTCCGTGAGTTCGAATCTCACCGCCTCCGCCAGATTTATCTTTCCAGCACCCTCAAAAGATCCCCGCAGAGCCAAACCCCACGGGTCCTCTCGGCGAACCGATACTTTCACGATCCAGCTCGGTTCGTCTGCGCGCAAACACCAATCGCCTTCCTCAGGCAATCCACCCTCCATCCACCGTCAGACTTTCTCCGGTGGTGTACCCCGCTTCGGGACTCACCAGATACGCCACCGCCGCCGCAATTTCTTCGGGTTTACCGAAACGACCCACGCTAGCGAGCCTCGTCATCGTTGCGTGATCTTCCGTCCCCGGCTGCGGCGCCAGTTCGGTATCGATCGGACCCGGCTGAACCGCATTGACGGTCACACCATACTTCCCAAGCTCGCGCGAAAGACCGCGTGTAAAACCTCGAATGGCAAATTTCGACGCGATGTAAAGCGTGACACCCGGCAGCGGCGCGGCTTCGCCGAAAGCGGAACCCACATTGATAATGCGTCCCCAGCCCGTCGCGACCATGCGCTTTGCCGCGTCTTTCGCCAGCTCGATCGGAGCCCGCACGTTGAGATTGAAATGCGTGTCGTACGACGTTTCCGACGACTCGAGGAACGGCCCATATTCGACCGTGCCCGCGTTGTTGACGAGGATGTCGAGCCGGCCTTCGAACCTGCCGCCGAACACGCCATTCACCGCATCGATCAGTGCCGTCACCCCCTCGGGCTTCGACAGATTGGCGCCGACCGCTTCGGCCTCGCCTCCCGCATCGCGGATTGCCTTGACCACCGCCTCCGCGCGTTCCGGACTCGATGCGTAGTGGACGACGACCGCTGCGCCGTCCCGCGCGAGACGGGTCGCGATTGCAGCACCGATGCCGCGTGAAGAGCCGGTGACGAGTGCGAGTTTGCCTTTCAGAGCTTGCGTCATGATGACCTCGATGGTGAGTGTTGAACGGTCCGCTCACGTGTCCGAAGCAGGACTGGCGGACTACTGCATGGGTGCCAATGCGTTCATGCACTGGTTGATGCGTATCGTCCGCTCGCGCTGGGGTGCGCGGTAGTCATCGGCGAGGAATAGGTGCTATTCCTCGGCTGTTCGCTTTGCTGGGTGCCCGGCTATCAAGAATGGAAGTTCGCAGCCGGGTAATTGCTGTGTGGTGTTACCACCTGGTCGGCCGTTAGCCGTTGGGTACCAGTCGATCCTGTGTTTTTCAGAGAGGCGATTTGGCACGTCACTGAAGATAGGGCACAGGTCCCGCGTAAGAAACGAGCCGCGGTGGCCGGGGGCGATTCCCTCGCAGCCTGGCGCACTTGCGCAGACAGCCTGCCCCATACGATGAAGCGCATCGAAGGGACTGCACGATAAACCGCCCCCTCGACGGCACGCCTTCAAAACATCTACGCCCCCGCCTTACGCTGCCCATAAAGCGTGATCCCGACACGCCGGTCCGGCTGCAGACACGCGATCACCGCAGCAGACTCTCCACCCGGACAATGCGTCACCGGCTGGCTCGACCCGACACCCTCCGCGTGTATCACCTGCGCATCGAGTCCGCGATCGATCAGATACGCCCGCACCGTATCCGCCCGCGCAACCGACAGCGGACGGTTGATCGCATCCGAGCCAATCCGGTCGGTATGCCCGACTACATCGATGCGCGTCACACCATCTCTCGCACGGATCTTCTCCGCCACCGCATCCAGCTCCGCGCGCCCTTTGGGCAACATCGAAGCGAGGCTCGACTTGCCAAACGGAAACAACGCCTCGCTCTGGATCGAGAACTCATCGAGCGGCACAGGTTTCGACACCTCCGTGACCACCGTTGTCTGCGCAGGCGCCGCCTTCAGGAAGTCCGCACACGCCGGGTCTCGCCAGTACGTGCCGCTCACCCGCATGTGGCTGTCGTACTGCACCTGGTACTGGCACGACACGACCTCGTTGCCGCGCCGGAAGTCGAACAGGTAATTCCACACGTGATTGCCGACGAACCACTCGTGAAACTGCGGCGGCCCGATCAGGTCGTACAGCTGGTCCTTGTTCAGGCCCACGGCGACATTGCGCAGGTTATCGATGTTGACGAACGTGCCGCCTGCAGGAGAGGCCCCCTGCGGGTTGGGAAACACCGGCGGAGACTGGGGTGCCGCACAGCCCGTTATGAGCAGGGCTGCCAGCACACTGAGGGAGAGAGCCGCAATCGATTGCATTTTCATGGTGTACCCGTTTTCCAAAGTGAGAAAGGCAGCGCGCGGAACCGCTCCGGCGCAGCCGCCCTGCTTACCATTGATAGCCCGCACCGATCACCGCGCCGTAGTCGTTGCGCGTATTGGTGGTGACCGCAGCCTTGTAGATCCAGTGGTTGTTCTCCGAGATCGTCGAAATACCGATCGCCTGACCCGACTGGCTGCGATAGATACTGCCCGCGATCGACACCATGCTCTTGCCGGGTCCCGACGGTTGCGGTAATCCAGCCACCGCCATCGCGCTCGCCGTGCCGCCGTCCGCATCGCGCCGCAGGCCCTGGATCTGGGCGTCGGTGTAGGCGTTGGCGTTGCCGAGTGCAGCGTTCAGCTGGCCGACGTTGACACCATCGGTCGGTGCCGTGCCGGCCGCGACATTGGTGATCTGGCGCGGCGAGTCGGCCGTGCCGATCGAGACGACGTTGCTGCGGCCGCCATCGTTACTGCCCGCACCGAGCGCCACCGAGTTGTTACCGGAGGCAGTCGAACCGTTCCCCACCGCCGTACTGCTCGAACCGGAGGCCACCGCGCCGTTACCGCCCGCCGACGAGTTCGAACCGGTCGACGAAGGCGCGGTCGTGGTGCCGGGCGTCGAAGGGAAGCCGCCGTTGCCACCGCTGTTGTTGACGATGTTCTGGATCTGCTGGGTGAGATTCTGGTCGACGGCCTGCAGCTGGCTGACGTTGACGGCGTCTGTCCCGGCCGAGCCTGCGGCGACGCCCGTGATCTTGCGGTTGCCGATGTTGACCTCACCCACCGACGACTGCGGACTGCTCAGGCCGTAGGCGATGTAGTTCGACTGGGCGCCAACGGTGGTCACCGATCCTGCACCGATCGCCACGCTGTTCGCAAAGCTGGCGCTTGCGCCTGAGCCTAGCGCCAATGCGTCAGCGGCACTGCTGTTCGCACCCGAACCGACCGCCACGGCACCTGCCGCACTGGAAACCGAGTTGGCGCCCTGAGCGATCGATTGAGGACCGGTCGCATTCGCTCCGCTACCCAGTGCAATCGCATCGGCCTGCCCGGAATTCGCCGCCTGACCGATGGCTACCCCGCCCGGCGCCGTCTGCTGGACGATCGCGCCGTTGCCGATGCCGATGCCGTTGTCGCCGTTGACCACCGTCGTCGGACCTACCGCGATCGACTCCTGGCCTACCGCGAGCGAATCGGCGGCTGTCGAATTGGCGTGGAAGTACAGCGTCGGTGTCACGGAGAACGCCTGAAGCGCACCGGTCAGCTGCCGGACTGTCACTGCATCGTGTGCGCTGGTACCGTCCGCGACGTTGATGAGCTGCCGGTACGTCGCGCCGGTCGTGCTGCCGAACGACACCGCGCCGAGCAGCGTCTCATCGGACGTATTGAACGGAACCGTGTGGGTGCCGGCCGGAATCGTGCCGCTGCCCGCTGCGATGGTGCGGTCGGAGACAGAGCCTGAACCAATCGCGACGCTGCCGTCGATCGAAGCGGTCGTCTGCGCGCCAAGCGCCATGGCGTTGGCCGTTGTCGCCTGCGCGCCGGTGCCGGCTGCGAAGGCATCCGTGGCGCTCGCGACCGCCTGCGGACCGACGGCAATGCTGTCCGTCCCCGTTGCCTGACTGTCGGCGAGCGTCGAGTCCGCGTGGAAGTACTTGATGCCCGCGCCATTGCTGATGTTCGAGATGGCGGTTGTGTTGGCATCCACCTGCTCGTTGGTCGCGAAGAGCTGCGAGCCGTTCACGGCGTCGGTACTGGTTCCACTCAGTTGCCCAGCAGCGACGTTCTGGATCTGCCGCTCCGCGCCTGCCGCGCCGACGCTCACCACGCCGGCCACTGTCGTACCCGCGAAGTTATAGGTGACGCCACCGATCACCGCACTGGGTGTCGATACGCCTGCGGTGGTCGTCGTATTGGCACCGAGCGCGACGGAATTCGCCTGCGTCGCCTGCGCGTTGCCGCCGATCGCTACCGAATCGGCACCGCTCGCCGTCGAGTCAGGATCGGTCGAGTTCGCGTGGAAATACTTGATACCCGCGCCGTTGTTGATGTTCGATATCGCCGTGGTGTTGGCCGTCACCTGCTGGTTCGTGGCGAACAGCTGTGAGCCGTTCACGGCATCCGTGCTGGTGCCGCTCAACTGGCCTGCGGCGACGTTCTGGATCTGCCGGTCGAGCCCGGCTGCGCCGACGCTCACCACGCCGCCCACCGTCGCACCCGCGAAGTTATACGTGACGCCACCGATCACCGCACTGGGTGTGCCGACGCCCGCGGTGGTCGTCGAGTTCGCACCGAGCGCCACGCTGTTTGCCACGCTGGTCGTCGCACCCGAGCCGAGCGCGAGGCCGCCGGTGGCCGCGGCCTGCACCACCGCGGTATCACCGATCGCGATCGAGCCCGCGACATTCGCCTGCGATGCGTTGCCGAGTGCAACCGATCCCTGCCCGGTCGCCACGTTCGTATTGCCCAGTGCGATCGCACCATTGCCGTTGGCAGTGTTGGTCGCGCCCATTGCCACGGCGCCGTTGCCGGTGGCCGTATTCGGGTCACCAATTGCGACTGCACCGTTGCCGTTCGCCGTCTGTCCTTCGCCGAGTGCGACGGCGCCGGTGCCGCCCGTGACCTGCGAGTTGTGGCCGCCCGCGATGGAGCCGGTGCCCGAGGCTGCGGTCACCGTGCTGGTGTCACCGAAGGCAACGGTCGATGCGGCAAGTGCCTTCGAATCTGCGCCGATGGCCGTTGAATTGACGCCGCCGGCCGTGGTCGTCGATCCCAGTGCCGTGCTTTGCGTGCCGGATGCAAGCGCGTTGATGCCTAAGGCAGATGCGTTGTTGGCGGCCGAGCTGCCGGCGCCCAGGGCCGTCGCAGAAACGGCGGTCGCGTGGGAATTGAGACCCAGTGCAATCGCATTGGCAGCGGTGGCGGTGGCGCCAGGTCCCAGTGCGACTGAAGACGTACCGGAAGCCGTGGCCAGGTCACCGATGGCGACGCTAAACAGCTGGGACGATATGGCCGTATTGCCGATCGCAATCGCACTGGTTCCGGTGGCCGTCGCACCGGGACCGAATGCCTGCGCGAATGGACCGCTGGCCAGACTGCTAAAACCGAGCGCGATCGACTCATTCCCAGTCGCCTGCGTACCCGAGCCGGGAACACCGGCCGTCCCGCCGCCGGCACCGATAGCGATGGAACCCGTACCCGTGGAGCCTGCATTGGTACCGATCGCGGTTGCTGAAGGACCGCCCGATGACGCACCGCTACCAACCGCCAGACCGCCAGCGGCCGCGGCCGACACCTGCGCCTGATTACCCACCGCAACCCCGCTCACACCCGCAGCAGTTGCCAGGTAACCCACTGCGGTGGCTTGCAGCGCCGACGCCACAGAGCTTCCGCCGACCGCCACGGTAAAATTCCCGTTTGCCGCGGCACCGCCGCCCAGCGCAAGACCGAACGAACCCGACGCGCTCGAATGCTCGCCGAATGCCATCGAAAAACCACCGGTTGCCGACGCGAATGCGCCAAGTGCCGTTGCGCCTGACGCCGCAGTAGAGAGATAACCTACCGACGTCGCGAACTCATCCGACGCATCAGCATTGGTGCCAACCGCCGTGGCGAAATTGCCAACCGCCTGGCTATTGGTGCCCAGAGCAGTAGTGTTAAGCCCGGTTGCCGCTGCATTCTGCCCTACCGCAACTCCCAGGTTTCCCGCCGCATTTGAGCCTGATCCGACTGCCACCGAGTTCGCGCCCCCGGCCGAGCCGCCAGCCACTGCCTGCGCTACCGCTGCCCGCGGAATCAGGACACCTCCCGCGGACATCAACATGATCCCAACAGCGATAGCGCGTCGCCGGTCTACCCTGCTAGTCGACCCTCCGCGCTGGTCGACCGTGCCGGACGACGATCCCGACTTTCCTTTTCCCGCCGCGGGGTCTATCTCGGATACGGCGACAAAAGCGCCGCGCGCGCTGTTCCAGATCGAGCGATATACCTTGTTCATGTTTTTTTCCTGCCAGGCTGTAATCGACGTGTTCCATGCAATGCACCTGCTCACTGGCGGCCGTCTGCCAGCGGGCGTGCACGCCCGTCTCGCGTCTCCCTGAATCAACGCGAGCTTGTTTCCGGATAAACAACTTCAGTGCAAGTATTTTTCTGGCATGCGAATACACATCGAATCCAACAAATGAATTCTTATATATCAGGCGCACGCACCCATCGAGGAATTCAGTGAACTTCCTCAATCGAAATAACTCAATTCAATTTATTCGCTACGCATTTCCATTCAAATTACCCACATGGCTCAGGCAAGAATGTGCTGAATCGTAGAGTAATGGATGGAAAGCAGAAAAACGGAGGGAACAATTTTGAACAATTGTCACAGAAAAGTGACAAATGAAAACACACACGCCCGCACAGCAAGCGATTGAGCGCCTCGTGGCAGTTCACAAATGTTAAAAATGACTCGCCCTGTCGTATCCGGACAGATTGAATTGACAAACGGATTCGAAGCTTGTAATTAGCAGGAAAGATCGCCCCGGCAAACTATCCTATTAATCCGAAAGACGAGAATTCGTAAATAAAATCACACACCAGAAGGATGATTTAACAATCTGCCTTCTATTGATCCGTTGATATAACGATCAACCAGCCACCGACTGTTTCGGTAAAAGAAGCGTAAAAACAGACCCCTGCCCCACGCGACTTTCAACATGAATTTTCCCGCCAAGCGCATCGATGACACCTTTGACGAAGGCGAGCCCCAGGCCGTGGCCAGGACGGTCGCTATGCGCGTCGATGCGAGTGAACTCGGTAAACAGATTCGGGATTTGATCGGCGGGGATGCCGATGCCTTGATCGGCAATCGCCACTGTCTGGTATTGCTCGCATGCGCGGGCGTTCACCGTGATAGTCGCGTTCTCGGGTCCAAACTTGATGGCGTTGTCGATCAGATTGCCGACCGCGCGACGCAGCATCTGCGCATCGGCATCGATCAGGATGCCGGGCTCGGCGATCAGGTCGACCCGTGTGCGTTTGGCATTGGCATGAGGCCAGAAATCATCGATGGTGTCGTGAAGCAGGAACGCAAGATCGACCGTCGTCAGCGACAGCGTGCGTCGCTCCGCGCGAGCGAGCAACAGGAACTGATCCACTAGCGCGAGCGTCGATTCTGCGTACTGGCTCACCAGATCGATGAAGCGTGCTTCCGGCATCTCCATCGGCGCATGGCGTCGCTGCTCGATCAAGGTGAGTATCGCGGCCTGGGGAGAGCGAACGTCGTGGGAGAAAAAGCGTAGTGCGGTGTCCTGCTCACGTTCGGCGGCGAGCTTCTGTGTGACGTGCTGTTGTCGCGGATCGAGCGCGCCAAGGCGGATGGGTGGCCCGCAGGCGAGCGCCAGTTCTCCCATTACGCTCTCCGCCTGCGGGCTCACATAGCGCAGCGTCCCCCCTCGCCGACACCACGCCCAGACGGGATACGCCGCGATGCACAACGTCGCCGCGGCGGCCGGAAAGTAGAAAACGTGCGCCACTGCAAGCAGGACGAGCGATACGGCATACGTAGCCAGCACAAGCATTACGCAGGCAAACAATCCGGCGCGCGGTCCGAGCGCGAACAGTCCCACGCACACGAACGGCAACACGCACAGACTAAGTAGCAGCTGACCGGTTTCCGACAGCGGGCTCACCAGCGATCCGCTCGCCATCCCGTAAGTGGCATCCGCGAGAAATGCAACATCGGTCAACGGAGATCGATCGCTACCCGCGATGACGAAATGCGTGTCCGTCGTACCGGAAGTCGGACCGACGATAACAATCGCCCCGTCGAAAATGGACGCGGCCACGCGGCCCTGAAGCACATCGATCAACGAAAAAGTTGCGTGCGACGACTCACGTCCTATCGGCACATACCGGCGACATGCACCCGCCCCGTCGCGTGTCGGATTCGGGGATTCTTTGCATCGAGCCGGCGTCGCACCGGCAGCGCTCAGCAGCGCCTCGCTCATATGCATCGAGGTCGCGCCGGTAAACCGTTCGAGCCGATAGAAGCTGCGGGATGCACCGTCCACATCCGCGGATGTATCGGTTCGCGCGATCGCGAAGGCGGCCTCTCTGATCGGCGTAACCGGCGGGACGACATGCGTTCCTTCGGGTGTATCGACAAGCAGAACCGGTAGCACGACTTTCGCATTCCGTGTCATCGCCTTCGCGAGTTGATCGTCGCCGCCAGGATCGACTCTGCCTGGGTGCGGCATCGCGATGTCGAGTCCAACGGCAGACACGCCAGCATCGGTCAGCCAGTCGATGAGTTCGGCATAGGCACTGCGCTTCACCGGCCATCCGCCCAGCGCATTGACGCTCGCATCGTCGATGGCGACGAGGACGATCTTCTTCGGTGCTGGCTGCTGAAGCAGTGGTTGCACAGCGTCGAAAAAAAACAAATCCGCGCCGCGCAATACCCGTGAAACGTCAAGCGCAACGCATAGCAACAGCAGGAAAACGCCGAACGCTAGCCACTCCTGCAGCATGCGAGGACGGCTGGCGTCCGAATCGCGACCCGACCTCGACGTCCGCCTGCGAAGTCGCAGGTCGCTCGTCTGATCGGCGGAGCGCCCGGGCGCCGCGCCTGGTTCGCAGGTCAGTTGCACGGCAACACGTTCTGATCTGACACGGCACTTCGGGGTGACTTCGACGGTACTTCTTCCAGCCGGTATCCGTGCGTATAGACGGCGCTCAGCCGCAGACCGTTTTCAGGGGCGAGTGCCAGCTTCTGCCGCACACGATAGACGTGGGTATCGAGCGTGCGGGACGCGGGGTCGAGCTCGCGCCCCCACGTGCTAATGCTGACGACCTTGCGCGACAGCAGCTTGCCCAGGTTGTTGAAGAACAGCGCGGTGAGATCGAACTCTTTCGGCGTGAGATCGATGCGCTCGCCGCGCAACGCGACGGTGCGGCCCAGCGGGTCGAGCGTATAGTCGCCGGCGCGGATGTGATCGGTCCGTTCGAGGTCGTGTGTGACCCGCCGCAGCAGCGCGTTGACGCGCGCCGTCAGTTCCCCGACACGAAACGGTTTCACGAGATAGTCATCGGCGCCGGCTTCCATCGCCAGAACGATGTCGTCGTCGAGCACCTTGTTCGTCAGGAACAGCACCGCGGGCACGTCGCCGAGGTTGCGGCGAATCCAGTACAGCACTTCGAAGCCGCTCATCCTCGGCAACAGCCAGTCGAGAATGACCAGATCCACCGGCTGCGACCTGAGAAGACGAACGGCTTCCTCGCCATCGCCAGCCTCGATGATGTCGTGCCCCAGCGGGCCGACGACTCTCACCGCCGCTTTGGCATGCACGGGGTCATCTTCGACAACTAGCACACGCATAAACGCCATCCGTTCTTCAGGACTGGTGCGGCACGACTTGATCGCTCAGGCGTAGTCCGTCGGGATTGCCCGTGCCAATGAACGCAACGCGGCGCATGGCCGTCGTAACGCGCAAACTGGCACGACCCATCGGACAGCGAACCCATTTCATGACGCAGGTATGGCAACAGAAGACCGCAACGCTTTGATGTCAATGCACGCAGGTAGTACGCGACGTTACGGTCGCGAAACACGGGCAACACTCACGCTCGCCTCGATGCGAGGATGTTCAACAACGGAGACCAGGGTGGACGGGCGGCCGGCTTACGACGGGCCGTCGTGATGTTGCAGACCTGCGGAAATGGCGCGCGAAGGGGCCGATTGATGCAGGTGATGCGCTTCGGTTCGCGGGCTGTTCCACCAGCCTGCCGGTCCTGTGATGTCCATGGTTACGACCCTCTCCCATCTGCGCACGCGTTTGTACCATCGGCGCACCGGATCGGCGCACGTCTTTGTGGCGCTTACCGGTTTCTTTATCTCGGGAATCTCTCAAGCACTTGTTTTACTGATACTCGAACAAACAATTCTGCCGACTTTCGTGGTATTTCCCACTGCATCGTCGCCAAAAAAGCGTGTTAAGTGCCTGCCGGGACTTTGGCACAAGACTATTACTTTGTCCACATGAATGCTTACGATAAAGTCATCTATTGCAATATTTAATAATGTCTAATAGTTGGGCACATCGGCGTGCGGCGACGCACCTTCCAGCGCCCGCAGTGCCGGCGAGACATGACAGCTTGATGACGCCTGTGCAGCCATGTGGGCGAGGCGGACGGCCAGTTCGTAGCGTAGGGTGACGGGGGACTGCGATGAACGTAACGGCGATCGACAGCCTGTTGAATGAACTTCAATACTACGAATTTTTAATCGCATTACGAACGAAATCGACAAACAGCCGCTTGAATTCGCTGTCAATAGGCTATTCGGAAAACTCGAATGCTGTTTTAAATCATGAATCAGCCATTTTGTAATGGCACATTCCAACCTGGCTTCAAAAAATGGGCGAAAAAAAAGCCGCAGACATCGCCGCGGCCCTATCAACATGCGTCCCGAGGGGTTACTGCTGAACGCGACTCCAATGTCCCACGAGCCGGAGCGTCATACAAGTTTCCATTTGTAATTTTGGTTTAGCGGACGTTTCAGGGCGTGCAAGCGGCATCGCAATCTAGGTATAAACCCTTAGCATGAGGTATCATGGCGGCCAAATATGGAAGCCATGCTCATGCCTCATCGTTATCAGCTACTCGAAAAGATCGCGTTCTCACTGGTCGTACTGTCCGCCGTCATGTGCTCGACCTTCATCGCTTACGAAAGCTCGCCGGAATTCCGCGGCGACCTCAAGGCGGGCAAGGATCTGATCGCGAAGAGCGGTCAGTATTCGTATGGATGCACGACCGTGCCCAGCGATCCCTGCGCGCAGTTGTCGCTCCAGTAAGCCTTCACTCGCGCGCTCACGTCCGGGCGCCTGCGTCGCGCGGGTCTCGACCTCCGCTGCGGTACTCCCCCGATTGCAAAGCGGCCTGTTTCGACTAGCATTCGAAGCACAGTCTGCCTGCAAGGCGTGCCGCCATGTTCCCGCGCTTTCGTTCCTGCATGACGCTCGCTTTCGCGCTGACAGCGACCGCCTGCACCTTCACGCCACCCGAGCGACCCGCGCTGTCGATCCCGCTAGCCGCGATGAACAGCGCCACACTCGACCGCTATCGCGACGCGGTTGCGCGTCGCATCCAGGAGCGCAATCCATCGTATGTCCTGTCGGGCACCCCGCAGGCGATGCTGCGCTCGCTCGTCGTCGTTTCGTTCACCGTCGATCGCGACGGCCGCGTGCTCGCTTCATCGGTGTACCGCACCAACGGCGACGACGAAGCAGAAAGCACGGCGCTCAATTCGCTACGCCGCTCGGCACCGCTGCCGCAACCGCCCGCCAGACTACTCGACGGCCGCGGCCGGCTCGAGCTGATGGAAGACTGGCTCTTCAACGACGACGGCAAATTCCAGTTGCGTACGCTCGCCTCGCCGCAAGCGCAAACAATCGACTGACCTCACGCCGTCTCGAAGCCGTTCGCGACCATTCACAGCGCGGCGCCACCCGATGTAAGCTGTCAGGCCGTCGCGGCCCGCTTGATGCATCGCCGCACGCGCGCTTGCCCTAATGAACATAAAACGCTGCCGCCGCAGACGCATGCCTGCGCACAACCAGGCAGCATCACGACACCTGGAGATTTCGATGTCAACACCCCCGATTTCCACCGCGCAACCCGGCCAGTCTGAGTCGGCCGGGCAAAACAGCGCGTCGCGGGTCATCTTCGCGAGCTTCATCGGCACCGCAATCGAGTTCTACGATTTCTACGTCTATGCCACCGCCGCCGCGCTCGTGATCGGCCCGGTGTTCTTTCCGCATGGCTCGGCGACCGCCCAGGCGCTGTCCGCGTTCGTCACGTTCGGCATCGCCTTCATCGCGCGACCGATCGGCTCGTTTCTGTTCGGCCATTTCGGCGACCGCATCGGCCGCAAGTCGACGCTCGTCGCGTCGCTGCTCGTCATGGGTCTGTCGACAACGTTGATCGGCTTCGTCCCCGGCTACGACTCGATCGGCAGTCTCGCGCCGATCCTGCTGTGCGTGCTGCGCTTCGGCCAGGGCATCGGGCTCGGCGGCGAATGGGGCGGCGCCGCGCTGCTCGCCACCGAGAACGCGCCCGCCGGCAAGCGCGGCTGGTTCGGCATGTTCCCGCAGCTTGGGCCATCGGTCGGCTTTCTGGCATCGAACGGTCTGTTCTTCGGTCTCGCGCTCACGCTGTCGGACGAGCAGTTCCGTAGCTGGGGATGGCGCGTGCCGTTCCTCGTGAGTGCCGTGCTGGTCGCGCTCGGCCTTTATGTGCGGCTCAAGATCGCGGAGACGCCGGCCTTCCGCGCCGCCATCGAACGCAAGGAACGTGTGCGCGTGCCGATCGCCGAGCTGCTGTCGAAGCATGGCGGCCCCACACTGCTCGGCGCACTCGCAATGGTCGTCTGCTACACGCTGTTCTACATCTCGACGGTGTTCTCGCTGTCGTACGGTGTATCGACACTGCACTTCACGCGACCAGGCTTCCTCGGCCTGCTGTGCATCGCGGTGCTGTTCATGGCATTCGCGACGCCGATTTCCGCGTGGGCCAGCGACCGCTACGGCCGCAAGCCGGTGCTGATCTTCGGCATCGTTGCCGCGATCCTGTCGGGCTTCGCGATGGAGCCGCTGCTCGGTAGCGGTTCGGTGCCGCTCGTATTGCTGTTTCTCGTGATCGAGCTGTTCCTGATGGGCGTCACGTTCGCGCCGATGGGTGCGCTGTTGCCCGAGTTGTTCCCGACCAACGTGCGCTACACGGGTGCCGGTGTGGCGTATAACCTCGGGGGGATTCTCGGAGCGTCGGTCGCGCCGTATATCGCTCAGGTGCTCGCCGCACGCGGTGGGTTGTCATGGGTGGGCGGATATGTGTCGGTAGCTGCGCTCGTCAGTCTGATCGGTGTGCTGTGCATGCGCGAGACCCGCGATGCACGTTTGATGTAAGGAATATTGCCAAAACACCGCGCGGCTGCGGAGTTTCCCCGCCTTGCGCGGTTTTTTGGCGTGCCTATACTCAAATGAGCTGAAATCAGCTGAGATGCGCTGAAAAAACGATCCCGAAACAGGAGGCACCCGTGGGCATTCAGATCAGCAACGCAGATATCGTGATGATCATCGCACTGGCATTGCTCGGTTCCTTGCTGCTGGCAATCCGTTTCAAGCCGGTCACTTGGAAAGGTATTCTCGTCGAAGCGCTCGCGGCAAACATCGCAGCCATTGCCGCGGTCGTCGCGGTCGAAATGATGCTCGCCTAGCGGCAGCCTCGCGTTCACGCGAATTCACGCAAATTCGCGCTGCGCAAGATTGAATGGCGTCACGCGCGCTTGCGCGTGACGCCATTCTCATTAGCGGTAGTATCCGCCGCCACCGTACCCATGGTAATAGCCGCCACCGCCGTAGTAGCCCGGCCCTGGCACCACAATGCAGCCACCCAGCGCGGCTGTCAGCAGCGCGCCGGCAATCAAGGTTAGCGTCAAGCGTTTCACATCGTTCTCCCGTCGGGTCAGTATGATTCGATCGATCTCGCGATCTCGAATACTTCCGATTGAACACGACGCGATACTGCGCGGGCGTTGCAATTTGTAAGCGAACTCGCCCGCGATGTTACACAGAACGCATAAATCGGCCTTCCGCGGCTCATTTGTAGAAGAACAGCGACAGATTTAACAAGCGTGTAATGCGATCGGCCGTGCGAAACCGCGTTCGCCCATGTGAAAACGCACGCTTTACGCGTGCGTTCCGGTTCCGATAGCGGGGAGAAAAACCGTTATGCCGCGGCGGCAGACGGTGTGGCACCGAGGGCAGTCGATGCCGGCGAAACAGGAGGCGCCGCGTGCACGTGATCGATGGCCTGCAGCGCTTCGTCGATGCTCGGCACCCGCCGGCCATCGCCAACCGACACCGAACGATACGGCGTGTGATTGCCGAAATGCTCCGCCGATGTCGCGATGAAAATCATCACCGCACGCTTCTGCAACGCATGCGCGAGGTGCACGAAGCCGGTGTCGACGCCGACCACGAGCTGGCAGTCCTGGATCAGTTGTGCGATGCCGGTCAACGTCATCTGCGGCAACAAGGTCGCGGACGGGACCTGCGCGACGATATCGGTCGCCTCGCTATGTTCGGCGAGCGATCCCCACGGCAACACCACACGATAGCCGCGCCCGAGCAGATCGCGGGCAACCGCGGCCCAGTGCGAGGTCGGCCACTTCTTGTCGTCCTTCGATGCCGCATGGAAAAGGATGGCGAGCGGCGAGGCGTCGGGCTGCAGCGCGTCCGCTGCAGCGTTCGCGTGCGTGGCGCGCGGTACTTCCAGGTTGTAGATCGGCGGATCTTCGAGCGTATAGCCGAGTGCGCGGCTCACGGTCTCGCGCATGCCCTGCCACGCGTTGGTGTCGTCGCCACACGGCGCGAAACGGCCCGTATAGGCAAAGGCCGCGCCACGCTCGCCGAGGTCTTTGGCCTGATAGCCGAGCCGTCGCGACGAACGCGTGAGAAACGAAATGATGGCGCTCTTGTAGACGCCGTGAATGTCGAGCACCACGTCGTAGTGCTCCGCGCGCAGTTCGGCGATCGATGCCCAGATCGCCTTGAAGTCGGCCCAGCGACGCGCTTTCTTGAAGCGGCGCAGCGGCGCGCACAACACGCGGTCGGTGCCGACATTCCAGCGGGCAATTTCTGCAAAGGCTTCGTCAGCAGCCCAGTCGACTTTGACGCCTGGAAAGGCGCGTTTGAGATCGGCAACGACCGGTTGGGCCTGTATGACGTCGCCCATCGAGGTGACCTTGACGACAAGAATTCGCTTCATGGTGTTCCGTTACCGTAATCGGTCGCAGGCGTGATTTTATCCGACGATCCTTATACATCACAGGCCGGTAAATCACACGATACCCTTACAGCAACACAAGGGCGTTACCGGACGTTACTGCACTTGACATTCAGAACGATTATTTCAAATCGCTTTCACGGCATTTTTACGCGTGTTCCGCCGTTATAATCGCCGCTTTGCATCTGCAGATACGCCATGTCCCGGGCTCTGCCTGTTCTCTCTTCCACGCTGGCCAGACGCGCACGACGCCTCTGGCGGCAGTACGGCATCTTCTGGCTCGGTGCGATCGCGGTCGGCTTGATTGCGGTGCTCTATGCACGCCTGATCGACTGGGGCTATAACGCATTCCGGTCGATGCAGCACCACTACGCGTGGTTACCGCTGCTACTGACACCCGCCGTCGCCGCGGCCGCGGTCTGGCTCACACGCAAGTTTTTTCGTGGCGCCGAGGGCAGCGGGATTCCGCAGGTCATCGCGACGCTGCACACAAAACCGGGCGAATCCGGTGCGCGCCTGCTCACACTGAAGATCCTCGTCGGCAAGATTCTGGTGTCGTTCCTCGCTATTCTCGGCGGCTTTACCATCGGCCGCGAGGGGCCGACCGTGCAGGTCGGTGCGGCACTGATGTTCAATCTGCGCCGCTTCTATCCGCGTTCGAATGCGCTGATCGAGCGTCAGCTCGTGCTCGCGGGCGCCGCGGCCGGGCTGTCCGCTGCGTTCAATACGCCGTTGGCCGGCATCGTTTTCGCGATCGAGGAACTGACGCGCAGCTTCGAAGCGCGTGCGAGCGGCGTGCTGATCACCGCGATCATCATCGCCGGTGTGATTGCGCTCGGGCTCAACGGCAACTACACGTACTTCGGCACGATCGAGATCGGCGCGCATTTTCCGGATCTGCTCGCCGTCGCGGTGGTGCTGACCGCGATCGTCACCGGCATTGCAGGCGGTGTGTTCGGCTGGCTGCTGCTCAATACCGCGCGCTGGATTCCGGCGCCGCTGCGCCAGTTGCACGGCGAGCGGCCGGTTGCTTTCGCGGCCCTGTGCGGTTTCATCATCGCGGTGGTCGGACTGATTTCCGGCGGGACGACATTCGGTAGCGGCTATGCCGAAGCGCGTGGGCTGCTCGATGGTCACGAGCAGTTGTCGCTGTTCTATCCGTTTCTGAAGATGATCTCGATGGTGGGCTCGTACCTGCCCGGCATTCCAGGTGGCATCTTCGCACCGTCGCTGTCGATCGGCGCGGGCTTCGGCAACCTGCTGCATACCGTGTTCAGCGGCATGCAGCTACAGATGCTGATCGCGCTCGCCATGGTCGGTTATCTGGCCGCCGTCACGCAATCGCCGATTACGTCGTTTGTGATCGTGATGGAGATGATCAACGGTCATGCGCTGGTGATCTCGTTGATGGCCACCGCGTTGATTTCGAGCCGTGTATCGCGGCTCTTCGTGCCGCCGCTATATGAATCGCTGGCGACGCGCTATATGGCGCCGCTACCGCAACCGGCCCCCGTGCCCGTTCCCGAAGTGCCCGAGGCACTGATCGAGGACGAGCCCGAGGCGGCCGATGCAGCCGCCGATGCAACCGACCCCGCCCCGACCGATACGCCCCGTCAGTAGATGACGACCGGCCCAGGCCGGTAGTACGCGGGACGTGCCGGCACGACAATGCAGCCGGCAAGCGTCACGGCAAGCAGCAGCGCTGCCAGCAGTCTGGTTTTCATCGCATGCTCCTGAAAGCGGCGCCGCGAGTCACGGCGCCGCAAACTGACGCTGATCGCCGCTTCTCTACGCTTCAAGCCCAGTGGCCGCCGATCCAGCGCCAGCCGTCACCGCGACCGGCCCAGTGTCCCGGCACCCAGTGATACCCGACGCGCTCGGCCTGCCAGTGTCCCGCCACCCACACGTAGTGGCCGCGATCCCATTGCCAGTGGCCGTGATCCCACACATATCCGACCCGTGCGGCGGGCACGACTTCGTAGCGCACCGGCGGCGGCGCGGACGGCGCGACGATGATCACCTCGGCGGAAGCAGACGACGCCACCGCACTCACGCCGGCAATAACCAGTGCAGCATTGACGAGCAGCACGCGCAAAGACTTGTTCATATTCACCTCAGGAAAGAACACCGTTGACGGCGTATCCGTTCAATGCGCGAGGTGACAGGAAGGCTGACATGCGCCGTATTACACCGGTACCTGAAGTGCAACGAGGTATTTCAGCGCGCTAGCGAACGAGGGGGAGGAACCGGCGAAGAAGGGGAAAGTACGGGCGGGCTGTTGGGCGCCGCATGTGTCGCCATCAAGGCAACACATGCGGCGCGACAGACAGTGTCATGCGACAGCTGGAGAAACTGAAAGCAACCGGATGCCCGGTACTCAGGCTTGCGGAATCTCGATCTTGACTTCGAGCACTTCGAGATCGTCCTGACGCTCGAGGCTCACACGGATATCGTTGTCGGAGATTTTCACGTACTTCGAAATCACAGCGACGAGTTCGCGTTGCAACGCCGGCAGATAGTCGGCGGGCGCCTTGTTGCCGCCGCGCTCGTGCGCGATGATCAACTGCAGGCGTTCCTTCGCGACCGACGCGGATTTTTTCTTCTCTCCCAGCAAAAACGAAAGAATCGACATTAGGTGCGTTCCCCTTACTTGGTGCCGAAGAGGCGCTGCAACAGGCCCGGCTTCTGGTAATCGGTGAAACGTAGCGACTTCTCTTCGCCAAGGAAGCGCGACACGATGTCCTTATACGCTTCGGCGACATCCGTACCTTCGATGTGCACAGCCGGCAGCCCCTGGTTCGACGCATGCAGCACCGCTTCCGATTCCGGCACGACGCCGATCAGCTCGATACGCAGAATTTCCTGGATGTCCGTGAGCGACAGCATCTCGCCTTCGCTGACGCGCTTCGGGTTGTAGCGCGTGATCAGCAGATGCTCCTTGATCGGCTCCTTGCCTTCGATCGCGCGCTTCGTCTTCGACGACAGGATGCCGAGAATCCGGTCCGAATCGCGTACCGACGACACTTCCGGGTTGGTCACGATCAGCGCTTCGTCGGCGTAGTGCATCGCGAGCAGCGCGCCCGATTCGATCCCGGCCGGCGAATCGCAAACGATAAATTCGAAGTCCATCGCGATCAGATCGTTGATGATCTTCTCGACGCCGTCCTGCGTCAGTGCATCCTTATCGCGCGTTTGCGACGCAGGCAGGATGAACAGGTTCTCGCACTTCTTGTCCTTGATGAGCGCCTGGTTCAGGTTCGCCTCGCCCTGGATCACATTGATCAGGTCGTACACGACTCGGCGCTCGCAGCCCATGATGAGGTCGAGGTTGCGCAGGCCGACATCGAAGTCGATCACGGCGGTCTTGTGGCCGCGCAATGCGAGACCCGATGCGAAACTCGCGCTCGTGGTCGTCTTGCCCACGCCACCCTTGCCCGAAGTCACCACAATGATTTTTGCCATTTAGCCTTACCTTGCGTTCGTCAGATTCTTCAACTTCAAACTTCAATTAGGCGCTGCAGCAACCGGCTGTCAGCCGCATGCACAGCCGCTGTGCGGCGCGTGCGTCAGGTGAGCCGCAGCGGTTCGATCATCAATTTTTCTTCGTCGAGCCAGATCTGCACGGCCTTGCCGTTCACATCGGCCGGCAACGGGTTCTCAGTCGTACGATAGATACCGGCAATCGAAATCAGTTCCGGCTCGAGGCAGGTGCAGAAAATCCGCGCATCGTGATTGCCTTGCACGCCGGCCAGTGCCCGGCCGCGCAACGGTGCGTAGATATGGATGTTGCCTTCTGCGATGACTTCCGCGCCGTAGCTCACGATGCCGAGCACGACCAGATCGCCCTTCGCGTAAATGCGCTGCCCCGAGCGCAACGGCTTGTCGATGACGAGCGTTTGCGACGGGGTACCGAGCGGCACCGGTTCTGCCAGTACCGTGTCCGGCACCACCGCCGCTGCAGCAGATGTTTCAGCGGTTTCATCAGCAGCTTCGTCGCCGGCCGCTTTCGTGGCACCGGCACCGCGCCGGTCGCGCGCTTCGAGCAGCGGCAGGCCTGCTTCCAGCACCCAGCCATGCTGCTCCGGCAACGCAACCACACCGACCGGCCGCATCCGCACGCTGTCGAGCAACTGCGCGACCTCGGCGAGCGGCAAGCGCTCGTCGGCGTTCAGGCGGCGCACGTCGATGGCGACGACATCGTTGGCGAAAAACTCCGGGGTCGCCTCGAAGCGCCGGTTCAGCTCGGTGCGCATCGCATCGAGGTCGGTGGTCTTCACGACGAACAGAAGCGTGTCGACGGAGCCGCTGCGCAGTTCGAAAAAGGGCGATTTCTTGGGCGACATAGCGTTCGACGAAAAATTTTGCGTATTTTACAGGCGTCTACGCGTGCGGCCAGTTTTTTCGGGAAACACACGTGCAAAGGCACATGCTGCGCCGCACGGTGCGAGAGAAGAACAGCCGAATGGAGGGAACGCGAAACCCGCGGCGCGGCAGCCTGTGCGCCGCTCACCGGCCCGACGCGCTGGACGCGTGCCTGACGTGGCGCACCAGCAGCGTTTCGCCCTGCTCCGGCACGCGCTCGATGCGGCGATGCTCGCCGGTCGGACCGAAACCGAGCGCTTCGTAAAAGCGCATCGCGTTGCGGTTCGCGTCGGCAATCCACGCGTAGATCTCGTGTGCACCGCCGCGTGCGAGCCATTCACCGGCGGTATCGACGAGCAGCACACCGCCGCGCAGATGACGCACGGCCGGCGCCACCCATAGCTCGCGGACGAACGCGCGACGCGCGGCCGAATCGTCGCAATACGCGCCGATCAGGCCGGCTGGATGGCCTTCGGTATAGAGAATGAACGAGGCTTCGGTAGCGGAAAACGCGTGACGCGCGGCGGTTGCGTCGAACGTGGTGGAGTCGGCGGAAAGGGCGTCTTCAAGCGTTTCGCCGAACGCATAAGGTGCTTCGCGCAACGACGCAGTACGAAGTTCGCGGAAAACGGCGCCTTGACTGGCGGTGATACGGCGAACGGTCAGAGACGGAATCATGCAGACAAAAACCCCTGTTGATGCTTTGGCATAGCTTTAACCGAACAGCCGCGCGAGTCAAATCCTTATTTTCCGGATAGGCCCGCCGGTGCGTACGTTCAGGGCGCCTCGTACGCGCCGGTACCGTCGGGCCAGGGGGTCAGCAGTTCGTAGCCTTCTTCGGTCACGGCGATCATGTGCTCCCACTGCGCGGACAGCGAGCGGTCCTTGGTCACGACCGTCCAGCCGTCGGCGAGCACGGACGTGCCCGCGCGCCCTGCGTTGACCATCGGTTCGATCGTGAACACCATGCCCGGCTTGAGCTTCACGCCCTGCCCCGGTTGCCCGTAGTGCAGCACCTGCGGTTCCTCGTGGTACACCTTGCCGATGCCATGCCCGCAGTAATCGCGGACGATCGAGAAGCCGGCACGTTGCGCGACCTGCTGGATCGCGTGGCCGACATCGCCGAGCGTCGCATCGGGCTTCACCTGACGAATGCCCGCGAGCATCGCTTCGTAGGTCGTATCGATCAGTTCGCGGCCGACCGTGCTCGGCGTGCCGACGCAGTACATGCGGCTCGTGTCGCCGAAGTAGCCGTCGTGGATCACCGCGACGTCGATGTTGACGATGTCGCCGTCCTTCAGAACCTCGCCGCGACTCGGAATACCGTGGCACACCACCTGGTTGACCGAAATACACACTGTTTTCGGAAAGCCCATGTAGCCGACGTTTGCCGGAATCGCCTTTTGCGTATTGACGATGTAGTCGTTGCAGATCGCGTCGAGCTGTCCGGTCGAGACGCCGGCCTTCACATGCTCGCCGATCATCGCGAGGACGTCGGCGGCGAGGCGGCCGGCGATGCGCAAGCCGGCGAGATCGTCAGGGGTCTTGTAGGTGATGGCCATGATGGAATGAAACGGATCGATGAAGGCGAAATAGCGGTCGCTTCGGGTTGTCGATGGGGCAATTGTACAGAGGATGGCCCGCGACCCTCCGCGGGGCGGGCTGCGGTGCTATCCGGCCAGCTCGGGCTGGCTTGGGTGCCGGTGTGTTGCGCAGGGCTTCAGTCTGCGGAATCATGGCCGCAATCAGCGCGACGGCAACGGCAACCGCGGACGGCTAACCAGCGTGACGATCACGTAGCTCATGATCGTCAGCATGAACCACGAGCCGAGCTTGCCGACCGAGACCATCGCCCAGCCTTGCATCTGACTCGGGTACAGCCACGCGTGACTAAGCGTGCCGAGGTTTTCGGCAAGCCAGATGAAAACGGCGATGAGAAAGAAACCGAGCAGCAGCGGCATGCGGTGATACACAGTGCCGATGCGAAAGTAGACCCAGCAGCGGCGAAACGCGATCGCGGCACAAGCCATCAATAGATAGCGCAGATCGAACCAGTAGTGATGCAGAAAGAAGTTGCCGTAGATCGCAGCCGACAGCGCAAGCGTCACCTTCAGCGGCGGGTGATGCGAGAAGCGCAGGTCGAATTCCCGGCAAGAGCGCGTGATGTAACTCCCTACCGATGCGTACATGAACCCCGTAAAAAGCGGCACCCCACCGATACGCAGATACGCGAACTCCGGATAGATCCACGAGCCGACTGCGGTCTTGAACACTTCCATGCCGGTGCCCGCGATGTGGAACAGCAAGATGACCTTCACTTCGTCCCACGTTTCGAGGCCCAGTCGGACCAGGATGATCTGAATTAAGACCGCGGCAAGCGTCAACGCGTCATAGCGAGGCAGCAGTGCATGCGCCGGGTACCAGAGATACGTCGCGATCAGCAGCGCGACCATCAATCCGCCGAACAGACAAACCCACGCCTGCTTGATGCCGAATACGAGGAAGGTATGCCAACCGGCAGCGAGACGGCTGCGATCGCCGGATGCGTTCAACAGTCTCGTCGTCAACGCGTCGAGCCAGGCGCTGGCGCGAGACGGTGCCGGTTCCAGCGCGGTGCTTGTGGACTGCTCCGTCAATTGGACTGCTCCTTCTGGTTATGCTTGTTGTCTTCGTGGTCCTTGCGCCAGCGGTTTCACGCGCTGTGGCCGCGAGATCGCCCTCGTGCGGCCGCCGGCAAAACGTGCCGCCATGCTATACGGAAGCGCCGCGATGTAGGATTATCGAGCGCGGACACAAAACCCGTGCCGGAGACAAACGCGCATGAACCGCGTCAATGAACACTAACCTCCTCGTCGACGAACCCCAACCCATCGAGCTGTTGCGCCGCCTCGTGTGGCCCTGGGTCGCGTTCTGGCTGTTGATATTCGCGGTCGACATTCAGCAGTCGATGTGGTCAGGCGAGCTTCAATTCTGGCGGACACTCGTCAACACCAGCACATCCGCGCTCGGAGCCACGGTGCTGATCGCGGTTCAGATGGGGCGCAGAAATCGGCGCAGGAGCCTTCTCGGTCAGCCGCTGAAATGGTTTCTCCGCGCCTGGGCATGGATGCCGTTGCAACTGGTTGTGTACGTTACGGGCATCTACGCGTTGCGCCTCGGCATCTACGCACTGGCTGGCAGCAGGTACCGGCACGGCCCGTGGGGCGAGGTATTCGCGTACGACGCGACGGCCTTCGTCGAGTTCTATGTGTTGTTCAGCGGCATTATTTTCGGCATTCAGTCCTACGGCGCGTGGGCTGCCGAGCGAGTGCGCTCCGCCCAGCAGGCGAACCTCGCCCGTCAGGCACAGCTCGCGCAGTTGACCCAGCAATTGCAACCGCACTTTCTGTTTAACGCGCTGAACACCATTTCATCGCTGATCCACAGCAATCCCGACTCGGCTGACAGGCTGCTTACGCAACTCGCGACCTTGCTGCGCGCGGCGACCGATGCAAGCCAGCGCCCCGAGCAGTCGCTAGCCGACGAACTGACGTTACTGCACGCCTACGCGGACATCATGACGCAACGTTTTTCGGATCGCGTGCGGATCACCTGGGATGTCGATGCCGCCACTTCAACCTGCCTGGTCCCCACGCTCGGACTTCAGCCGCTGCTCGAGAACTGCTTCCGGCACGTGGTTGAACGGCGCAGCGCACCGACGCACATCGCGATACGCGCGCGCCACGACGACACAGACAAACTGCAGATAGAGATCGAAGACGACGGCGAAACGCTGGGCTTGCCCGATACCCGCGGCGTGGGTCTCGGCAATCTCGAGGGCCGGCTGCAATCGCTGTACGGCACGCAAGCAAGCCTTGCGTTGCAGCTTCGGCCCGGCGGCGGCCTGATCGTGCGAGTGACACTGCCATGCGCGCACTGATCGTCGACGACGAAGCACTCGCTCGCAGCAAACTGCTGCGCATGCTGCGCGTCTTTCCCGATGTCGAAGTCGTGGGCGAAGCCATCGACGGTGCGAGCGCGTTGACGCTCGCCGAGCAGCTTCGTCCGGACGTGATCTTTCTCGATGTGCAGATGCCTGAAGTCGACGGTTTCGATGTAGCGGCGTCGTTACCGGACGACGCACCGGCGCTCGTATTCGTGACCGCGTTCGATCAGTACGCGTTGCGCGCCTTCGATGCCCAGGCCGTCGACTACCTGTTGAAGCCGGTCGAACCGGAACGCCTTGCGCGCACGGTGCAGCGCTTGCGCGCATCGGTTCGCGTTACCCCACGCCCGAGCGTCGGCGTACCCGCGCAGTTGATGATCGTCGACCGCGGGCAGACGCACATCGTGCGCTGCGCCGAAATCGAATGGCTGGAGGCCGCCGATAACTACGTCAATATCCATCTGCCGGGGCGCAGCCTGTTGATGCGCCGTACGCTGACCGCGTTGCTCAATGACCTCGACCCGATGTTTGTCCGCACACATCGCGGCGCCGCCGTCGCGCTCGCCGCTGTGCTCGCCGTGCGGCCGGAGGGGAAAGGCGACGCAACCATCGTTCTGCGCAGCGGCGCCGAAGTGCCGTGCAGCCGGCAGCATCGCGCGGCACTCATGCAGCGCCTGCAGCGCTAACGCGAATCGTCCGATCCACCCCGCATCGGACCCAACTCGTCCCAGATCGATTGTCGCTCCCGCGACGGCGAATTACGCTGGCCAGCGTCTCAATGGGGATGCTCCGCTCATGACTATCCTGTTCACCATCCTGAGGTATACCGTCGCGCTGATTCTCGTGTCTTCGTTGACCGAGGCTCTCGTACTTTCCGTCCGACGCGGCTGGCGCAACTACGACTGGAAAGCGGCCGGGGTATCGGTGGTCGACATGCTGGTTCGCGAGTACCCGCTCGGCTGGTTGCTGCCGCTCGCGTTCTGGGGCGATGCCATGGGCTGGTTCTGGCGGCACCGGCTCTGGACCCTGCCGATGCATCACTGGACCGGCTGGCTGGCGTGTTTCGTCGGTCAGGAGTTCTGCTACTACTGCTACCACCGCGCGGCCCACCGGGTGCGCTGGTTCTGGTGCACTCACGCGATTCATCACTCACCGAATCAACTGAACCTTGCCGTCGCCTACCGTATGGGGTGGACCGGCCGTCTTGCCGGCTCGACACTGTTCTTCGTGCTTGCGCCGCTATTCGGTATGCCGCCCAGGATTGTGCTGATGCTGCTTTCGCTCAACCTGCTCTATCAGTTCTGGCTGCACGTCACGTGGATTCCGCGGCTCGGACCGCTGGAGTGGATACTCAACACGCCTTCCGCGCACCGCGTTCATCATGCGTCCAACCTCGAGTACCTCGATGGCAACTACGGCGGTGTGCTGATCGTGTTCGACCGGTTGTTCGGCACGTATATCGCCGAAAAGCCCGACGTGCCCTGTCGCTTCGGGCTGGTCACACCGATGACAACCTATAACCTGCTAACCGTCGAGTTCGATCACTGGCGTGCCATGTGGCGCGATCTGGTCACGGCGCGCTCGATTCGCGAGGGACTGGGTTATCTGTTTGGACCGCCAGGCTGGCGACCCGATGAGCGCGGTGAAACCACGGAAGATTTGCGGCGCCGTGCGGGGTTGCAGTTCGCGGGGATGGAACCTGAGCAGCGCATCTCTATAGTCGAGGAATGAACGGTTCTTTCGTGCGGTCTCGCGAATCGGCGTGGCGATTCTGCGTGGCGCTTGCGCGTACGCTACGATGATGCAGCGAATCGTGATCGATCACGTCACAGTGCGCGGTCGAGACTCGCTGAAATCATCTCGCGTTCCTATCGTTACTCGAACATCGCCCATGGATATCGACGCTCAAAGTCTGCCCACAATCGGCTTGATCGTTCCGCCTGCCGCCGGAAAAGTCCCCGATGACGGTCCGTTGCTCTACAAGGACCGGGTAAGGTTTGTCGCCCGAGGACTGGCGCTCGGCCAGATTTCGCCGGAGGGCTATGAAGCGGTCATCGACTCCGTGGCTGACAGGGCCCGCTCTCTTGCCGACGACGGCGCGCAGGCCATTTCGTTGATGGGTACCTCGCTCAGCTTTTATCGCGGAGCCGCGTTCAACCGGCAACTCGTTGACGCGATCCACGAAGCCACCGGTTTGCCTGCAACGACGATGAGTCACGCGGTCGTCAGGGCGTTGAAAGCAACGGGCGTACGGCGCGTGGCACTGGCGACGGCCTACATCGACGATGTCAACGCGCGGCTTGCCGCGTTCCTGCAGGAAGAGGGATTCGAGGTCGCCGCTGTTAAAGGTCTTGCCATGACCGATGTAATTGGCGTGGGTACGGTACCGCCCGAAACACTCATCGATCTCGCGCAGGACGTGTTCGCCCGGGATACATCGGCAGAGGGTGTGCTGATCTCCTGCGGCGGCCTGAAAACCCTCGGCATTATCGAAACGCTGGAAGCTCGCCTTGGCGTACCGGTCGTGTCGAGCTCGCCTGCCGGGTTCTGGGACGCGGTACAACTGATGGGTGTGAGTCCGGTCGCGCCCGGCTTCGGGCGCTTATTCGAGCGTCGGTAGCGTCGTCATCCTTCATGCACGCGATGCGCGATATCCGTCGTTCAGCATCCAGTGCGTGAAGCTTGCATACTCCTGCGCGTATTCGTGGGCGTCGCGTACCCGCTCTACGGCGTCCGCCAGTTCATGCACGCGGGCATAGTGAGGAATGCGGTTGGTTTCATAGGCCGATAGCGCTGTCGCGAGATCCCCGTATTTCTGTACGGCATTAACCAGTACCCGTACGTCTTCGACACCCAGTGTCCCACCCGCCGAGATATGCGGCGACAACGCATGTGCTGCATCGCCGATCAGCGCGACGCGCGCCGATGTCCACCGAGGCAACGCGGGCACGAACATGATCTGGTTGTGCAGGATCTGCTCTTCCGGCGTCCTCTCGATCAGCTTCGCCAGCCAGTCGTTCCAGCCGTTATCGTTCAGATGCGCGGCCCGGCGCAGCGCCTCTTCCTTCTTCGTACCGGTAACAGCCGGGCTATCGAACTGATTCACCATCCACACCACCTGATCGCCATAGGTGCGTACATATCCCCCACGCGCGCGTTGATGTCCAACGGTCAGGATGGAACCCTCCGCAGGTTCGTCGCCTGCCGCAATCATGCCGCGCCACACGTGGTGACCGGCATGCTCCTGTGCAGCCGAACCAGGGTCCAGTTGCGCGCGCACTGCCGAGTAAGCGCCGTCGGCGCCTAGCAGCAGGTCTGCTCGCTCGACGGCTCCGTTAGTGAACCTCACCTTGACGTGGTCCGCTTCTTCCTCGAAGGCGAGGATTCTGGTGTTCACGCGAATGTTTTCCTGGCCGACCGCTGCAGCGAGAAGCTGGTTCAGTTGGGGACGCGGGACGAGAAGAAACTGGTGTTCAGCAAGTGCGAAGCCGGGTGCCCGCAGACGGCGTCCGCCTGCATCGTAGAACCATGTTTCAACGGATGTGCCGATTGCGTTGATCGAATCGCCCACGCCGACTTCCGAGAACACGTCGAGCGCGTTGCGCCACAAACCGATCGCCGCACCCGCCGCGCGAATCTCCGGTGCCTGCTCGCACACGAGCACTTCCCAGCCAATCGACTTGAACGCAATACCGGCAGTCAATCCAACGATACCGCCGCCCGCGATGATGACTCGCATGATCAGAACACTCCTGGTAGTGTTTTCCGGTTGCCTCGATTCGGTTGCTACCGCGCCGAACCGACCGGTTGGAATCGCGTGGATTCCTCGTTGATGAATTGGACTCTAATTTATGAGCGTTCGCTCACATTGGCTACTCGCTTTCCGCTGGTCGCTGCGACGGAGACTTATGGCCTGTTTTTCGCGGGGAAATGGGCCGTATCCGGCTTTGATTGCAGTGGTGTTGGGCGAGGCGCTCACATTTGTCCTGCGTCGTAAGCTCGTTCATCCGTGTTGTCGACTCGGTTATGCTTGAATTTCGGCACCCCGGACGGGGTTTCGGGTGCTGTCAGTTGTGGTTTCTGGAGCAGGCGCAACGGCAACCTGAATCATGGAAGGACGTGACATGAGCATTCGAGATGTGCAGTTGAATGACGCAAGAGAAATTTCCGCGCTGAGCAGTCAGTTCGGCTGGAATGCCTCGGAAGACGAAATACGGTCTCGCCTCGAGATCGTGCTCGATAGGCCCGACCACAAGATCTTTCTGTATGAAAGTGACGCCGGGGACGTGCTCGGATGGATTCACGCGTGCGTCAACGTCATCGTATCGAGCGGGAAATATGGCGAGGTTCTGGCCTTTGTGGTTCGCGAGGGAAGTAGAGGCTCGGGGATTGGAAGGGAGCTGCTGTTACGCGCCGAGCAGTGGATCGGAGCTCATGAAGTGAGCGCGACTTCCATCGTCATACGCTGTAACAACGAACGGCCCCGCACGCATGAGTTCTATATCCGGAATGGCTATAGAAATACGATGATTGCGCTCAGGAAAGCCATTGAACGTTAGGCGGTTTTGTTTCGGACGATCGCGACGCAAACAAAAAAGTGCCGAGAAGTCTCTCCCGGCACCTTGTCACTTCATCACGGCTTTAGCGACAGCTAACAGACCTCAATCCGACTGCGTGAACTGAATCGCGGGCGATGTCGAGCTCGACCCAGCGGACGCGGTGCATTTCCCGATGTTCAGGTTGTTGGTTTCGCCGGTCGTGCCGCCGTTGCTCGGGCCGACGCACGTCGGTGCCGAGTTGGAGCCGTCGGTCAACGCAACCTTCACGGTCATCGACGAACCCGTGTTGAAGTCGGCGCGCGATCCGCCAGCATTACCCACGACGTTGAATTCCGTCTCGGTCCAGCCATTTGCGATATCCGAGTTGGAATCGGCGGTGGACGAGCTGTAGGCTTCCGTGCCGTAGACGGCGGTTGCCGTATCCGTGCCATTCGAGTTAGCAGTACCCGAAAGCGTCAGGCTTGCAAGGGCCGTGATCGGCAGTTGCTTCGCGATAACGGTAGCAGGACTGTTCTGGTAACAGTCGTCCCCGCTCCCACCATTCGAATCGGCGCCCGCATCCGTGAATCCGCTCGGGCAGATGTTGGTGTTGCCACCATCGACATCCTGGCCGTAGTTCTCCAGCCAGGTCTGGATGAACACGTCGGTCGTGCCGGTGAGCGCCGTGCCCGCCGCGTTAACGTCGTCGGACACCACGATGTATTGTTGCCACGATTGGCAGCCCGAGTAGCCTGCGCAAGCCGCGGAGTTACCGTCCATATTCGTATTGAGCTGCAACGTGTATTGATTCGCGCCAAGGATGCCGCCACCGCCATACGCTGCTACGCCCGCACCCTTTTCGGTCTTCACGCCGGTGACCGTGGGGAAGCTGCCGACCGCTTCACTGATCAGGTTCCCGGACGGTGCCTCGGCGGAGAAATCGTAACCGCTGCCCACTACCTGCTCGCCCGCATGCTTGACGCTAGTCGCGGCGTCCTGTTGGGCGACATGTGCCGTCTTCCGACGCGCCGACACGTAGCCCGATACCGGGCCGCATTCCACCTTGGACCATTTGAGGTTCGGATACGAAGCGTGATAACAGCCCTGTACCTGCGGCGCGAATTGCCTGACGTTCTCACGCCATGACTGATGCGCCTGAGCGTCGGCCTGAACCTGAGCCTGATCGACGAACGTGCTGGCGGTTTCGCCTGCAAAGGCCGACGACAGCGGAATGGCACTGATAAAAAGACCTGCACCCACGACAACTGCGGCATGAGCCATGTTACGCGTGGTAAGCAATAACTTCGGTCGCATATGTTTCTCCGGTGGAAGCAACGTGTTGAGGTTTCTGGCGCTGAATTATTCAGCGGCCTTGACCTGCGTGATGAGGACCTGCGGCAAAACTATCCGTAAAGCATCGGATTAAGCGGTAAGGTTCTTTAAAGACAGCTTTTTGTAAAATCTCAAGGAATATTGAATAACGTGAACACTTTGCGGCTTTGGCTTTTGGCACATGCATCGTGGGTTATGCAGTTGAATGAACCGATAAGTGGTGACGCATGGAGTACCGCCGAACCTTGCCTGCTGCGGCCGAGGCGCGCTGCGTGATGATCCTCACGCGCGGAGGTCCTGTTACGGCAGGAAGCGACCATCCATAGCGGATAATTTTCCGCATATCGACTTAATCAACGAAGCAAAAGCAGAATGAGATATCGCGGTATTTGAAAATAATTGAGTATTGGATTGCGCAATGCCACCGGCATAAATCGGCATTCACTTATTATCGAGATGTAATTTGAAAATTATCATCTCGTAAGTAATTTGCCTGTAATTGTCAGCAACATTAAGAAAGCAGTGTCTTGAAGCAAAAGATAGCAATAAAAAAAACAAGGCGTCAAACTTTTTTAGATTGAAGCTAAAAAAGTTTGGCACATTTGCGTTGGGTGCCGACGCAACCTGGAGGGGTGCTTTTAGGGGCCGGGAGCGATTGTCGTCGGCCCGGCTCGCGGCAATGTGCGGCGGTCATTGTCTGAGCGTTGCGTCGCAGTCGGTAGACATGCATCGCTATCGGTGAAAAGCCGCCGATGGCATGCCCGATATTTGAAATATGCGCGCGCTACGCGCGACAACTGTTTTGATAGTCGATTCGTGAACCGAAAAACAAAAAACCCCGCAAGTTTTCGACTTTACGGGGTTCTTTGAAAAATTCTGGCGGAAAGGGTGTCTGTCTATCACCCTTACCAGAAAACAGTTTCAAGCCGATTCAACAGAAAAGTACCCGACAAAGTACCCGTAAACCGAAGGCATTTCGTCAGATATGCGTTTGGAGACTTCGAATCCGCCCTCGCCGCCAATATTTCCGCCCTAACGCCTTATTCCACAAGCCAACTCGGCCTGATGGTCAAAAAGTATCCAGAAAAATACCCGAAGTCATCGTACTCTCGCCTGCGACTCTACCAGTCGCATTGGACCTGGTTGTAGTTGTATGACAGCGGCTGGATCTAAAGCACATGGAGACATGGAGACATGGAGACATGGAGACAATCTACGTTTTTACACTGAAAGCCCTATTCCATAAGGTTTTCATTGTCTCCAAGTAAGTCTCCAGAACAGATATTTTCCTGGAGACACCTTGGAGGCAAACGATTGGCATTCAGCTTGCCGATGGCCGTAGCATCCGGCTGCTCAACGTGACCGCCTACTGGGCGGGGGCATTACCGTTCCATCGAACGCTAAACATTACACCAAATACGCGTGAGAACGGACAACATCGTGCTGGAGCACCCGCACCAATATGTCCGCAAATGCCACGGAACCTATTCGGCATCGGAATCTCGCTACGCAAGACACTGTGGATTGTTTATTAGTCAACTATCCGATAGGATCGATTGCCAAAAAACCAATCGCGAGGCGAATAAAACCTTTATCGCATTGGCACCAAACCGGCTGGCCCCAAGGTCAGGTAACGGGGCGGCCACACTTTCCCGGAGGTGGTCGTGAATCGCGCATATCGGACTATCTGGAGCGATGTACTTGGTGTTTGGGTCGTGGTTTCCGAAAAGGCTCATACCCGCGGCAAAAAGTCGACAAAATGCGTCACGCATTCAAATGCTGCGTCCTTTGCGCCGGTTAGCGGGGCAATTTTTCAGAAACTGACGATAATCAGCGCGGCCATTTTTGCGTTTTCGCCAGCGCAGGCGCAAATGATCATCAACGATAATGGCGATTCCAGCTGTTATCAGATTAACGATGGCGGTACAGTCGGCTCGCTCAACGGCAGTGCCAACTGCAACACCGCGAGCGTGACGCGGACGATGACCAACAGCGGCATGATGGTCGTGGGCGGGACCAATGGGAGCGCTACGATCGGCGGACTGCCGACGTCGACGGGCGGCACGACGACGGCGGGTGGATCGACCGCGAACGTCTACGGCTTCTATGTCCTGTCGAACGGCGCGTACATCAACGGTGGCACGAACGGCACCCAAATCGTGGGCACGATGCAGGTGTCTGGGCTGGCATCGTTGAACGGTGGCGCGAGCGTCAACAACCAGAAAATTACCAATGTCGCAGCCGGGACTGTTTCGTCGACGAGCACGGATGCGATCAACGGCAGTCAGTTGTTCAGTCTGTCGACTGCGACATCGACCAGTCTGAGCACAACAAATAGCAATGTGACAACCCTGTCGACTTCGACTTCGAGCGGCATTGGGTCGTTGTCGACTGGTGTGAGTTCGCTGTCCACATCGACCTCGACTGGCATCACCAGCCTGTCGACCTCGACTTCAAGCGCCATCGGCTCGTTGTCGGCTGGTGTGAGTTCGCTGTCTACGTCGACATCGACTGGAATCACCAGTCTGTCGACCTCGACTTCGAGCGGCATCGGCTCGCTATCGACCGGTGTGAGCTCGTTGTCCACATCGACCTCGACTGGCATCACCAGTCTGTCGACCTCGACTTCGAGCGGCATCGCTTCGTTGTCGACCGGCGTGAGCTCGCTGTCCACATCGACCTCGACTGGCATCACCAGTCTGTCGACCTCGATTTCGAGCGGCATCGCTTCGTTGTCGACCGGCGTGAGCTCGTTGTCCACATCGACCTCGACTGGCATCACCAGTCTGTCGACCTCGACTNCACATCGACCTCGACTGGCATCACCAGTCTGTCGACCTCGACTTCGAGCGGCATCGGCTCGCTGTCAACCGGTGTGAGCTCGCTGTCCACCTCGACCTCGACCGGCATCATCAGCCTGTCGACCGGTCTGAGCACGACCAATAGTCATGTGACGAGTCTGTCGACTTCAACGTCAAGTGGCATCAGTTCCCTGTCGACTGGTGTGAGCTCGTTGTCGACGTCGACCTCGACCGGCATCGGTAGCCTGTCTACCGGCCTGAGCACGACGAACAGCAACGTGACGAGCCTGTCGAGCTCGACATCAACAGGCATCAGTTCGCTATCGACCGGTGTGAGTTCGCTATCAACCGGCCTGAGTACGACCAACAGCAACGTGACAAGTCTGTCGAGTTCGACATCGACGGGCATCAACTCGCTGTCAACCGGTGTGACCTCGCTGTCCACCTCGACTTCGACCGGCATCACCAGCTTGTCCACCGGTCTGAGCACGACGAACAGCAACGTGTCGAGTCTGTCGACCGGCCTCAGCACCACCACCAGCAGCATCGGCAGTCTGTCGACTTCGACCTCGACCGGCATCAGCACCCTGACGAACAACGTCAACTCCCTGTCGACAGGCCTCAGTACGACGAGCAGCACGGTAACGAGTCTGTCGACGCTGACCTCGACCAGCATCGGCTCGCTGTCGACCGGTATCATTTCGCTGTCCACGGGCGTCGCCAATTCGGTCCAGTACGACGACCCATCACACACAAGCGTGACGCTCGGCGGAGTTGGCGCGACCGCACCAGTCAGGCTGACCAATGTCGCCCCTGGCGTGAACCCGACCGATGCGGTCAACGTCAGCCAGGTGTCGTCGCTGTCGACATCGGTGGCCTTTGCGATCAACTCGCTGTCGACGGGCCTGAGTACGACCAACAGCAATGTGAGCAGTCTCTCCACGTCGACATCGACCGGCATCGATTCGTTGTCCACGTCGAGTTCGACGGGCATTGGCTCTCTGTCGACCGGTCTCACGTCGCTGTCGACCGGTGTGAGCACTACGATCGGTAGCATGTCGGCTTCGACCTCCACCAGCATCGGCTCCCTGTCCACCGGCGTGACTTCGCTGTCCACCACCGTGAGCAGCGGGCTGAGCACAATCACTAGCGCCATCGCCAGCGGCGCCGGTGGAAACGGTGTGGTCCTGTCCAGCCTGTCGACATCGCTCGCGCCCATCAACGCCGCATCGACGACCGCCAATTCACGCGGCGCGACCATCGGCGCCACGCTCACGGGCGGCGTCAATGCGTCCGGCGCTGTCGTCTCGCAGGGACGCGGAACCAACAATACCGCCACTCAAGTCGTACAGGCTTCCGGTTGCGGTGTCGCCAATGGCACGGACACCACGGCAACCGGGTTGTGCGCGGGTGCAGGCACGATCGCCGGCGTCAATGGCGCCACGACCACAACCGTGGCCAACGGTGCGACCGCGTACGGTTCGCAGTCGCTTGCGCAGGACGCGAACACGACCGCGATCGGCTTCCGCGCGACCTCGCAGTATGCGGGTTCGGTTGCAATCGGCTACCAGGCCCAGGCCATCGCCGATCCGGCAACCGCAGTTGGCTCCAATTCGCTGGCCTCCGGCAACAATTCGGTTGCACTGGGCGCGGGTGCGCAAGCCACGGCTCAAGGGGCGGCTGCACTGGGTGCGGGTGCGCAAGCCACAGCTCAAGGCGCGGTCGCGCTGGGTGCGAATTCCGTTGCGAACGAAGCCAACACAGTATCTGTCGGCTCGCCAGGGAACGAACGTCGCCTCACCAATGTGGCGCCGGGGATCAATCCAACCGATGGAGTCAACGTGTCTCAGCTGGAGAGCGTGCAAGGCAACGTCAATGACGTGGCACGTCGTTCGTACTCGGGTATCGCGGCTGCGACCGCTTTGGCGATGATTCCAGAGGTTGATCCGGGCAAGACTTTGTCAGTCGGATTTGGCTCGGGAAATTATCAGGGCTACTCGGCGGTTGCGTTCGGGTTTACCGCCCGCGTTGCGGAAAACATCAAGGTGAAGGGAGGTGTCAGCGGCGGTGGTGCAGGCGCCGTATTCGGGGTGGGTGCTGCGTACCAGTGGTAGTGCGCGGATGTATAGGCGGGCATCGAATGGTTTCTTCGATGCCCGCCAAAATAGCAGCCCCCTTACCAGCTCAGCCGAACGCCTGCATTGCCCTCAACCGTGCGCTGATGCGCACCACCCAGGTTGAACAGGTAACCCGCACTTGCAAAAACACTGACCGTGTTATTGACCCGTGCCGATATACCCGCGCCAACCTGCCCTTCGGTTTGCCCAACGGTCGTTGGAAGGATGGTGTTGCCCGTGAAAGTCACGCTGTCGGTGCCACCGAAATAGCGCAACACATTGACGCGTGCATACGGCTGCCACTGCAGTCCCGCCGCTACGAACTCACCCTGTAACCGCGCGCCGAGACGACCGATCAGGCTGCTTGCGCTATGGAATGCTACCGTCGAGACGCCGTCGTCGAGATCATTGATGTGCGTGTGCTGATAGATCAGCTGGACCTGCGGTTCAATCGACAGATTCAGCGGCAGCGGGATCGGCAAACCAGCTTCCACCGACGCCGTGACCGACTTGCCATGTGTAGTAGCACCGATGTTCTGGTTGGATCTCGGGTCGATCGTCATCGTACTGAGCATCAGCACCGTGTCCGTATACCAACCCCCGGGGCCAATGTGGGTCCAGTAACCGCCCAGACTGTATGAGTCGATCGACAGATGACCCGCGGCAAAATCAGGCTGTGCGAGCGCGAATCCGTTGACGTCGCCGGTAGCGCGTGCAAAGCCGAGGAAGAACCCGTAGTGATTGCGGTGGCCGCTCGCGGTCGTATCGGAATACACATCCTGGCCGACCTGCCCACCGCCAATCGTGCCGTCGAACTTCTGATTCACGCTGCCGTCGTTGCCTTGTACGCTATGGCCGCCCCATACCCGGCTCCAGCCGGCCGGCAATACGCCGTTCTCGTTCAACAGGCCTTGCGAGCCCTGTCGGTCATGAAACGTACCGATCTGCTGCACGAGCATCTCGCGCGCCAGCGATGGTATCTCCGCGTAAACCGGCACTTCCATCCGATAGATAGGTACCGGGGATGTCGTTCCGGATGACGTCGTCGGCAGATGAGGGGCGCCTTCAGCGAGGACCGGCTGTGATGCTGTCGNGGTGTCGGTGTCGGTGTCGGTGTCGGTGTCGGTGTCGGTGTCGGTGTCGGTGTCGGTGTCGGCGTCGGCGTCGGCGTCGGGGCCGGTGGCAAGCTCGAACGCAGATACCAGTTGTTCTGCGTTCCCGCAGTCACACCGCCCTGATACAACGCATACGTATAAGCACCCGCGCTCAATGTGTTGCCCTGCGCAAACGAACCGCCCGCCGTCGTGCCACCGTTAGTCGCCTGCACAACCTGGATGCCATTGTCGACAGTCAATCCGCCCGCACCTCCGACGTTCGTGATATTCAGCGTCGTCGTCCCGCTCGCCCGGCCACCGCTAACTACGATCTTGTCCGACGGCGAATTATCGGCACCCAACTGGGTGTTGAGCGCCGCTGTCCCATTCTGTCCAGCGTAATTACCGGCGACGGTCAGTGTATTGCCCACACCGCTGCCCGCGATCTGGAGAAGCCCGGCATTGGTTACATCACCGTTGACGGTGAAATTGCCGCTCGCACCGCCCGCGAACACGGGCAACGCATTCGCGACGGCAAGCGTACCGTTATTGATCACGTTACCAGTCACGTTGCCGTACCCGCCGATTGTCGCGTCCGAAGCAACCGTGACGGCCCCACCACCGCCCAGGGCTGCGCCCGCGCTCGACTCGTCACCGACCACGAGCGTACCCGCGCTAACCGTCGTACCGCCGCCATAAGTGTTGGCGCCATCGAGAATCAACGTGCCTGAGCCGACTTTGGTCAACGCACCCGCACCGGTAATGTTTTGCGTAATCGTAGACTGGAACCCTTGAGTATCGATCGTGCCGCCTCCGGCGCCAATCGAGATCGCACGCGTACTGGCAAGATTGAAACTGCTGCCCAGTTGCAAGGTGCCACCGCCAAACGTCACACCACCCGTCGATGCGCCGAGCGCGTTATCCGCGACGACCGACACGATCCCCTGAGTCAGTACCGTACCACCCGAATAGGTGTTGCCGCCCGATGCACTCGGAGCGAGCGTCAACGTTCCTGTGCCATCCTTCTCGACTGCACCGGTACCGGTGATGAGACCCGCATACGTACCATCGGCATTCTGTGTGAACTGCACGAGTCCGTTGTTGGTCACCGTTGGCGGGAGGCTCTGCGCAGGTGCCTGCAGGACGCCGGCCTGGTCGACGACCACCTTGCCTGTGTACTGCGAATTGTTGCCGTTCAGCACCAACGTACCCTGCTGTACCTCCGCGACGGTCACGCCTATGATCGAACCGGTCAGCGTCCACGTACCGCTGTCCTGCTTGTAGAGGGTCTGAAAATTCTTGATGTTGCCCGGTAGAGAGCCCGTGTCCGTCCCATTGAGCGTGATGACGTTGTTGCCGCCACCGCCATCGAAGTTACCGGTGATGACCGACCCCGTGTACAGGTGCAGCGAATCGTTGCCGCCCGCGAAAACGAGATTGCCAATCACCTGGCCGCGGTTCGTGAAGTCGACAGCACCTTTGCCCGTTGAACCGATCACGTTGCCCGGCGCCTGGATGATCCCGGTCGCGTTGTTGATAACCGTGTTCGTGCCGGATAGATTGTCGAACCAGATCGCTGCCGCGTTGATGCTGCGAATCGTGCCATTGTTGATAATCGTGTTACCGCTGCCTATTGCATTGACCGCTTCTCCAGGTATCTGCGTTCCCGTCGAAATGACGGAGCCCCCTTGCTGGACGGTGAGCGTAGTGTTATTGCGGAATTCGATGGTGTTGGCGCCGTAACCAAACACTCCAGCGTTCGACTTCGAGGCGTTCTGGACCAGCGCTCCGCTCGACACCGTAATGTTGGCGTTGTCAGATACAGTGATTGCATTCGTGTCGCCGACGATGACCTGGGCATTCGGCCCGATGTTGACGGTCGCCCCCGATGCATTGGTTGGACCGGTGCCGATCGTACTTTTCCATGGCGTGGGCGAAGTCGTATCGCAGGTAGTGACGTTTGCCGCTGTCGTACAGTTGGCATACACGGCGGCCGGCAAGAAAGCAATGATGGCGGACACAGCCATCGAGGCAACCGGGACCCAGTCGCCCGGCCGGAATGCTGGACGGCGCAGACCGTCGGATGAGCGATCAGGATGGATTCGGTCTGGTTGCGACGAAGAGGATCTGGCAAACGGAACCGTCGATGTAGATGGACTTTCCAGATGAACTGCACTGAACCGCCGAGCGTTCGCACGCATGTTGCGTCCTCGTTGTTTATTTGAACCCTGTAGTTAAAATGCGCTGAATTCCTAGACCAACGCCAAGGCAGCATAGTTACAGAATCTTACCTTGACCTTTCGTTGGGCACTATTTTTTTGAACCTGACAGCCGTTTGAACAGAGGTGATGCAGGGAACTCGGGAAAGTTGATAGATGAAAAACTGGAGTCCACCATTCGTAGTGGTCGCCAACAGGAAATTCTCCGACACTCGACTCCGTTCGAAAACGCCGTCGAAGTACAGCGTTTCACCTTAGGGCGAATTCACTTAGCGTGTCGCCGAAGGTCGGGGATGTTTCAGGGATCAATGCCGCAAGGGCGTCCTGTGCGTCGATCGCATATCGCTTGAACCGCTCCACGTTCGAACCGATCCACCCGTTGAGTTCCGAGAAGCGCGCCCGTTGCAGTTCAGTCTTGTTGGCCCGGGCACCTGTAACGATCGACCCAATCGTCTAGTTGATCGCTGGCTGTGACTCCCTAAAGGCCGCGGTGGCCAAAGCGATCCCCTACGTCAGCTAGACGCTCGAAAGCGACAGGCCGCTCCTCACGCGCCCGCGAGGCGTTACGACGCTGCGATGAACGCCCCAAGACACTGAATCTGCTGTTCATGTCGATCAGCACGGGCAGACCAGCAAGCGGAAAGGCGCTCGACGTGCTAACGCCGACACGCCAGGATAGCGATCAGTACCGATACCACTTTGCGGAGAGTGAGAAACATTCGTGCATGCGCGCACGGGCATTCGAACAACAAAGCCAGGCAACGATGTCCTATGAAGCGGCGACGGTGGAGTCGTGTCCGCACCCAAACTGAAGGCTCGTGACGACCCGACGACCAAGCGGCATCGTTGGCCAGATCGAGCACTATAGCTGACCGCTACGGCGCTTGCGCCGATCTTTGCTAGCCCTTTACGCTTTATCGTCAACGATTGTCCGGTTTGATTACAGAAGGCAACGAAAATTCGACCTGGCGACGCAGTGCCTTAAGCCACACCGACTACATCTGAATCCGAGCGAGGAGTCCGGTACCAACATTTCTATACATATCGATCACAGTATTCGAGGAGACAATGATGCGCGCGTCATATCTGGCGCGATTCATCCTAGCCATGTTCTATTCGATAAGCTGCCCAGTTGCGGTAGCCGCCAGCAGCGTCACAACCGATGAGGCGTCGCCATTCGGCGCATTTGTGCCAGCTGCCAATTGGGGTTCCTTCACCCCACACCTTGGCCTTCGATAGCTAGCCGAGCAGCGCAGAGTATTACGATTGGACTCAAGTCCTACCTGACTCCATCCGACGAGCGAATCGACGCCGTGGTATTTCGCTACGGTCTGGTGCCAGAAGCGTACGTCCGGAGCGGAATGTGTCAGGTACTTCCAAGCTCGTCGAGAGTGGATATAGATCGTTCAAGTCGACTGGTGACTCACAAACGGGCATCGCTCGCATGGCAAATATGACCGGATCCAATCTGATTTCGCGATATCTGTTCAACCAGGGATCGTCGTACTCGGGAGAGGGTCCGCCTTCCTAGGTGCTACCTAAATCCGATTATCCACCGAAATACTTGCAGGCCAAAGCCCGTCTGAAGTGCGATTTCGATCTTCTACTGCGTTGATGAGGATACCGTCGTATGCATTATGAATATCACACCTGCACGATACAAATTATTACGTTCTTCTGAACACGATATTTCTAGACTGGTGCGATGGGCACGTTGGAAAATCGCTCTACCATCTCATTCAGGCGAACCCTTTTGAGCCGCGTATTTCTCTTTGATGAGCCTCTTTCCTGAAGACTATTTTTGTTGTTCATCGTTTCTCGTAGGTGCGACACCCCTGATGCTTAAGGCGCATCTATGCCGTACCGTGAGATCGCTCCGATTTGTGGAGGCCGATGAATCAAGCAGCGATTTGATTCAGATAGAAGGGTTGTGCAAGCGCGGCATGCGACTGGCAATTGTGACGTACCTGTGCGTTGCCGATGCCGAAAGGTTTCGGTGCATTGCCTGATTTTCTCGTCGACGGCGCTCCTCGCAAAGAAAGCTGGGGCGCGTTCAACCGGTCGTTGCAACACCTTCTGGTCTAATGTCGGCCCAGGAGGAAAAGTAGGTGAATCAAAAGCGAAGATGCGGGCTATCGCTTGCACAAAAGACGTTGTTGTGGCAGAGATGGAAAGATGGTGAGTCGCTAAGCGACATCGGCCGTTCGTTAGGCAAGCACGCCGCATCGATTCACGCGATCGTGCGTCCCCACGGCGGCATCATGCCGATGATAAGAAAACGGTCAACCAGAGTACTGACGCTTGCCGAGAGAGAAGAAATTTCGCGCGGCGTCCATGCAGACGTTTCAATCCGTCAGATCGCGGCGAGCCTCGGTCGGTCGCCGTCGAGCATCAGCCGTGAAGTAGCACGGCACGGCGGGCTGAACAAATACCGGGCGGCGCTGGCGGACGCAAAAGCCTGGGACAGCGCAAGGCGACCGAAACCCTGCCGCCTTGCCGTCAACGCTAAACTGTGTCGGCTAGTCGCCAGAAAGCTGCAACTGAAATGGGCGCCGCAGCAGATCGCTGGCTGGTTGAAGCAGCAGTACCCCGATGATGACACCATGCAGGTCTCACACGAAACGATTTACCGCAGTCTGTTCATTCAGGCGCGTGGTGTACTCAAGGCGGAGTTGATGAAACACCTACGCACGCGCCGTATGATGCGCCGCTCGAAGAAAGCGTCAGCAAAGGGGCAACCGCGCGGACAGATCATTGATGCGGTATCAATCCGCGAACGGCCTGCGGAAGCCGAAGACCGGGCTGTTCCGGGACACTGGGAAGGCGACTTGCTGAGCGGCTCGAACAATACACACATCGCAACGCTGGTCGAACGTCATTCGCGCTTCACCATCCTCGTGAAGGTAAAGGGCAAGGACACAGAAAGCGTCGTGTCTGCGCTCAGCCAACAGGTGCGAAAATTGCCGGTGGAGCTCCGCCGATCGGTCACATGGGACCGAGGCATGGAACTCGCACAGCACAAGCAATTCACAGTCGCGACCGTCGTGCAGGTCTACTTCTGCGATCCACAAAGCCCGTGGCAACGTGGCACAAACGAGAATACCAACGGACTCCTCCAGCAGTACTTCCCCAAAGGCACAAGTCTGGCCGGCTACTCGCAAGGCGATCTGAACAAGATCGCCTTGCAACTGAATCAACGACCCCGAAAGACATTGGGCTTCATGACGCCTGCAGATAAACTAAATGCCAGCATGGGTGTTGCATTCACCGGTTGAACCCATCGGTGATCTTCCCATAAACCTTCGTGGCCAATACATCGTTGTGCTTCCAACCATCCTCAGATGAGATATGCCTGAATCGTTGAAAGGAGGAAAGTGAGCATGACATCTATCGATGAGTTCATCTGCCGGGATTCTGGCATTGAGAGATGCCGGCGACCCGCGTGGTGGTGGTGTCGTGCGTAACCGCTACCCATCACTATCCGCCAGCCTGATCGTGCCTGTTGAGCTACTTGACACATTGGGGCAGCGCTTTGGCACCGGTAGTTTTACGCTCGCACAATGGTATGCGCATGCGCGTCACCCGGTGGAAATTGCCCGCTTGCAGCATCGCCTACAAGCCGCAATACGCCTTGGCTGTATCCAGCGTGAGGGACGTAATTACCGGCTAACCGCCAGCACGTGGGCTGACGTTCAGCGGCGCCGCGCTGAAATGCTCGTCACGTGAACCGAGTTACCTCCGGGAGTAAAGATTGATATTTCGTTGATTGGTTCTTGCACACTCGATGGCATCAACCAGCGCGCGTATCCTGATTATGTGCCGACCCACATCGCCGAACGCAGCCCGCTTCGAACTGCGCTGCTCCACACGCCGCAAGCTTAGCCTGCCGCGTCTCAGGACGCTTTTCCAGAAAAATCGGAACGACCGGCACGCGACGTTTACATGGTCGGTGATGACGTTGGTGAATTTGAGAAGACCGTCACGCTTGTCAGCTGGCACGCGGACGGATCCTCGACCGGTTCCGCATCGCGATGCAATTCAAGGCGGCCCAGCATCCCGTGGTCGGTAGAAAGACAATCGCGTCGCTAGAACGGGAGTTGGTGGAGCGCAAAACTGCCCACGCCAAATGGCCACTTTGGCATGCAAGGCTCGCGCGGCGATTAAGCAGATCAAGGCACTGGACGGTCGGCTTGTTGACGCATCCATGCCTTGTCATTCCCCTCGTCAACTGCTTCCACACTTGCCAAATGTGGCGACTGCTGGCGCGACTGTAAGCGCCGGCTGGTTGAACGTCACCGGCACGTCACTCGACGAAAGCCTGGTATTCCGTTGATCGAGTTTCCAGCCGTCGACACGCAACGCCACGCCGGAAATCGGCTTCTCCTTCGCGTGTGGCACGTCGATGACGATCTGCGTCGATGTGCCGGGCAGCAGGTTCAGATAGTTGTCGCTGTAGAACGCGGGCAGGATTCTCTGCCCACTCGACTGATCGTATAACTGCAGGTGAGTCATCAGCGAGATCGCTTTACCAATGTTCTCAACGTCGGCCGTGATTCGCGTGGTCGTATCGTTCGCTTCCACAAGCGACGCGCTCACCGCGATAGAAGCAGCCGCGATCGTGTCGAGCGACTCGTAAGAAGCGTCCTGTCCATTCTTCTGGCACCAGTAGAGATTATCGGCAACGGTCGCGCCGCCCGGATTACGCAATGCGAGCGCCACGATGCAAACGTCCGACGTAGCAGCCGCGATCTGCGCTCCAAGATTCGCGACAACCTGATGCGATGCCGGTGCGACTCCGACGTCCTGAACGGTGCTACCGGCCAGCGTGCTGTCGAGGTTGTAGACGCGCATATCGACACTGCCGAACACCGCGCTCGCGTCATGGTTGGCGATCGTCACATTGAACGTATTCGCATCGAGGATCACATTGATGCGCCGACATGCACGCTGGACCGCAAAGAAGGACGAATGCTGCTCGAGATCGTGGCTGTACATCTGCCAGATAAAACTCGGCTGAGCGGGATTCGTCATCCACATGATCACGCCGGTGGCGGGAGAAGCGATGTTGCCTGACGCCGGGCCAATCATCACGGCAGCGGTTGCTTCGTAGATCGCCTTGATGCTCTCGTAATTCATCATCTGCGACTTACGCACGAAGTCGGCAAGATTCTTCGGCTGCCCATAGCGGTTCCTAGTCCGTGCGATATAGCCGTCACCCCCCCATCTTAATGTCCACCCGTCCAGGTAGATGGACTGATAGCCGTCAGCATTGATGTCGCGATCCGCCCAATAGTCATCCGGGCATTCCCACGACGACGATGGCAGCATCGCCTGGACGAATTCCAGTGTCGGAATCGAATATGATCCGACTTCATTGTGGAACGCGGTATTCGACGTTCCGTAGCCGCGAGAGAAGATTCCTTTCGGCGACTCCCAATGGTACGGTCCGCCAGATGAATAGCCATTCACCGCGCCATCACCCGTGTCGCTCGCGGAACTCGTCAGGCACAGGCGCCCAGGGTCCAGTTCCTTGACGAGCGCGTCGACCCCGTTGACGAGCGCGGTGGGCGGCGAGCCCTCATTGCCGCCACACCATAGCAGGATCGACGGATGATTGCGGTAATGGACGATGATGTCCCGGATGTTAGCGAGGTCACGCGGCACGTTTGCGGGGCCGGCGCCGCCCGCTTCGGTCGAATAAAAGAATTCCTGCCAGACGAGAATCCCGTAGGCATCGCACGCATCGAAAAAATCTCGGCTCGTGCTCTGACCGTTCCAGTTTCGGATCAGGTTCAGATTCGCATCTCGATGCAGTCTGACCTGATTGAACAACCGTTCGCGTGGAATCCGCTTGAGTGCATCGTCGAGTCCCCAGTTGCCGCCCATGACGAGAATCGGCAGCTTGTTGACCTTGATGCTCAGTTGCGACCCGAAGCCGATGTCACGCGAATATTCGATGCGGCGCAGACCGACGTTGATGGTTCGCGTGTCCGATACTTGCCCTTGCACCTCGATCGAGACCGTCACCGCATACAGGTTCGGCTCGCCGTATCCGTTTGGCCACCACAGCTTCGGATTCGACAGTGACAACGCGGACACGTCGGCGGACGTCAGTGTAGTTGTGGTCGGATGATCGGCTGCCGGTATCGTGATGGCGTGACTGAAGACGATGCCGTTGCCGATCCTGCCTGTCACGGTGGCGGCAAGCGGCGCACCGGTGCGATTGTCGAGCGACAGATCGAGCTGCAGCCTGGCGCTGCCCAGGTCGTCGGACAGCGTGCTGTCGACGTGCAGGTCCGCGATGCGCACGGTGCCCGTCGTGAACCACGATACCGGCTGCCAGATGCCGAGATCGCGGTCCGGAATGGTCGGTAGCCAATCCCATCCGGCCGCGCAGAAGAACGTGGGACCGTTCTTCAACGTGACGCCGGTCGGGCCACCGTTGTGGCCGCCGCGCGTCACGCCGCTCGAATAGCTCGGCTTGAGCGGCCCTTCCGAGAAATCCAGCTTGATCACCCGGACGGCAAGGTACGCGGTACCGCCGGCCGCCGCGACGAGTTTCGTGACGTCGAAGTAGCCGTGCCTGAACGCACCCTCGAGCGTGCCGACAGGCGTGCCATTGAGCCATATGGCCGCCATGTAGTTGACGCCGTCAAAGCGTAGCCAGAGACGCTGACCTGGTCGCAGCGCAGGGGTTGCGAATGCTGTGCGATACCAGTAGTCGGTGTCCTTCAACGTGTCGGGAATGGTGTCGGTGACGATCCTGCCGTAGAACGGATCGGGATATCTACCGTTGACGATCATGCTGTTCAGCGCGGTACCCGGCACAGTCGCGGCTGCCATACCACTCACACCGTCAGCGCTCGCCAGTTGTGCGCCACTCAGGTACGGATAGTCCGACACGGATGCGAACCTCCAATGACCTGTGATCTCGCGCGATGCCACCAGATTTCCAGGCGGAGTCGCCGGCACGACGCCCGGTTCCTGCATGTCGGCGATCGCGCGCCCCGACGCGGCACCGGAATTTCCGGTGCCATCGCCGCACGCGGCCAGCCAGCCGCTTCCGATCAGTGCTGTGCCGTATGAAAGGAACCTACGACGCTGTTTAGATTGCATGTCTTCCTCCAATCTTGCTTTGAGTTTTGAGTTTCGTATCCGTGCCGCGCCGAACAAGTGTTGAGATTTGTTAAGAGTGCATACAATTATTGAATGCTCTTTGGTCGGACCAGCATCCAGTGACGCCTGTCATCGATACCATGCCAGCTTCACCGAAACGACTGTAGTGAGCGGAGTTCGTCGTCTCATGCATCGATGAAGGCTGACCTGCCCTGGTCAGTCTTCCTATCGAGGTGTCGATTCCCTTAGCCGCTGCATGAAAGCGTCGTTGAGCTCTTTTCTGCGACCAGGGTCCGCCTCCAGTTCGGACCAGAGGCGCCAGGAAACCCCAGCGACGGCTTCAGGTTGCTCCCTGCCGCTCTTGACTTCCACGACCATCGCTGCAAGCAATGCCCTCGCGTGTTCGAGTCGCTGCGAGTCTGAGAGCACTCCCCCTTTCTCAGCTTTCTCAAAAGCAAGCAGGCGGTCCTGAAGTACGCCCGTGGAATCCTTCGTATCGCCTTGCTGCGACGATACCGGCTTTGTTGCTGCAGGAGGTGGCTGGTCAGCTACTACGCGCAACGACGCTTTCACTACAGAACTCTCTGGAGCACGCGTTGTGTCACCCAGGTAACGGGTGACACAAAAAATCGACGCCCAGCCCACCGCTAAAGCGAGGCATAGCCAAAGTACCGTTGACTTCCTGTCTGTCTGGCTCAACATTTTCGACCCTTGCTTCGGACGGTACCCACATCGTCGATCTTCAACGAGCGCGCTCTCGCGCCTCACGTCAATCCCGTGAGGGAGCTGTACTCCGCACCACCATCACTGGCCAGTAGATGGAGGGGTTTCCAACGAGCCCTTAAGCTCGATGGATCCGTCAGGCCCCATGTCATCCGTGCCCGGCCCATAGCCCAACGTATTTAGATTCGCGCCGACAGCGGAATACGGAACCGTATTGCCGCTGGGGTCTGATACCGTCCCCGACCAGAAAACCTGCGCAGCAGCGGGAATCATGTCCTTCAACGCCAGATGGACAATATCCTGACTAATGACCTGTGCATTGTCGTTCCAGTCACATATCTGTCCACCGATCACGCTTTTGCTGGCACTCCAGCCTGTGTACATGCTGGCTGCGGTCGAGATGGAAGTACCGCTGCTGGCTGTCGGTACGACGTACCATGTCTGACTTGAATTGAGCACATTCGGTATCTTGTCGCCACTGATGTAAGCGTCGTCGTTCCCACTCCAGTCCTGAATAACGATATCGTTTCTGTTCGCGCTTATCGCGGTTGTCGGATCGTATGCGTCGTTCCACATGGTCACGACGCGATTCTGACCAGCAGCGTTCTTTGTTCCCTTGAGATAGTCGGTGAGGCTATTGAGCAATTGCCCACGCGCCACGTTCGCGTCGAACTCCAGCGTGTGCTGAGGGAACGTCGCTTCATCTCCGCCCACCGAGATACTGGCAGACCGGAACCATGGGAGAAACTCAGCGAATACCGTTTTGACATACGGCAAGGTGCCGGGATTGGCGGCATCCATCATGCCACCCCACGACGCACGGGGAGTCAACGGAATGGCAAGATCCGGCCGATCGTTCAGGAATATGCCGGAATGAGACGGCACGTCGATTTCAGGCTTGATCTCCACGCCGTATCGAACGGCATAATTTTCCAGTTCGTCCCAGTCCGCACGCTGGTACCCCTTCAGCAGATTGCTATCTGTGCTTGTCGGATCACCGTCAGTGGGCCGCAATTTATTGAATTTTGGCTTGTCGCTGATCACCCTAAGGGCTGACTGGATACCGACTCCATCCACATAGGACAATATCGCCTGAAGAGGGTCCGATACGGTGGAAGGTATGGATTGGTCGTTCAAGTGTAGCTCTAGTGTGTTGAGCTTGTACCAACTCATGAATTTGATGTAGTCCTCGATAAATTTCTTGTCCATGTACAACCTTCCTACATCGAGCATGACACTGCGCACCGCATAGCGCGGATAGTCGATCGCGTATCCCCCTGGTGCGGACTGATGTAGCGTCCCATCCAGAGACAACATTTGCAGTAGCGTTCGCGTGGCGTGCAGAATTCCAAGGGGTGTCTTTGCTCGCAAAACTGCACCTACGCCAGTAGGGTCGTTAATGGAAAGGGTGTTGCCCTCCACGCCAATCTGCGACGCCACCTGAGCATTACAGGCCGTCAAGCTCAGTGCGATATCGTTTCTCCCCGCTCTATTGCCGATGATCAGTTTCGGAACAAATCGAGCGTGGGTTATCAGGGCAATGTCGCGTTGTAGTTGTTGGGCGACTGAGACCAGCGCAGCAGAGAATTTCGTCTCGACGACGATCCGGGAAGTCGCGGTCAAGCTCCATGTTCCAGTTCCGCCGATCCACGTCTGCAAGGCAGGAACCACCTCAGGAGCAGGATTGTTTCCGCGCGCCGCCACACTGCCGTTGGTTTCGACAGAGCTGCAAGCAAACGCTGCCTCCGGCTCAGACGTAACGTATCCAGCGGGGACACCGCTCACAGGCAAGGTCGCACTCAAAGGCAAAGCCTTCGCTCGCCCGGATACCAGAAGCAGTACGGCAAGGCATGCAATCGACAATGATTGTTTTGTAGAAGACACGTCTACTCCTTCTGTTTGATCAGGATTTTCCCGGATACTCATACCGACCGTGAGGTCCGCCATCCAACTTTCTCTGTCGCGCTGCGCGTATGCCACTCGCAAAGGGATCGCTGGGACCACGGGAACAACATCAGATCGAGTCGTGATAGCAATGACTTGCTATCGACGCAGGTGCTCTCTGAAGACGCGAGATGCAGATGCCGCATTCTTGTTGCGCAATGGCAGGCAGCCAGTCACCAGAATAGACGACGATCACAAGCGATACGCCAATCTGGATAAATGCAGCCAGGTTGCTAGATTCGCGCAAGAAATCTAGCAGGCCATATCTCTGTTTGCAAGAGGGTAACTAGCAGATATTGGCGGCATCTTACTGATGCGCCATTTCACGCGGGATGATGTCAGAACATAGAAGAGAGGGGTGCCCGGAACTCTCAAACATGCGCAGCTGAGCGCTTAGCAGAAGGTATTTTCTAGCACTCGCGGCTTCGGACGTGTGAGCGGGATTTGATTATGTTAGCCCGCGACGGGTAATAAACAAGAAGCTATTTTTGCTAAACACATTCGGTAGGCAGGTAGTAAACGAAAAATCATTTTTGCTAAACACATTCGGCAGGCAAGTAGTAAACAAGAAATTACTTTTGCTAAACAGATTCGGCAGGCGGCTACGTTCATATGAGTAATCGATATCGGGCTCATCGATGGCCGGAGAAACCCCCTAATTGGCCGTCTTGGCGCTTGGTCCGATTTTCGTTTGCTCTTACGCTCCAGCGGCAGAGCTTCGCAAATGAACGGCAATCGTTTTTGAGTCAGGAACGAAAGCGATGAACGGCACGGTTCCTACGCGAGAAAGCGAAACGCCTGGCACTTCTCATAAACGACACCGACAGATTCCCGTTCAATAGTGGCTAGTCTCCAGATTGCTGTTTGACCGGGGCCATGTCTCGATCTTTTGTCTTGACACAATATTAGATCTGTTGCCACACAGTAAAACATTTGAATCTGGAGGCGAGGTGGAAAAATTCAGGTCTTCGTGGGGAGGTTTTGCATTGCTGATCGTTGGAGGCATTGTCACCGCGGCATGGTGGTATGAAACACCGTCAGGGGCCGCATCGGCCCCGCGTGCCCTTTCCTCCGCTACAGCGATCCACCCTTCAGCGTCGCAGGTCCAGACCCAAGGTGCATCCACAGCCGGCCCAGCTGAGCGACGTCTCGACCTCGCCGCATTGCGCAAGAGTCTCGCTGGTCGCCCCGACGCTGAAGCGGAAGTGCAGCGCATTCTGGCGTTCGCCCGCTTCGAGGATCAGGTCGCCAGCTACGGCGAGAATCGAAAGAACATGTCCGATGCGGACAAGCGCATCCTGGCGCAACAGATCCTTGGTGAACTGCCCGAGCATGTTGCCCGCAACGAGATCGTTCCGGTGCAGGCCGAAGCGATGAGCGCGGCACTGCTGATGGATGCCGAGCCAGACGCGGCCACGCGTGACGCGGCCATCCAGAACATGCAACAGCAGTGGAACACCTATGCGCAACAGACGGTCGGACCGTCGCCCGCGCAGGATCCGCGCTATCAGACGTACTCGCAGCAAGCCAGACAGATCGTCGATCAAGTGCAGACGAGCGTGCGCGATCCCGACCAGCAGCAGACGATCATCAGTCAGCGGTTGCAGACGCTGCGCACGCAGATCTACGACGGCGCCCCTTCAGCCGGCACGAACTGAACGTCGTTTGGCCGTACAGAGGACGTCAGAACGACATATCCATAGACAGGGAACCCGTATGACTTCGCAGCCACCCGCTCGCCGGCTGAGGAAGAAATAACACCCCGTACCTAGTGATAAGGAGAAGAGATGTTTGCGCTTAAATACATCAAGCACCTTGGAGTAGCGAGTTTGTTCGGCATGACAATGGCCAACGGCCATGCGGCGGATACGACCACGCCAGACCCGTCGATTCCGTACTATTCGTGGTTCGAAGTGACGCTGCCGGAGAGCAGCGGAGCGAACTGCGGCAACGGCACACCTCTTCGCTTCTACGTCAATCGCGCGCAGTCCGACAATATGCTGCTGATGATGGAGCCAGGCGGCGCATGCTGGGACTACGGCACCTGTACGCAGACAGCGACCGGCGCAGAGGCGGGTCTCGGCGGGTTCAATCCCGATGGCATTCCGCACAACTACATGAATGGCACGGCGAACGAAAGTCTGTTGTCGGCGTTCCTCTCGCCGCTGATGACGCGCATGGACCTTGAGCATATTCTGGTCGGCGAGCCCGCGGTGGAGACCCAAAACTGGACCCAGGTATTCATCCCATACTGCTCCGGTGACATCCACATGGGCAGCGCGGTGCGCAACTATACGTCGCCGACAGGCGACTGGCGCGTTCAACACTTCAACGGCCTGAAGAATACTCAGGCCGTCACCCAATGGCTGGTCGATCACGGCCTTGGCAAACCGAGCCGCCTGATGGTCTATGGGACGAGCGCGGGCGGCTACGGGACGCTTGGCAACTATGCGTCGATCCGTAACACGCTGCAGCCGCAAGCTCACAGCTCGCTGCTGAACGATGCGGGCACCACATTCATCACTCCGTTCAACGCCGATCCAGCAGCACATCCGTCGGTATTGATGTACAACAAGGTTCGCACCGAATGGAACATGGCGGGACCGAACGGCATGTTGACGGGAAACAGTGCCCTCCTCAAGAACTTCGACCCCAACAACATGGGCAGTTTTTACGCGGCACTATCGGCAACCTTCCCGCATGACCGGTTCGGTTATTCGACCTATCAGCAGGACAAGATCGAGGCAGCCTATCACTATCGCGCGTTCGTGCCGGCAGTCGCCGCGGCTCCAGATGACACGACCAAGGACTCGCTATCTCTCGCCATGTTCGACAAGGAGCTGGACGGCGTGAAGCAGGCGCTGAATCCGTTGCCGAACTTCGGTTATTACATGCCGTGGGCGCGTAGCGACTTTATCGACAACCATCAGGTCACCGCCGTCAGCTTCACGGGATCAGATATTCACGAGGACGGCATCAACGCAAACATCGGCGACTTCGTCAACGACCTGCTCAATCAGCAGGATCCGTCAGAGACGCCAGTCATGAAAGCGTTCCGGACGCAGCAGTGGTCTGATTTCACGTTCTCGACCTTCCTGACCTTGATAGACAATCTTTTCAACCTCACTGGAGAGGCAGGCGCGATCTCGACACACAAGTCCTGATCTCGGCCACGCCGACCGTCGCCTACACGGGAGGGGCGGCCGGCGTGGCATGAGCGATCTCAATACATCCCGGTTGCGATCTTCGAGGAAACCATGGTGCGAAAGTCATATCTCACCGGATTCATGCTGGCAGCGTTCTATGTCGCGGGCTGCCCGGTTGCTGTGGCCGCTGATAGTGGTGCCGCCGTTGACACGGCTTCATTCGGTGCGTTCGTCGCCGATACCAGCGGCTCGCGTCCGGCGCATTCGCTGGCCTTCGAACGTCTGCCAGCTGCGCAGACCATTACTACCGGGCTCAAGTCTTATCTCGCCCCGTCCGGCGAACGAATCGATGACGTGGCATTTCGTGATGGCCTGGGACGCGAAGCGTACTTTCGCGGCTGGAATGTATCGGGCACTTCCAAGCTGGTCGAGAGTGGATTCAAGCCATTTACGTCGAATAGCGACGCGCAGACAGGTATCGGCCGCATGGCGGACATGACCGCTCCCAACCTGATTCGTCTGCTGGTGGGGTGGGAAGGCATCAACCCGGCACCGGACACCATCGATTATGCGTACCTCGACCAGGTCGCGGAACAGATGCATGCCGCGATATCCCGACGAATCTATATCCTCGTCGATTTTCACCAGGACCTGTTTTCGCGGTACCTGTTCAACCAGGGGTCGTGGTACACGGGAGAGGGGGCGCCGGCCTGGGTTCTACCCAAAGGCGATTATCCGCAGGAATACTGCGGGATCATCTGTACGGGATGGTCGCAGCTGAATCTGACCGATGAGGCGATCCGCCGGCCGGCCAGAAATTTCTGGAACAACCAGCAATTCACTGCCCCGAACGGCAAGACGTACCAGCTACAGGATGTTTTTCTGTGGCAGCTTCAGAAATCTCTGGCGTACCTGAAGTCAAAGTTCAGCCCACAGGAGTTCGCTTACGTTCTTGGCGTCGATCCATGGAATGAACCGATTGACGGTGGCATGGAAGGACTCACGCCTCGGCAATGGGAGAACCAAAAGCTATGGCCGTTCTATGCCAAAGCTCGCATCGCCGCGGATCAAGCTGGCTGGAACCAGAAATGGGTGTACTCGGAACCGCTAGTCTTCTGGAACACAAACGTCGGCATCGTTGCACCCGCGACGGGAGGGCGACTGCTCGACACAAAACCGGGACCGGGCTTTGTGTTCAATACGCATTTTTACGATGCAGGCCGTCAGGCACTGGACTTCTCTCCCGTCGACAACGCAACCTACTTCCAGAACTTTGACGATATCCGCAAGGAGAGTCGCTATCGAGGCAATGCGGTACTGCTCAGCGAATTCGGTGCTTCGGTAGGCGGTACCGGGAGGCAGGATACTGTCCGCACGATTCAGGCAATGTACCAGGGGGCAGAAGCGAGCGATGCCATTGGCGGGAAGACCCGCTACCTGGATTTCTATTCCGCACCGATCTCGGGTACGGAGTGGCAGTGGGATCACTACTACGATCACCACCACGAGTACATGAACTTCAATCCCTCGAAGCTGATCACCAGTGACGATGGCTGGAACGGGGAAAACTACTCGGTCGCGAAAGATTTCTCAATGGACTACACACTCGATTTCAGGGTTATCGAACGAGCATACCCTCGCAGGACGCAGGGCGACCTGATGAACTTCTACTACAACGACATGGCTCAGGATGCGTCGGCGCTGCCATTGAACTGGGCAGCGATTCGTCCACGGCAAGGTGGACCGGAGTGGTTCGGCAATGCTCAGTTTGTGCTGGTGACGTGGCGTGGCCGTCGCTCGGATGCGCCGACGGAAATTGTCCTGCCCCGATACTGGAAGCCTGAGAACCTTGCCGTTCTCACGGACAAAACCCTCCACAGCGGAGACCTGGTGAAGAACGCTCCGTTGACCCAGTTACCAGACGAAGTGGCGCTAGTTTCAGATTCGATCAGCACGACCGCGAGTCGTCTTCTAGTCTGGGACGATCCCGATACGGGAGAGGATGCGAGTTCAATTCACTTTGCGCTGGTTGTCAACCAGGACAACTCAACGTCCGCCAGCGTATCGCCTTCCGAACTGGAAGCGCTGCGTCACGACCTGATCACTGCGCTTTGCCGGAACAAGCGCGGAGTCGTTTACCTGACGGGAACGATGAACGGTTCAGGGTATCCGACTGGCCGGCTATAGCGACGGTGCCGGAAATCCGGGGCTGCGTCCGACGGCTCAAGCGGAGCAGCGCTATCGGATGTCGAGGGTGTCGAGCGCGACTTCGTCCATGAATCTCGTGGCATCGCGCGAGAGCGCGGGGCAATGGACATTTGTTGCCGCGTCTGACCGCCCCTTCCTTTCCGGCGCAACTGGCTAGCGCTGGTGGGGTGACTGGCATGTCGCCCGCGACCGTTCCCGGTACAGCGCTGAACAGCATGATTGTCAATGGCGAGTACCCCGATCCGCTGTACGGCAAGATCGTCACAGACACGATTCCTGATTCGCCGAAAGACACCGATTACTGGTACCGCACGACGTTCGCGACGCTGCCACTGCGACCTGGTCAGCGTATTTGGCTACTCTTCGACGGCCCCAATTATCTGGCGACCGTATGGCTCAATGGGATGCTTACCGGCACGCTTGACCAATCCCGCCGAGCCGAGCTTTATCCGGCAGATGTACAACCACGATCTTGAGCGGCATTCATCGTTCTTCGCTGTCCAGCGCGGTTGCGGTCGTATCAACGCGATTCTCGATGCAAAGACGTTTGACGTAACGATCGCCAACCATACGGAAAATGTGGTGACTGGCGGCGTCGAGATGCGCGTCTACTATCTGGATAGCTCGCTGGCCGGCAAGGTTACCCAGAATATCGGAAATGTTGTGCAGGCGTCGCGGCGAACATCGGCAATTCAATCGCGCTGATGAGTCATCTTCAATTGCTCAATCACTCCAGCGGGCAGCGGATTCTTCTTGCGTTCTATAGCGATAATTACATGAATCTGTTGCCCGGCGCGTCGGCAAAAATCGTCATCGCCGTACCACATAGACTTGGGCAACCATTTCTCGGCGCGGGATTGCGAATCGATGGCTGGAAGGTCGACCGCGCACATCCCAGACTCCGATCAGGCCGCGTTCCGGTGACGTTCAACGAGGAGGCACTCGCAGTTACGCAAACGATCAGTACGTTCGACAGATGTTAGGGACGGTCTGCGTAAATCCTGAGCGGGAGGGTATCCGAAATTCGCTCCGAGCCTCGGTACTCGCAAGCATTACCCGATAGTTCACGCCCGCAAGGTGCCCGTACGGCGGTGATTCGCTCGTTGCATTGGCAACGCAGTGGATCACTGCCATGCGGAGCAAGTACTCTCGCCAGCCGACCTCTTGATGCCTTAGGTCCCCCTAGACAGCGCGCGGCAACTCTGGGAACAAAACCGCTTCGAAAATCGCCCTCTGCGCAGCCTGAGCCTCGGGAATCGGCAAGATCGGCCACACATGAATCATCTCCGGCTCGTAGACGATATTCACGGTGGTGTCTTTCTTTGCCGAGGTCGCAAACTTCACACAGTCGGGCAGCAATATATCGCGGCCACCAATGAACACGGTTACGCGATCGATGCCCTTTACCGTGCCATTGATCGGGCTGACGAATGGGTGAGCGGTACTTTCGGTACCAGCATACATTTCACCGCATACCACCAGCTCGTAACGGTCGAGCCATGGATCTCGCGATTCGAAGTATGAGATGTCGGGGTGATCCATCGTGACATCAAGCCACGGCGAAATCAGGATGAGTTCGCGCGGCGGCGTTCTGCCAGTGGTGACGAGCTGCTGCGCGAAGGCCAGTGCCAGACCACCACCAGCCGAGTCACCCATGATCACGAATTTTTCTTTCGGCACATCGCCGAGCAGATTCTCGTAGGCGAGCTCCACCATTGCCCGTGTGTCCTTGAAATCATGCTCCGGTGTACGCGGATAGAGTGGGACGACGACCCTGCAACCCGTCTCGTACACCAGCCGTTGCAGAAACTCCCAATGCGCGGGATGAATAGGATCGACGTAGCCTCCTCCATGGAGATACAACACCTGGGTAAGACATGTGGGCTCAACTGCCGAACTGGGCGACAGCGCATAGCAGGTCTTGCCGAGAATAGTCGTGTGCTCGACCCTCAGATGTGCTGAAACGTGTTTCGGCCGTTCACCAGGTTTTCTACAAGACTCGGCAAGCTTTTGTGGCAGCTTGTTGCCCCACGATCGCCTTTGATACTGGATGCCCCTGAACAGGAGCACGATGAGCCTGTGCTTGAGACTGGCCATACTTCCTCTCACGGGACATGAGCGGTCTTCAGGTTCCAGAGACTCGCTTAATACAATAGGCTGTTGCTGGTTAAAAGTAGTGCCGCAAACCGACCATCATCCCGGTTTGCGTGGTGCTGATGCTTGGTGCCTGTCCGTTGATACCGACCAGCTGGGCGCCGATCGCACCCCCACGATAGATAGAGTAATCGACCTCCGCATACAAGGTGTCGCGCCGGGACAGGTTATATGCGGCAATCGCCTGATACTGGTGCGCGGACCCGTTGAAGTCCGTGGTGTACCCGGACTGACTTGTCCACCACCCATTGAGAGCAACGATGAAAGCGGGAGTGACATGGTAGGCGAGGCCAGCGAGAATCATTCGGCGCCGGCTAAATCCGCCGGGGGTAGCGGGATTGGCAACCTGCGCGGGTGAAATGAACCCGAGCGCCGCGAGATCGCCAGGACTGAACGGGCCGCTCTCGAACGATGTGAAGTCGTTGTCGCGTGTATTGATAAGGTAACCTGCATTCAGGGATACCTTGCCGACATTCACTGAACCACCACCTGAAAATATGTCGAGTTTTCCATGCGTAATGTCGTCCCATGTTCGCAGGAACGACGCGCTGACCGCGAAGGGACCGTGATCAGGCGCATAGGCGAGCGCTGCACCGATCTGACTACCGAGTTCACCGCTGCCAGCGTGACCACCAAGGGCATACTGCGCGAGAAAATACGTAGAGCCGAGTTGCGCGGCATACTGGATCATGTTGTTGGTGCGCGAGCCAGCCAGCATGACATTTTCAGGCTTGAAGATATTGGAACTGGGATCCTGCGGTCCCGCCCATAGATTCGAGGCATAGGAGATCGCAGCGCTCTCAAGTCCAACGTTGTACTGTCTGCCAAGCGTGAGCTGCCCCAGTGTCGGCGACAGCAAACCGACATACGATGTCTGGAAGAAGTTCTCCGATCCGTACGGCGTAACGCTACCGCTGCCTGGGTCAAAATGACTCTCGACGTCGAAGAGCGCCTGCATCCCGCCGCCAAGATCCTCCTGACCTTTTAAACCCCAGTAACTTTCGGCAAGGCCCCCACCGTTTATCATGGAAATCTGGCGACCGGTCGAGACTGGTGTGCCGTTCCCGTCGTAGGAGACACCATGTGTCTCATAGCGGATACCCGCATCAATAACCCCATACAGCGTCACACTAGATTGTGCGGATGCGACACTCGAGCCGCATGCCAGAGCCATGCAGATCGTTACTTTTGCCGACGTTTGACGGTTCATTGGTGGTCCCGTTTTTTCAATGTTGACTGCCTGCGGGTAGCTGCTTTGTTCGCTCCCTGGTGCAGTGCGATTTCAAATCCGATTCTCGACAACTGAAAACGTCACTTCGATCCCGGTGTGAGGATCCCGTAGAAAAACAAAGCTACCAGCACAAGAGGCGTTCCATTCACGAGCACGGAGTGGCTATTGGTCAATATGTGATAGTTATCTGTGATCAACCATGCCGCAGCCAGGAGACCGAGGGTACCGATGGCCGGATAAACGAAGCTAACCCACATGCGCGGGTCGCGTTTTCTGCGGAAATGAATGACGGTAGCGATAGCGACGCCGGCTTGCAGCGTAATAATTCCGACAGTTCCGAGTGCTGTGGAGACTGGATAAAGCACACTGTAGGCATCAACGTTGCACAAAATCGGAAGCCCAACCGTCAGGGCGACACAGACCGTCACAAGGAGGCTGGCACGGGAAGGTGACCGACGCTCTGGATGAACGACAGCGAGTGCGCGCGGCAGCGTCCCGTGCTCCGCAAGCGTGAAGACGTAGCGTGTAGCCGCATTGTGCAACGCCAGGTAGCACGCGAAGATGCTGGAGCACAGCATGACGGCCGTAAGATCGGCTACTGCTTCACCCGTGTTTCTGCGAAAGACATTGATGACCAGCTCGCCCTGCTCCTTCGTCGCCAGAGCTTGAATGGATCTCGCTCCGATGTCTCCGACAATCGCCCATATAGCTATCAGGTAGGCAATACCGATCACGATGACCGCGCCAAGCGTCGCACGCGGGATTGCCTTGCCTGGGTCCCGGGCCTCAAGCACATACAAGGCCGCAGATTCGATTCCAATGAATGAGGAAAGACCCGTTACGACTGCAAATCCGAATCCTTTTGTAAAGACGAAGGCGGGGGCTATTCCTTCGTACGGGAATGCGGCAAGACCTTTGTGGGAAACGATCGATATGGCGAGCAAAAGGATGATGCCAAACTCTGCGAGGACCAGCGGCACCAGAAATCTGGCGGCGAGGTCTACGTTCGAGCGACCGAGAATTGCTACGGCGAGCACAAAGCAGAGTGATAGCAGCTTCCATCCGATGTGGACGTTCATGCTTCCCAATACAAGATCGACAAAGTACCCTCCACCGACCGCAAGCGCGGTAGAGAGCATGAGATACGAAGCGAGGGCGACGAGCGCCGAGCCTGTCCCTACTCTTCGGCCAAAGACGACCGAGAGATAGTTGAAGAAGGCTCCCGCTCCAGGTAGATCGCGGATCAGTGCACTGTATCCAACGGCGAAGCAGAGGACCACCAGGCCAGACAGGAGGAAAGCGCCAACAAGGCCTGGGCCGTTTCCGAGCATGAAGGCGACCGGCGCAGCACCGACCACCACGCCGAGCGGCGCCGCCGCAGCCACGATCAACAGCGCGATGCTGGAAGTAGTCAGGTTTCCGCGGATGGTTGCGGGCCCGGCTGGGTAGTCGTCCATCGGAAAACCTGTTGGATCATTCATCTCCACTCCCCTTTGTTTGCGACTGACCGACAATTGCCAATGCGCGTCGCGTTTATGAACTGGACGCGGTGATCGATAGCTCTATGGAATTCGCGCGCTCCGGTCGCTGTGGAATCCGACTCGATAAATCGGATCGTGTGTCATCTCAATGGTCGCGCGTTGGGCGACTTCATGCTGTTCTGAAGCCTGTGTTGAAGCGTCGATACACAGGTTTGTTTTTTTCGTAGATCCGGACGAATGTCTTGAACATGTCGTCGTAACGCTGTCGAAATTCAGATTCCGGAGAAAAAATCTGGGCAATCTCAACGGAGTCGGCAACCTGCGACCACTTGAGGTGCCCGGTTCCGATCGCGCCCAGGATTCCAGCGCCTCGAAGATTCGCTGAAACAGGATCCCGGACCTGTGCAATCGAACGGCCACTGATGTTGGCGGCAATCTGGCACAGCAGGCTTGATGTCGCTCCCCCGCCAATGAAACGAATGGGCGCGGACATGGGGCGATGCCTGCTGTCTGCCAGACGATCGGCGCACTCGATCATCCATCGGCAATTGAACATCACACCTTCGATCACACTGCGAACCAGATCGGCACGTGTAGTCGATAGCGACAGGTTGTGCCAGCCACCGCGAATCGTGTTGTCGTCGATCGGTGTGCGTTCACCGTTGAGCCACGGTGTGAAGATGACACCATTGCTTCCCGCAGGAGCCGTCATTCCAACGCCGTTGAGTCGTACCAATGCGTCGTCGGATCTGCCGTCGCTGGTAAACGCGTCGCTGGCGAAAATGATGTTGTCTAGTAGCCATTCGAGCGCTTTACCCGCTGTCTCCTGAATCGCAACTGCCCAATAGCGTTCCGGCACCACCGAAGGCAGTGTGAACACACTCCGCATTACATCGGCACGCTTGTCGGGAAGATGATAGGAATACCAGGCAGACGTGCCGACGTAGAGATAGGGCTGATAGTCGCCCACAGCGCCCGCGCCGATCGCCGCGGCAATCGTGTCACCCACTCCCGCGACGACGGCGATCTCACGTTCTCCGGTCAAACCAAGATCGAGCCTCGCCTGTGGGGTCACCGGGCCGACAACCGATGCCGCTGGCACCAGGTCCGGCAGTTTCGTGCGCTCGATACCGCTCAGCGCGAGCAGTTTCTCGTCGTACTGAACCTTAGATAGATCGCGGTTATCGGTGCACCACCTCGGGACAATCGAGTCGGGCGTCGCAGTCGCTCGGCCACTCAGGCGGAGCGTCAGGTATTCGGGAGCGTCGAGGAACCAGCGGGTTGCAGCATAGATCTCCGGTTCTTCCGCGCGTATCCAGTGGATGTGTCCGATCGGGTCTTTCCCGTCAATGGACGGTGCGCCACCTGTACGACGGAGCCACGTCATCAGCTTGCGTGCACCATACGGCGTACCGGGTACCCGTACCCATCCGCCGACAACCCGACGTGCCTGTTTGTGACCGCGGCTGTCGAGCCAGCTATGCGCATGACGCAGCGGCATACCGTTAGCATCGATCGCTACGGTGCAACTCCATTGCGAGCCTGCGCAGGCGGCTACAATCGCTTCGGCGGGGACCGCTTGCCTTTGCAGCAGTCGCCGGCTGGCACTACAGATCGCCTGCCACCACTGATGAGGATCCTGCTCGGCGAGCCCACCTTCGCCGAGTATCAGGTCGACGTGCTCTTTCTCATGCGCGACGACCCGGCCAGCGGTAGTAACCAGCGCGACTTTCGCGCCGCTGGTCCCGAGGTCAATCGCCAGAACGTAGCTTTCGTTACGCAGCGGCACCTTCGACTCCCCGGAAGACCTGTTCGAAACGGTTGAGCGCGTCGTCGACGACTTCGTCGGTGTCTGCCAGCGACGTGTACAGCCGGCTGCCAGCCAACGTAATGATGCCGGCGGCAGTGAATGCCGCGCCAAAGTCTTCCAGCCCCTCTTTGCGGGGCGCGACCTGTTCCTTCGCGCCCTTCTCACGCAGGTCGAGCTGCAATATGCCGGTTGTGTGCAAATGCACGATCGCACCAAGGTTGTAGGTCACGAACGGCAACTTGAACTTGTCGATCAGCCTTTGCAGTCCAGCACTGAGCCTGTCGCCAGCGCGTCCTGCCGCTTCCGGAGCCCGGGTCCGTTCGATTTCCAGCAGACTCCAGTAGCCCGCTGCAGAGCTCAACGGATTAGCCGACAGCGTGCCGCCGACCATCGCACGGCGACCCGTGCCGCCAATACCCGCAGCAAACACGCTCATCACATCCACTCGACCGCCGACGCCGCCAGCGGCGGGGTAACCGCCGGCCACGCATTTACCGAAGATCGTCAGGTCTGGTTTAAGCCCAAAGAACGCTTGTGCTCCACCGAGTCCAGCGCGGAAACCGGTAACCACTTCATCGAAAATCAGCAGTGCACCGTACTCTTTGCACAGTCCGCTGACCTGCTCGTTGTAGTCGAGTCTCACTGGCCGAACGCCGCTCTCCGGGCCAAACGGCTCCACGATAACGGCTGCGGTTCCGCCGCGTTCCCTGTTGGCTTGCAAGACCTTGCGCAGCGCGTCCACGTCGTTAGGCCAGACTTCGGTGGTGTTGCTCAGCGCTCCTTCGGGAATGCCTGCCGCGTCGAGCAGACCCGTGCCTGGCAAGCGCATGCCGTAGACGACCTGATCGCTCCAGCCGTGATAGCCACCGCCAACCTTCACGATCTGCGCGAGGCCGGTAAAAGTCCGGGCCGCGCGAATCGCCGCCATCACGCTTTCGGTGCCGCTGCCGAGCATCCGGAAGAGCTCGATGTTCGGCATGAAATCATGGATGAGACGGGCCAGTTTGAGTTCGTATTTGTGGAACAAACCGGTTACGGGACCGCATTCATGCAGGAGCCCCGCCACCTTGTCGCGCACGGGTTCGAAGTTGCTGCCGAGGAGCGTCGGTCCTCCCGCCTGGATGAAGTCGATATACCGGTTCCCGTCGGCATCCCACAGATGGGCGCCCTGAGCGCGCACAATATCAAGTGGAAAAGGTTTGTTGAATGCGAGGTTGTGTTGCACGCCACCAGGGATGTACTTGCGCGCTTCTTGTGCCAGGTCTTTGGAGGCGTTGCAATGTGTCGCGAACCATTCTTCAACTTCAGTGCTGTGTTGCGCGGTGAGTTTCGGCATCGGACCAGTAGCGAGACGTCGGCCGGCCTGGTCGACTGCGTCGATTTCAGGCCAGTAGGTGATTCCGGATGGATGCTTGACGGAATTCACGCCTGCAGGAAAATCGTTGTTACGCAATGCTGGATTCATTGCTCATTCCATGGAGATAAAGCATTCAAGACTTCTTCGCGTGTTCGAGCTCATGCCGGGAGAGACACTCCACATGCACGACACTCAGATGTTTGTCACCGATAGGACCGCTGACGATAGACGGCACGACAGGTACTCTGCCGTTCAAGACACCTGTTGCGGACCCGACGTGTAGCGATTGTTCTGATACATCTGCATGACGTCGGCCAGTTCGCTAGCCGTCAATTCGCGAATCCGGCCAAGCGGCACACTGGCGCGATAGACATCGCACAGCCATTCCAGCAGTTCGAGCCGCTCGCAGGCCTGATCCATCGTGCCGCCGTATGCAATCGTTCCGTGATTCGCCATCAGCGCCGCTGTTTTACCGTCGGCCAGCGCTTCGACCACATTCGCGGCCAGTTCTTTTGAACCATAGGTCGCGTACTTCGCTACGCGCACTGAGCCACCGAGATACAGGCTGGTGTAGTGAATAGGCGGCAGAACCGTGCAGGTGCAGGAGACCGCAGTGGATCCGACTGCATGGGTATGAGCGATCGCGCGGGCCTTCGGGCTATGCTGATAGACGGCGAGATGAAGCTGTACTTCCGAAGTCGGTTTATGCCGGCCGGTAAGCCACTGCCCGTCCATATCGATGACCGCGAGGTCTTCCGGTTGTACCGCGTCAAGCGCTACGCCAGATGGCGTAACCACCACATGATCGCCTTCTCGCACAGAGAGATTGCCGGACGTGCCGATAATGATTCCTTTGGCGGCCAGTCGCTGGCCGGCGGCGACGACTGCCTCGCGCGCTGTTTTGAGTTCCATTGAGTTTCCTGATACCTGATAAGAAACGTGTAGCGTCACTACCGTTGCACGCACGCGCCTCTGTAGCGTTGAAGCTGACGGACTCGTCGGGCTAAACGCCACGTCCGCTGTTGCCTCTTCGCCCCTCTCGCGGCGACGTTGAATTTATACTTGCGGTGCGCACGGACGTGTTAGGACGCCAAAAGTCGAATGAACCTGGCGTTTACGCCGAGGGGAAAGTACAGGCGTACTCAGGTAATCATTGGAGTGCCTTGCAGTACCGCGGTCGCGTGACTTCTTACATTTTCCAGACGCCACGCGGATGGGGACAAACTCTGCCAATTGGGGATGCGATGTCGCGGAAGAAGATTGATGAACGACAGTTCGTTCCTGAGATCAGGGCATATTCGATGTCCGCGTTAATGCAGTTTCTGCCAGAGTTTGGAGTCAGTCCGCAGCGCGTGTGCATGGACCTTGGCTTTACCCCGGAAGAGCTCCTGCACGGGACACAGATATCCCAGCGCCAGGCATGGAGTCTGATTCGCCGGTCATTGCGATTCACGGGACGTGCGGATCTTGGGCTTGAGGTTGGCCGGCGACAGAATCTGGGGCACTTTGGCATGGTCGGTTTTGCGATGATGGCGGAGCCTGATTTGCATCACGCGCTCACGCTGGCCATGCGTTACTACCTCCAGAGTGGTCCTCTCGTGGGTCTCAATTATGTGCTCGACGATACCTTTGGAATCGTGTCGATAGTAACAACGATCAGGGACGCCATTGTTCAGCCGTTTCTGGTCGAGGAGATGGCCTCAAGCGCATTGGCGCTACTACAGATTCTGCACGGCCCGACTTTCGCCTTTCACGCGGTAGACGTCGCTTATAAGGCCCCACCACATGCCGCGCGTTATCAGGAGGTATTGGGATGCCCGGTTCACTTCGGCCGCAAGCAAACCCGGATCTTGATCAATCGTGACTGGTTCGGCGTTCACTTGCCGGGTCATTCACCCATCATGGCTGCGCAACTCAGGGATGTTCTTGATCAACAAGCGCGAGATCGTGATCCCGTCCGGGGTACAGCCGCGGCGATTGAAAATCTGTTGAGCCAGGCAGGAGTTGCCACGATGACGATCGGACAAGCTGCCGAGGCGCTCAACCTCAGTGTCCGCACGCTAGCCCGGCGTCTGACTGATGCCAATACATCGTTTAGTGAACTTCGAGATCGCATGTGTGCCAGTGTTGCGCGCGAACTGCTCTATGTGGAGGGGCTCACGGTTGCAGCTACGGCAGACCGCCTGGGTTTTAGCGATGCCCGTTCCTTCAGGCGAGCGTTCAAGCGTTGGTTTGGCGAGGTGCCGGGGGCTGCGCGGGATATGAATCGACGCTGACAGCGGATGCCATCGGGACTGCACCGGACGGACATGACGCCGATGACACCGCACACAGATCGCCGCCCGTGATAGACAATGTGAACTTGTGCGAGTCCACCGCGAACGGGATCGTCGTCGATCAAGATACATTCGCCGTCGAACTACAGATGCTGGCGTAGTACCTTGCTCCATCGTCGATGGATTTCATATCGGCGGCACTACACCTTGCCAGATCTCAATGCCATTGAGATAACTATCCCCTTATCTCAATGGTTATTTGATTCAGGAGAAACATATCGGGGTGATGCTGCTGAGTCGCATTCTGAACGGAGCGTGCCGTTCCGACAAATCGCACCGAAATCGAGAGGATCCCAAACCGGTCCACCTCCGAAGTCAGCACTGAGCGTCTGACGTCGCCAAAAGACTCAATAGCGTCTCAGATAAATTCTGCGAAAATACCGCCCGTCGAGCCTAGGGCGGCCACCCGAAAACCGGACTCCTTCACCGGCTGGCTCGACTCCTTGATGAAGGGTTGCACGGGAAGGATGCAACATGCAGGACGCGATGCTCGAAGCGGAACTCTCACGTGTTGACGAGGAAACGCTCAATCTTGAAACGATCAGGATGCGCAACCAGAGGTTTACCAATAACCCTCTGTCAGAACATTTTCTTGATGACCTGTTCGCACCCGTGATGGCGAGCGAGGTATTTGCCTTTCGCGCTGACTGGCACAACGCTGTGGTGGATTTTGCGGACATCATCGATCGCGCTCTCTCGCAACATTGGGACGTCATCGAGGGGCCGTGCCGTACTGCCTATAACTGGCGAAGCGGATCTGTCGAATCGAAAGAGGACTACCCCGTCTGGGCACACCGCGCCGCGACAAACCTCATGTACCGCGGGGACAGTGCTTTCCAGCATGGCGGCGACGGAGACGCGGAGAACGACGACCTTCTGACGATGGCCCGCTGGCTCAGTGGAGCGCACGACCAGATTACGGATGCCCAGCTTCTTTCGTGTCTGGCGATCAGGGAAGCGACGGGCGCGGCCCGTCATCTCACCAAGGTCGTTGGGCAGGTTGAGAGCGAATCTTCGGTGGCCCACTGGCTGCGTGCATATCGCAAACCGGATGTGCAGGCGAACCCGGTCGCACAACTGCTCTTTGAGCCGGACGTTGAAGCAGCAATCAACGCCGCCGCACTGTCCCTGTTCTATCCCGAACTCCCGTACATCACGGAGTGCCGGATCCACGCAGAAAAACTGCTGCTGCTCGCCGACATCAGCGCGACGGGTGGCCTGTCCGGGAGCGCGGCCGGCAGGCTCCTGTCCACCATGCAGGAAAACCGGGAGCGTATGAGCGAGGCTGAATCTGCGCTCGAAGCGGTTCATGAAAGGAAGATGCGCGGACCGCTCAAGGGAGCGGAAGTCAGACGCATGCTGTCCGAGCCGGAGAAGGTGCGTCTTCGGGAGGAAGCCGAGCGGCTGAGACAGGAGCGCCCGTCCGCCCAGGAGAAAGAGATCGAGTTCGCGCTGGCCGACCGCTGGGGCGCGTCACGCAGCACGATCCAGAGAGCACTCGGCAAGAAGAAGTAGCCATCGCATGCCAGTCATATGACTGGCATGCCAGCGACCCATAGACTCCGGTTTCCCTGCGAATGGCAGCGAATACCCAGGAGAGTCTATGGCAGCAAAACACCCCTCACACGCACCGCAACAGAAACGCATGGAACGCATGCCGTCCGTACTCGGGCGCGTGCAACTCAGCGAAAGCGAGGTACGGCGAAGAATCAAGGCGGGTCGTTTTCCGAAACCGGTCAAGCTCGGTCCGCGCGCAATCGGATTTGTCTCGTCAGAGATCGATGCATGGCTCGATTCGCTGACGCACGGAGGTGCGGTATGAGCGCGAAACCGTCCATTGCTAACGATTTTTCGGAACCGCTCTTCAGGCAATGGGTCGACAGCATCGACGCGGCCGCCGATGCACTGCATGCATGCAGGGAAAGGCACCTTATCCAGATGGGGATGCAGCTGGAGATCATCTCCCGCGAGCTCTGGAGGCGTGGTGACAGGAAGCATTGCGAGGCAGCTGTCCAGATGCGGCAACTGTCGGTGCTGGTGCTCACACCTGGAGAGACGGAATGACGCGCTACCAAAGGCACTTTGAGCAGACATGCCACGCACCTGGCCTGCAATCAGGCTGGCCGGTAGCCGGTCTGCGCACCCCTTCACGATTTCCGGTGCTCCCGGTGCCGGGTCTTGCACGTGTGGGCCGAGAGCAGTATCCTGCGAGCGTCGATGAAACAGCATCGACCGGATTTGACAGTCCGAGCCATGTAAGCGCACAGCCGCGCAGAGCGGCTTTTTTGTGCGTGTCGCCTTCGCGCGCCTCTTTCAATGGGCGGGCCCTGGCGGGGGAGCCTTCGGGCTCGCCGGGTGCTTACGTGACCGGTCTGTCAACCCTGCCTTGTGCCCGCTCACCCCATTTGACAGTGGGGAGCGGGTTAACCACCCACGTAAGAGGTCGCACCATGCGCCAGTCCTGTCTCGCCCCTACCGGGCACAACCCCTCTCTCATCCAGTCGATCATCCGCGACGCGCTGCGCACTGCCGCAACGGCGGATACGTACCAGTCCGCTCTCGATGCCACCGGTGCCGCACTGGTGGCGATCTCCGCGCTCGTCGGTACGGAGGTGCGCCATGGCTGATCGCTCGACCGTCCGTACCGCCATCATCGAAGGTTTCGATAACGCCCCACCCCTCGATACGGGCGCACCGATCGAGCTGCAGTTCGCCGTGAACCTCGGCGCGATCTGCGCGGATGCCTGGCTGGATCTGAACGGCTCCGTTCGCCTGCATGAATATGCGTCGTACCAGACTGATGCGTTCTCACGCGGCCTCGATGCCGGGATGAACAATGAGTGCGCATTCGATTCCCACCAGCTGACCTTGAACCGCCAGGCGTTCGCCGCGGGTTTGATGGGGCGCATCCAGCAACACCTGCTGGCCGCGCTCGGCGTGGTGACGCGTAATCCGCGCACCACACACTGAGGGACACACACCACATGGCAAAGAGCAAAAAGAAAGCGTCCGTGTCTGTGTCCGGGGTGTCCGCTACCGGGGTCAACCGCGTGGATGCGGGCAAGGCCGGAGTCCGCATTTCCGATGCGATGGAACTGCTCGACGGTCTGATCTGGGCAGCCGATCAGGCGGTGTCGCAACCGCAGTACGACCTGGTGCTCAGCCTGCTGCGTGCCTCGCTGCCATCAGTCGGTGCCGCACTCGAAGCGGCCAACGACGCACTCGGCGAATGCCCGATCGGCAAGTTCGTCTACAGCAACGACGTGAGCGCAGGTGGTGCGGTGCTGGACGTCTCCGGTGCGCGCTGCTGACGATTGACGTGCCGCCCTGATGCCGACGCGGTCTGTGCGACCGGTCGCGTCAATCAGTGCGGCAACGCGGGTCGCCACATCGACGCGGCCCGCATCCGAACAGAGAATCCATGAACGACACACCGATGTCCGAATTCGAGCGTGCGAGGGTCGCGCTCAACCACGTCCCACCTGATGACCGCGAGACGTGGGTCAGGATGGCGATGGCACTCAAGACGGAGTTTGGCGACGACGGGCTCGCCCTCTGGAGCGACTGGAGCCGTCAGGCGAAGGGGTTTAACGACCGCGACGCACGCGACGTCTGGAAGTCCGTCAAGCCCGGCCGGACGAAACTGGCTTCGCTGTTCTTCGAGGCAAAGAAGCACGGCTTCGATCCGCGCGCCCACAAGGCGAAACCCGTCGATCCGGCTGAACTGGAACGGCAGCGTGCGGAGCGTACCGCGCGCGAGGCCACTGAACAGGCAGAGGAAGCCGCCCGCCACGAGGCGGCTGCCACGCTCGCGCAACAGATCTGGACGGCGGCTGCACCCGCGCCGGCCAGTCACGCCTATCTGGTTCGCAAGCGTATCGGCGTCGATGCGCTACGTCTCTACCGTGGCGAGCTGGTCATCGACAGGACAGCATGCGACGGCGCCTTGATCGTTCCAGCCCGGGACGGATCCGGCAAGCTCTGGACCCTCGAATTCATCCTGCCGGACGGCCGCAAGCGCTTTCTGCCCGGTGGCCGCAAGTCGGGTTCCCTCGCATGGATCGACCGGCCGGATACGACCTCGGTCCTGGTTGGTGAGGGCTACGCGACCTGTGCGACGCTCGCGGCTGCGACGGGTCTGCCCGCAGCGGTTGCATTCGACGTGGGCAACCTGCTCGCGGTGGCGAAGGCGATGCGTGCCCGCTATCCGGATAGATGCATCGTGGTGTGCGCCGACGACGATCACATGACGGCGGGTAATCCGGGGCTGACGAAAGCCCGCGCGGCGGCCGACGCAGTCAGTGGTGTTGTCGCGGTGCCTGACTTCGGAGCAAACCGCCCTGAGGCTGGAACAGACTTTAATGACATGGAGGCGCATCTGGATATCGGGGCGGTCGCTGCCGCCGTTCGCAAGGTACTGCCTGCGGGCGGCACGATTGCAGGCCGGGATGTACCCGCAGCCACGGCGAAGCCCGCCAGGCGCCATAAAACGGCCCGTGCGCAAGACGGAAAATCGCGCTTCGTGGTCGATGAACAGGGTGTCTGGTTTCATGGCCTGAACAACCAGGGCGAGGCACTGCCGCCACACTGGGTCAGCACGCGCATCGACGTGATCGCCGAGACGCGCAATGAGATGAACAGCGAGTGGGGTTACCTGCTCGAATTCACCGATCGGGACAACATCCTCAAGCGCTGGTCGGTTCCGGCTGCCCTGTTTGCCGGTGACGGTACTGAGCTGCGCCGCACACTGCTGGATATGGGCGTCAAGCTCGGCGTGACGCAGATTGCCCGCACGCAGATCGCGAACTATATCCAGATGGCCCAGCCGGACGAGCGCGTGCGCTGCGTGCCGCGCGTCGGGTGGCACGACGGCGCATTCGTGCTGCCCGACCGGGTGATCGGTACCGGCAAGGAGTCGATGATCTATCAGGCCGATATGCCGATCCAGAGCCAGTTCAGGGACAGTGGAGCACTCGAAGACTGGCGACGCGAGGTGGCGGCTTATTGCGTGGGTAACAGCCGCCTGCTGTTCTGCGTCGCCACCGCGTTCGCCGGGCCGCTGCTGCACTTCTCAGGGCTGCAGTCGGGCGGGTTTCATCTGCTGGGCACCACGTCCAAGGGGAAATCGACCGGCGGTGTGATTGCCGCATCCGTATTTGGATCGGGAAACTATGTGCGCAGCTGGAAGGCAACCGACAACGCACTGGAAGCGGTGGCCACACAGCACAGTGACGCGCTGTTGGTGCTGGACGAAATCGGGCAGGTTGAGGCACGGCTGGTCGGTGACGTGATCTACATGCTGGCGAACGAATCCGGCAAGGCGCGGGCGACAAGAAATGGCACAGCAAAACCAGTGCTGAGCTGGCGTCTGCTGTTCCTGTCGAACGGTGAGAAAGGTGTGGCCGCGCTGATGGCTGAAGCCAACAAGCCGATGAAGGGCGGTATCGAGGTACGTCTGCCTGCGATTCCTGCAGAGGTCGGCGAGATGGGCGTGGTTGAGGAACTGCACGGCTTCGAGACGCCTGCGGGTCTGATCGAGCATCTGGAGCGACAGGCGGGGCGTTACTACGGCACGGCAGGTCCGGCCTTCATCGAGTGGGCATCATCGGTGGCAGGTCATCTTACAGAGTCGCTGCACGCGCGTATCGATGAGCTGGTCGTGCAGTGGGTGCCGGACGGTGCGCATTCGCAGGTGGCCCGGGTGGCGAAACGCTTTGCGCTCGTTGCGGTGGCGGGCGAACTCGCGTCCGCTCACGGCCTGACTGGCTGGCCATCGGGTGCGTCCATCGATGCGGCCCGCAGCTGCTTTGATGGCTGGATGCGTCTGCGCGGGGGAGCGGGTAACTCCGACGAGACAGAAGCCATCCGGCAGGTCGTTCACTTTCTGGTGGCGCACGGTGACAACCGGTTCGTGTGGATGCAGCGGGCGCACGACGATCACCGGCCGAACGTGCCGCACCGGGCGGGGTTCAGAAAGCACGTGAAACCCGGCGCGGACATCACCACGAACCGGGACTACGTGCGGGAGTACGGCGAAAAGATGAACGGTGCGGACGCGGAAGCCACCGAAGTCGAATACTGGATTGAAGCTGAGGTGTTCCGCAAGGAAGTCTGTACCGGCTTCGACCATCACATGGTGGCCAAGGCACTGATCAAACGCGGCGTGCTGATGCCACGCTCGGACGGTCCGGCATACCGGCAGGAGCGCGTACCAGGTCACGGCAAGTTCATGGTGTACCGCATCCTTCCTTCGATCTTCTCACTCGAACTCTGAGCATTCTGTACGTAGCTGCTGGCCGCGAAGGGCGGTGGCGGTACGGATTTCCTTGCGCAGAAAAGTGGCTTTAACGGAATCACAAAGTCACTTTGCCTGACGCACCAGCCGGAGGTTCGGCAGTATCGACCGGACCCGATTGCCACATCCAGAGCAACAATCAGACGGCTTCTGTCTCCACGTCTCCAGCCGTCTCCATTGCCCCATGGAGACGCGCAAAGCCTTATCAGTAAAGGCTCTGCCCGGTTTGTCTCCATGTATCCAGCCGAAAGTGTGCAGGGAGAGGCGATACTTCACTGCAGCGAGACCAAAATCCAACGACATCAACGTGATACGCAAATTCACGGGCGACCGTACCGGTGCGGAGCACCGATCGCTATCGCGTCAATTGTTGCAATCGTTGAGCAAACCGGTCCCGGGGGCCCCATAGGCGCTTCTGTTCACGGGGGCTCACACCCGCGGATTTTCTCTACTAGTGGCGCGACAAGGGGGGTCATATTCATGACGGGCGGTTGGCCGTCACAAAATGGCCGGGGGACCCCAATAGACCTTTTCCAAGCGGGGCATCGGACCCGCGAGTTTGCGTTAGCCAGATACCCTGAAAGTTAGTAAACAAGTCAACAAATCTGTTGACCTGTTTGTTGACTCAAGTGAACAGAAGGGCTCGCTTGCGTTGACGTGTTGACCTCGTATTGGGCGATCACAGTCGATTAACCCGTGGCCGCTTCCCCTTGGAACGGGATCACGTTCGCGCCACTCTGCCGGTCGATATAGTCGGCCCATGCTTGCATCAACTCACGTCGTTTATCAAACAGGTCGCCGCGGCGATAGGCGCTCTCGGTCTTATCGCTGATCGCGTGTGCAAGAGCCATCTCCGCAACCTCGTTCGGGGTCCCTGTGCATTCGGCCGTCCAGTCGCGGAACGTCGAGCGAAATCCATGCGTGGTCAGATCGTCACGCTTCATGCGCTTCAACAAGTTCAGCATCGCCATGTTGGAAAGAGGCTTACCCTCCTTCGCTCCCTCGAAAACGAAACCATCGCCGCCGAACGTCGGGAGTGCCTTCAGCAGTGTGACGACCGCCGACGACAGCGGCACACGATGTTCCCGTTTGGCTTTGGTGCGCTCTGCTGGAACGGTCCATAGCGGCACGGAGAGATCAAATTCAGACCATGCTGCTTGCAGCGAATCCCCCGTGCGCGTCGCCGTCAGTATCGTGAATTCAAGCAGGCGAGCAGACGTTGCTTCGTTTGCTCGCAGCATCTTGAAGAACGGGCCGATCTCATCGTATGGAAGCGCTGCATGGTGCCCCTCCTTCTTCACCTTTGATGGCGCTGCCAGTAGCTGGTCAAGGTGGCCACTCCAACGGGCTGGATTCTCGCCCGTGCGCAGGCCGCTAACCTTCGCCCAGTCCATGACGCTCTCAATACGACCACGTACGCGCGAGGCAGTCTCGTTCTTCGTCAGCCAGATGGGCTGCAGCACCCGCATCACGAGGTCGGTATCGATATCGACCGGACGTAACGCACCGATGACTGGATATGCGTAGGTCGTCAGTGTGTTGGTCCACTGCTGCGCGTGCTTCGGATTTGTCCATTCAGCGCTTCGAGCTTCGATGTACGCCTCCGTGCACTGCCGGAACGTCATCGACCGCGCAGACTCGACCTTCCGTCGAGCCTTATCCTGCTTTCGCAAGGTGGCCGGATCATCGCCTTGCGACACAGCGGTTCGGTGTTCGTTACGCGCAGACCGGGCCCGCTCCAACGTGACACGCGGATACGGTCCGATCTGGATCAAACCTTCGCGGCCGTCGGGTTTGGTGTAGCGGAACTGCCAGTATTTGAGGCCGGTAGTTTTGACGAGCAGCGCGAGGCCGCCCCCGTCGTTCAGGCGATAGGAAGTGGCACGCGGCTTAGCTGATCGGCATTGCAGATCGCGCAGGAGGCTCTCAGGCATCGTCGTGAAATCAGTCGCAAAAAGTACCCGAAAAAGTACCCGGGAAATTGCGGAATTCTACGACTTTTCTTGGATGCTCGTGGAGGTATCGAATCGCCGCAAAGCCCTATGGGTCTTGGCTTTGCGGGACTTCTTGAAAATACTTGGAGGGTAATTCTGGCGGAAAGGGTGGGATTCGAACCCACGGTACAGCATAACTGTACACCGGATTTCGAGTCCGGCGCATTCGACCACTCTGCCACCTTTCCGGCTTGAATAGCGTTGATATTGATAGAGAAATCACACCACAAACTACGTTGATTCTCGGTCATTCAACCGCTTCGCCAAACGGGTCGCTGTTTGGCGAAGCGAAGATTATAGAACAGTTGAGACCGGATTCCAAGCCATTTTTGCCCGACGAACGCCGTCGGACTCAGCCCGCCAGGTGCAGCCGCTCCATCCCATCGACGTATGGACGCAGCGCCGCCGGCACTGTCACCGAGCCGTCCGCATTCTGGAAATTCTCGAGCACCGCGACCAGCGTGCGCCCCACCGCGAGCCCCGAACCGTTCAGCGTATGCACGAGCTCCGGCTTGCCCTGCGCGTTGCGATAACGCGCCTGCATCCGGCGCGCCTGGAACGCCTCGGTGTTCGAGCAGCTCGAAATCTCGCGATACGTTTCCTGCGCAGGCAGCCACACCTCGAGGTCGTAGGTTTTCGCCGCAGAGAAACCCATATCGCCCGTGCACAGCGTAATCACGCGATACGGCAATTCGAGTTTCTGCAGGATCGCTTCGGCGTGTCCGACCATCTGTTCGAGCGCGTCGTAGGACGTTTCCGGCTCGACGATCTGCACCATCTCGACCTTGTCGAACTGATGCTGGCGGATCAGTCCGCGCGTATCGCGACCATATGCACCCGCCTCCGAACGGAAGCACGGCGAATGCGCGGTCAGCCGGATAGGCAGCGTGTTCGCTTCGACGATGCTGTCGCGCACCGTATTCGTCAGCGAGATTTCCGACGTGGAAATCAGATACTGCGTCACCGTATTCTCGCCACCGCCCTTCTCGACGCGAAACATATCGTCGGCGAATTTCGGCAGTTGTCCGGTGCCGTACAGGATCTCCGGATTCACGATGTACGGCGTGTAGATTTCCGTGTAGCCATGCTGCCGCGTGTGCGTATCGATCATGAATTGCGCGAGCCCACGATGCAGCCGCGCAATCTGTCCGCGCAGCATCGTGAAGCGCGCGCCGGCCAGTTTCGCACCGGTTTCGAAGTCGAGCCCGAGCGGCGTGCCGACATCCACGTGATCCTTCACCGGAAAATCGAACTCGCGCGGCGTACCCCAGCGGCGCACTTCCACATTGCCGCTTTCGTCGTTGCCGAGCGGCACGCTCTCGTGCGCGAGGTTCGGCACGCCGAGCAGCAGGTCGGAGAGTTTCGTCTGGATTTCCTCGAGCTTCGCCGCCGACGCTTTCATCTCGTCGCCGATACCGCCCACTTCGGCCATCACCGCCGAGGTATCCTCGCCCCGCCCTTTCATCCCGCCGATCTGCTTCGACAGGGTGTTGCGGCGCGCCTGCAGGTCTTCGGTGCGGGTCTGGTTCGTGCGGCGTTCCGCTTCGAGCGCGGAAAACGCGGCGACGTCGAGGGTATAGCCGCGATCGGCGAGTCGCTTCGCGACGCCGTCGATGTCTTTGCGCAGCAGCTGGATGTCGAGCATGAGGAGGGACGCGTGTTCGTTGTGTGAGGATGGGATTTTAACGCACCGGCGCGCGGGCGCCGGCAGGTTCTCGACGGGACGCCTTCGCGGCGCTATCCGACGGGCGTCAGTCTTTCTTCGGCTTGTTCTCGCTGCGCCATTGCGCATCGAGTTCGGCGAGCCGTGCGAGCTTCTCGCCGATCCGGCCTTCGAGCCCGCGCGGCGTCGGTTCGTACCAGTGCGGCTCGCGCATATCGTCGGGCAAATAGGTCTCGCCGGCGGCATACGCATCGGGTTCATCGTGCGCATAACGGTACTCGTGACCGTAGCCGAGTTCCTTCATCAGCTTCGTCGGCGCGTTGCGCAGATGCACCGGCACCGGCCGCGATTGATCCTTGCCGACGAAGCGCCGCGCCTCGTTGTACGCCATGTAGCCCGCATTCGATTTCGGCGCGACCGCCAGATAAATCACAGCCTGCGCAAGCGCGAGTTCGCCTTCGGGCGTGCCGAGGCGCTCGTAGGTTTCGGCAGCATCCAGCGCGATGCGGCCCGCGCGCGGATCGGCAAGACCGATGTCTTCCCACGCCATCCGCACGATGCGGCGCGCCAGATAACGCGGGTCCGCGCCACCATCGAGCATCCGGCAGAACCAGTACAGCGCGCCGTCCGGGCTACTACCGCGCACCGACTTGTGCAACGCGCTGATCTGGTCGTAGAACGCATCGCCGCCCTTGTCGAAACGACGCAGATTCTCGGCGAGCGCGCTGCCGAGCAGCGTACCGTCGATCTCCTTCGTCTTCTGCTGGGCCGCCGCGCGCGCGACGATCTCGAGGTTGTTGAGCAGCTTGCGACCGTCGCCATCGGCGGAACCGATCAGTGCGTCGCGTGCTTCGTCGGTAAACGTCAGGCCGCCGAGTTCCTGCTGCGCGCGCTCGAGCAGCTCGCGTTGTTCGTCGGCATCGAGGCTCTTCAGCACATACACCGCAGCTCGCGAGAGCAGCGCGCTGTTCACCTCGAACGATGGGTTTTCGGTCGTCGCGCCGACAAACACGAACAGCCCGGACTCGACATGCGGCAAGAAGGCGTCCTGCTGGCTCTTGTTGAAGCGATGGACTTCATCGACGAACACGAGCGTCTGGCGTCCGTGCGCGCGATGGACCTGCGCGGTCTCGACCGCCTCGCGGATATCCTTCACGCCCGAGAGCACCGCCGACAACGAGATGAACTCCGCATGAAACGCGTCGGCCATCAGTCGCGCGAGCGTGGTCTTGCCGACGCCCGGCGGGCCCCAGAGGATCATCGAATGCGCTTCGCCGGACTCGAATGCGACCCGCAGCGGCTTGTTCGGGCCGAGCAGGTGTTTCTGGCCGATCACTTCGTCGATCGAGCGGGGCCGCAGGCGTTCGGCGAGCGGAACATTGGCGCGGGGTTCTTCGAACATGGCGTTTTGGGGATAATCTCGGCTTTCCGGACAAACCTTGCCCAGACCCGCCGCCCGTTTGCGGGCGACATCGAATGCAGCGGACCGGGCGGATGTCGGCAGAGGTCAGCGAACCTCGGTGGACAGGCGGCCGGCAGGTACAGTCGTGCATTATGACAGCCGCGGCGCGAGCCGGAACCGGAGCGGCAGCAGATCGATCGCAGCTGGCAGCGCGCCGGGCGCCGGGCGCAGCGTGTACCCGGGTGCCGGGCCGCGCACCGGACGGCTTGNTTGCGGCTTGCGGCTTGCGGCTTGCGGCTTGCGGCTTGCGGCTTGCGGCTTGCGGCTTGCGGCAGGCCAGACTATAGACCGGGCCACTGCACGCCGGCAGTCTCCGAGGCAATGCCGGCACAAGCCCGACACAAGACACAACAAGACACAACAAGACAGGACCAGCACACGATGACAGAAGACCAGCACGCCGGCGCCGCCGGTCCCACCTACGCTCCGCTCACTCCCGTGCCCGACGCACGACGCGCGTTCCGCACCGGCGACGCCTTCGCGCTGTGGTTCTCGCTCGGCATCGGGCTACTGGTCGCGCAAGCGGGCGCACTGCTGGTGCCCGGGCTGGCATTACCGCTTGCGCTCGCGGCAATCGGTCTCGGCACCGTGATCGGCGTCGTACTGCTCGCTCTGGCCGGCGTGATCGGCACGGACACGGGGCTCGCAGCGATGTCGTCGCTGCGCCCGACGCTCGGCGTACGCGGCGCCTCGATACCGGCCGTGCTGAATGCGGTGCAACTGGTCGGCTGGGGCTCGTTCGAAGTGATCGTCATGCGCGATTCCGCCGATGCACTCGCAAAACAGGCGTTCAATCTGTCGATGCCGCTCGTCTGGACGTTATTGTTCGGTCTGCTAGCGACGCTGCTTGCGATCAGCGGTCCGTTGTCGTTCGTCCGGCGTTTTCTGCGCACGTGGGGCATCTGGCTGCTGCTCGCGGGCGCGGCCTGGCTCACGTGGAGTCTGCTCGCGCGACACGATCTTGCAGCGCTGATGCACCGCCCCGGCACCGGCGAGATGCCGTTCGGCGGCGCCGTCGATCTGGTCGTCGCGATGCCGCTCTCGTGGCTGCCGCTGATCGCCGATTACACACGCTTCGGCCGACGCCCCGGCGAAACCTTCCGCGGCACGCTGTTCGGCTACGGCATTGCTAACCTGTGGTTCTATGCGCTCGGCGCCGTGTACGGTCTCGCAGCGGGCGGCGGCGATGCGCTGCTGACCACCGCACTCGCGCAGGCCGGCGGCGGCCTTGCACTGCTGCTGGTACTGATCGACGAAATCGATAACGCGTTTGCCGACATTCACTCGGCGGCGGTATCGACGGGGACGTTCTGGACGCGCGCGGGCGTACCACTGCTGTCGGCGGCGTTCGGCGCGCTGTGCACGCTGATCGCGCTGCTGGTGCCGATGGCGAAGTATCAGAACTTCCTGTTGCTGATCGGCTCGGTATTCGCGCCGCTGTTCGGCGTCGTGCTGGCCGATCACTTCATCGTGCGCAAGCGCCGCATCGAAGCCGCTGCGCTAGCGGACCTGCGCGGACGTTACGCGTTCTCTGGCGGCTGGCATGTGAGCGCGTTCGCCGCGTGGGCGATCGGCATCGCCGCCTATCACGCGATCAACCAGTGGCTACCGAATCTCGGCGCGACGTTGCCCGCGCTCGCGATCGGCGCACTCGGTTATCTGGCGTTGGTGTCGGTGCGCACGCGGACTTACGCGGCGTAGCGCGGTAGCGTGCGAGACGCCGGGCAGCAGACGCCCGGCGCGAGATCTGCGGAAAACGCGTTCAGCCGTTTCAGCCGTTGATCACATCGGCACCCTTCGGCACCGTGAACTTGAACTGATCGGCGGGCAACGCCGGGTTCTTCTCCATGTTCGTGAACGTAAGCAACGTCACGTTACCGAACACGTCGTGCAGTTCCATCGCTTCGAGGTTGCCGTTCCGGAAACCGATGCCGACGCGCTGGAACTGCGTGTCCTTCGCCTTCGGCGTCAACTCTAGCCAGTCGATGCCGTCCTTCACGCCCGCGTCCTGCAGCGTGAAGTTCTTGTCCAGATCATTGCTGCCGAACAGGATCGCGGCCGGGCTCGCGCCGAGTGCGCCACCGAGCTTGCGAATCGTGACCTGGTTCAGATCCTTGTCATACACATAGAGCTTGTCGCCGTCGGCCTCCAGCAACTGCTGATACGGTTTCTCGTACGACCAGATGAACTTGCCGGGTCGCGCGAACGAGAACGTGCCGCTCGACGTGCCGCCCGTGCGCGTGGTGGGCAGCGCGCCGCTTGCGCCCGCCGCATTGTTCGGTGCCTTGATTTCGCGCTGCACGAACGAGCCGCGCGCCGAATGCACCTGTGCGACAAACGCCTGCAACTGCTCGGTGCCGCTCGCGAATGCCGGCGCTGCCGCCAGCAGCGACGCGCCGATCGCGACACAACCGACGCCGCGAGCCAGTGTGCGGATCAGGCGACCCAGACGGCTTACATGGCCCGAGCGGACGACTGCGTGGCGGGCATCTTGCCCGGCATAGTGCTGCATGGTGTTTCTCCGTGAATGGAATCGGATGGTCGCGCGGGCGGGTTGCCGCGGTGCGCGCGAGGCCATGTGGAGCGCACCGCGAGGCATGCCGTGTGCCCCGCTAGTCGGCGTCCCGGGTCGGGACGAGAATCTCGCGGTTGCCGTTCGACGACATCGCCGACACGAGCCCCGACTGCTCCATCTGTTCGAGCAGTCGTGCAGCGCGGTTGTAGCCGATCCGCAGATGCCGCTGCACGAGCGAAATCGACGCGCGACGATTCTTGATGACGATCTCGACCGCCTGATCGTACAGCGGGTCGGACTCGCCGCCCGCAGCACCAGTTCCCGCAGCGCCCGCGGAACCCTCGTCGCCTTCGCCCAGCGTGCCACCTTCGAGAATGCCTTCGATGTAGTTCGGCTCGCCCTGTTCCTTGAGCTTGTCGACGACGCGATGCACTTCCTCGTCGGACACGAACGCGCCGTGCACCCGGACCGGCAGGCCGCTACCTGGCGGCAGGTACAGCATGTCGCCCATACCGAGCAGCGATTCGGCGCCCTGCTGGTCGAGAATCGTGCGCGAATCGATCTTCGACGACACCTGGAACGCCATCCGCGTCGGCACGTTCGCCTTGATGAGCCCGGTGATCACATCGACCGACGGACGCTGCGTCGCGAGGATCAGGTGAATACCGGCCGCGCGCGCCTTCTGCGCGATCCGCGCGATCAGCTCTTCGACCTTCTTGCCGACCACCATCATCAGGTCGGCGAGTTCGTCGATCACGACGACGATGTTTGGCAACCGGTTGAGCGGTTCGGGATCGTCCGGGGTGAGGCTGAACGGATTCGGCAGCTTCTCTTCGCGCTTCGCCGCTTCGTCGATCTTGTTGTTGTAGCCCGCGAGATTGCGCACGCCGAGCTTGCTCATCAGCTTGTAGCGGCGCTCCATCTCGGCGACCGTCCAGTTCAGCGCGTGGCCGGCCTGGCTCATGTCGGTGACGACCGGACACAGCAAGTGCGGAATGCCTTCGTAGACGCTCATTTCGAGCATCTTCGGATCGATCAGGATCATCCGCACCTGCTCGGCGCTCGCCTTGTAGAGCAGCGAGAGGATCATCGCGTTGATCCCCACCGACTTGCCCGAGCCGGTCGTGCCGGCCACCAGCAGGTGAGGCATCTTCGCGAGATCGGCGCAGACCGCCTTGCCGCCGATGTCCTTGCCGAGACCCATGGTCAGCGGCGACGACGCATCCGCATAGACGGCGGAACCGAGAATCTCCGACAGCCGCACGGTTTGCCGGCGCTGGTTCGGCAGTTCGAGCGCCATGTAGTTCTTGCCCGGAATCGTCTCGACGACACGGATCGATACCAGCGACAACGAACGCGCGAGGTCCTTCGCGAGGTTGACAATCTGGCTGCCCTTCACGCCGGTGGCCGGCTCGATCTCGTAGCGCGTCACGACCGGCCCAGGATAAGCAGCAATCACGCTCGCATCGACGCCGAAATCCTTCAGCTTCTTTTCGATCAGACGCGAGGTGAATTCAAGCGTATCGGCGGAAATGGTTTCCTGTACTTCGGGCGCGGGATCGAGCAGCGAGACCGGCGGCAAGGTCGAATCGCCAGGCAGGTCGGTGAAGAGCGGCACCTGCCGCTCCTTCTCGACGCGTTCGGATTTTTCGGGCTTCACGACCGGCGCGACGATCGTCACCGGCTCGTGTTCCTCGATCCGCACGCGGCCCTGTTCGACTTTCCCTTCGCGTTTGACGGCCGCTGCTTCACCGAGCTTGCGATCGCGGCCGGCCTCGCGGCGCAGCTTAGCGAACGTCACCGCAGAGATGATCGAATCGCCGACCCGCTCCGCCACCGACAGCCACGAGAAGCGGAAGTACAGCGACAGCGCAGCCGCCAGCACGACCAGCAGCGCGAGCGTGCCGCCGGTGAAGCCAAGCGCGTGCGACACGCCGCGCGCCACCGCTTCGCCGACCACGCCGCCAGGCGCGCGCGGCAATTGCACTTTCAGCGACCACATGCGCAGCGCCTCGATGCCGTCGCAGGCGAGCAGCACCACGACGAACGCGAGCGCCTCGGCCAGCCAGCTGATATCGCGCGGACCGTCGTCGGAAACCGCCTCGTGATGTGTGATGCGCCGGTAGTTTGCGGAGATGCGCCGTGCGAGCAGCACGATCCACCAGTAGGCGGACAGCCCGAACAGCAGCAGCAGGATGTCGGAGGTCCAGGCGCCGACGCGGCCCGCCCAGTTGGCGATGCGATCGACCTGCGCCGCGTGCGTCCAGCTCGGATCGTGGCGGCTGTAGCTGACGAGTGCCATCAGCAGGAATACGCCGAGCGCGACCTGCAGGATCCAGCGGATTTCGGTGAAGAGACGCGACATGCGGTGCGGCAATGCCTGCGCGTTCGCGGAATAAGTAGCTTTTGCCATTGATCCTGTTGCGTGGGCGGTCCGGTGCGTGTTGCGGGCTGGGCCAGCCGCCAGTCGATTGATCCGGTCTATTGTAAACGTTGTATTGCGTACAAGGCTGTAAATGACGGTAACCGGGTCTGGAGGGGGAAATCGGGGTTTCATGGGCCCGCCGATTCCCGGCTACCCGCACGCAGCCTCGTTCAGGGAGCCCGGCCGGTACCGCCGGCAAGGCCCATGCGCCTTGCTATCGCCGCCATCGCAAAGCTTCATGGAGCGGCGGATTGCCCTGCCCTTTATAATGCCGGACTGATACCCATCTACAGTTTCGACACACGTTCCCGGCTTCGCACCATCCTGCACCACCCGGCCGGACGCTATTTACGGATTTCGATCATGCCCGCTCCCACCAAACACGCCAAGGTTCTGATTCTCGGTTCCGGCCCCGCCGGCTATACCGCTGCCGTCTATGCGGCGCGCGCCAACCTGGCGCCGGTACTCGTCACGGGGCTCGCACAGGGCGGCCAGCTGATGACCACGACCGACGTCGAAAACTGGCCCGCCGACGCAAACGGCGTGCAAGGCCCGGAACTGATGCAGCGTTTTCTGGAGCATGCCGAGCGCTTCAACACCGAGATCGTGTTCGATCACATCCACACCGCGAAGCTCGGCGAAAAGCCGATCCGCCTGATCGGCGATGCCGGCGAATACACCTGCGACTCGCTGATCATCGCGACCGGCGCATCGGCGCAGTACCTTGGCCTGCCCTCCGAAGAAGCGTTCATGGGCAAGGGCGTGTCCGCCTGCGCGACCTGCGACGGTTTCTTCTACAAGAAGCAGGACGTTGCGGTGATCGGCGGCGGCAATACGGCAGTCGAGGAAGCACTCTATCTCGCGGGCATCGCGAAGAAGGTGACGGTTATCCATCGCCGCGACAAGTTCCGCGCCGAGCCGATCCTGATCGACCGTCTGCTGGCGAAGGAAAAGGAAGGCGTCGTCGAGATCAAGTGGAACCACGTGCTCGACGAAGTGACGGGTGACCAGTCTGGCGTAACAGGTCTGCGTATCAAGCACGCGCAAACCGGCGCCACCACCGACCTCGGGCTGCAAGGTGTGTTCGTCGCGATCGGCCACAAGCCGAACACGGACCTGTTCGAAGGTCAGCTGGAAATGAAGAACGGCTACATCATCACGAACGGCGGCCTCACGGGCAATGCGACCGGCACGAGCATCCCGGGCGTGTTCGCCGCCGGCGACGTGCAGGACCACGTGTACCGCCAGGCGATCACGAGCGCCGGCACGGGCTGTATGGCTGCGCTCGACGCACAGCGCTATCTGGAGAGCATCCACGAAACCGCCGGCGAGCACGTGCTGAGCGCGGAAGCGGAACGGTAAAATAGCGTCGGGGTGCTAGCCGACGCACATTGAGCAGGGGCCGCGGCCGACAAGCCAGCGGCCCTTGTTGTTTGTAGTGTCTTGTAGGTAGCGTCGTTACCGACACCTAGCCTCGATTGCTCCGATTTATCTTGCAACGCGATCTGTCTGACCGTCATGCCGAAGAACCTGCCTCACCCTAGCGAACCGAAACGCGCGAAGCCTGCGCCGGCACGGCCTGCACCACCCGCCGCCGCCCCCACAAAAGCGGCTGCCGAACCCGCGCCGGGACTTGCCGGCCTCGGTGCATTGCGCGATTCGCTGAAGGGTGCAGCCGAGCGCCGCGAACGGGAACGCATCGTCGCCCAGCAAGCGCACCGCGAGGCCACCGCCGACGCCGACCTGTTCCGTCGTGAGATTGGCGCAGTCGCGCCGCTTACGGTTCCGCCGCGTGCTTCGGTGCCGCGGCAGCCGCCTGCGCCGCTGCCGGTGCAGACCCAGCTCGACGAAGAAGCGGTGCTACAGGAGGCGTTGTCCGACGAGTTCGATCCCGAGGTCCTGCTCGAAACCGACGACACGCTGTACTACTGCCGCCCAGGGATTAGCCAGGATGTGGTGCGCAAGTTGCGCCGGGGCGAGTGGATCGTGCAGGCGCAACTGGACCTGCATGGCATGCGGCGGGATGAAGCACGCGACGCGCTGGCTGGTTTCGTACGCGATTCGGTTAAGCGTGGTCTGCGGTGTCTGCGGGTGATACACGGCAAGGGGCTTGGGTCGATCGGCAAGGAGCCCGTGCTGAAGGGCAAGGTTCGCGCGTGGCTCGTGCAGAAGGAAGAGGTCATCGCGTTTTGTCAGGCGCGGCCGAATGATGGGGGCGCTGGCGCGGTACTGGTGTTACTGCAGCCTGGGCGGCTGACTGTCTGACTTGGTCTGTTGCCTGTGCCGGCGGCTCTTCGTTAGCGCCTCTCGGCCGGTCTTTGGTTTATGCCTGTGCAGGCGGCTGCGAGTTAGCGCCTCGCGGCGCAGGCGTTGCCCCTGTGCGGGGCGGCACCTTCTTTCTTTGCCGCGGCAAAGAAAGAAGGCAAAGAAAGCCGCTCGAGACGTTACCTGGTCCTTTCCGTGTGCCAACTTCGTGGCCCGCGCCTAAGTGTCGTTCTCGCACTGAAACGGTAGTGGTCCGAAACGAGACCATCCCTCGCATCTCAACCGATAGTGACAAGGCCGTCATTCATCCCACTCGCACTACGTGCTCGCGGTTGGGTGACCACAGCGGAAACCCGACGAGGACAGCGGGACGTCAAGTTGAATGCGAAAGCTGAAGGACAGTTCAAGACGCAAGCCCGAACAGGAAGTCGGCGACGAAGTTAATGCGGCAAGTTGAAGGGAGAGCAAGCCTGAAGTCGAAAACGCAAGGATGCGCTAAACGAAGCCGAAGCGGGTTATGCCCGTCGGCGGCGAAGCCCGCCAGAACGGATGAGCGCCTTGTCACTACCGTTGGCGGGGCGAGGTGTGATCTCGTCTCGGACCACTGCCGTTTCAGTGCGAGGGCGACACTTAGGTGCGGGCCACGAGGGCTACACGCGGAAACGACTCGGTAACGTCTCGAGCGGCTTTCTTTGCCTCCTTTCTTTGCCGCGGCAAAGAAAGGAGGTGCCGCCCCGCACAGGGGCAACGCCTGCGCCGCGAGGTGCCAAAACAAAGTCGCCGGTACAGGCATAAACCAAAGACCAGCCGCGAGGAGCTAACAAAGAGCCGCCAGCACAGGCAAAAGCCGACCCCTATGCAATGCGTTCCTCATTCGCCGGATCAAACAAAACCGCCTTCGACACATCAAACAACAAATTCATATTCGACAACGGCTGCGGATTCGACGCCGGATGCACCCGACTCACCACCCGCTTGCCATTCACCTGCGCAAACACCAGCGTATCCGGCCCGGTCGGCTCGATCACATCGATCTTCACCTCCATCGACTGCAACTGCGCATCTTCAACGTTATGCGCGCTCCGCGCATCGGTGATCCGCTCCGGCCGCAAACCAAGAATCACTTCGCGCCCAACATGGCTCTTCACCTTGCCATCGAACGGCAGATTCAACACGCCACGGCGCGCACCCGTATCGAGCTCCATACCGAACCCGGCACCCTGCTCCACCACCTTGCCCTGAATGAAGTTCATCGGCGGCGCACCGATAAAACCGGCGACAAAAAGATTGGACGGCGAATCGTAGATGTCCTGCGGCGCGCCGAACTGCTGGACGACACCGTCCTTCATCACCGCAATACGATCGCCAAGCGTCATCGCTTCGATCTGATCGTGCGTCACATACACGATCGTCGTACCAAGACGTTGATGCAGCAGCTTGATTTCCGAACGCATTTCAATGCGCAGCTTCGCATCGAGGTTCGACAGCGGTTCGTCGAACAGAAACATCACCGGATCGCGCGCAAGCGCACGACCCATCGCGACGCGCTGACGCTGGCCGCCCGACAGCTGCCCCGGCTTGCGATCGAGCAGATGCTGGATCTGCAGCATGTTCGACACACGCTCCACGATCTGGCTTTGCTCGGCCTTCGGCACCTTGCGGATGTTCAAACCGAACGAGATGTTCTCGCGCACTGTCATCGACGGGTACAGCGCATACGACTGGAACACCATCGCGATGTCGCGATCCTTCGGCGACAGGTCGTTCACGACCTTGCCGTCGATCAGGATCTCGCCCTTCGTCACGGTTTCGAGACCGGCGATCATGTTCAGCAGCGTCGACTTCCCGCAGCCGGAGCCGCCGACCAGAATCAGGAACTGCCCGTCTTCGATGTCGATATCGACACCCTTCAGAACCGGCACGCCGTTCGGGTAAGTCTTGTATACGTCACGGATGGAAAGGCTTGCCATGCTGTGATTCCTCTAGTCTCTGTACTGCTTCGAACCCGCCGCGCGAAGCGCCGCCGGCCGGATGCTGTTCAAGCCGCGAGGCGCAGTGCGCCGCCGCGGCGTCCATTGGATTAGCCCTTCACCGCGCCCGCTGTCAGGCCGCGCACGAAGTAGCGGCCGGCGATCACGTAGACGAGCAGCGTGGGCAGCGCGGCGATGATCGCGCCGGCCATGTCGACGTTGTACTCCTTCACCCCGGTCGACGTATTGACGAGGTTGTTCAGCGCAACCGTGATCGGCATCGAATCGACACCAGAGAACACGATCCCGAACAGGAAGTCATTCCAGATCTGCGTGAATTGCCAGATCAGGCAGACCATGAAGATAGGCAGCGATACCGGCAGCAGGATCTTCGTGAAAATCACGAAGAAGCCGGCCCCGTCGATACGCGCCGCCTTCACGAGTTCAGCCGGAATGCTCACGTAGAAGTTACGGAAGAACATCGTCGTGAAGGCAATCCCGTACACCACGTGCACCAGCACGAGTCCGCCCACCGTATTCGACAGGCCGAAGAAACCTTCGACGCGCGCCATCGGCAGCAAGATTGCCTGGAACGGGATGAAGCAGCCCACCAGCAACATCGTGAAGAGCGCATCGGCGCCGCGGAACCGCCAGTGCGTGAGCACATAGCCGTTGAACGCGCCGATGATCGACGAGATCAGCACGGCCGGGATCACCATCCGCACCGAGTTCATGAAGAACGGTTCCATGCCGTCGCAACGCACACCCGTACATGCCTGGCTCCAGGCCTTGATCCACGGTGCGAAGGTCGGGCTGGACGGCGGCGTCAGCAGGTTGCCGTGACGCAACTGATCCAGATCCTTGAACGACGTGGACAGCATCACGTACAGCGGAAACAGGAAATACAGCGCAAACAGAATCAAGGCCGCATAAATGACGGCACGGCTAATCGTCATCTTAGGCTGCATTGCGCGTGCTCCTCGATTCCATGTACATGAGCGGCACGAGTACGGCCACGACGGTCGCGAGCATCATCATCGACGATGCTGCGCCGACGCCAAGCTGCCCGCGATTAAACGAAAACGTGTACATAAACATGGCCGGCAGCGACGACGACGTGCCCGGGCCGCCCGCGGTCAGCGCGACGACGAGGTCGAAGGTCTTGATCGTGATGTGGCAGAGAATGAGCAGCACCGAGAAGAACACCGGGCGCATGCTCGGAATGACGATGCGGCGATAGATGGTGGGCAACCTTGCGCCATCCACCTGTGCTGCCTTGAAGATTTCGGCGTCGACGCCACGCAGGCCCGCAAGGAACAGCGCCATCACGAAGCCGGTGGATTGCCAGACGGCCGCGATCACGATACAGAAGATCGCGCGATCGGGATTGTCGAGCCAGTCGAAGGTAAAGCTCGTCCAGCCCCAGTCGTGGAACACCTTCTGCATACCGAGGTTGGGATTCAGGATCCATTGCCATGCAGTGCCGGTCACGATGAACGACAGCGCCATCGGATACAGGAAGATCGCGCGCAACGCGCCTTCGTTACGGATCTGCTGGTCGAGCAGGATGGCGAGAAACAGACCGAGCGCGACACAGATAGCAATGAACGGAATGCCGAACCAGCCGAGGTTCGCGGCAGCGGTCCACCAGACGTCGTTCTCGAACAGTTCGCGATAGCGGTCGAGGCCGACGAAGTTGTAGCGCGGCATCAGCCGCGAATCGGACAACGACAGATAACCGGTAACGAGGATAAAGCCGTAAACGAAGACGAGGCTGATCACGATGCTGGGAGAAAGCACCAGCTTCGGAATCCAGCGGTCGGCAAACGCCGATAGCGGCGAAGTGCGGCGGGTCACGGCGGCCGTGTTCTTCCCGTTTCCGCTAAGAGAAGCAGTCACTACTCGACTCCTGAAACTATGCGGCCGGCGACTGCAGGTATGCAACGCAACGCTGGACTGGCATGGGGTGTGGCTTCGGGTAAGGCGTCATACATGGCGCGTGCCCGGTTGCGCGTGAAACACATAACCGGGCACGTGGCCATCCTGCTTACTTCGCTTACTTCGTCTTCGCAGCCTTGGCGAGCGCTTCGACTGCGCTCTTCGAGTCTTGCGTCGAGTTCATGAACTTCGTGACGACGTCGGTGATGGCGCCGGCGGTTGCATCTGCCTGAGCCATGCCGTGTGCCAGCGACGGAACATAACCGCCCGCCTTGATCGCCGTCTGTTCATCCGCGTACGACTGCTTGCCGCATGCATCGAACTTGTCCATCGGCACACCGAGGCGCACCGGGATCGAACCCTTGTACAGGCTGAACTGCTCCTGGAATTCCGGGCTCATGATCGTCTTCGCAAGCGCGAGCTGACCAGCCGTCGCCGCCGTCTGACCCTTCTGCTGGAAGAACACGAACGAGTCGACGTTGAACGTGTATTGCTTCGACGTACCCGGCACCGGTGCGCAGATGTAGTCCGTACCAGACTGCTTGCCCGCGTTCGCGAACTCGCCCTTCGCCCAGTCGCCCATGAACTGCATGCCGGCCTTGCCGTTGATGACCATCGCCGTTGCCAGGTTCCAGTCGCGGCCGGTGCGGCCGTTATCCATGTACGACTCGATCTTGCGAACCGTGTCGAACACGCCGACCATCTGTGCGGACGTCAGGGTCTTCTGGTCGAGGTCGACAATCGCCTTCTTGTAGAAGTCGGCGCCTTGCGACAGCACGACGTCTTCCCACAGCGTCAGGTCTTGCCACGGTTGTCCACCGGCAGCAACCGGCTGGATACCGGCGGCCTTCAGCTTGTCGGCGAGTGCGAAGAATTCCGGCCACGTGGTAGGCGGTTTTGCACCGACCTTGTCGAGCGCAGCCTTGTTGATCCACACCCAGTTCACGCGGTGCACCGAGAACGGTGCGGCAACATAGTGGCCACCTGCGTGCATGATCTTGTCGATCTGCGGCGGCAGGTTCTTCTTCCAGTCACCCGCGACCGAGTCGATCGGCACCAGCACGCCCTGATCTGCCCATTCCTGGATCAACGGACCCTTGATCTGCGCAGCAGTCGGTGCATTGCCCGAGATCACCTGGGTCTTCAGTGCCGTCATGGCCGCCGCCCCTGCGCCGCCCGCAACCGCGAAGTCCTTCCACGTGTAACCCTGCTTCTGCATGTCGTCTTTCAGCACGCCGACAGCTTTCGATTCGCCGCCCGACGTCCACCAGTGCAGCACTTCAACCGACTCGGCAGCCTGCACGGCCGACACGCCACACATCAGACCCGCGGCGCACAGTGCGCCCATGATCGCGCGAAATTTCATTGCTTATCTCCTCCAGACACCTGAACAAAAAACGAATGGCCCCTGATATAGCCAGGGTGCAGTGAGTGGTTCAAACAGGCAAAACGATTGAGCGGTCGAGCCTCGGGCAGACGCATGCGCATGCATGTGCCAGCAAGCCGTTGTCCGGCCGCAGGACGCTCAAGAGATGAGTGATTCGGGATGCAATTGACTGTCTCCTCTTTTGATTTTTGCCTGCCCCGCCTCGCACCCGTTGACCCGGTATGCCGGAGGCGCGTTGCAGACTCGAGGCACATCGCACATTGGCCGGTCCACCGTACTACAGAACGGCAGCGGAACTGCCTGCCAGCCCATGCAGAAACGAGATGTTCCGTTAACATGCGAGGGACGACCGCCGATTCGGGAAAACGCGTATCTCGCAGGTCCCGGATACGCTTTTTTCATCGAATTAGCGCTACCTCTTGATTTGGATTGTAGTTAAACTACAATTCAGTGTCAAAAAAAATTTTATCGGACTACGGCCGCCCTGACGCTCACTTAGCGTTCACTTCGGCGGCACCAGGACATCGACGGAGACTCATGCAAACCGATTCAAGCTTCACCTTCGTGCTCTTCGGCGGAACCGGCGATCTGTCGATGCGCAAGATCCTGCCCGCACTGTATGAAGCGCACCGTGCAGGCATGCTCGCGGACAGCGGCAAGATTGTCGGCGTCGCGCGTCATGAGGAAGATCGTGCCGGGTACATCGATTGGGTGAACGGGCACGTCAAGCCGTATGTGTCGAAGGACGGTCTCGACGAAGCCGCGTGGGAAAGCTTTCTCGCGCGCATCGAGTACGTGAAGCTCGATCTCAGCAAGGCCGAAGACTTCGTGCTGCTGCGCGACGCGGTGAACAAGCTGTCCGGCACGCGCGTGTTCTACCTCGCTACCGGGCCGTCGCTGTTCGTGCCGATCTGTCATGCGCTGGCATCGGTGGGACTTAACGAAAACGCGCGCATCGTGCTGGAAAAGCCGCTCGGCTACGACCTGCGTTCGTCGAACGCGATCAACGACGCGGTCGGCGAGATCTTCGCGGAAGAACAGATCTACCGGATCGACCACTACCTCGGCAAGGAGCCGGTGCAGAACCTGCTCGCGCTGCGCTTCGGCAATGCGCTGTTCGAGCCGCTGTGGCGCCGCGAATGGGTCGAAAGCATTCAGATCACGATCGCCGAAGAGCTCGGCGTCGAGGCGCGCGGCGATTTCTATGACAATACCGGCGCGCTGCGCGACATGGTGCAGAACCACCTGTTGCAGTTGCTCTCGATCGTCGCGATGGAACCGCCGCACTCGATGGATTCCGACTCGGTGCGCGACGAAAAACTACGCGTGCTGCGTGCGCTCAAGCCGATCGATCCGCGCGATATCCAGCGCGTCGCGGTGCGCGGTCAATATCATGCAGGTGTGATTCGCGGCACGGCTGTTCCCGCGTACGCAACCGAACCCGGTGTGAAGAAGGACAGCACGACCGAGACCTTCGTCGCACTGAAAGTCGAGATCGAGAACTGGCGTTGGTCGGGTGTGCCGTTTTTTCTGCGCACCGGCAAGCGGCTCGCGGATCGCGTCGCTGAGATCGTCGTGAATTTCCGTCCGGTGCCGCACTCGGCGCTGGGGCCGACCGCGCTGCGCCCCGGTGCGAACCGTCTCGTCATTCGCCTGCAACCGAACGAAACGATCCGCCTGTATTGCCTCGCCAAGCAACCTGGCGAAGGCATGAATCTCGCCAGCGTCCACCTCGATCTCGCGTTCGACCAGTTCTTCCGCGAAAACCAGATGGAGGCTTATCAGCGGCTGCTTCTCGACGTGATCAACGGCCGGCTCGCGCTGTTCGTGCGGCGCGACGAGCAGGAAGCCGCATGGCGCTGGGTCGAACCGATCCTGAACGACTGGTCGGCCGCGAACAAGGCACCGAAACCATACGCAGCGGGCACGTGGGGACCGGCAGCAGCAAGCGCGATGCTTGCGCAGCACGGCACCTGCTGGCTCGAAGAAGAAAATTGAAGGTAGAAAACTGAACGGGGCGACGTCCGCGCGAAGTTCTAGACGCGGACCGTTGACGCAGCATCCAAGGGGCCGCTCTGCGGCCCGCCCTGCAAACTAACAAGAAAGCTGTACGGAGGAGAAGTGATCGAGCTTCACGCTTTCGACGACCCGCGCGCCCAATCCGACGCGCTGGCGAAGGCGGTAGGCGACGCGCTACATGCGTCGCTTGCCGCAACGACAAACGCGTCCGCAACCGGCACGCGCCTGGCCACGCTCGCAGTATCGGGCGGCACCAGCCCACGTCCGTTCCTGCAGAATCTATCCACCCAGCCGTTCGACTGGGCGCGCATCCTCGTCACACTGGTCGACGATCGATGGGTGCCGGAAACGGACAGCGCGAGCAATGCGCGTCTCGCGCACGAGACGCTGCTGCAGAACGCCGCGCGCGACGCCACGTTCTGGCCGCTCGTCGACACGACCCAGGCACTCGACGCGCACGTCGCGGCGTTGAACGCCGACCCCGCGCGCCTCGTGCCCGATGTCGCCGTGCTCGGCATGGGTGAAGACGGCCATACCGCGTCGATTTTCGCGGATTCGCCCGAATGGGACTTCGCGATCTCCACACCCGAGCACTTCGTCGCCGTGCATCCGGGCGCCGCGCCCCACGCACGCGTGAGCTGGTCGATGAGCGCGCTGAAACAGGTCGGTCACCTGTTCCTGCTGATCGCTGGACAGAGCAAGCTCGACGTACTCAATGCCGCTGCCGCTGCGCCACAAAAAAATGCCATCTCGACGCTGGCGAACGACAAGGGAGTGAGACTCGATGTCTACTGGTGTGCAAACTAAGGCTGTGCCCGGTACGGGCCAGCACGCCGACGGACCGAGGCTCCTCGCCGATATCGGCGGCACCAATGCGCGCTTTGCGCTCGAAGTGAAACAGGGCGAGATTACCCAGGTGCGCGTCTATCCGTGCGCGGAGTATGCCGGTGTCGCCGAGGTCATCCAGAAGTATCTGAAGGACACGAAGATCGGTCGCGTGAATCACGCGGCGATTGCGATTGCGAATCCGGTCGACGGCGATCAGGTCAGCATGACCAATCACGACTGGACCTTTTCGATCGAAGCGACGCGACGCGCGCTCGGCTTCGATACGCTGCTCGTCGTCAACGATTTCACCGCGCTCGCGATGGCGCTGCCAGGTCTTACTGACACGCAGCGTGTACAGGTAGGCGGCGGTGCGCGTCGTCAGAACAGCGTGATCGGGTTGCTCGGGCCGGGCACCGGCCTTGGCGTCTCGGGTCTGATTCCCGCCGACGACCGCTGGATCGCGCTCGGCAGCGAAGGCGGTCACGCAAGCTTCTCGCCGCAAGACGAACGCGAAGACCTGGTACTGCAGTACGCGCGCAAGAAGTGGTCGCATGTGTCGTTCGAACGTGTCGTCGCCGGTCCTGGCATCGAGGTGATCTATCGCGCGCTCGCAGCCCGCGACAAGAAACGCGTCGCGCCTTCGTGCGATACGTCGGAGATCGTCAAGCGTGCACTTGAAGGCGATGAACTCGCCGCCGAAACCATCGACTGCTTCTGCGGCATCCTCGGTAATTTCGCTGGCAACGTCGCGATGACGCTGGGCGCGCTCGGCGGTATCTATATCGGCGGTGGCGTCGTGCCGCGACTTGGCGATGTGTTCGCGCACTCGTCGTTTCGCGAGCGCTTCGAGGCGAAGGGTCGCTTCGAGGGGTATCTGCAGAACGTGCCGACCTATGTGATCACGGCCGAATACCCGGCGTTTCTGGGGGTTTCCGCGATTCTCGCGGAGCAACTGTCGAATCGCGCGGGCGGTGGATCGTCGGCAGTGTTCGAGCGGATCAGGCAGATGCGCGATGCGCTGACGCCGGCCGAACGACGCGTCGCCGATCTCGCGCTCAATCATCCGCGCTCGATCATCAACGATCCGATCGTCGACATCGCACGCAAGGCCGACGTCAGCCAGCCGACCGTGATCCGCTTTTGCCGGTCGCTCGGCTGTCAGGGGCTGTCCGATTTCAAGCTGAAACTGGCCACTGGTCTGACCGGTACGATTCCGGTCAGCCACAGCCAGGTGCACCTCGGCGACACCGCAACCGATTTCGGCGCGAAGGTGCTCGACAACACGGTGTCCGCGATCCTGCAGTTGCGCGAGCATCTGAATTTCGAACACGTCGAACGTGCAATCGATCTGCTTACCGGCGCGCGGCGCATCGAGTTCTACGGGCTCGGCAATTCGAACATCGTTGCGCAGGACGCGCACTACAAGTTCTTCCGCTTCGGCATTCCGACCATCGCGTACGGCGACCTGTACATGCAGGCTGCGTCGGCGGCGTTGCTCGGCAAGGGGGACGTGATTGTCGCGGTGTCGAAGTCGGGGCGCGCGCCCGAGCTGTTGCGTGTGCTCGAAGTAGCGATGCAGGCCGGCGCGCAGGTGATCGCGATTACGTCGAGCAACACGCCGCTCGCCAAGCGCGCGACAGTGGCGCTCGAAACCGATCACATCGAAATGCGCGAATCGCAGCTGTCGATGATTTCGCGAATCCTGCATCTCGTGATGATCGACATCCTCGCGGTCGGTGTGGCGATCCGCCATGCCGCACCGGACGCCGACGTTCGTGAAGCGGTTGCGAAAGTGCGCGACGGTGCCGACGATGAGGCGACGGCCGTGCTCGACTGGCTCAGTCATGGCGCGGCGTCGACGGCGCGCGATTAGGGCGTGCGTGTGATGTAGTGGGCTCGGGTTGCCACGCGCGGTGCGTGCGGCCCGGCCCGAGTACTTCTTGAGCACAGCACGTCGCACCCTTCCCTGAGCTGCCCTACCGCACCGGCCGATCGTGCCAGCGCAAGATCAACAGACGTCCCGCATAACACAGCACACCAGCCGAGCCGATCGTAACGCCCATGCCGAGCGGCGACGTGTCGTGCCATAGCCCTACAACAATGCTCGCAAGCGCACCGAGCGCGAGCTGCACTGCGCCAAACACCGCAGCCGCAGCGCCTGCGTTGTGCGGGTAGCGGTGCATCAAATCCGTCGTGCAGTTGGCGGACAACACACCCACCACACCGACCACGAAGAACAACCCAACCACGATCGACCACAGCCCACCCCAACCGGTGATGCACACCAGCGCGACGAACAGCGAGGCGATACAGCTGATCGTCGCCGCGAACGAGATGATGCGCAACTGCCCCACGCGCCCGACGAAACGCGTATTCAGGAAGTTGCCGGCGATAATGCCGAACACGTTCAGGCCGAAGAAGAACCCGTAGTGCTGCGGCGACACGTGGAAGTAATCGATGTAGACGAACGGCGTCGCCGAGATATACGTGAACATCGATGCGAACGCCATCCCGCCGCATAGCAAGTGCCCCCACACCAGCGGATCGCGCAGCAGCCGGCCGTAGGCAGTGAACGATTGCAACACCGCGGAATTGGCGCGCTTCTCGCGCGGCCAGGTTTCGGGCACGCGCAGATACGCGGTCACAGCGCAGCACGCGCCGAACAGCGTGAGCGCCATGAACACCACGCGCCAGCTGCCAAGCAGTAGCAATTGACCGCCAATCAACGGCGCCAGCAGCGGCCCCACCGCCGTAACGATCGCGACCATCGACAGCACGCGCGCCGCATCGCTCGGCTCATGCGCATCGCGCGCGATGGCGCGTGACAGCACCGACGCCGCGCCCGCACCGAGTGCCTGCAGAAACCGTACGAGCACGAGCGAACCGATCGAGAACGAGAACACGCACGCGATGCTCGACAGCGTAAACAGCGCGATGCCGCCGAGCAGGATCGGGCGCCGGCCATAGGCATCGGATAGCGGGCCGTACAACAGCATGCCAACCGAAAACCCGGCCATGAAACTGGTCAGTGTGGATTGTGCGACCGCGGACGTGACACCGAATGCGAGTGCGATCGACGGCAGACTCGGCAGATACATGTCCGTCGAGAGCGGACCGCAGGCAGCGAGCGCGCCGAGCAACAGAATCAGCCGACCATCGGGCCGGCGTCTGACAACGTGAGACATGGGAATCCAGGGGGTAGGCAGTTCGTCCGCGCCAACACCGGAGCTGATGGAAGAACGGAGAGGTGGGGCGATTGTACCCGACGTATCGGATGAGGCAGGCAGTGAGAACCGTGATGACCGGCTTGTGCCGCTTCCTGCCGCGTGTCGGGCAGGAAGCGGTGTACATCCAATGTACTAAAACGTCGTTACCGCTTCGGTCAAACCATTAGAAACGGTACGTCGCACCGATCTGGAAGAAGCGGCCAAGGTCGGTGTACAGCGACTGGTCGTAGCCCGTGATGTCCGGCGTAGACTGCCACTCGACGTCGAACGGCGGCTTCTTGTCGAACAGGTTCGAGATGCCGCCGTAGATCGTCCAGTGCTTGATGCCGCGATAGGTCGCCATCAGGTTGAACTGGCTGTACGACGCGACGGAGCCCGTTCCACCATCGCCGAATTCCGCCGCCACCGCATTCGTGTACGGACCGGTGTATTGCCAGGTCAATGCGGTGGTCAGGTTGTGGAAATCCCAGGCCAGCGTCGTATTGCCCTTCCACCGCGGATTACTCGCACCGAACGGTTGCAACAGCGCGAGGTTATTGCCGGCGAAGTCCTGTATCGGCGAACCCGGGCTGCGCAGCTTGTAGTGCCACACGTAAGCCCAGTCGCCCGTCAGCGTGAACAGACCGTACGGCGTGCGGAGTGCCTTGCGGAAGTTCATGTCGAAACCATCGGTATCGAGCGAACCGAGGTTCACGAACGGCTGCACGATGTAGCGGATCGTACCGTCGGGATTGCGGACCACCGTCGTCGGGTTGTTCGCTTGAAGCACTGCGTTTGGATCTGCCGTGCCGATCACCCCGTCAATATGCACCTTGTAGAACGCCGCGCCGATATCGGTCAACGCGTCCGGCGACAACTGGAACCCGATGTTGTAGTTCTTCGTGTGCTCAGGCTGCAGGTTCGGATTACCCGTGGTCTGCTCTGTCGTGAAGTGCTTCGTCGGCACGCCGCTCGGATCGTTCGGGTCGACCAGATTCTGGTGACCCAGGTAGACCGCCTGCGAGTTCTCAACACCTGTCGGCGCGCGGAAACCGCGACTGTACGACGCGAAGGTCGTCAGCATACGCACCGGCTGGAAGCGCAGCGCGAAGCTCGGCGAGAAGGCACCGCCAAAGTCGCTGTAGTGGTCGTAGCGGGCAGCTTGCGTGAAGGTCAGGTTCTTGATGATCGGAATATCGATCTGATAGAACAACGCCGCCACATTGCGTGAGCTGGCGACGGTCTGCACGTTTGCCGGTGCGGTAATGCCCTGCGACGCGTACGTTTGCGGGTTGATCGTCGAAGATTCATGACGGAATTCCGTGCCCAACCCCAAACCGACGTTGCCGGCCGGCAGGCTGAACAGGTTCGCCGTCGAAGTCTTGGCGGTCACGCTATCGATCTTCGAAATTGCCTGCTGGTTGTCGTCGGTGAATACACCGTTCAGACCGTTCGGCGTCGAGGAAGGATTCGCGAAGTTGTACGTGCCGTTCAGCAGCATGTTCTCGACGCCCGCGACGTTGATGCGGTTCGAGTAGCTCGTATCGACCGTGCTCTGCGAATGACCGTAGTCGGCAGACCAATCCCAGTTTCCGAACTTGCCGGTGTCGTACGAGCCCTTGATGCCCGTCGACGCCATCCAGAACGTCGACACGGTATCCGCCACGCCGATCTGGTTCGGGAACGTCAGATTGATCGGCGTCGACACGCCGAACGGGTTGAACGGATTCGACGCCGACACCGTCCGCGAGAGCGGTGCGACAGAACCCGTCGCCGGGTTAAACACGTTCGAATTGGCAGTGATCGCGGCGGGTCCCTGCAACTGCACGCTTTCGTCACGGCTCACCCAGAAGCCAGCGTACGCTTCGGTGTTCTCGTCGATCTTGAAGGTGCCGCGGACTTTCGCGTTCAGGCGCGTCAGGGCCGGTGTCAGCGAGGTGCCGGCAGCGACGTTGTACACGCAGTTCTTCGTACCTGGAGTGCTACCCGGTGGGCAGGGGCTAAGCGCTACGTTACCGCCGGGCGTGGTCCAGAATGACTGCTGGCCCGGACCAAACGGTGCTTTATTGCCACCGGAGTACTGCGTGTAATCCTGCCCTGACGTCATATCGCGATCGGCCAGCGTCGACCCGCTGTCGCGGTAATAGCTTGCCGCGGCCGTGACGTTGAAGCGATCCGAATTCAGGTCCCCAAAGCCGCCGAGCACGCTGAAGCTGCCCTGGCCATTGCCGGGGTGCTGCGCCTTGCCAAGCTGGGTATCGAGCTGCAGGCCCTGAAAGTTCTTCTTGGTAATGATGTTGACGACACCGGCGATGGCATCGGAGCCGTAGATCGAGACCGCGCCAGTCTTAACGATGTCGATGTGATCGACGATGCTCAGCGGAATCGTGTTGACGTCGAAGAAGGTGTCGGTGAAATTCACCGCCTGCGCATAGTTGGCGACACGTTGCCCGTCGACCAGCACCAGCGTGTATTTTTCGCTCAGGCCGCGCAGTGCGATGCCGGCTCCGCCCGGCGCTGCGCTGTTCATCGTCGACTGCGACCAGCTGGCGCCCGAGTTAGCGGCGGTACCGCGCAGGAAGTCGGCCACTGTGGTGTAACCGCTTTGCTGGATGTCCTTCTGCGTGACCGTCTGGATCTCGGTCGTGCCGACCTTGTCCGACGTTCGAATCAGCGAGCCCGTGACCTCGAAGGTCTTGAGCTGCTTGACGCCCGCCGCCACGGGGGCACCAGTGCCTGCTGCGGGTGCCGTGGCACCCTCCTCCGTACCCGCCTGTGCGACCGTTACCGGCGGTGCAACCGCCACTCCTGCTGCTGACGGCTGGCTCTGGGCAAACGCCGAAGTCCCGACCATCGCCGTCAAGGCCATTTCGGCCCAAAGTATTTTTCGTATGGCCGATCCTGCTTCTTTTGGTTTCATAATCCCCTCTCGCCATTAATACCAGGTTGTTATGCGAAGAGACCTGGCGAGCCTCTTCGTTTGCGGCACCCCGCCGCACGGATTCCAACGCCTTGTCTTTACCGATGCTCAAACAACGATGAATAGAGTCTGTGATCTCTGATAAGCGCCTCCGGTACATAAGTGTCTAGCTGAAATTGCCTATAATTTAGCTATCCTCAATTCGCCAGATTGAAATGACACGACGACAGAAGGCAGCGGCTTGTTAGAGCAAGCTCGCCCCCTCACGCCCAACGGGCATGAATTCTTTTCCAGTCACATGGATCCCGCTTCGAGACCGTTGACGCGTATTCCGAGCAGACTTCCGCACCAGATACGACGCTGCTCTACCCGGCTCATTAATTCTTCACAACCGAACGTACAAAATAATTTCCGTTAGTCCGGTCAAGCTGCCAGTACAACTAAATTATTTTTCTGCACTTTGAAAATCAAAACCCTGCCATTCCCCACTGCGACAAATCTGTTCACCCGGTTGTTCGCATGCCAACCACGGCCCCTTCCGCTGTCGCAACGTCCTGAATAGTGCGCAGTTGTCGCCTGCAGGACGCCCCACGCTTACCGTTCAAGAAAGGTCAAATCTCATCTTTCATTTGCTGTACGGAAACGTATCAGCCCAGAAATGTTTCGTCAAAATTTGTTTGATGGCCGTAATTAACGTGTGCGATTTGCGTAACGTACCTTTCTAGGTATTTACCCTCTCATGGGACCGATTGAATCTGTGCGCGCAAGACGCATCGGATTGCGCGGCGACAAGGGAATCGCTTCCACTCGCCCGAGGGCAAGCCCCGCGCCTTCGTGACTTTTCACCGCAACCGGCGTCGGGTACGGGCTGGCAAAACACTTCTGTGCCAAACCGAGCGCTTATTCTCTTGCGTAAGATATTGAAATATGCCTAGGGCGACCGCGACACCGACGGGGTAATTGCCGCCGGACGATTGGGCAAAAAAAGACCTGCTCACCCAGGGGTAGGTAGCAGGTCGAGAGTACTGACAAGCGTACTTATCGAAGAGGATAAGTGGGTCAGATTGTAATGTTAACGAAAAAACAATGTAAAGATAAACAATAAGGCAATCGACACTGTTGCCCGCGACACGCAATCAGTTAAGCTGCCGTTTTTCTGCGTCCGACAAATTCGCCATGACCGCCTTTCTGCTGATCTGGAGCCCGAAGAAATGGCCCTGGCCAGAACTGCCGGACCTCGCGAAACGCGTCGCCGCGGGCGAAGCGGTCGCGGATGTATGGGGCTGCGGTTTCGCGCGCAGCCTGCTGTCAGGCGACCGGGTGTTCCTGCATCGCGTCGCCTCCGAACCGCGTGGCATCTTCGGCTCGGGCTATGTGACGCGAGCGCCGTACGAAGTGCCGGACCCAGCGTACAAACGCGGCTACCGGCTATGCATCGAATTCGTCTACGACTGGCTTGTCGATGCCAACGAGCGCGTCGTGGTCGACCGCGCTGCGTTACGTGTGCATCCGTTCTCGGTCCAGACCTGGGACGCACAAAGCTCGGGCACTTCAATCAAGCCGATCGCCGAAGGCGCGCTGGAAAAGCGCTGGGCCGAACTGACCGGCAAGCGCGCATCGCCACGGTTGCCGGTTGCATCGGCTGCCGCGCCGCAGGGCGCCCCGGTGCAATCATCGAAAGTCACCGCGCACGCGCGCAGAAAGCGCACCGGTTGATCCACGGCATGCGGCGCGTCCATAGCCCACGCCGCTCGCCTCCTTGAGGCGTCCACCAAGGCAAAACGCCGCAGCGGATGCTGCCGCCAAACGCCCGATTGACGGGAGTCCGGTACAATTTCAGCCAGTCACCCCGCCGCCGCCCGCTCTCCCGGCACGCCGGCAACGCCATCCATCACGCAGGTCGAATCAGGTCGCAATTCCATGTCCAGCCAGTCCAGAAACGAAGCTCTCTTCGAACGCGCGCAGATCACTATCCCGGGCGGCGTCAACTCGCCGGTACGCGCGTTCCGCTCGGTCGGCGGTACGCCGCGCTTCATCGAACGCGCCCAGGGCGCGTACTTCTGGGATGCCGATGGCCAGCGCTATATCGACTACATCGGCTCGTGGGGGCCGATGATCGTCGGGCATGTGCATCCGGAGGTGCTCGACGCCGTGCAGCGCGTGCTCGCGAACGGCTTCTCGTTCGGCGCACCGACCGAAGCCGAGATCGAGATCGCCGAAGAGATCTGCAAGCTGGTGCCGTCGATGGAACAGGTCCGCATGGTGTCGAGCGGCACCGAGGCGACGATGAGCGCGCTGCGACTCGCGCGTGGTTTTACGAACCGCAGTCGTATCGTCAAGTTCGAAGGCTGCTATCACGGCCATGCGGATAGCCTGCTCGTGAAAGCCGGCTCCGGCCTGCTGACGTTCGGCAACCCGACTTCCGCGGGTGTGCCGGTCGACATCGCGAAGCACACCACCGTGCTCGAATACAACAACGTCGAAGCCCTCGAAGAAGCGTTCAAGGCATTCGGTAACGAAATCGCTTCGGTGATCGTCGAGCCGGTCGCGGGCAACATGAATCTCGTGCGTGCAACGCCGGCGTTTCTGGCCGCATTGCGGCGCCTGTGCAGCGAGTACGGCGCAGTGCTGATCTTCGACGAAGTGATGTGTGGTTTTCGCGTCGCGCTCGGCGGCGCGCAGGCGGCGTACGGCATCACACCGGATCTCACGTGCCTCGGCAAGGTGATCGGCGGCGGCATGCCCGCGGCCGCATTCGGCGGACGGCGCGACATCATGGCGCATCTCGCCCCGCTCGGCGGTGTCTATCAGGCGGGCACGCTGTCGGGCAATCCGATCGCCGTCGCGGCCGGCCTGAAGACGTTGCAACTCATCCAGGCACCGGGCTTTTACGACACACTCAGTGCGCGCACAACCCGTCTCGTAGAAGGACTCACTGCTGCCGCGCGCGATGCGAAAGTGCCGTTCGCCGCAGATTCAGTCGGTGGCATGTTCGGCCTCTACTTCGCGGCGTCCGTGCCGACGAGCTTTGCCGAAGTCACCCGCTCCGATGTACCGCGCTTCAATGCGTTCTTCCACAAGATGCTCGACGCGGGCGTGTACTTCGCGCCGTCAGCCTACGAAGCGGGCTTCGTATCGATCGCGCACGACGACGCGATCATCGACGCGACAATCGATGCCGCACGCGGCGCGTTCACCGCACTCGCTGCCTGAGCCATGCCGATGTTCTCGCAAACCGATTTCGTCCATATGGAGCGCGCGCTCGCGCTTGCAACGCGCGGCATGTACACGACCGATCCGAATCCGCGGGTCGGTTGCGTACTCGTGAAGGACGGCGCTGTCATTGGCGAAGGCTTTACGCAACCGGCCGGCCAGGATCATGCGGAAGTCCGCGCGTTGAAGGACGCGCGTTCGCGCGGCCAGGACGTGCGCGGTTCGACCGCTTATGTGACGCTCGAGCCGTGCAGCCACTTCGGCCGCACGCCGCCGTGCGCGAATGCGTTGATCGAAGCGCAGGTATCGCGTGTCGTCGCCGCCATGGAAGATCCGAACCCGCAGGTCTCGGGCCGCGGACTCAAGATGCTGCGCGATGCCGGCATCGAAGTGCGCTGTGGCTTGCTCGCGAACGAAGCGCATGAACTGAACATCGGTTTCGTGTCGCGAATGACGCGCGGCCGGCCGTGGGTGCGGATGAAGGTCGCGGCATCGCTCGACGGCCGCACGGGGTTGCCGTCCGGCGCGAGTCAATGGATTACCGGCGAAGCCGCACGCGCCGACGGTCACGCGTGGCGGGCACGCGCATCGGCGATCCTGACCGGCATCGGTACCGTGAGAGAAGACGATCCGCGCATGACGGTGCGCGCAATCGATACGCCGCGCCAGCCGCAACGTGTGCTGATCGATAGCCAGCTCGACGTGCCGCCGGAGGCGAAGATACTGGCCGGCGCGCCGACGTTGATTTTCTGCAGCACGCTCGATGAACGGCTCGCGGAACGCGCTGACGCATTGCGCGCGCGCGGCGCCGAACTCGTGCCGCTCGCCAATGCGGACGGCAAGGTCGATCTGCCGGCGATGCTGCTCGAACTCGGCAAGCGCAATGTCAATGAACTGCATGTCGAAGCCGGCTACAAACTGAATGGCTCGCTGTTGCGCGAAGGTTGTGTCGACGAACTGCTGGTCTATCTCGCGCCGAACCTGCTCGGCGTCGAATCGATGGGGATGTTCAATCTTGCGGCGCCCGATTCGCTCGACGGCCGCGTTCAACTGAATTTTCACGCGGTCGACCGGATCGGCGAGGATCTGCGGGTTCTCGCGCGGTTTGCCGCGCCGCTCGCACGTACCGACTTGCACTGAACAAGGAAACCGCACGATGTTTACCGGAATTGTCGCGGCCGTCGGCCGCATTGCTTCGATCAAGCCGCTCGGCAGCGACGCCGATGCGGGTGTGCGGCTCGTGGTCGAAGCTGGAACGCTCGATCTCGACGATGTCCTGCTTGGCGACAGCATCGCCATTCAAGGTGCGTGCATGACCGTGATCGAAAAGACTGCGCAGTCGTTCGCCGTCGATGTGTCGCGTGAAAGCCTGAACCTCACAGTCGGGCTCGCACAGACCGGCGACGTGAATCTCGAGAAAGCGCTGCGTGCGCACGACCGGTTGGGCGGACATATCGTGTCGGGGCACGTCGATGGGCTCGGTACCGTGACGCGCTTTGCGCCGGTCGGCGAATCGCATGAGCTGCGGGTGCTCGCGCCGCGCGAGCTGGGGCGTTATCTGGCGTACAAGGGGTCGATTACCGTGAACGGTGTGAGCCTGACGGTGAATTCGGTGGACGACCGCGCGGATGGCTGCGAGTTTTCGATCAACCTGATTCCGCATACCGTCGAGGTGACGACGCTCAGGCATCTGGTGGCAGGAGCGAAGGTTAATCTTGAGATCGATATGATTGCGCGGTATGTGGAGCGGATGTTGTCGACGGCGCAAAATATCAGTTGATCGGCGGCCATTGCCGGGAGGTATGAACGAGGGCAAGCATCCACACCGTATCGCCCTCAATCTCATAGACAAGCAGATAGCTTTCGTGCGGAATCAACTCGCGGGTGCCGTCGATCCTTCCCCACCTCCCCAACTCGGGGAAATATTCCAGCTGCGCGGCGGCATCACTGAACAGCTCATCCATCCGCGCAGCTGCGGCTGGGTTATCAGCCGCGATGTACTCCCACACGTCGTCCCGATCCTGCTCGGCTTCCGGCGTCCAGACAACCCTCATGCCTTGCTGGCGACACCGGCGCGCCGTTTCGCAAACTTAGCCTCGACTTCGGCATTTGAGCGACCGCTGCCGGCCCGCAACGAGGTGCGGGCGACATCGACCTTACTGCCCAGAAACTCGTCGTGTTCGCGTGCGGCGCGCTGACGTTGTACGAACTCACGCATCAATTCGCGCAATACCTGCGAAGCCGGTCTATGCACTGCTTCTGCTTCTGCCATGAATTCCTCGCGTAACTCAGCTTCAAGCTTCATCGTAAAAACGGCTTCTTTCATCACGGGCGGCTCCCTGGTTGCGTCGCACATACTTACTAAGTATATACGTTCTCATTACCTGAGCGCGAGCGCTACCCGTGCATAGTCTCGCTTGCCCGCTCTGGGCAACGTTAAAGCCCCGAGGTCGGTGACCGATCGACCGTTTTCTACGATCAGTACGATGCCAGGAAGTGTAGGTGAGCCAGTACGCACTGGCCTTTAGGCCGTTCGGCCAACGTTCGACGATGGAATTTGCAACCAGCGCAACCTAATATAGTTGTATTCGCATCGGCTCCAGCCCGTCGGCGGTCGGCCCCTGCGTCACGCTGCCGGACCCGGAGGTCCTCATCATGCAGATTGCTAAAGCGGTAATTGGACTAGCTGTCCTGGTCGGCGTAAGCGTTGCTCATGCCGACGGATTCGTCGTCACACAATCGATGTCGAACGGGCGCGAAATGCGCCTCCTCGAACACACTTCCGAATGCGGCGGCGGACCGGGTGCGTTCGTTTACCGGGCCGGCAAGCAAGTCGATCAAACCTGCAATGTCCGCATCACGCCAGCGGGCGCGACGATCATACTGCCGGCGTTCGAGCCGCACATGTTCGTCCCGCGCGACACGCTGTACCAGAACTCGAAGTCATAAGCGGACGTTTGCGGAACACATATTCGATCGTCCCTCGGTGGACCTGAGCCCACCGAGGCGGCCGATCCCCGGCTGCAAGTCGCTCCCCCACCCCATCCCCCGTAGACCCCACTTGCCCGCCAGCTCCAGCTTCATCGAACCGTCCGCAGTCGTCTGAAATCCCCGCCAGGAGGACGCGCCCGTCCGCGTGGCGTAAAATACGCGCTTTCCCGAATTTCACGCCAACATGACGCTCGCCTCCACCCTTGAGATCATCGCCGAACTGAAGGCCGGCCGGATGGTGATTCTCGTCGACGAAGAAGATCGCGAAAACGAGGGTGACCTCGTCATCGCGGCCGAATTCATCACGCCGGAAGCGATCAACTTCATGGCCCGCTACGGCCGCGGCCTGATCTGTCTGACGCTCACGCAGGACCGCTGCAAGCAGCTGAACCTGCCGCTGATGACCTACCGCAACGGCACCCAGTACGGCACCGCGTTCACGGTCAGCATCGAAGCCGCCGAAGGCGTCACGACCGGCATTTCGGCCGCCGACCGCGCCCGCACGGTCGCCGCCGCCGTGGCGCACGACGCGCGGCCCGAGCATATCGTCCAGCCTGGCCACGTGTTCCCGATCATGGCGCAGCCCGGCGGCGTGCTGATGCGCGCCGGTCACACGGAAGCGGGCTGCGACTTCACGGCGCTCGCGGGCCTCACGCCGGCCGCGGTGATCTGCGAGATCATCAAGGACGACGGCACGATGGCGCGCCTGCCCGACCTGCTGGAGTTCGCACAGGAACATAGCCTGAAGATCGGCACGATCGCCGATCTGATCCACTATCGCAGCCGCACCGAATCGATCGTCGAGCGCGTTGCCGAGCGCACGATGCAGACCGCGCACGGCCCATTCCGCGCGGTGATGTTCCGCGACCTGCCGAGCGGCTCGCCGCACATCGCGCTGGTGCGCGGCACGCCCGCGGCGGATCGCGACACGCCCGTGCGCGTGCACGAACCGTTGTCGGTGCTCGATCTGCTCGAAGTCGGCGCATCGACCCACTCGTGGACACTCGACGCCGCGATGAAGGAAATCGCGCAGTGCGATCTCGGCGTCGTCGTGCTGCTCAACTGCGGCGATTCGCGCGAGCATCTGATCGACGTGTTCAAGGCCTTCGACGAAAAGGAGAAGGCAGACGCACTCAAGCGCCGTCCGGTCGATTTCAAGACCTACGGCATCGGCGCTCAGATCCTGCGCGAACTGGGCGTCGGCAAGATGCAGGTGCTGTCGAACCCGCGCAAGCTCGGTAGCATGTCGGGCTACGGCCTCGAAGTCACCGGCTTCGTACCGATGCCCGGGTGCCCGACGCAAGCTCCGCTGCCGCCCGCCTGATCGAACCACTGACCGGACCCTTTACGCGCATCCGCGCTTCATCCAACACCTACGGACCTCTCATGGAAATCGGACAATATCAACCGAATCTCGACGGTGACGGCCTGCGCGTCGGCATCGTGCAGTCGCGCTTCAACGAACCCGTCTGCAACGGCCTCGCCGATGCATGTATCGAAGAACTAGAACGCCTCGGCGTCACCGGCGAAGACGTGCTGCTCGTCACCGTGCCGGGCGCGCTCGAAATCCCGCTCGCGCTGCAAAAACTCGCCGAAAGCGGCCAGTTCGATGCGTTGATCGCACTCGGCGCGGTGATCCGCGGCGAGACCTATCACTTCGAACTGGTGTCGAACGAAAGCGGCGCGGGCATCAGCCGGGTCGCCCTCGACTTCGGCGTGCCGGTCGCCAACGCGGTACTCACCACCGACACCGACGAACAAGCCGTCGCCCGCATGACCGAAAAGGGCCGCGATGCGGCGCGCGTCGCGGTCGAAATGGCGAACCTCTCGGTTGCGCTCGAACAGCTCGACGGCGATGACGACGACGATGAAGAAGATGAAGACGAAGAAGAGGAACGTGCATGAAGAGCGCTCGCCGACGTTCCCGCGAACTGGCCACGCAGGGGCTGTATCAGTGGCTGCTGTCGGGCGCGCCCGGCGGCGAGATCGATGCGCAGCTGCGTAACGCGCAGGGCTTCGACAAGGCCGACCTCGAGCATCTCGACACGCTGCTGCACGGCGTGATTCGCGAGGCGGATTCGCTCTCCGCCGACCTCACGCCGTGTCTCGACCGTCCGATCGAACAGCTGTCGCCGGTCGAACGCGCGGTGCTGCTGGTCGCCGCTTATGAACTCAAGCATCACGTCGATATTCCGTATCGCGTCGTCATCAACGAAGCAGTCGAACTCGCGAAGACGTTTGGCGGCTCGGACGGCTACAAGTATGTGAATGGCGTGCTCGACAAGCTGTCGGCAAAGTTGCGCGCCACCGAGACGCAAGTCGCCCGCAAAAGCTAGACGCAGCACGCTCCGTCGCGCTGATCCTCCGCCTGAAGCCGGTGGATGGATCAGTAGGCGACACAGCGCACTTTCTCGCTGCCCCGCCCGCCTTCGAAACCGGACTCACCGCATGACCACCGTGACCCATCCCCTGTTGCGGCTTGCCGCTCGTGTCGACGCCATTCAGCCTTTCTATGTCATGGAACTGGCGAAGGAAGCCGAGCAGTTGAAGCATGCCGGCCGCGACATCATCGATATGGGCATCGGCGAGCCCGATTTCACGGCGCCCGAAGCGGTCGTCGAAGCGGCGGCGAGCGCACTGCGGCGCGGTGTCACGCAATATACGAGCGCACTCGGTATACGGCCGCTGCGTGAAGCGATCGCGAAGCATTACGCCGATGCATGGGGCGTGGATGTCGACCCGGCACGTATCGTCGTCACGGCGGGTGCATCGGCGGCGTTGCTGCTCGCGTGCGTGGCGCTCGTCGATCGCGACGACGAAGTGCTGATGCCGGACCCGTGCTACCCGTGCAATCGTCATTTCGTCGCGGCCGCCGAAGGCAAACCGGTGCTGGTGCCGAGCGGCCCCGCCCAGCGCTTCCAGTTGAGCGCCGCCGATGTCGAGCGCTTGTGGACCGAGCGCACCCGCGGCGTCCTGCTCGCGTCGCCGTCGAACCCGACCGGCACATCGATTGAAGCGGACGAATTGCGGCGCATCGTCGATGCGGTTCGTGCGCGCGGCGGCTTCACGATCGTCGATGAGATCTATCAGGGCTTGAGCTACGGCGAACGGCCGGTGTCCGCGCTGTCGCTCGGCGACGACGTCGTCACCGTCAACAGCTTCTCGAAGTACTTTCACATGACCGGCTGGCGCCTGGGTTGGCTGGTCGTTCCACCGACGCTGATCGACGCGTTCGAAAAGCTCGCGCAGAACCTCTTCATCTGCGCTTCGGCGCTCGCGCAACATGCAGCGCTGGCATGCTTCGAGCCGGCCACACTCGCGATATACGAAGCGCGTCGCCTCGAATTCATGCGCCGGCGCGACTTCATCGCGCCGGCGCTCGAATCGCTTGGCTTCAAGGTCCCTGTGATGCCGGACGGCGCGTTCTATGTGTATGCGGATTGCAGCGGCGTCACGCACCCAGCCGCGGGAAATAGCGCGGAGCTGACGAAGGCGATGCTGCATCAGGCAGGTGTGGTGCTCGTGCCGGGGATGGACTTCGGTACGCACGCGCCGCGGCAACATGTGCGCCTGTCATACGCGACGGCGCTGCCGAAGCTCGAAGAAGCAGTCGAACGTCTGCGCGGGTTGTTCGGCGGGTAGTGTTCACGCCTGTGTACCGACGTAAAAAAAGCACCCGAGGGTGCTTTTTATTTGCCTGCCTGCTGCGAGAACAAAACCAGAAGATTCAACCAGCCGTCAGGCACCAAGCTCCGACGACGACGTTGCATGCTTCGTAGTAGTCGCCGCATCGTCCTGCTCCGGTGCCTTCGCCGGTGCGTCGGCGGCAACGGTCTTCGCCGTCAGCGGGTGCGCCGCATCGAGCGTCACCTGAACGCGCTTGTTCGTGCCACCATTCGTAACTGCGGCAGTCGTGGCCGACGGAGTTGCAGTCGAGGCTGTCGTCTGCGGTGCATTGACCGGTACCTTGCGACCACGCGCCACGTCGCGCAGACGGCTACGCTCGCCCATCACCTTCGCACCGTAACCGCCATCGTCCTGCGACGTAGAACCGACGTACAGACGCAGACCGCCCGGGAGCGAACCGCCGCGCGCGATGCAATCCTTCAGGACCAGTGCGCCCACCTTGATGTTCGTCAGCGGTTCGAGCGCAGCGCTCTGGCCACCGAAGTACTGGAACTTGTCGGAGTGGACCTTCGCCATCACCTGCATCAGGCCCTGCGCACCGACGCCGCTTTCGGCGTACGGATTGAAGCCCGATTCGATGGCCATCACGGACAGCAGCAGCAGCGGGTCGAGACCCACTTCGCGGCCGGTGTCGAAGGCTGCCTTCACGAGTTCGCTGACGGGTTCCTGAGCGACGTGATAGCGGCGCGCGAGGTACGACGCGACGAGATCCTGTTCGCGGGTGGAGACCAGCACGCGGTCGTCACGTGCATCGGCGGAGACGCGCTGCGCCGGAATCAGGCGTGCCAGCGAACCGACGCTCGGCAACGTACGCGGATCGAGACCGTTCAGCGAGACCGTTGCGCCACCGCTCGAACCGCTGCCGTCGAAGGCACCGTCGTAGCTCGTGTTGCTCACCGTACCGCTTGTATCGCTCGACGGCGTGCCGGACAACGACAGGGAGTCGTCGGACGACGAGCCGCTAGCCGGCCCGAAGCCCGGCAACGGGTTGCCTTGCAGCAGACGGGCCGGACCTGCCTGCACCGCAGCGGAAATGACCGGCATCAGGCGGGCAGCCATCGCGCCGCGCCATGTTGGCATCAGCCAGAGTGCGAGTGCCAGCAACACGGCGAATCCGCCGACGATGCTGAACAGATGATGACTCATTCGCGTCCCGCGACGCAGCATCGCGCGCACAACTTGCGCAAGGCGTTCATCGGGACGCCACGTTAACCAGGTGTTCATTCAGAAGATCTCCCATGTTGCATGATCCGCGGACCGCCAGACGAGCCGGCAATCAGTACATCGTTCGCAGATCAAGACGTCGCGCGCTCTGGTTAGGACGACAGCGGCGTCGGGAAAAACGGCATAACCGTTGGGGAACCGTATCGAAGGTCCGCCTGCATGCTCAAAAACCATGCAACCGGGGGTTCCCACACGAAAAACCAGCGTCGAAAGGGCGCTGGCGAGGACGACAAACAGACCGTTGGGAGCCGTGCAGGGGTCGGCTAACGGCGACGCGTTGCGTCTAAAGGACCGGGGGCGGTGGTCGAAAAACTACGGCCCTGCAACCAATGTCGACGGATTCTAGCAGGGTTTTATAGATCGTCAACACTATGGAACGTCACAATCATAACCAAATGTAATAATGAACGGCGTTCAGTCCGATGAAAACCGCATGCCGCATATGTTTCAGGCCGATGGCTTTTTCGGCTTCCAAACGTACGCCACCCAACGCAGGTAAAATTCCCAATCGATCCGGCGCGGCGATTGCATGCCGTCGCTATTCCTCCCTGCCGCGCTACGCGGCCACGATCCGGACCAGATGAAATACAAAGACCTGCGCGACTTCGTTGGCCGTCTCGAAACGCTCGGCGAACTGCGCCGCATCTCGCAAGACGTCTCCCCCGTGCTGGAAATGACCGAGCTGTGCGACCGCGTGCTGCGCGCCGGCGGCCCGGCGCTGCTGTTCGAGGCGAAACGGCAGCACGCGTTCCCGGTGCTCGGCAACCTGTTCGGCACGCCGCGACGTGTCGCGCTCGGCATGGGCATCGATGCGGGGGCCGGTAGCGGCGACGCGGACGCGCTGGAGTCGCTGCGCGACGTCGGCCGTCTGTTGTCCGCGCTGAAGGAGCCGGAGCCGCCCAAGGGCCTGAAAGACGCCGGCAAGCTGCTGTCGCTCGCGAAGGCCGTGTGGGACATGGCGCCGAAGACGGTGAGCTCACCGCCCTGCCAGGAGATCGTCTGGGAAGGCGACGATGTCGACCTCGCAAAGCTGCCCATCCAGACCTGCTGGCCCGGCGACGTCGGCCCGCTGATCACCTGGGGCCTCACGGTCACGCGCGGGCCGAACAAGACCCGCCAGAACCTCGGGATCTACCGCCAGCAACTGATCGGCCGCAACAAGCTGATCATGCGCTGGCTGGCCCACCGCGGCGGCGCGCTCGATTTCCGCGAATTCGCGCTCAAGAACCCGGGGCAGCCGTATCCGGTCGCCGTGGTGCTCGGCACCGATCCGGCGACGATACTCGGCGCCGTCACGCCGGTGCCCGACACGTTGTCCGAATACCAGTTCGCGGGCCTGCTGCGCGGCGGGCGTACCGAACTCGCGAAGTGCCTGACGCCAGGCGTCGACACGCTGCAGGTGCCGGCACGCGCCGAGATCGTGCTCGAAGGTTTCATCTATCCGCAGACCGGTACGCCCGCGGCGGCACCGCCCGGAGCACCGGCCCGGCCGTCGAAAGGCGCGAGCGCCGCATATGAGCATGCGCTCGAAGGTCCATACGGCGACCACACCGGCTATTACAACGAGCAGGAGTGGTTTCCGGTGTTCACCGTCGAGCGCATCACGATGCGCCGCGATGCGATCTATCACTCGACCTACACCGGCAAGCCGCCCGACGAACCCGCCGTGCTCGGCGTCGCGCTCAACGAAGTGTTCGTGCCGCTGCTGCAAAAGCAGTTCGCCGAGATCACCGACTTCTATCTGCCGCCCGAAGGATGCAGCTACCGGATGGCGATCGTGCAGATGAAGAAGAGCTACCCGGGCCACGCGAAGCGCGTGATGTTCGGCGTATGGAGCTTCCTGCGGCAGTTCATGTATACGAAGTTCATCGTCGTCGTCGACGAGGACGTGAATATCCGCGACTGGAAAGAAGTGATCTGGGCGATCACGACACGTATCGATCCGTCGCGCGACACGGTGCTCGTCGACCGGACACCGATCGATTACCTCGACTTCGCGTCGCCGGTGGCCGGTCTCGGCTCGAAGATGGGACTCGACGCGACCAGCAAGTGGCCCGGCGAAACCGATCGCGAATGGGGCCGCCCGATCGCGATGGATGCCGCCGTCAAACAGCGCATCGACGTGCTGTGGAACGAGCTTGGCCTTTGAGCGCGAAGCTTGGGGCTGAATACCAACAACAATAGTGATACGTGATTCCCATGCATGTGCTGTCGATGTTGTCGGACGGTTTTTTCCTGTCGCTTTCGTTGTGCCTCGATATCGGCCTCGTCAACGTGGCGGTCATCTCGCTGACGTTGTCGCATGGCTTCAGACCCGGCTTCTGGCTCGGACTCGGCTCGTGCTTCGGCGACCTGCTGTATGCGGCACTCGCGCTCGCGGGGATGGCAGCGCTGTTGCAGTTCGACGCGGTGCGCTGGATCGTGTGGATCGGCGGTGCGGCGATCCTGCTGTTCCTCACGTGGAAGATGGCGCGTGAAGCGCTGTATCCGGCGTCGGCGCCGCCGGTCGAAGGCGAAGCTGATGCAGCGGCCCCTCATCTGGGCGCATGGCGCGGCTTTGTGCGCGGCGCGCTGCTGGCGATCTCGTCGCCGAGCGCGATCCTGTGGTTTGCCGCGGTAGGCGGCGCGCTGATCGCGAAGGCGGGCGCCACTACCGCTCCGACGGCAGCGATTTTTCTCGGTGGCTTCTTTCTCGGCGGGCTCGCCTGGACGCTCTTTCTATGCGGCCTTGCGAGCCACGGACGCAAGCGCGCCGGCACTCGCCTGCTGCGCGCATGTCACGTGCTGTCGGCGCTGCTGTTCGCGTATTTCTCGTATAGCGTGATCGTCAACGGGTATCGCGATCTGATCGTGCACGCTGTGCCGGTGCACTAGGCCGATTGCCGCGGCGGGTAATCCAGCCGCAGCAATAAAAACGGCGCAACGCGGCGCACTAGCCTGCGTTGCGCCGTATGGCGCTAAACCTGAACGGTTGCGACGGACTGCCGCGCTGCGCGGGTTATCCCCGCGCAACGCTTAACGGCGCCAGTAACCGTGGCCGTAACCGCCGTGACCGTAGTAACCGCCGCGGTAGTAGCCGCGGCCATAGTACGGGTGACCGTAGTAGCCGTAGCCGCCATAACCACCGTAGCCAACGACAACCGGCGGCGCATAGACCGGCGGCGGCGCGTAATACACCGGCGCGGGCGGTGCGTAGTACACCGGGGGCGGAGCCGCGTAGACAGGATAGGCAGGCGCGATTGGAATGCCGAGGCCGATCCCTATCGACACGTGAGCCTCGGCAGCGGTGGTGAACCCCGCGGCAAGCGCGGCGGCAACGATGAACGGAACGATCTTTTTCACTTCTCTTCTCCTGGCGGCACGGCCAGGATGGTCGTGTCGCAAAACGGGCGTGCTCTGGAATTCACTCTATCCAAAAAGCGCTTACCCCGCTTTATGCATTTGTTGCAAATTGCAATCGGTGCGACAGCCTTACGTCCGACGATTCAGCGCTCGCGCAGCAAAATGCGGCGCAGAGTGCCGAAAATCAAGGGTTTGCGCGATATGGCATCGCGCTACGGACGGTTTTACCGATGTAGATGGGCGCGGATCATGCGTCCTCGGTAATGTTTCATTACAAATGAACTGCAAGCTGGCATCTCGCGCAAACCTTGGTCTTTACACGACCCGTCAAAAGCAGAAGCCCGGCCGCAAGCCCAGCCGTTCACCTGGCACTGATCCTGTTCACCAAGCCGGAAGGAAGCTGAACCAAAGCTGCGCTTAGTGTGGCCGGTCGGCGCCAGCTCAAGTACTGGATGGTCTCCAGGACAGTTCTCAGAAGCAACCTGCTCAGTATCTGCTCATACTTGAGCAGATACTGAGCAGGTTGTCAGGCGTAAGCTGATTTGAGCAGATTGCCCGCGCATCAATCGGCGCGTACGAAACCCTGCGCCTTTAGCGGCGTTAGCCCACTTTCACATAAATGAACTCACGGCTCACGCTCGGTGGCACATACCCGCCGCTAATCCTGACCCGTGGCTTCAAACGCTTCTTCTGATCCCACCAGCGCCGGCGCTGGCTATGGGTTAGAAACCGCAAGTGCTTTCGGTACGAAAAGATGCTCATGGCGACCTCTCGAATCGGACTGCGACGGGGAAAATCGATGGCGACGACCTATCTGATGTAACGGACATAGTGGCGATTGTGAGCAGTTTCCGGACCCGCGGGCGACGCCATGCCGCATGTCCGGCAGCCCCCGCCATATCGCCTGAAAACAGACTGACGAAAGCCGCAACGCCACCGCGGATCGGCGATACTCGACCTTTGCGCCCTCTTTCAGTCATCCTGTCTGGAGCAGAACTCATGTCGCAGCCCTCGTTGCCGCGCCTCGGTTTTATCGGCGCAGGCCGACTCGCTCGTTGCCTTGCGCGTGGCTTTGCACGGGCCGGTTATCCGGTCAGCGCAATCGCCAGCCGTACATCCGGTAGCGCGCAGGCGCTCGCCTCACAACTCGAGCGCTGTCAGGCATCCGACGATCCGCAGAAAGTCCTCGAAGCGGCCGATATCGTCTTTCTAACCGTCCCCGACGACAGCATCGGTACGACAGCGAACACACTTCGCTTCGGCGCTGCTGCCGGCACGGCGGCCTGGGGTCTCGTGCATAGCAGCGGCGCGTCGCCGGTCGAACTGCTGGCGCCGGCGCGCGATCAGGGTGTGGCGATCGGCGGTTTTCATCCACTGTACCTGTTCGGCGGAGAACTCGCCGACCTCGAGCGCATCGCTGGCTGCTCGGTGACGATCGAGGCCGACGGGGCGCTCCACGAAGCGTTGACGGCGCTCGTCGGCGCGCTGCGCTGCCATCCGCTGTCGATCCCCGCGGGCGGCCGCATGCTCTACCACGCGGCTGCACACTATGCGGCGAGCTTTGCGCTGTGCAGCCTCTCCGAGTGCGTCAATTTGTGGCGCACACTCGGCTTCGATGAAGCCGATGCGCTACGTGCCGTGTTGCCCATGCTCGCCGGCACGATCGAAACCGCGCGCGACAAAGGCCTGCCGGGCGCGCTCGCCGGCCCGATTTCGCGCGGCGACACCGGCGTCGTGCAAAAGCAGCTGGCGCTGCTCGAAGAACTGGGCGGCGATCACGCCACGCTGTACGCGCTGCTGTCCCGGCGCGGTGTCGAACTCGCACGTCGCCGGCCCGTTCCGCCCGCCGCCATCGATGCCATTGCACGCACCGTCGAGGAATCGCGCGCGCGCTCGCTGAATCAGGTGCCGGCAGGTGCAAGCGTCAAGTAAGCCGTGATAATGTGACGACCGGCGCAGCGCAGCGCGCCTCGGGACCCTCAACGAGAACGCACAATGATCAAGGTCAGCATCTTCTATCCGTATCGGGAGAATGGTCGCTTCGACGTCGACTATTACTGCGGCACACATATGCCGCTCGCAGCGAAGCTATTCGGGACGGCGTTGAAAGGCTGGTCGGTCGATATTGGCGTGAATGCGGGCCCGCCGGGATCGGCGCCGCCCTACGTCGCGGCAGGCCATTTCCTGTTCGACACCGCCGATGCGTTCTATCAAGTCTTCACGCCGGTGTCCGCGCAGTTGCTGGACGACATTCCGAATTACACCGACGGTGGCAATGGCCAGATCCTGATCAGCGAGATCCGGGTGTCGGTCTAGCCGCCGTCAGTCGCGCCGAGGCGGATTTGCCCGGCGCGGCGCAATATGTCCGGCTTACACGCTGGATCAACAGAAGTCCTGCATAGCCACCGGCCCATGCGGACAGCACCTGAAGCAAAGAGGACTCAAGATGTTCGGCGAGATCGCCCGCTTTCTGCTCAATACCGTTTTCACCCTGTTCGGCGCCGTGCTGGTATTGCGCGCATGGCTACAGGTCGTGCGCCTGCCGCCGTACAACCCTGTGTCGAATGGGGTGCTGCAGGCAACCAACTGGCTCGTGTTGCCGCTGCGCCGCGTGATTCCCGGCACGCGCGGCATCGACTGGGCGAGCATCGTCGCCGCACTGCTCACAGCGATCGTCTATGTGGTGCTGATGGTCGTGACCTCCGGCGTCGATCCGCTCTCGATCATGCCGGTGCTGCTGATCGTCGCACTGCTCACGCTGCTGAAATGGGCCCTCAATCTGATCATCTGGCTAACCATCTTGATGGCGCTGCTGTCGTGGCTCAATCCGCGCTCGCCGGCGATGCCGATCCTGTATCAACTGACTGCGCCGTTTCTGAATCCGCTGCGCCGTTTCGTGCCGCAAGTCGGCGGTATCGATCTGTCGCCGATCGTGCTGTTCGTGATCGTGCAGGTTCTGCTGATGGTCGTTACGCGGGCTGCGGTTTCGTTGACGTTGTTTGGGATTTGAGTTGAGTTGACGCGCTGCGTGCGGCGATGGGTCGTGCGTGGCGCGAGTTGTGACTTTGCTTGCCATGCAGCGGGTTCCTTAATTGCGCAAACGGGCAAAACCCGCGTAAAATGGCGCGCTCTGCGGGCGTCGTATAATGGCCATTACCCTAGCTTCCCAAGCTAGAGACGTGGGTTCGATTCCCATCGCCCGCTCCAGCAGTTCCCGTCCGAACGCCCCTCCCCCCGCTGCTATAATCCGCGCCTGACCGGCCGTCCCGCTTGGGCGATGCCCTGCTTGCCCTGTTAATTTGTTGTTGTCCTCGATGATGATTCACGACCCGAACGAAGCTGGCCCACTCGACGCCGCTAACCCCGACACGCCCGAAGCAACAGAAACACCGGAAGCGCTCCATCTGCGCCGCATCCGCAGTTTCGTGACGCGCGCGGGACGTGTGTCCACTGGCCAGCGCCGCGCGCTCGATGAATTCGGGCCGCGCTTCGTCGTGCCGTATACGGATACGCAACCGGATTGGGACGCGGTATTCGGCAGACAGGCGCCACGCGTGCTGGAGATCGGCTTCGGCATGGGCGCGACGACCGCCGAGATCGCAACGCATCGCGCGGGCGAGGATTTTCTCGGTGTCGAAGTGCACGAGCCAGGCGTCGGTGCACTGCTGAAACTGATCGGCGAACAGAACCTCACGAACATCCGCATCATCCAGCACGATGCAGTCGAAGTACTGGAGCAGATGATCGCGCCGGACAGTCTCGACGGCGTGCACATCTTCTTTCCCGACCCGTGGCACAAGGCGCGTCATCACAAGCGCCGGTTGATCCAGCCGAAGTTCGTCGCGCTACTTGTGTCGCGGCTAAAGCCCGGTGCGTACCTTCATTGCGCGACCGACTGGCAGAACTACGCGGAACAGATGCTCGAAGTGCTCGGTGCAGAACCTGCGCTCGCCAATACCGCCGACGGCTACGCGCCACGCCCCGACTATCGTCCGGTGACGAAGTTCGAACGTCGGGGGTTACAGCTTGGACATGGTGTTTGGGATCTGGTCTTCAGGCGCCGCGATACGATCTGAATACGGCCTGAAAACAAAAAAGTCCGCATGCGTGAACAAACGCATGCGGACTTTTTTATTCGCCATCGCGCGATCTCACGATCGCGCGGCCAACGCTACGCTACGCCCAGCCCAATCCACCGCTATACCCAACGAGCAGAATCAACAGCCCGAAGCCAATCCGATACCACGCGAACACCGTGAAGTCGTGCGTGGCGATGTAGCGCAACAACCAGCGCACGCACGCAAACGCACTGACGAACGCCGCGACGAAACCGATCGTGAACGTGCCGAGCATATCCGCCGACAACTGATGCCAGCTCTTCGCCATTTCATAGAAGGTCGCGCCGAAGATGATCGGGATCGCGAGGAAGAAAGAGAACTCGGTGGCGACACGCCGGTCGAGCCCAAACAGCATCCCACCGATGATCGTCGAGCCCGAGCGCGACATACCCGGAATCAACGCGCAGCACTGGGCGACACCGACCTTGAGCGCATCGAGCGGACGCAGATCGTCGATTGCCTGCACGCGCGCGGGTACATCGCCGCGCTCGCGCTTGCGTGACTCCACCCACAGAATCAGCACACCGCCCGCGACCAGCGCGAACGCGACCGGCACCGGCGAGAACAGCGCGGATTTGATTGCCTTCTCGAACAGCAGGCCAAGCACGACCGCGGGAATCGTCGCGATGATCACATTCAGTGCGAAGCGCCGCGCGTCGGGCCGCGTGGGCAGGCCTGCAACCACACTGCCGATCCGCCGGCGATATTCCCAGCACACGGCGAGAATCGCGCCGAGCTGAATGACGACATCGAAAGTTTTGGCGTGTTCGTCGGTGAAATCGAGCAGGCTGCCCGCGACGATCAGATGGCCGGTGCTCGACACCGGCAGAAACTCAGTCAAGCCTTCGACGACGCCGAGAATCAGCGCCTTGCAGATCAATATCCAATCCATCGGTGGCCCTTGTCGCTAGGAAAATCGGTGACCGGGGCCGTGACGCGAAACGACAGCTAGAACAACAGCGATCACCGAGACGCGGCCCCAACGGCCGCGCCCGTCGTCATTTTTCGACGATCTGTACGCGTATGCCGTTTGTAAGGATAGTGATTGTACCGGGTTCGTAGTGCACACCGGCAAATTGCAGCTGTTCGGGCTTGAACGTGTAGATCGGATAATTGGTGAGGAGCTGGGTGGCGAGCAGCCCGGCCGCCGCATTGATCTGCTGGCTATAGGCCTGCGCGCCGCTGCTTACGTTGACGTTATCGACGTGCGGCGACACCAGTACGACGGAGTGGCTGGCGCTGTCGTAGGCGAGCTGGCTCGACAGCGTGAATACGCCGTCTACGGGCTGCTGCAGGAACGGGCTCGCGAGATGCGCATCGAGTTGCACCGAGATGCGGTTCGTGTCCGGCAGCAAACCGACGACCGGATTCTTCAACGCGACGTCGAAGAGCTGCGACATCGTGTGCTGATACGGAAACTTCCGTTGCACCGCGTCCTGCACCTGCTGTTGCGAAAACGTGTAGTGCGAGGGGATGAACGGAAACGTCGACGACGCGCAGGCCGCGAGCGAGACAGAAACCGCCGTGGCTGCCCACGCGGTAAGCAGGAAACGACGCCGGGCAGGCGACGGGAATCGAGTCATACGGTTTCTCCGGTTAACGCTGACACAGCGGTTGGCACACCGCGCGCCGACATCGTCGCTTTACTATCGGGCCGGGTGTGCGATTCGAGTTGCGTGAGCCACGCGAGCGCTTCGCCGCGCGTGGTACCGCACATTTCCATCTGCGGCTGCAGGCCCGAACAGCACGCGGGCCGCTCGGGCTTGCCGAAGATCGCGCAGCGCAGATCGTCGCCAAGCTGCACGCAGCGTACGCCCGCCGGCTTGCCGTCAGGCATGCCGGGGATGGCGCTCGAGATGGAAGGTGCAATACAACAGGCACCGCAGTCAGGGCGGCAATGCATATTTCCCTTTGTCTGGGAGGGTCCGGGTTCGGTTCGCTCTGTGCGTTCGCGGAGCAGAAGAAATTCCGTTACCGTGGCTACCGGCAGGCTTCGGGGTATGCCACGATCACGGGGCCAGGACCTTCATGAGGTTGCGCTCGCTGGACGCGAGAGCACGATGATAACCAATCCGCCGTTCCGACCGGCGCTCGAGCCCTACGAATGAAGCATCCGACCACGCTGCTGGGGGCGGTTCTCTTGCTGGCCATGTGTGTGGCGCCGCATGCGTACGCCACGTCGGTCAAGGTCGACGGCGGCAACATCATCATGATCGACGATACGGGCTCCGCGCGACCGCTGACCACCGGCGGCCTTGATTCCGATCCCGTGCTGTCCCCCGACCATCTGTCGATCGTCTTCGTTCGTCGAACGCCCCATCGCATGGTCGACACCGCATCCGGGGCGCAAAGCGCCGACGAGGTCTGGGTGATGCATATCGATGGGACGGCGCAGCGTCGACTGGTCGAAGGCGTCGGCGCGGAAGATCCGAAGCGCACGCTCGCCGCCCTGAGTTCGCCGGCCTTTTCTCCCGACGGGCAGACCGTTTACTTCATGAGCGCCGCGTGGGTCACCTCCGGCGCGATTCACTCGGTCGAGCTGTCGAGCGGCAAGGAGCGGTTTGTCACTGACGGGAATTCTCTGGAAGTCATCCCCGCGGGCAAGTATCGCGGCGATCTCATCGTGAACAAGCATAAGTACTGGCTGGCGAGCGGTTCCTACGACTGGTACTGGCTCGTTTCGCCAGCAGGCAAGGAGATTGCGCCGATCGGTCCCGACGACGAAAGCGTCGAGGAATTCAGGTCCTTGTTTGTGAAGTGAATTCCTCCGGCCGCCGGGCTTGCGGTGCGCTGTACATGCTGTCCGGAGCGGGAGCACCTTGCCTGGTCGGCCGATTTCGGACATAATCCGCGTCTCACTACGTGTGCGCCCAGCGCACATCGTCAGACAAGCCCAGGTGGTGAAACAGGTAGACGCAGGGGACTCAAAATCCCCCGCCGCAAGGCGTGCCGGTTCGAGTCCGGCCCTGGGCACCAGCAAGTTGTTTCGTACGGCCTCACAACATTCCCAGAACCCCCGCAGGAGATGTGTTCCTGCGGGGGTTTTTGTTTCTGGCTGTCCTCCGAATCGATGTCGAACCGCCGACGTCGACGGCGACCGTGAATGCCAGCCTTCAGGGTCATCCACGGTTGGCATACGCCGTCCTCAGTTCGCCGACACCTGCTGCCCGCCATGCGCAAGCCACCAGCTTTCCGCCTTCTCGAACCGGATCTTGTTGCGCGCGATCGTCTCAGGCTCAGCCGGGTATTCGGCGTTTCTGACCGGAATCACACCGGCCCGTTCGGCCTCGATCAGTTCGGCGCGGACCTGTGCGCGAGTCTTGCCCTGATTGCCTGCCGAATCCGCCGCGTCCACCGAAGCGCTCTGCGCCTGAACGCCCGGGTGTTCGACTGCCGCCAGCAGCAGATCTGAAGAAGACGCTATAACGGCGACCGGTTGCGGAGCGGATTGCGCCGACGCAGGCGCGCTGGCAAACACCAGTGCGAACGCCGACAAAAGCAGCGTGCCGAAGACTGAGCGATTCAGAAGTGAAGTGTGTTTCATGATGGGTTCCTCAATGGGTATGTCGGGTATGTCTGAAAGAGGGAGACGGCGCTGTGCCGCCTCCGTTGCTTCGTATTCGCGTACACGTACACGGCGAGACTTCTGCCGCGATCGCGACTACGCGTTTACTTTTGCGTCAGGGCGATCGAGCTGCCGCCCTGCCACGCCTGCTCGATCTGCTGGAAGCGCACCCGGTTGCGGGCGATCGTCTCGGCGCTCGGCGGGTAGTCGTTGCGGTGGGTCGGAATCAGGCCAGCCTCTTCGGCCTGCAACAGTTCCGCGCGTACCTGTTCGCGAGTCTTGCCCGGCGCGGCGACGTCGGTCGTGGTCGTATCGCCAGCGACCGCGGCCACTGTCTTCGCGGTGACGTGTGCATAAGGACGTGGCTCAGGGCCACGCGAACCGCCGCCGGCAAACGCCGAAATGGAAGCGGAAACGAGCAGGGTTGTGAGAACGGTACGGTTCAGCAAGGCAATAGCCTTCATGATTTTTTCCTCAAAAGTGGTGACGACATCGTCCTGCGCGAATCGACGCGCAGCGACGGCAATAACCGACGCGGCAAGCCGCCAGGCGGCGCACGCGGGCGCACAAAGCGACCTTTCGGCGTCAACGAAAACTTTGATTACCAGGTGGAGGTGGGACGCATGACCGGTGGCCCGACGGCTACCGCGTAAGCGGCGCACTGACAAGTTCGATCACGTTCCGGATATGCAGGCACGACCCACGTTCAGCCGCGAGGGGCTAGGTTCGGAACACCTGGAAGAGGATGCGGCTTGGAGGCGGCGCCGACAGGAGAATCGGCTCGGGGTGAGTGGGCCGATCCGGACGGACGGCGAGCGCAACGATGGAAGAATGTCCCCAGATCAGCGGCAGCCATACCGCTGGAGACACGGTCGGCAGATTGGCATGATCCGGCTGCGCGGAGTTGTTGCAATGGAGATGACAACTTGCAGCGGTATGCGGATCTTGCAGGTCGGCGTGACTTCCTGTGAGCACCACGGCTACTGCGCCTGCATCGGTCGGAATCGTCCGGCCGGCCGTTGCGCACGCGTATGCCGATACCCACAGCTGACTGAAGATCAGCGTGAAGAGTACGGTGACGACGGCGAACAGTTTGATGCGGCTCATGGTGGCAATTCAGCTCGACCCGTTTCAGGAAGTCAACGGGATGAACTTTAGACATTCCCACCGTAGGAATGTCAACTACCAAAGAAGATTTTTATGGTGCCTGCGAGTTGCATAGAAATGCCCTGGCCGTTCCATCGTTGCTCTATCCACATTGAGCGCGTCATCCAGGTGTTCTATATCCGCCAGCGGTGCCATTCGACGATGGGTCACTGGTGAGTAAGATCGAGCGCGGCGGCGCGCATCGCTTCGGCTGGAATCGGGAAATACTGGCTGCGCAGTTGATCGAGTTGGGTGTCCTGACCAGAAGATGCGCCGCCGGTCGACGGCGTAATCGCCTGCAATGCCGCACGATATGACGCATAACGTGCTGACCAGTCAGCGTCTTGCGCCACTTGCCTTGCAACGCGTGCGCCGGTTTCGGCGTCCGAGCTTGCAGCAACCGCCGCGCCGATTTCATCGGGAGACGCATGCGCTTGCTGAAGTTTCGTAACGAGCTGACTCAACGCCGTGACGTCGGCTCCTGCATCCCGTGCTTTCATCAACGTGGGATCGCGCGCATCGATTGCGGCGAGTCGTTCGCTACGCTGCTGGTCGGTCAGCGACGGGTCAGCCATCGCGGACATGCGCTCAAGCTGATCCCGATCCGCCTGTTCTTCATCGGCAAACCAGGCCTGCGCAACATCCGGCAGGAATTGCGCGCGCAATGCCACGCGTTGTTCGAGGATGTGTGTGAGCGAATCAGGATTCGTGCGCTCCATCGTCCCAGCCAGCGCGCGCAGCGCGACGCGGTAGCGCGCGTAACGTTGCCAGAGATCAACCCCCTCTTCTCTGGCCATGCCGCCAAGCTGCTCATCGATCCTCGCGACAACCGCCGCATCGATCCGTTGCGCAGACGCCTCTCCGGATTCAACCAGAAAATAATCGAAAACGTCCCGCACGCGCCGGCTCTTGATCAAGTGTCCGGAGGCGTCTGCCTTGAGTCCATCCGGTACGGTAGTTCCGTCCAGACGGTTAAACGGATGTGTGGCCGGCGTCGCGCTATCGTCGTTGAATGTCTCCGCGAAACCGCCGGCCTGGTCGTGCGCCTCGCGGTGCTGAAACCGATGAGGCGAAATTGTGGAGCTCACGAAAACCATCGTTATCGACAGACCCGCAGCGGCCCATATCCATGGATTTCTGGACGCCCTCATAGTCCGTCCTTTTTCAACCGGTTGGCGAGATTGACATAGACCTGCTTTGGATTGGCCTCAAATACCGGCGTTAGACCAAACAGGTTGTTGATCGCGTTGATGTGATTCCATCGATAGGTTCCAAGCACCGCGCCGAACCGGCTCGAACATACTCCGGCGAGCCCGTCGTTGGTACCAGCCCCCTCGCTTCTCATCATCGCAGAGGCGATGGTCATCACCACATTGCCGGCAACATCGAGCGAGTCCAGCGATGCAGGTGCGTTGCCCGTGAACGAATACAGCTTCTGGACATATTGCTTCCCGTCGGTGCCGGTGCGCGTGTCGGTATTCCCCCGGACACCGGTATCGTCGTTCTTGCCCGTGCATGACGCGCTGCTTAGACCCGCGCTCGGAAACATCGCATTGAATTTCGCCATACCAGCCGGCGAGGCTTGATGCACCGCTGCATCGGCGTCGACGGGATAGGCGGTCTGGTTAAGCGCGTTGGCATAGGATCCAAAGACGTTGAACACTACCTCCCCGAGCTTGAGCACAACCGGGCCGTGGTCGAGAAAATACGATGCGAATTCCGTACCCTTGTGAGGTGACGATACCGTGGTAACAGACGCGACGCCTTCGGGGAAAATTGCTGCCGCGTATCGAACAGTCCACCCACCCATGCTGTGGCCGACAAGATTGACGCGATCTACCTTGAGTTTCGCCATCAGCAATTTGAGCTGCTGGACAAGTTCTTCACCGCGAACGATATCGCTGTTGACCGCCGACAGAGACGCGACATAGACAGTCGCACCATTCTGGCAAAGCGTTTGAGGAATCTGATTCCAGTACTCGCCGCCGGGCACCAGCCAGTTGGGCGCCGAGCCGGTCAGGCCCGACACGAGCACGATAGGGTATTTCGTTTGCGCGTCGGTACTGCCGCCCAATAGCGCACCTAACAGGCCGGATCCATTGCTGCAGTTCTGATAAAGCAGGCTCTGGTCGAACGTGCCTGCGGCCGGCGCGGTGTCTGCTGAGGACGACCGACCGATCAATGCGATCGACAATACAATGGAAGCGCCGACGAACAAACGAAGCAATCGATTATTCATTTTGCAGCCCATATCAATTCATTCATGAAAATCGACGCTGGTTCCAGTCATCGTCGAGCGCATTGCGCGTATCGCTTCAAAACAGATTTATCGGGAACTGTGCGTGAAGTTACAGTAAATCAATCGTTTGATTTATTATGGTTTGTACCGACGTATGGCGGCTTCCATACGGAGTTGGAGAAATTCAGCGGTTGGCGTCGTGATCGTGCGTGCAGCTTGCGTGCGAATACCAGATCTGCGCATGATCCTCCCCGTGTCGCGGAGAACACGCGTCTGCTATGGACGGATCGGCAGTTGCAGCGCGGTAGCAAGCGGCACACGTTCGGCGAGATTTCTCGCCAGTGCGCAACCCGCCGATCCCGCGCCGACGATGATGTAATCGTAGATCATCATTCGATCCCTGGCTGCCGTTCGCGGGCAAATGTCCGTTGCTGGACCTGCCCGCGGTTGTCAGAAAATGTAGGAGACGTTCAGGAATGTCGTGATCGGTCGTAACCGGAGTCGCGTCTTGCTGACTATGTCGACCCCGGTTGCCGTATGGCCCGTGAGTGTGACGTTGGTAGACGCCGGAATATAGGAAAACGAGAAGCCGGCGGCCCAGTGCTTATCGAATTGATAATTCGCACCCAGTTCGAATACCGGATTCCACGAACTCGATGCGCTCGCATTCGCGGAGCTACCCGGTCCGAATGATTGCGTAACGAACGTCTGGTTGTTGACCCGAACATTGGTGAACCAGGTGTAGTTCACACCGATGCCCGCGAATGGGCGGAACTTGCTCGTGGCTGGCAGAAAGTGGTAACGCAAGATCACTTGTGGCGCCCACGGACGCGCCTTGCCGATTTGACCGTATTTGCCGAGGGTGCCACGCCCCTCGAGACCAAGATAGGCAGGAAACCCACCCGCGACGGCAACGCCAATGTTGTCGGTGATGTAGCGCTCGATTACGAGACCGACGGTATCGGTACTGGTCGCTGCGCCGCTCGTTCCGGTCTCGACCTGATTGACGGGATGCCCTGCCAGGCTGGTGACTGTCAGCGGGTCACTGTTACTGAGCGGCATGATCCGCGCCCAACCCATCGATACGACTGTGCTGCCTGCACTTTGAGCGTGTGCGACACCGGGTATTAAATTAACATTTAAGAGGACTAAATATACAGACAACAATCGAACAATCTTGCCAGCCATTTTCATCTCCATTTATATGATTTTTAGTGCGGTTAAGGTCAGATTACGTCGCTCTCCCAGATGACCGGTTTCTGCCGGTCGTTCCATGTGGCGAGGAACGGTGCATAGAGATCTTCGACACGGTTTCGGCGGATCTTGAAGGTCGGTGTGACCAGGCCGCTCGCCTCATCCCAGATCGTGTCGACAATCACGACGAAGCGCATCTTCTCGTGACCATCGAGCCCGATGTTGACCTTGTCGAGATGTTCTTCGATCGATGTGGTGAGCGTTTCGCGCCGGCCATTCTCGCTGAGCCTGCGCCCTTCCTCAGACAGGCTGACTAGCGCACACGGTTGTGCCAACCCCTGTCCAACAACACAGCACGCTTCGATGAACGGATGAATCGTCAGGCGGTTTTCGATCGGCGCGGGCGCGACGTATTTGCCCTTGGTGGTCTTGAAGATGTCCTTGACCCGACCGGTTATCTTGAGTCGGCCTTCCTCGTCGAGTTCGCCCTTGTCGCCGGTCCGGATGTATCCGTCCGATGTAAAGAGCACTGCCGTCAGATCCGGACGCTTGTAATAGCCGCTCGTATTGCCCGGGGAACGGATCTCGATCTCGCCAACCTCCGACAGCCGGCTCTCGACGCCACGCACGGGCGTGCCGACGTATCCCGGACGGATCTGACCAAGCCGGCTCGAGTGAGACACACCGCAGACTTCGCTCATCCCATAGCCTTCCAGCAGTTCGAGGCCGAGGTCGCGATACCAGGTGAGGAGCGTGGGCTCGAGCGCCGCAGCAGCGCTTGCCGCGAGGCGGACCTGGTCGAGTCCGAGCTGTTTGAGAATGGCCGGCTTCAACTGATCGGGAATGGGACCGGGTGGCAAACGGTTCACGACCGCGTGCTGGAATTTCGTCCAGAGTCGCGGAACGGAGATGAAAAACGTCGGCCGCGCGCGCACCACATCGGCGGGGAACGTCTCCAGCGATTCGCTGAAATAGACGGTGAAACCGGCATGCAGCGACAGCATTTCCACGTAAGCCCGTTCCGCGACGTGCGATAGCGGCATGTACGAAATCATCCGGTCGTCCGGGCTTAACGACACCAGATCGAAGATCGGATCGGGACACCAGGCGAGCGCGGCGAAGGTCAGCATGACGCCCTTGGGTTCGCCGGTCGTGCCGGATGTGTAGACGATCGTGGCGAGATCGTCCGGTGCTCGCCTCGCGAAAGTCTCGATCGGGGTCGTTGTGCCGACGATGTGGTCCCAGCGCGGACCGAGAAATTGCGTATCGGGCAGGTACGGGAAGCCGATACAGTGCGTACCCTCCGGCACGCCTTTGCACATGTCCTCCCAACCGTCGAGTTTGCCGACGAACAACACGCGCGCTCCGCTGTGCTCGAGAATCTGCCGGACCGAACCGGCTGTCAGCGTCGGGTACAGCGGCACCGATACGTGACCACTCATCCAGATCGCGAAATCGGCCAGCAACCATTGCGCGCAGTTCCTCGACAGGATCGCGATGTTCGAACCGGGCGGGAGATCGAGCGCGCGCAGATAGGCGGCCATGCGGCGCGCCTCGCCGATCGCTTCGGCCCAGGTGAATGTCCGGACCTCGCTGTTGCCCATCGGCTGAACCAGATAGGTTTCGTTCGCCCGCACGCGCTCCCAATGCTCGATCAGGGTGAGCGGCAACTTGTCTCGCGTCTCAGCAATCAATTGTGTCTCCTTGTACACGACCGGCTGCGCCAGCCGCGTCTTTACCGTATTCAGGCTCAGTGACCGACGAACACCGGCGCGCGCCGGTGCAGGAACGCATCGATGCCTTCCCTGCAATCGTCACTCGCGGCGCTGCGAACCTGGAGTTCGCGCTCGACCTCTAGCTGCTCGTCGAGCGTGCGCGTCCCGGACGTATTGATCGCTTGCTTGGTGAGACCGAGTGTCTGGGTGGGCAGCGCGGCGAGTCGGCGACTCAGCGCGCGAGCGGTGTCGTCAAGCGCAGCGTCGTCGACGCATTGCCAGATCAATCCCCATGCTTGCGCTGTTTCCGCATCGATGCCCTCCGCCAGCAGGCTGAGTGCCAGCGCACGAGGGCGCCCGACGATCTGCGGCAGAAGCCAGGTACCCCCCATATCCGGAATCAGCCCCACCTTCGCGAATGACTGGATGAATCGCGCCGATCGTGCGGCGACGACGATGTCGCATCCAAGCATGAAGCTGAATCCGCCGCCGGCGGCGATGCCGTTGACCGCGCAGACGACAGGAATGGGAAGCCCCATCAGGGTCGACACGACCGGATTGACATGCTTTGCCATGCCTTCGCCCAACCGGTCGGCGAATGACTGCTCGCCAGAGCGCCCGGTAATCCCGGCGATGTCCGCGAGGTCGCCACCTGTGCAGAATGCACGCCCCTCCGCCGTAACGAGCAGCGCCCGTATCCGCTCGTCGCTCGACAGTCCGTGCAATGCGTCGCCGATTTCATCGAACATCTGCAAGCTGAGACTGTTGAGTGTCTCGGGCCGGTTCAGGCGCAACTCGGCAACGCTACCGTCGATGGTCAGGGTTATCGTTCTGTAGTTCATGCTGGATCTCTGTTCGTCAAGCGTGAGACTGGGCCGCAGCACGCACACCGAGAATCTTGCGTGCCTCTTCGGGCGATGCAATCTCGCGTCCCGATTCGCGGGCGATTTTTGCCATCGCTTCGATCAGGTGAGCATTGGATGCCGCACGCGTGCCGTCAGGCAGATAGAACGTGTCCTCGAGCCCCGTGCGCAACTGCCCGCCGAGTTCCGCGGTGCGACGGTGCAGCGCCCAGATGTTCGTCCTGCCGATGGCAGTCACCTGCCAGGTCGAGTCTTCGCGCAACAGGCGAATCAGGATCGGCAGCAGATCCGGGTCGGCCGGCATGCCCGACTCGACACCCATCACGAAGTTGTAATCGGCCTTGCCCTTGAACAGCCCCGCGCGCGCGTACATGTCGACGCAGCGGACGATGCCGACATCGAAGCATTCGAACTCGGGTACCGATCCCGTCTCGGCCATCATGTCGAGGAACGACTGCACTTTCTTGACCGGGTTGTCGAACATCAGCGGCGGCCAGGCCCAGGTCCCATCGGCCTTCACCTTCAGGTAGTTGAGCGAGCCCGCGTTGCATGCGGCGATTTCCGGGCGGATCGCATAGATGCAGGCGAGCGGCCCGTCGATGTCCGGACCGATGACCCCCGTCGACTGGTTGAAGATCACGCCGGGGCAGGCTTCGCGAATCGCCTGGCTGATCTCGGTTGCGAGCGTGGGGTCCCACGAAGGCAGATGTCCCTTGTCGGCTTCCTGCTGACGGAAATGGACGTGCATGCACGCCGCACCCGCGTCGTACGCGCCCCTGGCTTCACGGGCCATCTGTTCAGGTGTAACGGGAATATTGAACTGCTTCGGATCGGTGAAGATGCCGTTCAGCGCACAGGTGATGACGACGGGGGTGCTCATGGGTTGTCTCCTTGCATCATGAATATCGATTGGGCTCAGCTGGCTTGCGGTTCCAGCTGCGCGAGTACATGTCCTGGCGCGACCTGTTCGCCGGCTATCGCGCCGAGCGACGCGACCTTGCCGGCGAACGGGGCGCAGATGGCGTGTTCCATCTTCATCGCTTCGAGCACCATCACGGTCTGCCCTGCTTCGACGATGGCGCCTTCGTCGACATTGACCGCGATCACACGGCCGTTCATTGGCGCGCGCAACACACCATCGCTTTCGCTCTCCTCGCTGGCGCGTGCGCTGTCGAGGTTGTGCGACACGAACGCATAGTCGATGCCGTCGAGCTGTAGCCATAGCACGCGGCTTTCCCACACATAGCGGTAGTGGTAGATCTGTCCGTCGATGGCGACGATGGCGGGCTCGCCGGCATGACCTGGCTGTGCATGCAAGACCATCGCGTTGCCATCGCTATCCAGAAGCTCGAACGCATCGCGTTCCGCGTGCGCCACGGTGCCACGTCGCACCTCGGCATGATTCGCCCGGCTAGCCAGCCGGTAAGGCACCGGTAGCGGCGCACCGTTATGCCAGCCTCGCCACACGGCGGGCTGCTGGTCGGCGTGACCGGTTGCGGTCGTGGACAGCCAGGCCGCGATCGCCCACGCGTGCTGCGTCGGCTCCGACGCGCGACTTTCGTTGCTGGCGAAATGCTGGCCGATGAACGCAGTCGATACCGATTGCCCCTCCACGAATGCGGGATGCCGCAGCACGCGGGCAAGAAAGGCGCGATTCGTCGACACACCGAGCAGCACGGTATCGTCGAGGGCACTCGCAAGGCGCTCGATCGCTTCGCTTCGAGTGCGACCGTGTGCAATCACCTTGCCTAGCATCGAGTCGTAGAACGGACTGATGGTCACGCCGTCTTCGAGCGCGTGATCGCAGCGCACGTGACGACCCGGACGCCAGAGCAGCACATTGCCCGTGCGCGGCAGGAAATCGTCAGCGGGGTCTTCTGCGCACAGCCGGACTTCGATCGCATGACCTTCGATGCGGATGTCCTCCTGCTTCAGCGGCAACGGCTCGCCTTGCGCGACACGCAACTGCCATTCGACGAGATCCTGACCCGTGATGAATTCGGTGACCGGATGCTCGACCTGCAGGCGGGTATTCATCTCCATGAAATAGAAATGCCCTGTGCGGTCGAGCAGAAACTCGATCGTGCCTGCCCCGACGTAACCGATTTCCCGGGCGACCGCAGCGGCCGTTTCACCCATACGCCGACGCAATGCTTCATCGACGGCAGGCGACGGTGCTTCCTCGACGATCTTCTGATGCCGACGCTGAATCGAGCAGTCGCGCTCACCGAGGTAGACGACATTGCCGTGCGCATCGGCGAAGACCTGGATTTCGACGTGACGTGGCTCGATGACCGCGCGCTCGAGAATCACACGCCCATCGCCGAATGCCTTCTGTGCTTCCGACACAGCAAGCTTCAGCGATTCGGCCAGCGCTTCCGGCGCGTCGACGCGCCGCATGCCGCGCCCGCCGCCACCGGCCGATGCCTTGACCATGATCGGAAAACCAATACGCGCTGCTTCCGACAACAGCACCGCCTCGGACTGATCGTCGCCGTCATAGCCCGGGACAACCGGAATGCCCGCCTCCGCCATCCGGCGTCGCGCGCGGGCCTTGTCGCCCATCGCGTCGATCGCATCGGCGGGTGGGCCGACGAATACAAGTCCTGCTTCGGTCACACGTCGAGCGAATCCGGCGTTTTCGGACAGAAATCCGTAGCCCGGATGAATCGCCTCTGCGCCGCTGCGCAGTGCCGCGTCGATCAGCTTGTCGATGACGAGATACGATTCCGCCGGCGTTGCACCGCCGATTGAAACGGCCGTATCGCAGGCACGAACATGCGGGTTGTTCCGGTCAGCGTCCGAATGAACCGCGACGGTCGCGATGCCAAGACGTTGCGCCGTGCGTGAGACCCGTACCGCGATTTCACCGCGATTGGCGATCAGCAGGCGCGTGAAGCGTTGTTCCTTCATGGTTTCTCCGGCAGAGCGGGTTGGGCGATCTGCCAGGTCGGGGCGCGTTTCGCAGCCAGTGCGGCTAATCCTTCGGTGACGTTGCCGGAGCGCAGTGCGGTCGCGAAGTCGTCGGCGGCTGCATCGAGCACGAGCGAACGTTCGCGAATGCCCGCGTCCGCGACGATGCGTTTCGTCGCGCGCTGGGCCGCGGGCTCGCTGGCGAGTACGCGTGCGAGTTCGCTTTGCAGCAGGACATCGATGCCCCCGGGCGACGACGTTTCGTCGACGAGACCCGCGTACAGCGCTTCTGCCGCGGATAGCCGCTGGCCCGTGAGCATCAGCCATCGGCCACGCGAGACGCCAGCGCGCGCAACGATGAACGGAGCGATCTGCGCAGGCGGCAGGCCGAGCGTTGTTTCAGGCATCGACAGATGAGCGTCGGCGGCCATGATGACGCGGTCGCATGCCGCTGCTAGGCCACAACCGCCGCCAATCGCTGCGCCTTCGATCACGGCGAGTGTCGGCACAGGCAGCGCGGCAAGCTTCTCGAGCAGCGCACCGAACCGTCGGTTGTAGAGCGCGATCGGATCGCGACCGGTTGAGGGCGCGGGTTCGCGCATCAGCGCCTTGAAGCCGCTGAAATCGCCACCGGCGCAAAACGTGCCGCCCGCGCCGCGCAACACGAAGGCACGCACGTTGTGGTCGTTCTTGACGCGCTCGCATTCGACATCGAGCGCCGCGACGATATCGTCGGTCAACGCATTGCGCCGGTCAGGTCGGTTCAGCGTCGCGAACAGCACGCCGCCGATCTGCGCCACGTGCAGCGGCGCGTCACCGTTCGCCGGTTGAAGTGATGAGGTCATGTCTCGCATCACTCCCGGGGCAACGTGCCGAGCTTCTTGCAGATGATGCTGAGCATCACTTCGTCGGCTCCGGCGCCGATCGAGAACAGGCGGCTGTCGCGATAGGTGCGCGAAATACTCGATTCCCAGGCGAAGCCCATGCCGCCCCAGAACTGCAGGCAACTGTCGGTGACTTCTCTCGCGAGACGCCCCGCTTTCAGTTTCGCCATCGATGCAAGCGCAGTCACGTCGCCACCACCGACGTAGAGTTCCGTCGCGCGATACGTGAGCGCGCGCACCGCTTCGACCTCGGTTTTGAGTTCGGCGAGCCGATAGTGGACGACCTGATTGTCCAGCACCGACCGGCCGAAAATCTTGCGCTGCCGCGTATAGTCGATCGTCTGGTCGATCGCGCGATCGAGCACGAGCAACGCGCCCGCAGCGCCATACAGCCGCTCTTCCTGGAACTGCAGCATCTGATAGGTGAAGCCCTTGCCTTCCTCACCGATCAGATTGCGCCGTGGCACGCGCACCTCGTCGAGAAAAATCTGCGCGGTGTCCGATGAGTGCATACCGATCTTGCGAATCTTCTTCTCGATCTGCACGCCCTTCGATTTCAACGGCACGATGATCAGCGACTTGTTGCGATGCGCCGGATCATCCGACGTGTTGGCAAGGCAGCACATCCAGTCGGCCTGCGTGCCGTTGGTGATCCAGAGCTTGGTGCCGCTGATCACATAGTCGTCGCCGTCCTTGCGCGCGGTCGTCCGGATCGCGGCGACGTCGGAGCCCGCGCCCGGCTCCGAGACACCGATACACGCGACCAGCTCGCCGGCAATGGCGGGCGCGAGAAACTCTGCGCGCAACGCATCGGAGCCGAAGCGTGCGAGCGCGGGTGTCGCCATGTTGGTTTGCACACCGATCGCGAGCGGTACGCCACCCGCGTTGCAAACGCCCAGCGCCTCGGCGAATGCCGTTTCATAGCTGTAGTCGAGGCCGCCGCCGCCGAAGGCCTCGGGCTTGCTGAGACCGAGCACACCGAGCTTGCCGAGTTCGCGAAAAACTTCATGCGCAGGGAAGATGCCGGCCTCTTCCCACTCATCGACGTGCGGATTGATTTCCTGTTCGATGAAACGCTTGACGGTACGGACAATTTCTTCGTGTTCTTGAGTGAATAGCATGATGTCTCCGGATCAGGGACGGGCGACGCCGAACGTAAGGGGGTAAACAGTCTTGTTGCGGCCATCGCGGCATACCGACAGCGTCATCGCGATCACCCGGCGCGTGTCGCGCGGATCGATGACGCCGTCGTCGAGCATGCGGCCCGAGGTATAAAACGCGTGCGTCTGGCGCTCGAAGTTCGCAACGATCTTCTGGCGCAATGCTTCGATGCGCTCGACGTCGGGTTCAAGACCCTTCGCGCGCGCCGCGCTCTCCATCACGATCGACATGGTCAGCGCGGCCTGCTCCGCACCCATCACTGCTGTGCGAGCGTTAGGCCATGAAAAGAGAAAGGACGGATTGAAGCCCCGTCCGCACATGCCGAAATTGCCAGCCCCGAACGCGGAGCCGCACAGTATGGTGATCTGCGGCACGGTCGCGTTCGAGACCGCCTGAATCATTTTCGAGCCGTGCTTGATCATGCCGGCGCGCTCGGAATCCTTACCGACGATGAAACCGGTGGTGTTCTGCAAATAGACAATCGGAATATCGCTCTGGCAGCAGCTCTGGATGAAGTGCGTCGCCTTGGTTGCGCCTGCCGGATCGAGTGGCCCGTTGTTCGTGATGATGCCGACCGGGATGCCGTGAATGCGGGCGTGCGCACAGACCGTCGCCGGTCCGTAGAGCGGCTGGAATTCGAGCAGGTCGGATGCGTCGACGATGCGCGCGATTACCTCGCGCATGTCCGCCGGCTTTTTGCCGTCGCGCGACATGATGCCGAGCAGTTCATTGGCGTCGAGCGTGGGTTCGGCACCGACCGGCAATGCGCTCTCGCGTGCGTTCCAACCGAGCTTGTCGACGAGTTCGCGCAGGATGCGGATACCGTCCGCATCATCGTCCGCGAGGTATTCGGCGAGCCCCGAGACGCTCGCATGCAGCATGGCGCCGCCGAGTTCTTCGTCGGTGGCGATCTCGCCGGTCGCGGCTTTTAGCAACGGCGGTCCGGCGAGAAATGCCTTTGCCCGGTCGCGCACCATCACGACATAGTCCGACAGACCTGGCATGTAGGCACCGCCCGCAGTCGACGATCCGTGCACCAGTGTGAGCACCGGAATGCCCGCTGCGGACAGCTTCGCGAGCTGATAAAAATTGCCGCCGCCGTTGACGAATTCCTCGACGCGGTATTGCATCAGGTTCGCGCCCGCCGACTCGACCAGGTGGACGAACGGCAGGCGGTTATCGAGTGCGATCTTCTGCAGGCGTTGAAACTTTTCGAGCCCCATCGGCTGCAGCGCGCCGGCGTCGATACCGGAATCGGCGACCACGATCATGCAACGGGTGCCGCTCACGTAGCCGATGCCGGCGATCATGCCCGCACCCGGCACGGACTTCTCCGGATCGCTTTCGCCGACGAGATAGCCTGCAAGCGAAGCGAGTTCGAGAAAGGGCGCACCGGCATCGAGAAGTAACGCCAGGCGTTCGCGCGGCAGCAACTGGCCGCGCTTCGCGAACCGCGGGCGCGCCTTCGCCGATTCCTGCGCGGCGCGCGCCTGCAACGTGTGCAATTGAGCAATCAGCGCGGTGGTGTGCTCCGTGTTGTCCCGGACCACGGCGCTGGCTGTATTGAGGCGAGACTGGAAGACAGGCATGTCAGCTCTTGAAGATATCTGGCGTGGTGGCGCGGTGGAAACCGTCGAACGCGCCGGTGGGTTCGGCGGGCATCATTGGGTAGTGGCGCCGCGCATTGGGTGCGCCGCCATCGACACGCAGGCAGGTTCCGTTGATAAACGAAGCGCCCTCCGACAACAGGAACGCGATCGCCGCCGACACTTCCGCTTCGTTGCCGATGCGGCCGAGCGGTACATGCTTCGGCAGACTCCGGATCAGTGGCTTCGCAGCTTCGGGGTACGTGTCCATCCCGCTCGATGCGATCCATCCCGGCGCCACGGCGTTCACTCTGATGCCGGCCCATTCCGCAGCGGCGGTTTCGGTGAAATTGAGCATGCCGGCGCGCGCGGCGCCGCTATGACCCATGCCGGGCATGCCTTGCCACATGTCGGCGATGATGTTGACGATGGCACCCGACTTGCGTGGCTTCATCGATTGCGTATAGCACTCGCGCGCAACGAGGAAGCCACCCAGCAGGTTGGTGTTCAGCACCGCCTGCCAGCCTTTCGAGGTGATGTGCTCGAGCGGAGCTGGGTACTGTCCTCCGGCGTTGTTGACGAGCAGATCGATGCGGCCGTAACGCTCGACCGTTTGCGCGACCGCAAGCCGGACCTGCTCTTCATCACGAATATCGCAAACGACCGAATCGGCGCGCCCGCCATCGTCGTGAATCTCGCCAATGACACGCTGCAACTTTTCCGCATTACGTCCGAGCACTACAACGGTTGCACCGAGCGAAGCGAGTTCATGCGCACAGCAGCGTCCAATGCCGCTGCCGCCTCCTGTGACGAGGACGATCCGGTCGTCGAAACTACCGGCGCGAAGCGATGAGCGATAAGGCATGGTGTCAGTCGTCCAGAAACAGGTCGTTGGGGAAAGATTTCGTGCCTGGCACGATCGCGTATTTAGAAAGGTCGGTGATACCGGCATCGGCGAGAACCTGTTCGTCGATATAGAAGTTGCCGGTGTGGGCGCGCGCATCGAGCGACAGGATCTGCGCGGCCGCGTCGGCCATGATGGCCGGCGACCGGCAGATCTCTGGCGGAACACCCGGGATCATTTGCAGTGCCGCCGTCTGGATTACGGTGCGGGGCCACAGCGCATTGACCGCAATGCCTTCAGGCTTGAATTCTTCGGCATGTCCCAGCACGCACAGGCTCATGCCGTATTTCGCCATCGTGTAGGCGACATGCGGTGCAAACCACTTTGCGTTCATGTTGAGCGGCGGAGACAGGGTCAGCACGTGTGGATTGCCGTTGCGCTGCGCCGAAAGCTTGAGGTACGGAAGTGCGGCTTGCGTGCAGGCATAGGTGCCGCGCACGTTGACGCCGAACATCAAATCGAAGCGCTTCATCGGCGTATCGGGCGTGCGGGTCAGTCCGATCGCGCTTGCGTTGTTGATTAGCACATCGATGCCACCGAAGCGCTGCGCCGCCTGCGCCATCGCGGCCGCGATCTGCGTTTCGTCGCGGATATCGACCTGGAGCGGCAGACACGTGCCGCCCGCCACCTCGATTTCAGCCGCGGCGCTGTAAATGGTGCCCGGCAGCTTGGGGTTGACCTCGGCCGTCTTGGCTGCGATCACGACGTTCGCGCCCTGGCTCGCGGCCTTCTTGCCTATCTCCAGGCCGATGCCGCGTGAGCCGCCGGTGATGAAGACGGTCTTGCCCTGCAAGGTTGTCATGGGAGTGTCCCGAATGTTGTTGTGCGAGTGTGTAGACGCATCCTAGCGCCGCTAATTTATTAAATCAATCATTTGATTGATTTACCTGAGGCACACATCTAGAATTCGCATCAGTCAGGCTCACGGATATCACCCAGGAGACGCAGATGCCCGCCACACACGCGAATTCCGCGTACTACACCCCCGAACATATCGAGTTGCAGGACACCGTTCGCCGCTTTGTTGCAAAGGAGATCTCGCCGTTCGTCAACGACTGGGACGAAGCTGGCGAGTTTCCCCGCGAGCTTTATCGCAAAGCCGCGGACATCGGCCTGCTTGGGCTTGGCTTTCCCGACGCTTACGGGGGTATAGAAGACGTCGACGCGTTTCACCGGTTGCTCTGTTCCGTCGAACTCGCCCGCTGCGGCTCGGGAGGCGTCGTAAGCTCGCTGATGTCGCACACGATTGGCGCGCCACCGATCGCGCACGCAGGCAGCGACGAGTTGAAATCTCGCGTGCTGCCGGGGATCCTGGCCGGCGAAAAGATTTCCGCGCTCGCGATTACCGAACCGGGCGGCGGATCGGACGTCGCTGCGCTGCGCACGAGCGCGATCCGCGATGGCGATCACTACATCGTGAGCGGCGAGAAAGTGTTCATCACGTCCGGCATGCGGGCGGACTACTACACGGTTGCAGTACGCACAGACCCGGAAGCGCGCGGAGCCAAAGGTCTGTCGCTGCTGGTGGTAGAAGGAGACACACCGGGGCTGTCGAAGACGCTACTCAAAAAGATGGGCTGGTGGGCGTCCGATACCGCGCATCTGCACTTCGATCAGTGCCGCGTTCCCGTCGCGAACCTGATCGGTCAGGAAGGCAGCGGTTTTCCGTTGATCATGCAGAACTTCAATCTCGAGCGATTCAGCATTGCCGCATCCGCGCTCGGCTTTTCAGAAGTCTGCTATGAAGACGCGCTCGAATGGGCACGGCAGCGCAAGACGTTTGGCCAGCGCGTGGCCGATCACCAGGTCATTCGCCACAAGCTGGTCGACATGGCGACACGTATCGAGGCAACGCGAGCCTGGCTCGAACAATGCGCGTGGCAGATGGACCATACGGACAAGCGGGATCCCGCGCTGATCTCCACGATCTGCATGCTGAAGAACTTCGCGACGCAGACCATGCAGTTCTGCGCCGATAGCGCCGTGCAGATACTCGGAGGTATGGGCTACATGCGTGGCACGCGGCCGGAGCGTATCTATCGGGAGGTGAAAGTGAACATGATCGGCGGCGGCACCGAAGAGATCATGAAAGATCTGGTCGCACGGCAGCTCGAATTTTGACCGGGGCAACGCAGGCTGCCTCCGGGGTTGCATCCCTGTTCAGGTGCGGGAAAGTCATCGATAATGTGCCGATCGATGGCCGGCCGTTACGGCCCTCGCCTGAACGGGACACCGAATTGACTGTATGAGCGCCATTCCTCTAGTTCCACGCAAACGCGGACGTCCGCTCAAGGGCGAAAGCGCGTCGTTGCGCGACGACCTGATTCTCACCTCCGCTAAACTGTTCCGCACCCAGGGGTATGAACGGACGACTGTCCGCGATATCGCAGCCGCGGTGGGCATTCAGGCGGGCAGCTGGTTCTATCACTTCAAGACCAAGCAGGACATTCTCGTCGCCGTGATGGAACAGGGTATGGCGAGCTCGCTCGCGCGCATCGAGGCACTCGACGTCGACAACCTGTCTGCGCGCGAAGCCTTTCATGCGTTGGTTCGCACGCATCTCAAGACGATGGTTTCGCCGGATCACGATTTCATCCCCGTCCTGCTCTATGAATGGGGTTCACTCGATCAAGACCGGAAGGTCGCGGTGCTGAAATTGAAGGACCGTTACGAGGCCCTGTGGGATAGCGTAATTGCCCGTCTGCATGCATCTGGAGAATGGCTCGCACCAACGCCGATCGACCGGTTGATGACATTCGGCGCATTGAACTGGGCGGTGCAATGGTACAGACCAGGTGGGCCGCTCAATCTGGACGAACTGACGGACAACGCGGTGCAGTTTCTGTTGAGGAGCGTACCGGCTGCTGGTTCGGCACCCGCAGCAAAGCGGCCGCGCAAGACAAAGGCCGGTTGAGGCCAACCCGACCTCAACCGGCTCGCATCGAAACATCCCAGCCCTACTTCTGGTAGCCCGCCTGCCGCACCGCACGATCCGCCGCGGCATTGCCCGCCTTCAGCGCCGATGCCACGTCGGTCTGTCCGGCCACCACGCCTGCAATAGCCTGCCCCACGACCGTCCCAAACGACTGGAACTCGGGGATACCCACGAACTGGACGCCGGAATACGGAACCTTCTGGAGCGTTGAATCATCGGGGTTCGCCGTTTCGATTGCCTTCAGAACGAAGTCGCCGAACGGTGCCGCCTGCCGGTATTCCGGGCGCGCGTAAGTCGACTTGCGTGTGCCCGGCGGAACCGATGCCCAGCCCTCGTCTTTCGCCACCAGTTCGATGTACTGCTTCGACGTTGCCCACTCGGCAAACTTCTTCGCGGCATCCTGCGACTTCGAGGTTTTGGGAACGGCAAACGACCACGACCACAACCAGTGCGATCCCTTCGGCGTCACCGCGACCGGCGCTGCGGCGAAACCGATCTTGTCCGCGACCTGCGACTGCGCCTTGTTATAGAGCATGCCGGCCGCAACCGTCGCATCGATCCACATCGCGCACTTGCCCGACGACATCAACGTGAGATTCTCGTTAAAGCCGTTTGAACTGGCGCCCGGAGGACCGTCTTTCTTCAGCAGATCCGAATAGAACGTGATGGCCTTGTTCCACTCGGGCGTATCGATCTGGGCTTTCCAGTGCTCGTCGAACCATCGTCCCCCGTACGTGTTGACGACCGTCGATACATACGCCATGTTCTCGCCCCAACCCGCCTTGCCGCGCAGACAGATGCCATATACGCCACTGGCCTTGTCGGTCAGCTTGTCGGCGAATTCCTTGATCTGATCGTAAGTGGGCTGGTCCGGCATCTTGAGGCCCTTCGCCGCAAACAGGTCTTTGCGGTAAAAGGTCATCGAACTCTCGACGTAGAACGGTAACGCCCACAACTGGCCATTCGAAGACAGACCGTCCCGCGCTGTCTTGACGACGTCGTCGAGATCGTAATCGGCCGGCAGGTTGTTCATCGGCGCGAGCCATCCGCGCTTGCCCCACTGCGGCGCTTCGTACGTTCCGATCGCGACCACGTCGAACTGACCGCTGTTCGTGGTGATGTCCGTCGTTGCCCGCTGGCGCAATACGTTCTCTTCGAGAATCACCCAGTTCAGCGTGATATCCGGATTTGCTTTCTCGAACGTGGCCGAGAGCTTCTTGAGCTCGATCATGTCCGGGTTGTTGAGCGTTGCAATCGTCACGCTCGCTGCGCTTGCCATTTGCGCCGCACTGAAAATTACTCCAGCGACTAACGCCCTGCGGGTCACATTGCAACTGATCGAAGTTTTCGTCTTCACGTCTGTCTCCTCTCTGCTAGAAACTTCCCTTTCGGTGGATGTCGTGCTCCTGGATCAGGGATTAAAAAAACGATTACGTTTCTTCGGATGCCACATCGCATATCCTGCACGCGGCGGCATACGAGCCAATGACTTCGCGAACCTTGCTCTCGATCAGGCTCATCGGCGATGCATCGATCAGCTCGCGCCTGAACTGCCAGTACTGTTCGGGTAGATGGCGGCTCAGCAGGTTCTCCGGGATGGCGATGTCTGCGAGGCTGCTCATCAGCGTTTGCACCGCCGCGTCGATCTCCGGATCGGCCCAGTAATACCGGACACGGTCGCTATAGCTGTAGGTGCGCAACAGCCGCTTTTTCTGATCGTCGCCGTGGTAATACTTCTCCCAGTTGCCGGGGCGCGAAAGCATGACGCGCTCCACGACTTCACGCAGGTTCGATGTCGTTTCTGGAGAGACGAGTTCAGTCTCGATGTCGGCAAGCGCATACAGCGCTTCGCGCAGGGCAAACGTCACACCCGGGCCGACTTTCAGAATGGCAAACCCGTCCCGCACCAGCGTGGCGAGCGATTCCGGTCTCTGATAGTCGGTGGAGTGTGCCTCGAAGACCATTCCGGGCAACTGTTCAAGAACTCCCGCAAGCTTCCTGGCAAGCCTCGGTTGATAGTCCACGACCTTCGTATGATCGAACTCGACGCCCGGCTGAACGACGAGGGCGATCACGCGCTCCCACACGTCGTCAAGGCCGCGATCGCGCCACGCCTCGCGATGAACTGCAACCGTCGCGAGCGCCGCCTCCGGATGCGTGACCTCTACCGCCTCCAGTTCTTCCGCAGCACCGCCCGGTACCGGAACCTCCGTGCCGATCACATACACCGGTTTTTCGTTTCCGCCTGCGCGCACGGCAGCGGCCTCGGCGATTGCACACAGGCGCGAGGCGCGCCCGGCCACGACATGATCCGAGAGTCGCTCCGGATCGCCGGCGCAACTCATGCTCGTATCGAGGTGAATTTTCGCGAAACCGGCCGACACGTACGCATCGATGAGCGCTTCCGCGTGTTGCATGGCTTCCTCCGCGGGCAGGTCGCGCCATGCGTTAGGGCCAAGATGGTCGCCACCGAGAATCAGCCGTGAGCGCGGCAAGCCAACGCGATCGGCAATCAGATGCACGAAGCGCACGAAATCCGCGGGCTTCATTCCCGTGTATCCGCCGAACTGGTCGACCTGATTCGAAGTCGATTCGATCAGCAGCGGCGTGTCGTCGTCGAGCGCCTGCTTCATTGCCGCACTCAGCACCCACGGATGAGCCGAGCAGATCGAATACATCCCCTTGAGCTTCTGCGCCGCGCGCTCGTCGCCCGAGAGACGAAAGACGACGTTAGTCATGACGCTGCTCCGTCGGGTTCGCGATGAAATCGTCGAGCTGGGCCAACGTCGCGGTCCCTTCCATCGGGCCGCGAAACGTCACTGCCCGCGCACCGGCTGCGCATGCATAGGTCAGCGCCCTTTCAATGCCGAAGCCTTGAGCGCGACAGGCGATGTAGGTTCCACCGAAGCAGTCGCCCGCGCCCGTCGGATCGACTTCCTGAACCGGCAGCGCGGGAAGGTTCAGCGCGGTTTTTCCGTCGAAGTAACTGCATCCATGCTTGCCGCGCTTGATCACGACTTCGCGCACACCGCGCTTCAGAAGCTCGTCGATAGCGCCCTCTTCGCTGCTTGCGCTCGCGAGCAGCATCACCTCGTGGCCGCTCGGCAGGAAAACATCGGTGTAGTCAAGGATGAAATCGAGCGCTTCGCGCATTTCGGGAATACGCAGCATCTCCTTGCGGATGTTCGGATCGAAGCTCACCGTCCCGCCGTGTTCCTTGACGGTTTCGATGACCTTTTTCATCGCTTCGATGATGCGAAATGAAAAGAGCGACGAGCCCATCACGTGAAAGTGGCAGCACTGCTTGAGCAAATCGTCGCGGATGTTGCCGACCGATAAATGTCCGGAGGCGCTGTTGGCGATGTTGTAGATAAAGTCGCGGTCGCCGTCCTCGCGGTAAGTCACGAATGCGCTACCCGTCGTCGCGGTCTTGATGACGGAGATACCGGAGACGTCGACGCCATCCGCACGCAATCGCTCGACGTTGAGCGTGCCGAAATCGTCGTCGCCGACGCAACCGATCATCGCGCACCGGCTGCCGGCCTTCGCAACCTGATCGATGAAGATGGCCGGTGCGCCGCTCGCGTAGGGGCCGATCAATGTGCCCGGCCGGCGGAACGACTGGCCGCGCTCGGTTGCCATTATCTCGACCAGAATTTCGCCCATCGTCAGGATGTAGCCGACGTCGCGGGACTTGTGTAGTTCAGTGTTAGCCATGACGCTTTTTCGTTTGAACATCGATGCAAACGGCGACGAGGATGACGACGCCCTTTACGATCAGTTGATAAAAGTACGGAACGCTCAGCAGATTCATGCCGTTGTTGATGACGCCGATGATCAGCGCACCGATCAACGTGCCGATAATCGTGCCGTAGCCGCCGCTCAGACTGGTCCCGCCAAGCACGGCAGCCGCGATCGCGTCCAGTTCATAGCCGAGACCCGCATTGGGCTGCGCCGAATACAGACGCGAGGTCATCAGCACGCCGCCGATGCTCGCCATCAGCCCGGAGATCATGAAGATGCCGATCCGCAGACGCCTGACGTTGATGCCCGAATACAGCGCGGCCTCGCGATTCCCGCCTGCCAGATATGCCTTGCGTCCAAACACCGTTTTCGACAGGACGAAATGGTTGATGGCCAGCAGGACCACTAGAAGCCAGATGGGTATCGCAATGCCAAGAAAAGTCGCGTTGCCGAGTGCGGCAAAGCGGTCGTCGTCGATCGAGATCGGTACGCCTGCCGACGTGATATAGGCGAGCCCCCGGAAAACGCCCATCGTTGCGACTGTCACGATGAACGAGGGGATGGTCAGCATCGCGGTCAGCGTACCGTTGATGAACCCGAGAACCAGTCCCGCACCCATGGCGATCACGATAGCCAGCGCAGGATGCAGTCCATGCTGCATCGAGAAAGCGGCGACCGTGCCGACGAGCGCCATCACGGCGCCGACAGAAAGATCGATATCGCCGAGCAACAGGACATAGGTCATCCCGAAGCCGAGAATCGCGATGATCGATACCTGCATGACGATGTTCAGCAGGTTGCCGAGCGTCAGAAAGTTGCTCGACAGAACCGCGAAAAGTACGCAGAGCAACGCGAGTCCGCAGACGATGCCGCCGTAGTGGCGCATCCATGGGCGCCCGGTCAAGCTGCTCATGTGTCCGCGCGGCGCGGCCTGTCTAGTAAGCTCCGATGATTTCATGCTGGTGCTGCTCCTGTTGCGTACGACATGACGGTCTCCTGAGTCAGCCCCGTCGTTGCGAATTCCCTGACAAGGCGCTTCTCGCGCATCACTGCGAGACGGTCGCTCATGGCCAGCGCTTCGGGCAATTCCGAAGAGACCAGAACAATGGCGGTGCCGGCATCGGCGAGTTCACGCATCACGCGGTAGATCTCGAACTTCGCGCCGACGTCGACACCGCGGGTTGGCTCATCGAGAATCAGCACTTTGGGCTTGAGCGAAAGCCATTTGGAAAAGACGATTTTCTGCTGGTTGCCGCCGCTCAGATCGCCGACCGCCTGGTGCGGGCCCGCTGTTCTGATCTTCATGCGAGCGATCGCATCCTGCGTTTCGCGTTGCTCGTAGCGGCTGCTCACGATGCCAAATCGAGAACCCTTGCGCTCGAAGCTGGCCATCGTGATGTTTTGCGCAATCGAATGCATGAGCACCAGGCCCTCGTGCTTTCGGTCTTCGGTGACGAACGCGATGCCCGCCGAGATTGCGCTTTCCGGCGAACGTAACCGCACTGCCTTGCCATCCATCAGGATCTGTCCAGTCGGACGTCCGATTCCAAACAGCGCCTTCATCACATCCGAGCGACCCGCGCCGATCAGGCCAAAGAAACCGAAGATTTCACCAGGTCGGACACTGAAACTGATGTCGTGAAACTTGCCGTTAATGGTGAGGTTTCGCACTTCGAGCAATGGTGCGCGATTCGTATCGAGCGGCGTGGCGCGCGGCGGATAGACATCGCTCATCTCGCGTCCGACCATGAGATTGATCAGCGCGCCAATCGTCGTCTCGTTCCGGTCGTGCGTGCAGATGTATTGCCCGTCGCGCATCACCGAGATGTCGTCGGAGATCCGCATGATCTCGTCCATGCGGTGCGAGATGTAGACGATGGCGATGCCACGCGCCTTGAGTTTCGCCACGATGCCGAACAGCACTTCGGCCTCCCGGTCGCTCAGGGACGACGTAGGTTCGTCCATGATGACCAGCTCGGCACGGCGACTCAGTCCCTTCGCAATTTCAACAAGTTGCCGCTGCGCCATCGACAGGCGCGCAACGGCGACGTGTGCGTCGATATCGATCGCGAGATCGTCGAGCAGATCCTGCGCTTGCCGGAACAACGATTTGAAGTCGACGATGCCGAATCGCTGCGGCTCGTGGCCCGCGAAGATGTTCTCCGCCACAGTCAGATTCGCCGCGAGACTCAGCTCCTGATAGATGATCGAGATGCCGGCCGCCTGCGATTCAGATGGGGTGGCAAATACAACAGGCTGACCACGCACGAGCAGATCGCCTCTCGTCGGTTGATGCACGCCCGCCAGAATCTTCATCAAGGTCGACTTGCCCGCGCCGTTCTCGCCGAGAATCGTGTGGACCCGTCCGCTTCGCAACGCGAGCGAAACGTTCTTGATCGCCTCGACCGTACCGAACGATTTAGCGATGGACCTCAACTCGGCAAAAGGAACATCCGCGCCATCGCTAAAGCTCGCGCCCGATGCCTGAGCGCACAGGCGGTTCGGGCTCGCATTCACTTTGTGGTCCCGTGCAGGTAGACGCCGGGTGTCACGGGGATCAGCTTCGCGACCGGCTGTTTTGCGGCAACCTTCACGGCTGTGTCGACAGCGATGGCGCCCATTTTTTCGGGGTATTGACGGATCACGCCGACGAAGTTGGGATTCTTGTCTACGGCTGCGCGCGCTTCCGGCATGCCGTCGAAGCCGATCACCTTGACGTGATTGCCCGCTGATTTGCCGGCAACAGCTGCCGCCATCGCGGCGTCATCGCCAAACCCAAAGATTCCGTCGAGATCCGGATGAGCCTGAAGCATGTTCTGCGCAGTCGTCAACGCTTCAGCGCGCGTGATGCCGGGCTGGACTGCAACGATCTGCACACCCGGACACGCATCGAGAGCCTTCTTGAAACCCGTCACGCGATCGATCACGGACTGCACCGTCGGATAGTCGATCACACCGACCTTGCCCTTGCCGCCGAGGACCTTGCACATCAGTTGCCCAGCCATCTGGCCGCCGGCGTAGTTGTCGGTAGCGATGTGGGAAGCCACCTCGACTCCCTGCGCGCTGATGTCGACGGTGATGACAGGGATGCCGGCTCGCTGCGCAATCATGACCGCCGCCTTGACACCTTTCGAATCGACCGGTGAAAGCACGATCACGTCGACCTTGCGGGTCACGAAGTCCTGCACATCGGCGATCTGTTTGCTCAGATCCTGATTCGCGATCGATATGTCGAGCTTCGCGTTGTCCTTCAGCGCTTCCTGTTTCATCGCATCGGCGAGCGCGACGTAAAACGGATGTTGCTGCGTCAGCAGAGACGCGCCGATCTTGACCTGGTCGGCGTGCGCCAGTGGGGCGACGGCAAACGTCGTGGTCGCGGCGAGGATGGCCGCCATGCTTTTGAGCGTCAACTTCATGTGTCTCTTCCTTTCTTCCTTTGATGGTCTAGTAAGTGGATTGGCGGAATTCGAGAATTCCGCTTTCCCTTCTGTGGAGCTGCAGACCCTTGCGCGGCATCAAATCCATGGTGGGTGGGTCGATGCCGTCATCGATAAGCAACGCATCGATGTCCGCGAGGTTTGCGAATACCTCGCCGTCGCGCTCGTTTAGCTGCGGCTGGTACGCAACGACGATGGTTCGCGTGGCCGCCTGCCGTGCAGCCTGAAACACGCGTGCCAGTGCCGGATCGGCGCACAGCAGGTTGCCTTCGCGGTCGAGCCCCGAGGCTTCGAGAAAGCAGAGGTCGATGGAGCGCCGTGCCACCGATGCTTCCGCATCGGGGCCCGTCATCGTCGAGCTGCCCTGTTCGAGCTGGCCGCCCGTGAGCTGTAGTTCACAGTGCAGAAAACGCTGTGCCGTTTGCGCCATCCCGATGTCCTGCACGAGCAGGGCAAGGTTCGAACGGTCGGACAGGAACGGCAGGATTCTGTGGACGACTTCGCCGGCGCCCATCATTAGCGACTCGTGATCGTCGACGGCCTCTGCGGCGAAGCGCGCAATCGTCGTTTCCGATGCCTTGCGGGTCGCGCTATCCGCAATGGGCGCGAGGACGTTGTCGCCGGGTCGCTGCGAGAGGTAACGCGCCTTGCCGAACGACCGCACAAGGTAACGCTGCTGCTCCAGATAGGTCAGGTCCGTGCGGATGGTGACGCTCGATACGTCGAATACCTGACTGAGCTCCTCGACCGATACCTCGCCGCGCTTGCGGACGAGTTCGACGATTTGCAGCCGGCGCCTCAGTGAACTCTTGCTGACTAGCATGTCTCCGGATCTCGAAAGTAGGTGCTTTTGTTTCGAAAGAGTTTAGTTTCGAAACGAAAGAAGCGCAAAGCGATTTTTAGGCTTTTTGGATAGGGCTTTCCCTTGTTATTTTGCATCTTTTCACTCTGTCGTACAGAGTACTCTGAACTTAACCCTACTCTTACTACCATGTCACTCTCCTCCGAGCAAGCGGCTACGGCCTTACGTGAAGTCGAATCAGTTAGTCAGCGCAGCGGTCAGCTCTATCGATATCGACGGATGGCACCGATGTTCATGCTGTGGGGCGTGATCTGGCTGATCGGCTTTGGTTTGACTGACATTGCGCCTGCGTATGCCAACTTCATCTGGATAGCGCTGAACGTCGTAGGCGTGCTTGGATGCATCTATCTCGGCCAGCGAGGTAGGCATGAAGATCGGTCCGCAACGAGCTGGCGCTGGCTGGCCTCGATGCTGAGCATTTTTGCGTTCTATATCCTGGCGCTCGTTATTTTCCAGCCGGCCACAGGCATGCAGTCGGCGGCGTTCATCGCGCTGATCGTCGCGCTGTTTTATGTACTGGCCGGTCTTTGGCTTGGCGCGCGATTCGCCATTGCCGGTACGTTGCTGGCGGCGCTAACGCTAATCGGCTATTTCGTGCTGCCCGCTCATTTCGCCCTGTGGATGGCGGTGGCCGGTGGCGGCGCGCTGATGCTCGCTGGCTTGTGGCTGCGGAGAGCGTAAATGGATCAGCTGGACGACATCATTCATCAGCCGGTTCGGCTCAAGATAATGGCCGCGCTCAACGCACTACCCAGCCGCGAGTCGATCGACTTTGTTCGACTGCGTGCCATCGTCGAAGCAACCGAAGGCAATCTCGGCGCTCATCTCGCGACGTTAGAGAAATCCGGTTACATCGAGATGGAGAAGGGTTTTGTGGGAAAGAAACCGCGAACCAGTATCGCGATGACGCCGTCGGGACGCCTCGCGTTTGAGCGCTATGTCAGTCATTTGCGTGGGATTCTTGACGGTGCGGCGTGAGGTACCTTTGTTTGCAGCGGATCGTTGTAGTCGTGCAGCGATGCTGTTTCTACGAAACCTGATCGAGGAAGTGCCTTGGAATACTCAATGTATAGCCCGAAAGCAGGCGCGGCAGTCGGACAGATGTTCTTCGCGGGATTCGGCACACTGTGGATGATCGACTGGTGTCTGCAGCGACACGGCGCAGATCTGCCGACACTGACTCTGATTGCGCTCGCCGGCAGCACGATTTTCTTGTGGGCGTGGTGCGAGTTCCGGCAAGGCAAAACCGAAGCCGAAGTGCGCGTGGAGTCGTCGCGCTACCGTGCATCGCAGCGCGCGTTCCGATGGGTGAACGCGACGCAATGGCTAGCGGTACTGGTTGCAAACATCGCTTTGAATGCTACGGGTCACGCAGAGTGGGTCATGCCCACGGTCATTCTGATTGTCGGCGTCCATTTCATACCACTCGCCCGGGTCTTTCACGCACGGCGGCACTACGCAACCGGAGCCGCGCTGATCGTCGTTGCGTTGGGATACCCATGGATTGCAAATAGTGGATCGAGTTACCCGACCGGCGCATTCGCAACAGGCAGCATCCTCTGGATCAGTGCCCTATACGGGTTCTTGCGAAATCGTTCCGGCGGGATCACCGCGCGATTAGTCGAGCGCAATCGGCTCACGTGATGAGAAGCCAGGCCCGCTCGCGATAACTCAACGAGCGGTTTAAAGCGTCTCGCAAAACCGTCACACCAGCTCAACCGCACTACTACGTTCGGCTTCAATCTTCTGCCTCAACGCCTTCGCAGCCAGAATCATGTTGCTCAACGCCGCTTCTGTCTCCGGCCAGGCACGCGTCTTCAACCCGCAATCAGGATTGACCCACAGGCGTTCCGCAGGAATCACTTCGCAGGCTCGTTCGAGCAGGCGTTGCATCGTCTCGACACTCGGCACGCGCGGCGAGTGAGTGTCATACACCCCCGGGCCAATGCCATTAGGGTACGAAAACGCACCGAAGCCATCGAGCAATTCCATCGAAGATCGCGACGTCTCGATCGTAATAACGTCTGCATCGAGCGCGGCGATCGATGGAAGAATGTCGTTGAACTCCGAATAACACATGTGCGTATGGATCTGCGTCGCATCCGACACGCCGCTGGAAGAAATACGGAACGCCCGTGCCGCCCAATCCAGATACGCCGCCCAATCGGTCTTTCGCAACGGCAAGCCTTCGCGAAACGCCGGCTCATCGATCTGGATGATGCGAATGCCGGCCTTCTCGAGATCGTTCACCTCGTCGCGCATCACCAGCGCCAGTTGCAAGGCCGTCGTCGAGCGCGGTTGATCGTCGCGCACAAACGACCATTCGAGCATTGTCACCGGCCCGGTGAGCACGCCTTTTATCAGTCGGTCTGTCAGCGACTGGGCGTAACACGCGGCATCGACGATCATCGGCTCCGGGCGATAAATGTCGCCGTAAATGATCGGTGGCTTGACGCACTGCGCGCCGTAGTTCTGCGCCCAGCCATTCTCAGTGAGCGCATATCCCCAGAGCTTTTCTGCAAAAAACTCAACCAGATCGTTGCGCTCGACCTCGCCGTGCACAAGCACATCGAGCCCGAGTTCCTCCTGCTTGCGCAACACGCTGGCGGTTTCCGCGCGCATGCGCTCGAGGTAATCGAGTGCGCGCAGTTCGCCGCGCTTGTAAGCGGCACGCGCCTGCCGGATCGCGGGTGTCTGCGGAAACGAGCCGATCGTAGTGGTTGGCAGAAGCGGCAGCTTCAGCGAATGCCGTTGCACGCGACTACGATCCTCAAACGGGCTCTTACGGCTTGCCATCGCATCGGTGACGGCTGCGACCTTCCTCTGCACCAGCACGTTCTGGACCGCGCGCGAACTGCGTCGCGCGTCGAGTACATTCGCAGCGGCCGTGAGCGCCGGCGCGGCAGCAACCGGATCGCGTAACGCAAGCGCAATCGTGCCGATTTCAGCGAGCTTCTCGGTAGCAAAGGCGAGCCACGACTTCAGATCCGCATCGAGTCGCTTTTCCGCAGCAAGCGAGATCGGTACGTGCAGTAGCGAGCACGACGGTGCAATCCAGAGCCGGTCGCCACGTTCCGCATGAAACTGCTGCAGCGATCCGACAATCTTGCCGAGATCGGCACGCCAGATATTTCGTCCGTCGATCACACCCGCCGACAACACCCGATCCACCGGTAACGCCCGGTGCCACGCATCGAGTTGCTGCGGCGCCCTGACCAGATCGATATGCACGCCGTGCACCGGCAGTTTCGCCACGAGCGGCGCATGATCGGCGGCGGTGTCGAAATACGTCGCGAGCAATATCTTGACGTCCGACGCACCGAGCACCTCGTACACCGCAGAAAACGCTCCGAGCCACTCGCCGTCGAGGTCGAGGCACAACGCCGGCTCGTCGAGCTGAACCCACTCGATACCGCGCTGCTGCAATCTCTCGAGAATGCGCATATAGCGGATCACGAGCCGCGGCAGCAGCGACAGACGGTCGAAGCCAGCCACGTGACTCTTCGACAACCACAGATACGTAATCGGCCCAATCAACACGGGCTTGACCGTGTGATTCAGCGCAAGCGCTTCATCGACTTCATCGAAGAACCACTCGACACCGCCATTGAACGTCGTCTCCGGTCCCAGTTCCGGCACGAGGTAGTGGTAATTGGTATCGAACCACTTGGTCATTTCCAGCGCCGGCTGCGCCTTGTTGCCGCGCGCCAGTTCGTAATACTGGGCCAGCGACAGCGCCGCCGGCTCGAACTCGAAACGTTCGGGCAACGCGCCCAGCAGCGCAGTCAGATAGAGCATCTGGTCGTAGTAAGCGAAATCGCCAACCGTCACGAAGTCCAGATTCGCCGCCCGCTGCTGTTCCCAATGACGGGCGCGTAATTCCTTCGCAACGCCGCGCAAATAGGCATCGTCGGACTCGCCGCGCCAGAACGACTCCTGGGCAAACTTGAGTTCGCGATGTGCGCCGATGCGCGGAAAACCATGTATGTGGGTGCGAGCCATAGCGGATCCTTGACTGAATGGCTCACAGTCTGGAAGTCACGCTATGATTCATCAAGCGACATGTTTTCATTGTTATATGAGCCATGTTCATATCACTGCTTTTCACCATCGATTCATTGAATGCACGCGTCGCTGCATTCACCGGGAACTGGCATGACGAAAAGAATTCTGATCATCGGGATCGGCGCGGGAAACCCCGACTACATGACTGTTCAGGCGATCAACGCGCTCAATCAGGTCGACGTGTTCTTCGTAATGGACAAAGGCGTCGCGAAGGAAAAACTCGTTGCGCTGCGTAAGGACATCATCGAGCGGTTTGTGAAAAACGAACGCTATCGTATTGTCGAAGCGACGAGTCCCGAACGTAGACGCGACGAGGGCAAAGGCGACTACAGGGCCGCCGTCGACGAACTCAACCGCGACAAGCAGCACGTATTTGAACGCCTGATATCTGACGAGTTGAGCGACGGCGAATGTGGAGCATTTCTGGTCTGGGGCGATCCGTCGTTATACGACAGCACGATACGCATCGTCGAAGCGATCGGGAAAGCCGGCAACCATACGTTCGACTACGAGGTCATTCCAGGCATCAGCAGCGTCCAGGCGCTCGCTGCGCGGCACAAGGTGCCGCTCAACCAGATCGGTCGCTCTATCGAGATCACCAACGGCCGTGGCATTGCCGACGGGTTCCCGAATAATGTGGACAGCGTCGTCGTCATGCTCGACTCGCAGGATACCTACCGCAAGCTTGTCGGTCAGAATCTGGATATCTACTGGGGCGCCTATGTTGGAACGCCAGATGAAATCCTGATCTCGGGAAAGCTGCACGACGTCGCGGATGAGATCGTGCGTGTCCGTGCAGAAGCCCGCAGTAAACATGGGTGGATCATGGACACCTATCTGCTGCGCAAGCCCGGTGATGAAACCTGACGGCGCAACATACGCAGCAACATAAACCAACGGCCACCTTCAGGTGGCCGTTTTGCATGTCGCTTACGGTTTCACACGTCGCCGCCGTGCACGCTCGCTATCAAACACCCGCACGCAAGGTTTTAGCCGCCGCAACCATATTCGTCAGCGCCGGAATCACCTCTTCCCACGCCCGCGTCTTCAACCCGCAGTCCGGATTCACCCACAACCGCCCGGCCGGAATCCGCTCGGCCGCTTTGCGCATCAATTGCACAATGTGCTCCTGGCTAGGGATGTTCGGCGAGTGGATGTCGTACACGCCCGGGCCGATCTCGTTCGGATAGTTGAAATTGTCGAACGCGTCGAGCAACTCCATATCCGAGCGCGATGTCTCGATCGTGATGACGTCCGCGTCCATATCGGCGATCGACGCAATGATGTCGTTGAACTCCGAATAGCACATATGCGTGTGAATCTGCGTTTCGTCCTGCACGCCATTGGCCGTGATGCGGAACGATTCGACGGCCCATTGCAGGTATTCGTTCCACTGCGACTTGCGCAGCGGCAATCCTTCGCGCAGTGCGGCCTCATCGATCTGGATCACACGCACGCCGGCCCTCTCCAGATCCAGCACTTCCTCGCGGATCGCCAGCGCCAGCTGGTAGCACGACACCGAGCGCGGCTGGTCGTCACGCACGAACGACCAGTTCAGGATCGTAACGGGGCCGGTCAGCATGCCCTTCATCGGCTTGGCCGTTTGCGCCTGCGCATACTTGATCCACTCGACCGTCATCGCCTTCGGACGACTGATATCGCCGAACAAAATGGGCGGCTTCACGCAACGCGAACCGTACGACTGCACCCAGCCGAACTGGCTGAACGTGTAGCCGTCGAGTTGCTCGCCGAAGTATTCGACCATGTCGTTGCGTTCCGCTTCGCCGTGCACGAGCACGTCGAGACCTAGCGCTTCCTGCTCCCGCACGCTACGCACGATCTCCTTCTGCATCACCGTCCTGTAGCCGGCTTCATCCAGCTCGCCGCTCTTGAACTGGCTACGTGCCTGGCGAATCTCGGCGGTCTGCGGGAACGAGCCGATCGTCGTGGTCGGGAAAGCCGGCAGGTTCAGCAACGCAGACTGCTTCGTCGCCCGCTGCGGATAGGCGCTGTGACGCCGGCCCAACGCAGCATCGATCTTCGCGATCGCGGCCTTGACCGCAGGGTTGTTCACGCGCGGTGAAGCACGACGGCTCTGGATCGCAGTCTGATTCTGCGCAAGCTCGGCCTGAACGGATGCACGCCCTTCGTTGAGCGCACTCGCAAGCACCTTCAGCTCATCGAGCTTTTGCAGCGCAAACGCAAGCCAGGATTTGATTTCGCGATCGAGTTTCTGTTCGCTATCGAGATCGACCGGTACGTGCAGCAGCGAGCACGACGGCGCGAGCCACAAGCGAGCCTGCAACGCCTGATGAATCGGCGTCAACCATTCGAGCACCGCATTGAGATCCGTCTTCCAGATGTTGCGACCGTTGATCACACCGAGCGACAACACCTTGTCTGCCGGCAACTGCGCAACCACCTGTTCGACTTCGGCGCGCGCGTTGATCGCATCGATATGCAGGCCATGCACGGGCAGTTTGCACGCCAGCGAGAGATTGCCTTGCAACTGACCGAAGTAGGTGGCCAGCAACAGCTTGACCCGGGTGTTCTTCAGCGCATCGTAAGCGGTGACGAACGCTTGCTGCCAGACCGCATCGAGTTCCGTGACCAGCGCCGGCTCGTCGATCTGCACCCACTCCACACCCTGCGCAGCCAGTTGCTCCAGCAAGGCCGCGTACACCGGCAACAGGCGCGGCAACAGCGCGAGTTTGTCCGAATCGTCTTTCGCCTTTCCCAGCCACAGATACGTCACCGGTCCGACGATGACCGGCTTCGCCTTCACGCCCAGCGCACGCGCTTGCGCGAGCTGCTCGAGCAGACGCGACGCATCGAGAGAGAACTCAGTCGCTGCACTGAACTCCGGCACGATGTAGTGATAGTTCGTATCGAACCACTTGGTCATCTCGCCGGCCTGAACACCGCAGCTGCACGACGCATCGTGCGCCGAACGACCGCGGGCGACGCGAAAGTAATTGTCGAGCTGGTCGCCGTCGAAGCCACGCACGCGCTCCGGAATATTGCCGAGCGTAAAGCTCGTATCGAGCACCTGGTCGTAGAACGAGAAATCGCCGACCGGCACCTGATCGAGGCCCGCCTGATTTTCCCAGTGCCGTTGACGCAGTTGCGCGCCAAGACCGGTCAATTCTTCGCGCGATGATTTGCCCTTCCAGTAACTCTCCTGCGCGAATTTCAGTTCGCGCTTTGCACCGATGCGAGGGAAGCCGAGATTGTGCGTCGTAACCATGATGATGAGCCGCTCCAGAAATGAACCGCTCGATCATAGGGTGAATGATCCATGAAATATAATGGTGTTATTTCATCGATCGATTAGATTTGCTCATGGAGCAACGATGCTTGAACGAACCCATCTGGCCATCATCCGGGAAGTGGACCGCCAGGGCTCCCTGACTGCGGCGGCCAATGTGCTGTGCCTCACGCAATCGGCGCTCAGCCATACGGTCAAGAAGATGGAGCAGCAGCTCGGTACGGCTGTGTGGGATCGCGAGGGGCGCAATCTGCGCCTCACGCAGGCCGGTCAATACCTGCTCGCGCTCGCCAACCGCGTGCTGCCGCAGATGGAACACGCGGAAGAGCGGATGAAGCAATACGCGCAGGGACAGCGCGGTACTTTGCGCATCGGTATGGAGTGCCACCCCTGCTACCAATGGTTGCTCAAGGTCGTCTCGCCGTATCTGGCGCGCTGGCCCGACGTCGATGTCGACGTCAAACAGAAATTCCAGTTCGGCGGGATTGGCGCGCTGTTCGGCTATGACATCGACATTCTGGTCACGCCGGATCCGCTAAGAAGACCTGGGCTGCTATTCGAACCGGTCTTCGATTACGAGCAGGTGCTCGTGGTGGGATGCAAGCATCCACTCGCGCAGTTGCCATTCATTCCACCCGAAGCACTAGCCGACGAAGTGCTGATTACGTATCCGGTCGAAATCGATCGGCTCGATATCTATAACCAGTTTCTGATGCCCGCAAACATCTCGCCGAAGCGGCACAAGGTCATCGAAACAACCGACATCATGTTGCAGATGGTCGCGAGCGGCCGCGGTGTCGCTGCGTTACCGCGCTGGCTCGTGGAAGAGTACGCGGGCAAGGTCGCGATCAAGCCGGTTCGGCTCGGCAAGAAAGGCATCGCCAAGCAGATCTTTCTCGGTGTACGCGAGACCGATATATCGATCGATTATCTGCAGGCGTTCGTTGCGCTCGCGCGTGAGTCCGACTGGAATGCTGCGGCGAGTACGGTTTGAACCGCACTCGCCGCCTGCGCTCCGCTTTATCGTCATGCAGCCGGAACAGCCGCTCCCACCTGCCGGTACACCGCGCTCTCGAAGCCGATGAGCGTGTGAACAACAGGCATATCGAAGAACGGCAGCAATTGCGTCATGAGCACCGCGGCGATGCCTTTCTCCCGGTCGATCCAGTAGTACGTATTGAAGACCCCGGACCAGTCGGCGGTGCCTTTGCTGCGCATGCCCGGCACGTTGTCGAGCGTGAGATGGAAGCCGAGCCCCCAGCTTTGCGGCACCGGTGGTGCGGACACGTCGTTCGTCAGTTCGGGCATCGCGGACTTGAGGAACGTCGGGACCTTGATCGGCGCGAGATGATCTTGCAGCGCCATCCGTACGGTTGCCGGTTCGAGAACGCCGGCTCCGTCGTTGAGCCATGCCCGCAGGAAACGGCCGTAGTCCTGCGCCGTACCGTAGGACCCGTGGCCCGCCGCGTCCCATTCCGAGGTGGGAGGCAGGTCGAGCCTCGAAGGCTTGAGCGTGCCGTCAGCCTGGCGCTGCATCACGCGAAGCAAACGGCTGCGCTGCTCGGCAGTGGGTTCAAAGGTCGAGTCGTTCATGTCGAGCGGCCCGTACACATGCTGCTTGAGGTAGTCGCCCAGACTCTGCCCCGACAGCTTCTCGACCACGAGCCCGAGCCAGTCGGTGTTGGTTCCGTACTCCCAGACGGTGCCGGGATCGTTCACGAGCGGCATTAAAAGACTGCGCTTTAGCCCTGTCAGCGGTTGAGGCTCACCGGTCAGCTCGTGGTAGCGCGACAACTTCTCACTGAGAAAGAAATAACCGAGGCCAGCCGAGTGAGTCATCAACTGGCGTACGGTGGCCTTGCTGGCAGGCGGACGCAGGCGCGGCTTGTCGCCGTCGAAACCTTCCAGCACTTGCAACTGACCGAACTCCGGCAGAATCGATTCGACGGTCGCGTCGAGGCTCAGCAATCCTTTCTCGACGAACTGCAGCGCCGCCGTGGTGGCCACGGCTTTCGTCATCGATGCGTTGCGGAACATCGCGTGCGGGCCAGCCTCGCCGGCCGCGTGATGGAACAGCGTGCCGCTGCGGTCGACGACCACTGCCGCAATGCCGTGAACGGCGCCCTTCGATACAGCGTTGTCCAGCAAAGCCTTGATAGCCGAACCGTCAAAAGCCATGGTGATCTCCTGCATTCATGATGGGGAATGGGTACGCGAAATCGTCACTGGGACGAACCGAACCATTGTGCGTCAGGAACGAGAATCGGCTCGTGAACCCGGGCACTGCATTTCACATCGTGATTCGGGAGCTATCTGGACGCGTCGGCAAGTAGCGCCCAACGCTCATGGTCCCTCCATTCACCATCGATGCGCAGATAGCGCGGCGAATAACCTTCCTGCCTGAAGCCCACCCGTCGCACGAGCGCAATCGATGCAACATTCTCCGGCTGAATGTTGGCCTCCAGGCGATGCAGGCCCAGTTCGCCGAACGCAAAATCGATTGCCATTCGCAGGGCCTCGGTCATGAGTCCGGTGCGGCTGAAGTCCACCATGCCGTAGTAGCCGAGATACGCGCTTTGAAATGCGCCCGCTACGATCTCGTTCAGATTGATCACACCGACGACGCGATTCGATGCAGCCTCGCGTGCGACGAGACCGACGTTGGGTCCAGTCAGTCCGCGTGCAAACCAGTTGTCAAAGCCTGGCTGATCGTTGAACGACGTGACCCACGGCAGGTGGTATTCCCGACTCGCCGAGTTTGCCGCGATCAGATCGGCGGCGTCGGCGCGGGTCGCGCGGCTTAGTCGAACGAGACTCATGCTTCTCCATGGGATAGTGGTAGAGGATTATCAGGAAGTGTCAGTATTCGTCAGGACGATCCCGACTCACCAGACTCAGGTATTCACTCAGTCCTGCTTCACCCAAAGGCTTGTTCATCACGCGAATGGTGTGTGTGGCGTTGTCCATCACATAGTTGTCGAGGCGCCGCACTTCGACGTAGCCATTCCGCTCCCAGAAGCGTTCCGCGCGCTTATTGCCGTCGATGACACCGAGGCGCACCCACTTCGCACCCGACGCCTTGAACCATTTCTCAAGAGCGCTGTACAGGTGCCGCGCAACACCTTGCCCGTGCTGTTCAGTCGACACGATAAACAATCCCAGATGCCAGACGCCCTCAGCGAAGAGATCGGAAATAACGAACGCATATGCGGTCAATTCGTTGCTTGCATCGATGAATCCAATCGCGATCTGCTCGGTAAATGGCCATTCTTCGGGCAGTTCGCTTTCGAACTCTTCGGCGGCTTGAGTTTCTGTCGGTGGGTGACCCTCGGCTAGCAGGAAGTACCCGGGATTTTTTTCCAGAAAGATCTGAATGACAGGGATGTCACTGCGAACGAGTTTGATGGCGCGATAGCCGTCCGTCTCGAACAGCATTTGATTCATTTCGAAATGCATCGATTGTCCGCTCAAACGCCGCAACGCTCCGCCGCTTCCGCGCGCAGAAACTCGATCAAGGTATCCAGCATCCGATGCCGGCGAGTCACTCCATGGCGCAGCACGAAACACCATGAAGCCGGCCGGGACAGCGTGGGGAACACACGCACCAGACGTCCGCTGCGCAGTTCCGCATCCACCAGCGCCGAGCGGCCGAGTGCGAGTCCCGCTCCGCCCACTGCCGCACCGATCACCTGGCTAAAACTGCTGTAGCGCACGATCTTGGTTTCGAAGTCGTCAGGCAGGCCGAACTCCGACGACCAGTTACGCCAATCGATCTCGGGGAAATCGTCGTGCGTTTCCTGAAGCAGGCGGCATCGGCAAACCGCCGTGGACGCGAACGCATGCAGCTCGGGGCTGCACACCGGAAACACTTCCTCGCGGAACAACACGATGTCATCGGGACGCACCGCGCGTTCGGAGATGTGCTCGATAGCGAGGTCGATGCCGTGCCTGGCAATATCGGGCTCGCCATCCTGCGTGATGGCGTTCAGCGGCGTATCGGGATAGCTCGACGAAAACTCAGCGAGACGACGAGCGAGCCACATCGTCGAAAACGATGCGTTCGCGGAAACGGTCAGTCGCCTTACGACACCCTTGATCTGCGAGCACGCATCTTCCAGCAGCGACAGCGCACTACTCACCGAGGGCAGCAGATCCGATCCCGCCGACGTCAGGCGAATCCCCCCTACTCCAGTACTGCGCTCGAGCAGCCGAACCCCCAGCGTCTCTTCGAGGTTGCGGATCTGATGACTGACCGCGCTGGTCGACACATTCAACTCGGCGGCCGCACGCGCAAAGCCGCCGAGCCGCACAGCGGCCTCGAACGCGCGCAACGCTGGCAGTGGCGGGATCGTGGACATAGGCGGGTATTGTAGGATATTCAACACCCGATGAAAAACCATCTTTTGCCTGCCTGTCCGGCGCAAGGTAACGTCGCAAGACCAAAACCAGATCGCACTGAACCGACCGGAGGTAGGGATGTATTTCGATAGCAAGCTATGGATGATGATGGCGGGGTTGCGACTGCGCGTGGCCGGCGCGGCGGGCCTTGGCCTGATCGCCATGGGCTTTGGCGTCCTGCGTTTCGTTTTTCTCGGCCGCGTCCTGGCGCTCGCGTTCGGCGGCGCGCCGTTGCAGCAGATCGCACTGGCCGCAGCCGCCACCGTGGCCTGCATGTTGCTGCGCGCGTGGCTCGATCATCGGCGGGCCGTGCTGGCCCAGGCTACCGCCGGGCGCGTGCAATCGGTGCTGCGCGCGCGTCTCTTCGATCGCATTGCCGAACTTGGCCCGGCGTGGTTCGGTGCAGAACGCACCGGCGGTGTGATGCTCGCGGTGATCGACGGTGTCGAGCAGTTGCAGACTTTCTTCGGCGCCTACCTGCCGCAGCTCATCATCGCTGCGTGCGCGCCGGTCGTGATCTTCGCCGTGCTCGCCTGGTGGGACGTGCCGACCGCGGCGGTGCTGCTGGTTGCCGCTCTGGCGACACTCGCGCTGCCGATGCTGGTCCATAACGCCGACAAGCGCGCGGCCATCGCTCGCGCCGCTGCGTTCAAGTCATTCGGCGAAGAATTCCTCGATGCCGTGCAGGGCCTGCCGACGCTCAAGGCATTCGGCCAGAGCGCGGCCTTCGCGAAGAAGCTTGCCGGACGCGCGCGCGAGCTGTCCAACAGCACGACCTGGGTACTCACGCTGGGTCTGATGACCCGCTTCTTCACCGATCTCGGCACTGGCCTCGGCGCAGCCGCCGCTATCGCGGTAGGCGCCTGGCGCGTGCATCACGGCGAGATGAGTCTGGAAGCGCTGCTGATCATCCTGATGGCCGGCACCGAGATCTTTCGTCCGTTGCGCGATCTACGCTCGGTTTTGCATCAAGGGATGATCGGGCAGTCGGCGGCGAGCGCGGTGCATGCGCTGCTGGAAGCGCGCAGCGATGCGCCGACCGGAGGCGCCGCGCATGTGCCTGGACTGACACCGCGTATTGCGTTCGACAGCGTCAGCTTTGCCTATCCGGGGCGGCACGCCGATGCGCATGCGGGACTGAGCTTCGAGATTGCCGCCGGCGAGACGGTTGGCATCGTCGGGCCGAGCGGTGCGGGGAAATCCACGATCCTGCGGCTACTGTTGCGGCAGCACGATGCGCAGGCCGGGACGATCCGCATCGGCGGTCACGACATTCGCGGCCTCGATCCCGATCAGGTGCGCAGCATGATCGCGATCGTCGCGCAGGACACCACGCTCTTCGACGGCACGATCGCCGACAACCTGCGGCTCGGCCGGCACGATGCCAGCGAGCCCGACATGATCGCCGCAGCGAAAGCCGCCAACATTCACGACTTCATCGCCGCGCTACCCGAGGGCTACGCGACGCGTATCGGCGAACGCGGCGCGACGCTGTCCGGCGGTCAACGCCAGCGCATTGCGATCGCGCGCGCGTTGCTGCGCGACGCACCGATCCTCGTGCTCGACGAAGCGCTATCCGCCGTCGATGCCGAGAACGAAGCGGTCATCCAGCAGGCACTCGACCGGCTGATGCGAGGCCGCACGACCTTGATCCTCGCGCACCGTCTGTCCAGTGTGATCGGCGCGGACCGGATTCTCGTGCTCGATCAGGGGCGTGTGGTCGAGAGCGGCACGCATGCCGAACTGATCGGCCGTCCGGGCGCCTATCGTCGCTTGATGGGACCGCAGGTCGCAGCGGCCGGCGAACGGCCGGTGATCATCGAAACGGTGCGCGCCACTGCGACGTCGTCGGGGCCGCAAGTGCGACCGCTTTCCGAAGATGCCGCCGCAATCGGCTGGGCTGCGACCTTGCGCACGTTGTTGCGCTTCGTGTGGCCATGGAGAGTGAAGCTCACGTTGACCGTGCTGTGCGGCGTCGGCCGGGTGCTGAGTTTTATCGGCGTCGGTGTGCTGGGCGCGCTCGTGGTTGCCGGCGTTGCGTCGGGTCGACCCGTCGTGGGGCTGACCATCGGACTGCTGATCGCAGCGCCGATCGCAGCGACGCTGCACTGGCTCGAATCCGGCATGGCGCATGACATGGCCTACCGCATGCTCGCCGAAATGCGTATCGCCCTGTTCGCCAAACTGGAACGCCTCGCGCCCGCCTATCTGCTGTACCGTCGCTCCGGCGATCTGGTGACGCTCGCGACCCAGGACGTGGAGATGGTCGAATATTTCTACGCCCATACGGTGGCTCCGGCCTTCGTCGCCGTGCTGATTCCGGCCAGCGTGCTGGCGCTGCTCGCATGCGTAGCGTGGCCGCTCGCGCTGGTACTGCTGCCGTTTCTCGCGTGGGCTGGCCTGACTCCTGTCTTTGCGCGTAGCAAGATCGATCGTCTTGGCGGCGAGGCGCGCGCTGCGTTGGGACAGCTCGGTGCGCATCTCACCGAGACGATTCAGGGTCTCGCCGAACTGGCCGCGTTCCAGGCAACGGGCCGCCGCCGCAGCGTTTTCCTCGCCGATCTCGCGTCTTATCAGCAACATCGATCGGCGCTGCTGGACGACCTCTCGCGTCAAAGCGCCGCGCTCGAAGTAGCGACTGGCCTCGGTGGCCTTGCCGTGGCATTGCTCGGCACCGTGCTCGCTTCGCACGGCTGGTTTGCGCACGAATGGCTGCCGCTGCTCGTGCTCGTCGCCGTCGCGGCCTTCATGCCGGTCGCCGAGATTGGCCAGGTCGCGCGTCAGCTCGCGGACACGATCGCCGCCACGCGCCGGCTGCATGTCGTCGAGTCGGAGACCGAAGCGGTGACCGACGGCGATCAACCGGTACCCGCCAACCCGCAAGTGCAGGTCGATGCGGTGAGCTTCGCATACCCTGGCCGCGGCACACCGGCGCTGAATCGCGTGAGCTTTGCGGTGCGCCCCGGCAGCACCGTGGCGCTGGTCGGCGCGTCGGGCGCGGGCAAATCGACGGTGGCGAATCTACTGTTGCGTTTCTGGGACCCGCAGCAAGGCACGATCACGCTGGGCGGCACCGACCTGCGCCGGCTGCGCCTCGCCGATCTGCGCGACCATATCGCGCTGGTCGCGCAAGATACTTACCTGTTCAACGACACGCTCGAAGCCAACATCCGTCTCGCGGGACGCGATGTGTCCGATGCGGATGTCCGTCGCGCACTGGAGCGGGCCGCGCTAAGCGAATTTGTCGATCGTCTGCCGGAAGGTCTGGCGACCCGCGTGGGCGAGCGTGGTGTGCAGTTGTCAGGCGGGCAACGTCAGCGGGTCGCGATCGCCCGTGCCTTCCTCAAGGACGCGCCGATCCTGATCATGGATGAAGCGACCTCGCATCTGGACACGATCAGCGAGCAGCAGATCCGGGCCGCGCTCGACGATTTGATGGCGGAGCGCACCTCGATCATCATCGCGCACCGGCTATCGACGGTCCAGAACGCCGACACGATTCTCGTCATGGGTGACGGGCAAGTCATCGAAGCGGGTTCGCATGCCGAGTTGCTGGCGGCGCGCGGTGCGTATGCGCGGCTTGTTGCGCATCAGTCTGGGGCGCTGGCTGCGTAGCGTATGCGTGGTTATCGTACGGTGACCCGCTCACGTCAGCGACAGCTCGGGTTCGGCCACGGAAATTACTCCGGCGGCCGCGACCCGAGCAACAGGATATCCACTAGCCGTTTCGCACTTTCCTGCCAATCCGGCGCCGATGCGACATTCGAAACGCCGACGAGCGCGCGCAGAAGATCCAGTGGTTCGAGATCGGGACGAATGTCGCCGCTGGCAACAGCACGCGCGACGAGCGACTGGATCGCTTCCGTGATCAGCGCTCCGGACGCTTTGTACACTTCCGCCGGCCCCCCGACGATCGAATTCAACGCGGGCGCGATGATCTTCTTCGTGGCGATGTAGTCGACGAAAAGCCGCATCCACGACCGTAGCGCCTCGAGTGCGGGCAGTGAATCGGACAAGCGCTGCTGCTCTTCCGCGAGCTTCGTCACCTCGGCGCGATAGACACTCTCCAGCAACGCATCGCGGGTCGGGAAGTGCCGGTAGAGCGTGCCGGGACCTACGCCCGCCTGGCGAGCAACGTCCTCGAGACTGATGTCGTCCCCTTCCCGCGTAAATGCCTTCTTCGCTTCTTCGAGAATGCGCTCGCGATTGCGCAGCGCGTCTGCTCTCGGTTTTCGTTCTTTTGGCGTCGAGTCGTTCATCTATATCTGGGTACTTGCAAATGGAGGCTGTCTCCGCTTATGATGCAACCAAAGCGGAGGGAAACTCCGTTTTATCCGGATCGGGCAATAACGTCAACTTTATTGTGATGGAGCAGCGAACATGGCGGACCTATTGGGTGCGACTTCAACAACCGACGACGTGCTTTCAGGCGTCGATCTTCGCGGCAAGCGAATTCTTGTCACGGGCGTTTCGGCGGGGCTCGGAGTGGAAACGGCCCGGGCGCTAGCCGCGCGCGGAGCGAGTGTCATCGGCACGGCCAGAGACCTGGCGAAAGCGCAGCAGGTGATTGCCGAAGCGCGGCGCGGCGCCGAAGCAGCGGGCGGCCGCATCGATCTGATTGCACTCGATCTCGCCAGCCTCGAGAGCATCCGCGCTTGCGCCGACAAGCTCCAGGCGGAAGGCAAACCCATCGACATCATCATCGCGAACGCAGGCGTGATGGCGACGCCGTTCGGCAAAACAGCGGATGGCTTCGAGACGCAGTTCGGCACGAATCATCTGGGGCATTTTGTATTCGTGAATCGCGTCGCCTCGCTGATCCCGGCTGGCGGCCGGGTGGTCTTGCTGGCGTCCTCGGGGCACCGTTACGCGAATGTGGACCTCGAGGATCCAGGTTTTGAGCGCACGCCTTACGAGCCGTTCGTCGCCTACGGACGCGCCAAGACCGCGAACATCCTCTTCGCGGTTGCCTTCGACCAGCGACATCGGGCGCGCGGCGTGCGGGCAACTGCGGTCCACCCTGGCGGGATTCAAACGGAACTTGGCCGCCATATGGACCCGGAGCAGATGACGAAGCTCGTGGATACGATCAACAGTCAGCTTGCATCCGAGGGCAAAGGGCCGTTCCAGTTCAAGACCGTCCCGCAGGGTGCGGCAACGTCGGTGTGGGCTGCGGTGGTCGCGTCAGCCGAAGACGTCGGCGGGAAATATTGCGAGAACTGCCACGTGAGTCACGCGGTTGCCGACGATGTGGTCATTACACCCGTCAGCGAAGGCGTTAAACGCTATGCGCTCGATGCTGCAAACGCCGAAGCGCTCTGGCGCAAGAGTGAAGAGCTGGTGGGTGAATCGTTCTGATACCGCGGTTCACGTTGCTTGACCAGGGATGTGAGATCGGTACGTTATGAAGTACTCGTCTTCCGTCACGGCGCGGAAACCGAGCTTCTGATAGAAGCTGATTGCTGCCCGGTTGCTTAAGAAACATGAGAGGGTCAACGGCTGGCCGGACGCTGCTGCTCGCGACATCAACGTGTGCATTACCGTCCGGCCGATACCCCGGTTTCTGGACTCTGGTTGTAAAAGCAACAGCGATAGGTGGAGCGAGTCCGGCTCATTCCTTAACGCGAAGTACCCCACCGTTGCTGAGCCCAAGACGATCAATGAAATTTCCGGATCTGGATACGACTTGCTGAAGCGATCTTGCTGGAAATCTTCGTCCCAGCCGAATGTCTGGTCGATGTATTCGTATAGCGAGAGTTTGTAAAGCGCGAACAGCGTTTGCCGGTCGACCGTGCCTTCGGACATCGGGACTAGACGGATTGCGCTACTTTCGCGAGAGTTCATGTCGTTCGGAACGTCGGCTCATTGGTTGGTCTGGACAACAATAGTACCGTCGTCGTGTCGGCCTTGACACACCCCCATTCGCTCAAACAGCGACAGCCCGCGCGGCAACCGGCTGACCTTCCCCGCTGGAATCGTCGAAAACCCGAGTCACGGCCTGGGCCAGTTCGTAATAGCCCTCCCGGCGCATATGAAAGCCGTCGTCAAACAGCCAGTCGATGCGCGTAACGGCATTGACATCGACATACGCGAGGTTGTCGAGCGTCCCGCACGTGTCGGCGATGAACTCGTTGTAGCGCTGCCGATGCCCACGTTCGTCGGGATTGCTCTCGAGCTTGCGGGTGTTCTCCAGCAGCACGACGATTCTTGCAACAGTACGTCGACAGTCGAAGCATGTCGCAGCCGCCGATCACGACGAGCTTGTACTGGCGCAGCGTCGAGATGGCATCGCCGGCCGAAGCGTCCTTGATCCAGTCCACGCTGGTGTAAGTCACAATTCGTCACGCAGCGAGGCCGGTTCTTGATTGCAACTGGAACACGAACTAGCCGGCACGCGTTCCTCAAACGCACGTCACTCGATACTGACGTGAAAAACGGTTGCATGCACATCCTTCAACAAGGCCCGGTGCCCAAGGCCACCCTTGTCGATCGGCTGATAAGCACCTGACACAAACAACCGGAACACCGTATTCACGCGCTTGAGCGTGGCCGTGGCGGCGCTATAAAGATTGGCGCGCCGGCGCAAGCGCTCACCAAGCTTTCGATAGTATTTCGCCGCAGTAACGGCGCGTCGCTGGATCTGGACCGGCGCGTGCGGCGAAACCTGCCGCAGTTTTTCCGCACGGCCTGACGCAGCCATCGCCATCCTGCGATAGTGCGCAGCGCCTGCGGATCGACTTCTTTTGACGGTTTCCCCCATGTCGCGATCGGCGGAAACACCGCAGCTATTGTTTTCGTGCTGGCGGTAAAGCGCGAGTTCGTCGGTAATCGCGAAGATTTTTCCCAGCGATGTCGCGACAAACCACGCCCATGTATCGTGCGAGGTCGGATAGCCCGGGTCGACAGGATGCTCCGGTCGATCGTGCCAGTCGATATAGTCGTAAATGGAGCGTCGAACGACCGTCGACATACCGAACAAAACGTACCAGGGGTTCGTCGTCAACGGTTCATGCACGCCCCGATAGGACCAATGCGCCGCGGTGTTGTCGGATCGAACCTTGAGATCGGCATCGACCACCTTGACCCCGTGAACCACCAGCATCACATCGGGGTCCGCGAATTCTTTCGCTATGCGCTCAAGCTTGTCGTTGGTCCACACATCGTCCTGATCGCAGAATGCAACGAACTCGCCGCGACACAGCGAAATGGCCTTGAAAAAATTCTCGTGGAATCCAAGGCGACGTTCGTTGCGCACTATGCGGACAGGAAAGGGAACGCTGCGTGCAAATTCGACTGCTATGTCGTGCGTTCCGCTATCGGGGCTGTCGTCGGTGATGATCAGTTCGGATGGCAGAAGAGTTTGCCGGGCGATGCTATCCAGTTGCTCGCGAAGAAAACGTTCGCCCTTATAGGCGGCCATCGCTATCGATATATCCATAGAACTCGTGTCGTAGGGGTCGAATCGAAAATGTGTGCGAGCGCGAAATTTATCGTAACAGTGCATTGGCAACTCGACGCATCCGGGATCTCGTAGTCGTACTGATTTGCACTCGCACGACGATCACTGCCACGTGGTGTGAGCAAGGGACGTTCCCTGTCGTTACGCTTTCGGATTGAATACGCGGGGCTTTGGCGTAGGTGCCGTGTGTGATGTGTTGCGGCTGTAGCCCTAGCCTGCGCTGGGTATGACGTCGGTATGCATCTCAACAGGCCTGCGCACGACGAAGCGTTGGGTTACGACGACCTTGCAAGTAGTGTCGTCATAAAAAAATGTAACGATCTTTCTATTGTCAGTGCATGGACTGAATCGCGATCAACACCTGGATCGTCTTCGCAAAGGTTCGCAAAGCGCTTGGCCATAGCAGGCAAGCATGTGTCGACAAACGTGTAGTGTGATGCCCCGGGCACCATGATCACCTGCGCGTTGGGCATCAACCCGGCTATACGGTGAATGTTGGTTTGAACCGGCACCGTTACGTCGGCGGTGCCGCCAAGCAGCAACACGGGAATATCTACGTCAGCGAACGATGCGTTGTCGAATGCCTCGCCAAGAGCCGGAGCGATTGCGACAACGGCCTTGATGCGCTCATCCCGATAGGAGGCACCGGCGCGCGCCATGGAGGCGGTCGCATCTGGTGTAAAGCTAACCGGTACGTGATCGTCGTTAAGACGCTTCCTTTCGGGCGGACTACAGGTTGCATCTGCAACAGGTGATCTGCAGAAATTCCGGAATGCAGGGAGATTGGTTCGCGCGCCCGCTAGTTCAAGAATCGTGTAACCGCCCAGCGAAAAACCCACGGCACCGATCCGGTCACGATCGATATGCGCACCAAGCACAGGATCGGCGAGTACCCCATCGAGCACTTCGCTGACGTCCGTAGCACGCTCCCACCACAGCATGAAACCATCTTGCGTCAACGGCTCCAGCGCGTTGTTGCCGGGATGATTCACCGCCGCGACGATGTAGCCGTTCGCGGCAAGCGCAGACGCTAACCAGTCGAGACTACCCGCGCTACCACCGGTACCGTGCGATAAAAGCAGCAGCGGATATTTTGCGTAACTAGCCGATAGCGGCGCGTCATCGGCAGCCGGATGCGCGCGGAAGAACTGGCGGTCCGTCAAACCGATATCGCGCTGCGACTCCGGTGTGCCTCTATATACCGGATACCAGATTTGCGTAACGAGTCCCTTGGTCGCCGCACCGCGCCAGTTGCGCGCTACCTCGGGATGAAACAGTCGTGAGGTTTCTCCGACGTGATAGGGGTCGTCGTTGTCCGCGGCTAAAGCAGCATTTGAAACAGCACCTGTCCACAGCAACGCCAGAGACACGACGACAGCCAATCTACGAGAAGACATGGTCAACCCTTTCGAATGGGAATCATGAGATCGGTGACGCGCCCGTGCCGCAGGCCGGATAACGGTGGATTGCGATAAACCTCGAGCACGGGGCGGTCGTCGGGTTCGTATCCACTTTGCGGCAACCAGCCGCCGATCAGCGCCCGGAAGGTCGGGTTGATCAACGCATAAGGGCCAACGAGACGATGACTCGCATAAAGGCCACCATCGAGTCGTACGGGTTCGACCGCGCCGACCGGCTCAAGCGGTGTAGCCGGCACGATACCGGCGAGGTAGCAAAAACTGTCGTCCAGCTCGGGATCGCCGGTGCAGATACCGATCATGCGCTGGTCTTTCGCGGTCTCGCCGTCGCACTTCAGCACTCGTAATAGCGACCGGAAAGTCTGGCCGATAGTCGCGATCGGGCCTGTGTGACGAAGACAAAGGACGTCGATCGGAGGCAACTCGGTGAGTTCGACCGATGGCCAGTCGAGGCTAGCCGATTGCTCATCGCTGTGCGCGATGGACGTTTCGTTATCTGAATGCGGAGCGCCCAGACGTTGCTGCCGCGTCTGAAACGTGCTCGGACTGATGCCGGTAAATTCGCGAAACGCTCTGGCGAAGGCCTGCGGACTGTCGTAGCCGACATCGGATGCCACTGTACTCACCGGGTCGCTCGCGTCCGTCAGATGACGGGCCGCCTGGGCGAGTCGCACGCGCTGAACGGTCTCGGCGACGCTTTCGCCGGTCAACGCACGATAGATGCGGTGAAAATGAAACGGCGAGAAATACGCGATCGAAGCGAGGCTTTCCAGCGTGTGCGGTGCACCTGGATCAACGAGAATCGCCTCGATAACGCGGGCGATCCGACGATGGTAATCGCTTTCGGTAGTGGCTTTCATGATGACGCTAGCTTAGCGCCATCGCTGCCGATGTATGGTGCAGAGCTTGCTGAGTTTGTGTCCGCTAGCAGTCAGTCGAACTGCACGTCACCCGACCCAGACCGGTTCACAATCCGATGTGCCGGATTCCCGCGAATCTTTATATCCCCCGAACCGCTCAGTTCAACGACCGCGGAATCCGCTGCATATGCTTGAATATTCCCCGATCCCTTGATCGACGCGACCAGCGTCTTTGCGTGGATATCGCTTACGTGTACGTCGCCCGACCCGGAAATGGCCACGCGCACTTCCTTGACGTTACCTGTAGCCGAAACTGTTCCCGATCCGGAAATGCCGATACTCAAAGCGTCTTCGTTCAGGTTAGACGCTTTCATGGTCGCAGAACCGCGAATACTCACGGCCTGCAGAGTAGGACCCACGATGACCACTTTCAGCGGTCTCGACATCGTCACCGAATGTTCCAGCCGCACCCTCAATACACCGTCCTGCACCTGGGTCTTCACCAGCGGCACGACGTTGGCCGGGCCTGTAACCGTGACTAACGCATCGGAGCCAACGGCAAAAGACACATCCGCGGAAGTGTCCACCTCGATTCCGGAGAATTTTCCTGGGCGACGAGTTTCGACCATGTCTGTATCCGACGCGACGATCAACCCTGACGACGCGGCACTTCCATCGCTGTGAACCACGACGTTCTCCTGGCCCACGGCAAGGCTGCTTACTACGCAGCACAGTGCCGCAAGGCTGAATCGAATTCGCTGGACTCGCATGTTTTCTCTCTTTTCGTCCCGGCTACCGGCCGATACGGCTGCGCATCGAGCGCGTGCAAACCCCTCCAGTATCACTGCGATGGGGATTATCCGCCATTCGCGACAACCGTAGCCACAGCCTATCGACTCCCCACAGTCGCCGGTTTCACCGAAGACGCTACTGCCGGCGTCTCTTCGATGCGCCGGAAGATCAACGCGGACACCAGCGTAATCGCGCCGACACACACAAAGCTCATCCGGAAACCCAGCGTTGCCGAGCCCCATTGATCGGAGAACACGCTGACCAACCCGCCGCTGATCGACACGCCCAATCCCATCGCCAGCATCTGCACCATCGAGAACAAACTGTTGCCGCTGCCCGCGTCTTCATGCGACAGCCCTTTCAGCGTGACGCTGTTCATCGCGGCAAACTGCATCGAATTGGCGGCACCGAATATCGCCAGCACCGCGATCTCGACGACGATCGGCGTGCCGCGAGAAATCAGTGCAAACGCAACGATCGCCCCACCGACAATCAACGTATTCACGAGCAAGAACGTGTCATAACCGAAGCGACGAATCAGCGGCGCGATCCAGCGTTTAGCGACCGTTCCCGCGAGCGCAGCAGGCAGCATCATCAAACCTGAGTGCAACGGCGTGTAGCCGAGTTCGAGTTGCATCAACAGCGGGACGAGAAACGGCACTGCGCTCGATCCAATCCGGCACACCAGATTGCCGATCAAACCAACACTGAAATTCGGCTCGCGAAACAGCGCGAGCTTGAACAGCGGATTCTGCCGACGCCGCGCATACGGCACATACGAGAGCGCGGCGACGAGCCCAACCACGAAGAGCGCGCTGGACCACACAGCGCGATGCGATTGAACCGGCGCATCGACGGCAAGCGAAAACGCAATCATGCATAGCGACAGCAGCGCGCACCCTGCCAGGTCGAACGGCGCCGCCGTGGCACCCGTCGCACGCGGTAGATAGCGGTAGACCGCAAACATCCCAACCGCACCGATCGGTACGTTGATCAGAAAAATCCAGTGCCAGGTAAAAGCCTCGACAAACCAGCCGCCGAGCGTCGGTCCGACAATCGGGCCGATCTGCCCCGCGACCGAAATCATCGCCAGCGCCGACACGTATTGTTCGCCGCTAACGCTGCGCAATACTGCAAGCCGACCGATAGGCAGCAGCATCGATCCGCCGATGCCCTGCAAAACCCGTGCAACCACCAGTTGCCCGAGCGTATGCGCACTGGCGCAGCACAGCGAGCCAAGCACGAAGATCAAGATGGCAGCGAAGTAGACGCGGCGTGTGCCGAAGCGATCGGCAAGCCAGCCGGATGCGGGTGTCAGCATGGCCATCGTCAGCGTGTAGGCGACGATGACAGGCTGCATGACCAGTGGTTTGACGCCCAGGCTGTGCGCCATCGATGGCAGCGCGGTATTGACGATCGTCGTGTCGAGCGCCTGCATGAAAAAGCCTGCGGCGACGATCCACAGCAACGCTGTCTGGTTCGAATCCTTACTCATTGATTTCGGAGAAGCGCGGCCGTGTGGGGCGGACACGTTGGGCGCATTGATTTGCAATTTCCACATGATATGGCCATCATCGTCAATCGGGAACCCCACTAACGGCGCTGACTGTCATCGGCATTGCCGATAAGCAAACACCATGCTCAATCCCATCTGGCTCAAGACGTTCGCGACGGTCGCCGCCTGTCATAGCTTCACCGAGGCGGGTCGTCAGCTAGACCTGACGCAATCGAGCGTCAGCGAACATATCCGCCGCCTCGAACAGGCAATCGGGCGGCGTCTGTTCGTGCGCGACACGCATTCGCTCGCGATGACACCCGACGGCGAGGCGATGCTCGCGCATGCCAGCGTGATCCTGCAATCGATCCACCGTGCCGAATCGCAATTCCGCACACCGCGCCTGAAAGGACGCGTGCGTCTCGGTTCCTCCGACGACATCGCGCTCGGTCCACTACCAACCGTGCTCGCAGCATTCCGCAACGCCCATCCGGATGTCGAGCTGGAAATCACCATCGGGATGACGGGCAAGCTTTACGAGTTGCTGGACGCCGGATCGATCGATCTGCTGGTCGGCAAACGGCGGCTTGGCGACAAGCGCGGTGTTGCGCTGTTTACCGGCCGGCTGGAATGGCTCGCGCGCACCGGCACGCTGGTCGATGTCACGCAACCGTTACCGCTGATCCTCGTCGCCGAGCCGAGCGTGACGCGCGCGGTCGTGCTCGATGCGCTCGCGCAAACCGACTTCAGATGGCAGGTGGTATGCACGAGCAGCAGTCATGCAGGCTGTATTGCAGCAGCGCGCGGCGGACTCGGCATTACGGTGCGCCCGCAATACCTGACGGCACGCGGCCTCGCGCCGCCCGTGAACGGCGCGAGTCTGCCGGTGCTGCCCGACGTCGAATTTATCGCGCTTGCTGCGAAGCGGCTTAGCCGTCCTGCCGGAACGCTGCTGCGCTTGCTGCATGACAGCGATCTGCGTGGCTCGTGGATCGGCGAATAGCGCTTATTCGGTGGGGTGCGCCGGCAACTTGTTGGGCTGAGCAAGCGTTCGATAGGGTAACGACGTGGATGCCGGGTCGCTTGTCGTGTCGTCGATCACGCGGTCCACATCAGCCGTCTTGCCAAGTTCGGACAGGAACGTTTGCTTGTCGAAATCCGGCGCGACGCAGCCTTGCACATAGATAAAGCGCCGCTGCAATATCAGCCACAGCGTGGTGTGATCGCGCCACTGGGTCGCATAGTTGATATTCGTGAGCCTGCGTTGTACCGCTTCGGCAATTTCCTTGTCGTACAGATAACCATTGGAGAGCCGGCAGCGCCCTTCGATCCAGCAGCTGTTGCCGCGCTCGATCCGGTAATGCGCATCGTCCAGCCATTCCTGTTCGGTTTCGAGCGGCCCTAACGGCACCGGACAACCGGGAATAGCCTGGGAGATCTGGAAGAAAGGATCGTTGCCGCGATTCACGCGTTGCTCGTCAGCAAACACCGCGTGACTCGCAACCGACATCGCCATTGCCCATACGCCATATCGAGCCAGGTGTTTCATCTGTTGGTCTTCTCCGTGGTCGTCGTTCTAGTTGGTGTGCTGCTACGTGCGTACTTCCCCGCTACGAATGCCAAGCGATTGCCACATGGCCTGCATCGTTCGGAACGGTCGAGGATCGCCTAACGGCAGTCTATCCATTTTGTTTGCTACGTACGCAAACGTTGTACGTGCATCCATATCGATGAAAATCCATGAGCAACCGCCGCCGCCCCAATGAATCGTGTTGGGGTTAGGCAACTCCAGCGCGAGCAAGGGGCCAGGCAGCGCGAAGCCAAGGCCGAATCGCGCGGGCGGCAAGTGGCTCATGATCAGATCGGGTCCTTCTATCTGCTGTTCGAGCGCTTTGCGACATCCCGCTTCGGACATGATTCGCTTGCCCTTCGCTACGCCTGCGTTGGCGAGGATGCAGTGGATCTCAGCAACCGAACGCGCGTTGCCATGCCCATTCACAGCGGGAATTTCAGCGGCGCGCCAGGCTCGCGTGCGTGTTGTCGTCTTCGCATCGAATAGCGCGTTGAGAAACGTGATCGTATGGAGTTCGCTGAGCGTGGGTTTAACCGTGCTCTGCGTCGTAGCCCATGGAACGATCTCGGCAACGCGGTGGTCTTCGGAGGCGGGCAGGCCGATGTGAAAGTCGGCGTCTAGAGGTGCCGCGATTTCCTCGCGGAACACCGTACCGAGAGACTTGCCGGTGATACGTCGCACCACTTCGCCGAGCAGAAACCCGAACGTCGTCACGTGATATCCCGACGCAGTCCCCGGTTCCCACAGCGGAGCCTGCGCAGCAAGCAGGGAGGTCGCCTTATCCCAGTCGTAAAGATCGTCGGGCGCAAGTGGTTCCTTCCAGCCGGAAAGCCCGGAGCTATGGCTCATCAGGTGACTGACGCGAATTGCGCCTTTGCCGTTTGCGGCAAATTCCGGCCAGTACCTGGCCACCGGCGCATCGAAATCCAGCTCGCCGCGATCGGCAAGTAGCAGCACCGTAAGTGCCGTCATGGTCTTGGTCGTGGAAAAGACGTTGACGATGGTGTCTTTTTCCCATGACCGGGTTTTCGCCTCGTCTGCGAAACCACCCCAAATGTCGACCACGGTCTCGCCGTCGACGGTGGCGCAGCACGAAGCACCCACATCCGCGCCGCTTGCAAGGTTCTCGCTGAAGGCCTCGCGGACCGCGTCGAATCTGTCTGCCACGAAGCCGTGAACGGTGTTGTCCGGCATGATCTTTTTTCTCCTTTTGCGTGATCTCAAGCAACGCGCGAAAGCTCGCGCAACACAAATCACCGTAACTCACCGCAACTCGCTCGTCGGAGTCATGCGGAAAGCCGCACAAGAACCAACCAGCCTCCAACGATCCAGATTCGCTATTTTTAAAGCGCTTTTTGCGCTCAACGCGCCTTAGCCGCGCCAATCGCGGCCAGGCGGCGTTTGCTAATTCTGACAGTATCGCGCGCCCAGGCAGTTCGCTACATTGGCTTCGACCCGATCCAGGTTTGAAGCCCCGCTATGACCTTCGACACGACCACCGACCAGCATGACATCGCGAGCCTCTTTCGCGATATTGCATCAAGTCACGTGCGTACCGACGCAGCCGATACGTTTCATTGGCATGCATGGCGCGCGTTGACCGACGCTGGTTTATGGCGCTTGCCCGTGCCGGTCGCGCTGGGCGGCGCAGGCAAAGGCTGGAGCGCATTCACCGCGGCGTTCGAAGCGATCGTATCGACGCTCGGCTCGATCGGCTTTGCGATGGCGCTGGCCAATCAGGCGACCCTGATCAGGGCCTTGCTCACACACGGCACGGTCGCACAACGGGACACCTTCCTGCCTCGCCTGCTCGACGGCGCGCCCGGCGCGACCGCCATTTCCGAGAGGGGCACGGGAACCGAGGTCCGGGCGCTGCAGACCACACTACGCACGCACGCGAACGGCTACCGGCTCGACGGCCACAAGTACAACATCAGTCATGCGCCCGACGCGGCGCTGATCCTCGTCGCAGCGCATTGCATCGACGACGGGAAGGCCCGCACCGCGCTGGCGCTGCTCGATCCGCTGACTGCCGGCGTGACGCGCACACCGCCCCAGGCAACCATGGGTGTACGCGATCTGCCGGTCGGCGACCTCGAATTCGACAACGTGACGATCGACCGCGACTCAGTGCTTGGTTCGCCCGCCGATGGACTCGCGCGGTTGATGGACATCGCCTCGATGAATCGCGCTTACTTCGGCCTGTTGTGCGCCGATGTCGTGCAGCCGTTTCTCGCGGATGCGCTGCAGTACATGCGCTCGCGCAAAACCCTCGACGTCGCGCTCGACACGCATCAATACGTACAACGGCGGCTCGTCGATATCCGCGTCGGTGCGGAGCGCTCGCGATGGATGGCGCTTGCCGCACTCGACCAGTTGCTTGCCGGTCATCCGTCGGCGCTCGCCAACTGCTCGATCGCCAAACTGGGCGCGGCGCGCGATCTGTCGCAGGCCGCCCTCGATCTGCTCGCGCTCCACGGTAGCGATGGCTACCGCTGCGGCCGGCTCGCCAGTTTCGTCGCCGACGCGCTCGCGATGGGTTCCGCCGGCGGCACCGAAGAAATGCACCGACGCAATATCTTCGCGCAGATGCAGCGGCACGCAACGATCCGCGTCCCCGCAGCGACCGCCCCGAGCGCAACAACCGCAATAGCCGCGTCGCCCGCACCGGAACGTCAACCCGCCTGATCCGATCGTCGTTCAATTCCCAAGGAGTTCATCTTGTCAATCAAACCCGGTCTCACTGCTCGCGCAACGCATCGCGTCGACACCATTTCGCTCGCAGATCAATGGGGCGGCGAAGCGCATGCGCTCGCCAGTCCGATCATGATCATCTTCATCGAGCAGACCTGCATGAAAGCCACCGATCATCTGCTCGACGCTAACCAGATGACCGTCGGCTACAACTTCGAGATCAAACACCTTGCACCGACGCCGCCGGAATGGGACGTTACCGTCGATTCCGAACTCGTCACTGTCGAAGGCCGGATGATGACCTACAAGGTCACGGTGCGCGATGCGGTCGGCGTGGTCGGCGAAGGACAGCACACGCGTTGTATCGTCGGCCGCGATACGTTTCACGAACGCCTCGCCGAACGGCGCGACCGCGTCGCCCAGCCGCAATGACGCCGTTGCGAGGAGAATCGACGATGCTTTCCCATCCGCTGAAATCGTTGAAGTCGCTAAAGTCGCTGCGTCTGCCGGTCATCGCGTCGCCGATGCTCATCGCCAGCTATCCCGAGCTGGTGCTCGCGCAATGCAAGGCGGGGATCGTCGGGGCGTTCCCCGCGCTGAACGCGCGACCGAGCGCGCAGCTTGCCGACTGGCTCGCCTATATGGACGCCGAACTCGACGCGTTCCGCGCAGCGCACCCGGGTGTGCCGGTGGGACCGTACGCGGTGAACCAGATCTGCCATCAATCGAACGCGCGGCTCGACGCCGACCTGCGCATCTGCATCGAGCATCGGGTACCGATCCTGATCACCAGCCTGCGGGCGCCGGCACCCGACATCGTGGCGGCCGTGCACGACTATGGCGGTCTGATCCTGCACGACGTGACGACCATTCGCCACGCGGAAAAGGCGCTCGAAGCAGGCGTGGATGGATTGATCCTCGTGGCCGCCGGTGCGGGCGGCCATGCGGGCACGCTGTCGCCGTTCGCGCTCGTGTCCGAAGTGCGGCGCTTTTTCGACGGCCTCGTCGTGCTATCCGGCGCGATCGCAACCGGCGATGCGATCGCCGCCGCGCAGGCGCTCGGCGCCGACTGCGCGTATATCGGCACGCGGTTTCTCGCGTCGCGCGAGGCCAACGTCACGCAGCGCTACAAGGACACGATCGTCGAGGCGCGCGCCGCCGACATCGTGTACACCGACGCGTTCAGCGGCATCCCCGGCAACTATCTGCGGCAAAGCATCGAGGCAGCCGGACTCGACGTGCGCAACCTGCCGCGCGCTGAAGGCGTCACGATGGATTTCTCCGGCAATGCCGACGCGCGACAGTGGCGCGACATCTGGGGCGCCGGCCAGGGCGTCGGATCGATGGATGCGGTGCTGAGCGTCGAGCAGATCGTCGCGCGTCTCGAAGACGAATACGAACGGGCTCGCGCGAGGCTCGGACACCATACGAACCGGGCAGGCGAAGTCGCACTGGCCGGCTGACTGTCTGCGGCACGCACATCGCGTTTACGGGGAGCCTCGCCATGAGCCACATCGACGTTAGCGTCGCGACTTCGCCCGACGACGAACTCGAGCGCCACCGCGCAAATATCGACACCATCGATAACGAGCTACTCGCGCTGATCCATGCCCGAGTGCAGGAGGCACGCGCAATCGGCCAGCTGAAACGGCATCTCGGGCAGCCGGTCTATCAGCCGGGGCGGGAAACCGCCATCCTCAGAAAGCTCTGCGCGCAATCTGGCGGGACGCTGCGCGAACAGCACATCGCGTCGATCTGGCGCGCGCTGTTCCAGGCTAACCGCGAGGTGCAGCAAACGCCTCGGGTCGCGTTTCTGGGGCCGCGCGGCACCTACACCGAACAGGCAATGCAGCGGTACTTCGGCACGACCGCGCAGCCCGTCGCCTGCGACACGCTCGACGCCGTGTTCGCATCGCTCGCCGACGGTCGTGCCGAACGCGCTGTCGTACCCATCGAGAACTCCACCGAAGGCACGGTCATGCATACGGTGGATCTGTTGATCGACGCCGAGGTGCAGGTGAGCGGAGAAGTCGTACTGCCCGTGTCGCACTGTCTGCTCAGCGCGAGCGGATCGCTGCAGGACGTCGACGGAGTGCTCGGGCATGAGCAGGCGCTCGCGCAATGTCGCGCCTGGCTCGATACGCATTTGCCCGGGGTGCGGCGCGAGGCCCGCGCGAGCAACGCGGCGGCGGCACGTCAGGCAGTCGACACACCGGCCTGCGCGGCGATCGCAAGCGAACAGGCGGCGCACCAGTACGGCCTGCAGATCGTCGCGCGGGCGATCCAGGATCAACCCGATAACCGCACCCGCTTTCTCGTGCTCGGTGGAGCGCCACCCGAACCGACCGGCTACGACCGCACGAGCCTCATCGTCGAACTGAGCAATCAGGTCGGCTCGCTTGCGCAGATCTTCGATGCGATCGCGCGCCACCGCATCTCGGTACTCTGGCTCGAAACGCGGCCGCGGAAAACCGGACGCTGGGCTTACCACTTCATCGTCGATCTGCTCGGACACCACGGCGACCGGAACGTCGCCGCGGCCATCGAAGAAATCCGGTCGATCGCCGAGCACGCACGCGTACTCGGCTCGTATCCCTGTGCGCCGGATGCCGATCCTGCGCTGCTCTCTCCCGATGCACAGGCATCCTGACGATGAACACCGCACCCGCTGCCGCACCCCTCGTCCACTCGCGCTTGCGAGCCATCTGCGCGAATCGCGACGACCGCCTGATGGTCTTCCTCGGTGCGCAGTACCCGTGGGCGTTGCCGCGCGGCACAGGACGCTGGCTACGCTCGCTGCGGGCCATGTACGAAGACGAGCTCGAACTGCTGATGCTGCTGCGTCGGCCGCACCGGTCGTCAGTGTGCTGCGTTGCGTCCGACACACAGTCGCAGCCGCCGGGCGTCCTCGCCCATGACGCATTGCTAAGACGCCTCGCCCGCTTGCGACTGCCGCCCATGCTGGCAATCGAAGTCGCCACGCCATTGCCCGCGGCGTGGCGCGCGGCACCCAGCGGCGCTCCGCCCGGCGCCTGGAGATTGCTCGAACCGGCACCGCACGGCGAGAGCGCGCCCAGCGGCATGTTGCTGCCATGGCACGCTTGCACATTGACCGCACGGCACCTGCGTGAAGCCGGCACGGCACGCAGCGTGATTCTCGATGCGAGCTCTGCCACGCACGGATTCGCGCATCAAACCGCCTGCGTCGCCGAACTCGCGGACGCGTTGCTCGCGCATGGCCTGAGCGTCGGCGGCATCGCGCTCGACGGTCGGCTGACATTTCCCGACGCCTGTGGCACGGACGAGTCCGTCTTTCGCCCCGCCCTCACCGATGCACTCGATCTCCTGGCCAACGCCGTGCTTCAGCGCCGCATCACGCGGACTACGCGCCGTCCGGGCTCGATCCGGCAGTGCCTGTAATGCCGCTCATGGGCACCCACATACCGCCGCCGGCACGGCTAGCGAATCGTCACTACAAGCCCGACAAGCGCGGAAGTAGCGGATCGGCCGCTGTCATTTCTGTCAGTTGCCGCCCGCCTATAAATATCTAAAGATACATTTCTAGATACTCCTTGAGTATCGCATCTACTTTCAGGAATCGGACATGTTCCACCGCAAGCTCAACAGATGGCGCCCGGCCGCGCATCCGGGCAGCCGCCTCGCGGCGCTGCTCGGTACGCTCGCGCTGGCCGGCTGTGCGAGCTTCGGCGGCACGGCGGCGCTCGAGCGGATCACGCCGCCGCAGCAATACGATCCGGGCAACGACATCCGCGCCGCGACGGCAAGCGGCGACATTGCAAAAGAGTGGTGGAAAGCCTTTGGCGACCCGTCGCTCGACCGGCTGATGCAGGATGCGCTGAGCGACGCACCGACGCTAAAAGCCGCGCAGGCGCGTGTCAGCGAAGCCTTGGCGCAAGCCGATGTGCGCGGCGCCGATACGTTGCCGCAACTCGACGGCGCGATCAGTGCCGCGCCGACCCGCTTCCCCGCCAGCTACACGGTCCCACCGCCCGCGGCCGGTCACTGGCAGATCGACGCCCAGGCGTTGCTGAACGCATCGTTCGATCTCGATCTGGCCGGCCGCCTGCGCGCGCTGACGCGCTCCGCGACGCTGCGTGCCGGACAGCAACAGGCGCTCGCACAGGCCACGACGATTGCCTTGCAAAGCGCAATCGTCACGACCTACCTGCAACTCGACCTCGCCTGCCGGCTGCTCGGCATCGCCCAGGACACGCTTGCACAGCACAACTATCTGCTGCGGCTCACCAACCAGCGCGTGACAGCCGGCCTCGACATGCGGCTCGCCTCGCTGCGCGCGAGCGAGCCGATTCCGCTTGCCGAGAGCGAGGTTGCAAAACGCACGGCCGACGTCGCACTGCTACGCCACCGGCTCGCCGCGCTTGCCGGCCGCGGCCCCGGTTACGCGGACACTCTGGTCCCCGCGCCATCGATGCTCGACGCTCGCCCGACGCTGCCGGCCACCCTGCCCGCCGGTCTGGTGGGACGACGACCCGACATCCTCGCCGCACGCTATCGGGTCGAGGCGGAATCGGCGGGTATCGACGCGGCGCGCGCCGCGTTTTACCCGGATATCAACCTGCTGGCCTTCGCCGGCGTGCAGAGCCTCGGATTCCATGCGCTCTTCAACGGCAACAGTGGCTCGTTCGGCGCCGGCCCGGCGATCTCGCTGCCGATTTTCGAAGGCGGCCGGCTGCGTGCCGGTTTGCGTGCGCAAACTGCCGCCTACAACGCAGCCGTGGCCGACTACGACGACACCGTCGTCAACGCGCTCGCGCAGGTCAGCGATGCGCTCGTTCAGATCAAGGCGCTCGGCCAGCAGCAGGCGTTGACGCAGGAAGCGCTGGCGCGTGCGCAGCAGGCCTACGACCTCGAGACGCGCCGCTATCGGCAGGGCATGTCGGGCTACCTCGACGTGCTGCTCGCGCAGGGCCGGCTCTACGAGGACGAAGCCGCGCATGCGCAGGCCGGCACCGCGCTGTTGATCGAACACGTCCAGCTAATCGCGGCGCTGGGCGGCGCCCCCACCGATGGAGCATCGCCATGACCCAACCCGATACGCCCGCCGCGGCAGCCAACGCCGGCGACGGCAAACCCGCAGCACCTGTCACACCCGCAGCAACGAGCAACCCGGCTATGGAGCCGGCCAGCCAGGCCGCACGCCGGCGTCGCTATTTCCGCTGGTTCGGCGCGGTGCTGGTGCTGTTCGCGCTGGCGAGCGGCGCCTTCTCCTGGCTCACCGGACGCGGCACAGAATCGACTGACGATGCCTACGTCGCTGGCGACGTCGTGCAGGTGTCCTCGCAAATACCGGGCACCGCGGTCGCCGTGATCGCGCAGAACACCGACTGGGTCGATGCCGGTGCGCCTCTCGTCGAACTCGATCAGGCCGACGCCCGACTGTCGCTCGACAGCGCGGTCGAACAACTGGCGCATGCGGTGCGCGAATATCGCGCCGCGCATGCCGACGCGGAACGCGAAAACGCGCAAACCCGGCTGCGCGAAACCGATGCGGCACGCGCGGCCGACGATCTGCAGCGGCGCCTGAGCCTGGCCCGCGACGGCGGCGTCGCACTCGAGGACATCCGCCACGCGCGCGATTCGGTCAGCGCGGCCGCCGCGTCGCTCGATGCGCAGCGCGCCGCCTATATGTCGAGCGCCGCGCGCACCGACGGCACGACGATCGATTCGAACCCGCTCGTGCGCGCCGCGGCCGCGCAGGTCCGCAGCGCCGCGTTGGCGCTGCACCGCACGGAGATCCGCGCGCCCCTCGCGGGCCTCGTCACGCGCCGGGTCGTCCAGGTCGGCGAGCGCGTGACGCCGGGCGGCGCCGTGATGGCCATCGTGCCGCTCGACCGGGTGTGGGTCGAGGCCAACTTCAAGGAGTCGCAACTGCGCGAGATGCACGCGGGCCAGCCGGTCGAATTGCAGGCGGATCTCTACGGCAGCAGCATCGTTTATCACGGCCGGATCGAAGGCTTCGAGGCAGGCACCGGTGCAGCCTTCGCGTCGGTCCCCGCGCAAAACGCCACCGGCAACTGGATCAAGGTCGTGCAACGGGTACCGGTACGCATCGCGCTCGATCCGCGAGAACTGCGCGCGCATCCGCTGCGCATCGGTCTGTCGATGAACGCCGCCGTGTCGGTCGGCGAGAGCAGTGGTAGCGGCGGTAGCAGCGCGCACGCCGGTACCGCCGTTGCCATGCCATTGGTATCGGCCGCGACAGCGCACCCGGTCGACATCACGGAGATCTTCCGCGGCGACGAAAACATCGGCGACAAACTCGTCGCGCAGACCATCCGCGCGAACAGTCCCGTCCCGCAGGCGGCGCTCGGTACGCGCAAACCCGGAGCATGACGATGCGCCCGTTCGCCGCAACGGCAGCCCCCATGCGTCCGCTCGAACCGATGTCCGGTCCCGCGCTCGTCTTCGTCGCCATCGCCATCAGCGTCGCGAACTTCATGCAGACGCTCGATCTCACCATTGCGAATGTCGCGGTCCCGACCATCGCCGGCGATCTCGGCGTGGCGCCCGACATGGGCACGTGGATGCTGACATCGTTCGCAACACCGCTCGCGATCACCCTGCCGCTGACCGGCTGGCTCGCGCAGCGCTTCGGTCAGGTGCGGCTCTTTCGCATCGCGGTCGTGCTGTTCGTGCTGACCTCGATTCTTTGCGGACTCGCGCCGAATTTCGAATCACTGCTGGTGTTCCGTGCGCTGCAGGGCGCGGCGTCGGGACCGATCACGGCGCTATCGCAAGCGCTGCTGGTCGCGGTGTTCCCTGCGAAAAAACGCAATGTCGCCCTGTCGGTCTGGCAGACGACCACGTTCGTCGCGCCGGTGCTCGGCCCGATCGCGGGCGGCTGGATCACCGACAACCTGACATGGCCCTGCATCTTCTATGTCAACGCGCCGACCGGCGCGATCGTGCTGCTGGTCCTGACGCGCTGCCTCGCGGGTCGCGACAATCCGACCCGCAAGCTTCCCGTCGATGTGATCGGTCTGTTGCTGCTGGCCGCATCGTTCGGTTCGCTGCAGTTGCTGCTCGATCGCGGACAGAATCTCGACTGGTTCAGTGCCACGCCGATTCGCGTGCTGGCCGCAATCGCAGCCGTTTCGTTTGTCGCGCTGATCCTGTGGGAGCTGACCGACGCTCATCCGATCGTCGACCTGCGGCTCTTTGCCGATCGCAATTTCACGGCCGGCACCGTTGCCGTCACAGTCGGCTTCGGCGTCTACTACGGCGCGCTCGTGCTCGTGCCGCTATGGCTGCAGACCGAGCAGGGTTACACCGCGACCTGGGCCGGTATCGCAACGGCGCCGCTCGGGCTCGCGGGCATCGTCATTGCGCCGCTCATTGGCCGCATACAAGGTCGCATCGATCCGCGCCGGCTTGCGACGGTCGCACTGGTCGGATGGGGCGCCGCATCGTTCTGGCGGATGGGTTTCAACACCGACGTGCCGATCGGCGACATCGCGGGCAATTCGTTGCTGATGGGCGCCGCGACCGCGTTCTTCATCACGCCGCTCGTCTCGCTGTCGATTGCCGGATTGCCGCGCGAACGGTTGCCCGCGGCGTCCGGTGTCCAGAACGCGTTGCGCCGGATCGGTACCAGCGTCGCGACCTCGATCGCGCCGACCTACTTCGAACGCCGCTCGCGCGTCCACACCACCTATCTGGTCGATCGCATCACACCGTTCGATCCCGCCGCAACCGACTGGATCAATTCGCTCGAACATGCAGGCATGTCCACGCAAGGCGCACTCGCCTCCATTTCGCGCTCGATCGACGTGCAGGCTCATATGCTGGCGTTGAACGATTTCTCATTCGGCTGCCTGCTGCTGTTCGGCGCAACCTTGCTGACAGTCTGGTTTATCCGCTACAGACGGCCGTGACGGCCGTGATGGGGGTAGCGCCCGGGCTAGCCGGGCGTTCGGGCAGGTGTGGGGATCAGGCGAACTCGCGACCGGCAAGCTGATAAGCCGCCCGCTCGCGATCGGTGCGATGCAACGGCGGCAACGCCGTCGATGCGCCGACCGACAACGCGTCGTAACCGAATACCCAGTCGGGCTCGGTAGGTCCGCGCATGAACGTATTGGCGGACGATACACGATGCACCCGGCCGAGCCGGTCGATGCGGTGCTGCGCGTAGGTCGCAAACGCCGCGCCAAATTCCGTCGAGCCCTTGATCGCCCGCAGCAGGATCGTGGCATCCTCGAGCGCCATCGCTGCGCCCTGCGACATGAACGGACGCATCGGATGACACGCGTCGCCGATCAACACGACGCGATCGTTGCCGAACTCGAACTGCGGTGCACGTTCGAACAACGCCCATTTGGCCACCGAATCGTGCGGCGCTTTGGCAAGCATGTGACGCACATCGGGATGAAAATCGTTGAAGAGAGCGCGCATCTCATCGACATCGCCGGGCATCGACGATGCATCGGTCGGCCACTCGGCCTGCGGTGTCATCGCCGCGAAATAGAATTCCTCGCGCGCACGGTCGAGCCAGTAGGAGAGCACGAAGGTGCGCTCCCCCCACCATTTCGTCAGGTCCTCGACCGGCAGATTCTCCAGCAACGCACGCGGGTACGAACCGCGAAATGCGACCTGGCCGGAATACACCGGCTTCTCGAAGCCGCGCAGTACCTCGCGAACCCGCGACCGGAGTCCGTCCGCGCCGATCACGACATCGGCATGCGCACGGGAACCGTCCTCGAAAGCGAGTTCGACCGTCTCGCCGCGCCAGTCGAGCCCGGCGAGCCGCTTACCCCACGTCACCGACCCCGGTGTCACGGCCGACATCAGCGCCGCATGCAGGTCGCCGCGCTTCAGCGCGACGAAGGTCGCACCGAAGCGCTCGCTTGCGGTGTTGCCGAGCGTGAGCCGGTACAGCAGTTCGCCGTCGCTCGCGCGACGATTGACGAATGCAGCGGGCTCCTGGCCCGCCAGCAGCGCCTGGCGGTGTACGCCAAGCAGTTGCAGCACCCGCATCAGGTTCGGGCTCAGATGAATGCCTGCGCCGACCCGCATGAAACGCGGCGCCTGCTCATAGATCGCTACGTCGAACCCCTCGCGCTGCAGGAGCGCACCGAGTGCGCTGCCGCCAAGCCCAGCCCCCACGATTGCGATGCGCGCGCCCGCTTGTCTGCTGATCATCGAACGACTCCTGTTGACGGTTCAATCGTTCACAACCCCTCGACCATGATGCCAATGCTGTGCGCGCTTCGGTCGCGGAATGCTTTCGCAGTCTGATACTCGGTGGACTGGTACCAGGCCTGCGCCTGTTCAGTCGAATCGAACTCGAGCACGACGACCCGCTTCGGGCTCCAGTCCCCTTCGAGTGTTCGCGCAGCGCCGCCGCGCGCGAGGAAACGTCCGCCATAAAGTGCGAGCGTCGGTGCACCGAGCCTGCGGTATTCCTCGTAGGCGTGCGGATCGTGTATGTCGATGTCGAAGACGATATAGGCTGGCATGGCGGATTCCTCGCTATCAGGACGCTGGGAGCGCGGCAAGCGCGATGCTCTGCGTGTTCGCCGCCGACAAACGCAGTTCGCGCGCGGCCTGGTATTCGGACGATGCATGCCAGCGGCGCGCCGCCTCCAGGTCGTCGAACTCGAGTACGACGATGCGCCGCGGCGACCAGTTGCCTTCCAGTGTCACGACGTCGTCGCTGCGGGCAAGGACGCGGCCGCCATGCGCCGCGATGGTCGGCACGCCCAGCTCGCGATAGCGCGCAAAGGCAACCGGATCGTGCACGTCGACATCGACTAGTACATATGCACTCATGCTCGCTCCTTGCACGAGGTGGCGGGGTCCGCAAGCGCGGGTTCGTCCAGCAGCACGAACACACGTCCCTCCTCGATCTTCACCGGATAGGTCCGCACGCAGGTTTGCAGTGGCGCGCACAGCGCCTCGCCGGTGCGAACGCTAAAGCGCCCCTGGTGCAGCGGACACTCGATCTCGTCATCGAGCAGGAATCCGTCGCTGAGTCGGGCCGCCCCGTGGGTACACTGATTTTCGGTGGCGAAGATCGCATCGTTGACCGCATACAGCGCCACATCGTGTCCGTCGACGACAATGCCCGCGAGTCCCTCCGCGCGCACGGCGTCGACATCGATTGCAAATTTCCAGTCCATGCTCATCGAAGCACCTGTCAGATCGGATAGATAAGGGAGTTGGGAATCATCTCGCTGTCGAACACGCAGATGCGCGACTCGAAGCGCAAACCGGCCGGCGTCTTGCGAATGCGGTCCAGATAACGACCGGTGTTGTAGACATCGCTCATCTGTTCGCATTTCGTGCGCAGGACCGCGTAGTTCGTTTCCGCTTCGATGAGTTCGCCGTCGCAGGCGTGGATCAACGGCGTGCCGATCAGATGCCGCTGGTAGTACGGGTCGAAGAACAACGTCTCCTTGATGCCGTACACCCGGTCCTTCAACATGCCCTTGCTCTCGAACGCGAGCACGGCTAGCGGCCGCCCACGTTCGTGGTTTTCGCGCGGCAGGACCTGATAGACGCAGTCCTCCACGAAGAACTCGGGCCACGCGTCCCAGTCCCCCGCGTCGAGGACGGCCGCGTAACGCGCATTCAACGCGACGAGCGCATAGAAATCGTCGAAATCGACCTGTGGCCGTGTGCCGCCTGTCACGCGCGGACGGGCGCTTTCGAGTGCTGTTGTGATCGCTGTCATTCAAGCCTCCATGACCTGACGCCAGTATTGGTACATGCCGCGCACGAGTGTCTCGCTCACCATGTGATCGGTGTGATCGTCGACCTGGCGGCCGCCGAGTTCGTTGAAGACATGCCCGTGCTGGATCTGTTCGAAGCTTTGCTGAACGCATTCGATGACTTCGCCGTCGTCCGCGGAAACGAAACCGGCAGGACCGAACAGATTGGCCTGGCGCAGGCGGCGGCGGGTCATCGCTTCGTCGTCGGTTTCAAAGCCGAAGTGCGTCCAGACGTAGTCGAACACGCCGGGGCTGACGGGCCGGATACGGCGCGTGGACAGCGCATTGACCTGCTGCTGGATGATCACGCTTGGCATCAGCGTCAGCATCACGACGGTGGGCTCTCCCCACCACGGCTCGTGCACCACGTCGAGGAAGCGATCGTCGTTCAGCGTCATGCGCTCCTTGAAGCTCGTCACGTTCTGCGTGACCTCGCCGCCGCCACCGCCGCTGCGAATCGAGATCATTGCGCCGTGCCGGTGGTGTGCATCGGTGACGAGCTCGGCCGGATTGTCCGCGCGCCACAAGCCGAAGTTGACGAACCATGTGTGCAGCAGACCTGCGTGATAAGGGTCCTTGATGTTCTCGACCATCAGTTTCCAGTTGCTCGGCACGCGTTGGCGCGTATAGCCGAGCACCGTCAGCTTCGGACCGTGAAACAACCGGTCGTAGTAGCCGAGAATCTTCGGTCCGAGAAAATCCTCGAACGACTCGACGTTCTGATCGAATGAAGCGAACACCGCCCCGCCCCGGGTCGATACGCGCAAACGCCGCAGCCCGTGGTTCTTTGGATCGAAGTCCGGCGGCATGCCGCCATTGATACGTCCACCCTGTCTGACGCCGCGCCGGAACGGCACGCCGATCAGATTGCCCTGCAGATCGTAATTCCATTGGTGATACGGACAGTGGAAGTCCTGGGCGTTGCCGGAGCGCTCACGGCAGAACTGCATGCCGCGATGGGCGCAGGCGTTTTCGAGCACGACGACTTCGCCATCCGCGGTGCGCGTCATGATGACCGACCGCTCGCCGACTTCGGTGCGCTGAAAATCGCCGGGTGCCGGGATCTCTGCTTCGAGACCGATGTAGCACCAGTGCCCCGAATAGAAAAGCCGCTCCAGTTCGCGCTGATAAACCGCTTCGCTGGTATAGGCCTCGAAAGGCGTTCTGCTCGCGCCGTCGCCTTTCCAGTCGAGTGCGATGGGGAATTCATTGGGTGCGTTCAAGAAAAACTCCTTGTCAGTGGGTAATGGCCTGCGCCGCATGCATCTCGCTGCGTGCCTCGCGTGCCGCCTGAAGTTCGCCGCTTGTGAGCCCGCCTGTCAGCCCGCTTGCCAGCCGGCGTCGCTCGCGCGCGGCGTCGGCGAGGCGCTCGACGAGTTCGACCGTATCGCTCCAGCCGAGACACGCGTCGGTAATGCTTTGTCCGTACACGAGCGATGCGCCCGGCCCGATGTCCTGACGTCCCTCGACCAGATGCGACTCCAGCATCAGGCCAGCGACATGCGACTCGCCATGAGCGAGGCGTTTCGCAATGTCCTCGCACACGCCGATCTGCGCCTGCGCGCGCTTGCCGCTATTGCCGTGGCTCGCGTCGACAACGACGTGCGCCGGCAAGCCGGCCCGACGCAGTTCGGCGCAGGCGGACGCGACGCTCGGTGCGTCGTAGTTGGGCACCTTGCCGCCGCGCAAGACGACATGCGCGCTGCGATTGCCGCGCGTCGCCACGATTTCAAGTGCGCCGTCGTCGGACGGTGCCAGGTAGTGATGCGCGCCGCGCGCCGCCTCGACTGCATCGATCGCGATGCGGACGTTGCCGTCGGTGCTGTTCTTGAAGCCGACCGGTGCGGCAAGACCCGACGCTGTCTGACGATGGGTTTGCGATTCGGTAGTCCGCGCGCCGATCGCGCACCACGACACGAGGTCGTCGAGATACGGCACGGTCATTAGATCGAGGAACTCGGTGGCAGCAGGCACGCCAAGCGCATGAATGTCGACGAGCAGACGACGGGCTACACGCAAACCGGTCTCGATACGAAACGTGCCGTCGAGCATCGGGTCGTTGATCCAGCCTTTCCAGCCCACTGTCGTACGCGGCTTTTCGAAGTACACGCGCATGACGATCTCGAGCGCGTCGGCGTGCTTGCCGCGCAGTCTGGCGAGACGCGCTGCATAGTCGAGCGCGGCGTTCGCGTCATGGATCGAACAGGGTCCGACGATCAGCGCGAGGCGATCGTCGTGGCCTGCGAGTATGCGTGCCAGCGACTCCTGGGTACGACGCACGAGCGCTGCCGCTTCGCCCGTCACCGGTAGCGATGCGCGCAATTGCGCAGCCGTTGAAACAGCGCCCGCGCAAACACGGCTGGGCACGAACGGCATCTGAGTGAACTGCTCCATGAGAATCCCGCCTTGGACAAATGTTTCGGCTAATCACACCTGCTTTTTCATTTGACCAATTAGAGCGGATCGAAAGCGACGTCGATACTGTCAGAACTTGCACTTAAAAATTCCCCAACGCGATTCACTGATATTTTTCTCAGTATCGTGGCCGTTTTTATTCCACTACCGTGGTGTCGTGGCAAATCAATTCGATTGTGAAATTACCTAACATTTCCACGGAGACCGATCATGGAAAAGAAGCATTTCGAAACCTCAATTGAAGTCAAGTATCGCGACACCGATTCGATGGGACACGTGAGCAGCCAGGTCTATTACGACTATTTGCAGCACGCGTATCTGACCTTCATGCACCGGCTTCTGGAGATGCCGTTCTCGGAGAAGCTGCCGCACATCATGGTGAAGACCGCGTGCGAGTACGTGAAGCCTGCGCAGTACGGCGACACGATCAAGGTGTGCAGCAGCGTGACGCGCTTCGGTTCGAAGAGCTTCGAGCTCGAGCATCTGATGGTGCGTGGCGACGGCGACTACGCGGTCGTGGCGAAGGCTTCATCGACACATGTGATGTACGACTACTCGAGCAACGCGACGATCCCGGTTCCCGAAGCGTTCAAGAATCGCGTGCTGGAATTTCAAGGCGTGCTTTGATCGTTCGTTTACCAAGATGCGGGGGCTCTTACTGTGCGCGCCTCCGTGCGGCGAAGGATTGCCGCTATCGCGCAGCGAGCGCGTTGTCGATCGGGATGGCGGCAGGGTAGCGGCTGTCCGCTCGATGCGCTGCCGCCGCGGGTGATGGCGCCCGCCCTGTGCGCTGCCGCAGGTCACGTCCGCTCCGACACTATCGTGCTACCCCTCGCGTAACACTCATCCCATACGATCCTGCATCTTCTTCCTGGAAAGCCTCCGGGGCGACAAAGCCGACGCGCCCGGATGCAACCCTGCCTTTACGCAAATACAATCAAACCGAGCAGCACCGCTTTCACTACCGCATGGGTCTTATTGGAAGCATCCAGCTTCATGATCGACTTTGCGATGTGAAAATTAATTGTGCGCTCGGTAAGGCCCAATATTATTCCGATTTCGTATGATGTTTTTCCCTGTGCCGACCAGCGCAATACCTCACGTTCGCGCAGGCTTAACGGCGAACTGAGATTCAGGAAAAGGGGGCGCTCAGCTAACTCGTTCATGAGATGCTCCATAGCGGAAAGTGCAGGTACTCAATCGACGCGCGAATCGCGGGTATTTTCAAATGCTTCCAATAATTTTTATGTAAGCGAGGTGCTGTCGTCGGGTGGATAGCGACATGCAAAGGTAGAGCACGCGGTATCGCTACCGATTGTCCCTAGCATACTGAGTGTCAAATTGCTGCGGAAGACGCGCGCCGCGCAATGTCTCCATGACTCCCACGCACGGTCTGAAACGTGCGGCAGCGCCGCTAAGCTCGCGCGTTCATTCGATATCGTCGCGCGAAGAACTACCCTCGATCGCGCAAACATGGCGCAGGCATCCGCGCAGCCAGCGATGCGGCCGGTCCTTGTCGAAACGCGGATGCCATATCTGCGAAACGGTCAGCTCACCTGTGGTTACCGGTAACGCAAAACTGAACATCCCTACGCGCGATTTTTCCGTTTGCCGCTCGGGCACATTCGCGATCATGTCCGATTGACGCGCGAGCGACAGCGCAGCAGGAAAACCCGGCACGACGACACTGACTGTGCGTTGCAGACCAATGCCTGCGAGCGCCGAATCGATCGGTCCGCTCTGGTAACCGCGACGCGATACGCTGATGTGCTTGAACCCGACATATCGCTGCGCCGTCACTTCGCCTTGCGCGAGCGCGTGATCCGCTCGCACGACACCGATGAAACGATCGCGAAACAAGGCCTGGATGCGCAATTCCGGCCCGGTGTCGCCGACTACGCCGATCTCGACATCGACGAGACCATCGCGCAACGCGGCGACATTCTTGTCGGGTTTGGGCGCGAATCTGACGTGCACGCCGGGTGCGGCCTCGTCGATGTAGCTGATCAGGTTCGCCGCGAAGGTATCGAGAAAACCGTCATTGGCGCGAATCGTAAAGGTTCGCTCCAGGGTGGCCACGTCGAAGTCGGTGCAGGGATAGAGCACCGAATGCGCATCCTCGACCACCGCACGGACCCGCGTGCGCAGCTCTAACGCGAGCGGCGTCGGCACAAGCTCACGGCCCGCGCGTACCAGCAGCGGGTCCCCCGTGGTCGCCCGGAGCTTGGCGAGCGAGCGGCTCAATGCGGACGGACTGAGTTCGAGGCGTTGCGCGGCGCGCGCAACGCTATTTTCCGCCAGCAACGCATCCAGTACGACCAGCAGATTGAGATCGACATAAGCCATCGGCTATCCCATCCATGTGGCGTTCGAGAGATTGGTTTGTGTCGCTAAACAAGGTGCCTCTGTAACGTAAACGGTTGACGTTCGACGTTGAGTAAGAGAGACGGGTGTGATGGACTATGGCAGAGAAAATTAAACCTGCATCGGTTTAAATTCGATTCAGGCCGGTTGCCTGAATGACTTCGCGAGATGCGTCCGGGGTTCAGTCCCCACGCGTTATGCGCGGCGGATTATTTCACTTGTCGATGTAAAGGCTTCGACTGAAACGGAACAATCGGGTCGCCGCCCGCCGGCCCCAGATTTACACCCAGCCACAACTCGTGCAAACTCCACTGACCGCATCTCTATCTCCATCTATCCGGACCCTACTGTCCTATGGCGTTCAATATCGTGTTCTGGGCCAATACGAACGGACTTTGCAATCCGCGCCCGGTCACGTCCCTATCTGTCTCCCTCCCTGTCCGCCGACTACCGCCCGGCCGCTGAGCCATGACGTCTTGGCGGCCGTAGCCGTTCCACGACCGCATTCGCGGATGCATACGGATTAAATACGGATTAAAGCAGCCGGTTGAAACCGTTTCGCCGGCAAGGGGTAACAGATGGCATACGATCCAAAGACGATCGAACCCAGGTGGCAAGCCTATTGGGACGAGCATTCGACGTTCCGTGGCGAGATCGATCCAGCGAAAGAGAAGTTCTACGTGCTGGACATGTTCCCCTACCCATCGGGAGCCGGGTTACATGTCGGACATCCGGAGGGATATACCGCGACCGACATCCTGTGCCGGTATAAGCGTATGCGCGGTTTCAACGTGCTGCATCCAATGGGCTGGGACAGCTACGGCTTGCCTGCGGAGCGCTACGCGATGCGCACCGGCGTTCATCCGGCCATCACGACGAAGCGCAACATCGAAACCTTTCGCGGCCAGGTCAAGCGATTGGGGTTTTCGTACGACTGGAGCCGCGAGCTTGCCACCACCGATCCAGGCTATGTGCGCTGGACACAATGGATCTTCCTGAAGCTGTTCGAACGCGGCCTCGCCTACCAAGCCGAGGTGGCAGTGAACTGGTGTCCCGCGCAAAACACCGTGCTCGCCAACGAAGAGGTGAAAGACGGCAAATACGTCGAGACGGGCGACCCAGTTGTACGTCGTCCGATGCGGCAATGGATGTTGCGTATCACCCGCTACGCCGATCACCTCATCGACGATCTGGAGGAACTGGACTGGCCGGAAAGCGTGAAGGCCATGCAGCGCAACTGGGTCGGCCGATCGGAAGGCGCCGATATCGACTTGCCGATTGCAAACAGCAACCATTCGATAACCGTCTTCACGACACGACCGGACACCCTGTTCGGTGCGACCTTTTGCATTCTCGCGCCCGAGCACGAGTTGCTCGCCAGTATCGTCACGTCCGAAGCACGCGCTGCTGTCGACACGTACATCGACCAGGCAAAAGCGTTGGACGAAACGGTGCGCAGCGACACCGGGCGCAGGAAGACCGGAGTGTTTACCGGTGCATACGCCATTAACCCCGCAAACGGGAAGCGCTTGCCGGTCTGGGTCGCCGACTACGTGTTGAGCGGCTACGGCACGGGCGCGATCATGGCAGTGCCGGCACACGACCGGCGGGACTACGAGTTTGCGCAGACCTTCAGCTTGCCGATTATCAAGGTCGTCGATGACGGTACCAGCGGCGATATCGCCGATGTCGCTTACGAAGGCGATGGCTCGATGGTCAATTCCGGCTTCCTGAATGGGCTGCCGACCGCGCAGGCTAAACACGCGATGTTGCAGTGGCTGGAGCAGCACGGCGCGGGGCACGCAAAGACGACTTATCGTTTGCGCGACTGGCTGTTCTCGCGTCAGCGTTATTGGGGCGAACCCATTCCAGTCCTGCACCTCGCGGATGGATCGATCGTGCCGTTGCCCGAGGACTCGTTGCCCCTGCTGCCACCCGAACTCGACGATTACAAGCCTGCCGCAGGCGGGGAGCCGCCGCTCGCACGCGCAGTGGACTGGGTTCGGACCACCGTGCCGGGCACCGATATCGCCGCAGTGCGCGAGACGAACACGATGCCGCAATGGGCCGGCTCGAGCTGGTACTTCCTGCGCTTCCTGGACCCGCACAACGATCGCGAGTTCGTTAGCGCGGAAGCCGAGAAGTACTGGATGCCGGTGGACGTCTATGTCGGCGGTACCGAGCAGACGGTGCTGCATTTGTTGTACGCCCGCTTCTGGCACAAGGTGTTGTACGACATCGGTGTAGTCTCGACTAAAGAACCGTTCCGCAAGCTGTTCAATCAGGGCATGGTGCTGGCCTTTTCGTACAAGGATGCATCGGGTCGTTACTACGAACCCGATCAGGTGACCGAGCGCGATGGCAAGTATTTCAGCGCAGGCCAGGAGCTGAGCAGCCAGGTCGAAAAGATGTCGAAGTCGCGCTACAACGTAGTGAACCCGGACGATGTCGTGGAAGAGTACGGCGCGGACTCGTTGCGACTCTATGAAATGTTCATGGGGCCGCTGGACGTCGCCAAGCCCTGGCAAACGTCGGGCTTGATCGGCGTTCGCCGTTTTCTCGAACGCGCGTGGCGTATCGTTTGCGACGACAACGACATGCTGCATCCGTTGATACAGGATGCCTTGAGCTACCCTCAACAGTTGCTGCGATTACGCCACAAGACGGTACGCGCCGTGACGGAGGACATCGAAGGGTTGCGTTTTAACACCGGCATTGCGCGGTTGATGGAGATGGCTAACGTTCTCACACACTCGCCGGTTCGGCCGCGCGAGATCGTGGAGACCTTCGTCAAGTTGCTGGCACCGTTCGCACCGCATGTGGCAGAAGAGTTGTGGGGCAAGCTGGGGTACGACGGCACGCTTGCCTATGCTTCGTGGCCGGGCTTCGATCCTGATCTGTGTGTCGACGAAAGTCATGAATATGTCGTGCAGGTTAACGGCAAGGTGCGCCATCGGTTTCGCGGTGAAACCGGACTCGACGCTCATGGCCTCATCGTCGCGGCGAAGGCCGAGCCGGAAGTCGGTGCGCTGCTGCAAGGTCGCGACGTGATGAAGGAAATCGCGATTCCTGGTCGACTGGTGAATTTTGTTGTTCGGGAGTAGCGCCATGTCGAGCGGCCAGCTTCTGCCGTTCGACATGGCGACCCGGTTCGTTGACAATTGCAGCCGGGGCCCGCATTTACAGGCCCCATATCGCATGACTGACTATGGAAGAGAGCTCATGACCATTCAGTTGCATAACCCAGCCAACATCGTTACACCGTTCTCCCGTTACAGCCATGGCGTATCGGCCCCTGCCACTGCGCGCTGGCTGCACATCTCCGGTCAGGTCGGTGTCACCCCCGACGGCGCCGTTCCAGAAGACGCGGAGAAGCAGATGGAACTGGCCTGGGACAACCTGTTCGCGGTGCTGGCCGATGCCGGCATGGCCGTGACGGACCTGGTCAAAGTCGACGGCTTCATTACCCGCGCGGATCTCGTACCGCTCTATCGCACGGTGCGTGAACGGCGGCTGGCCGGGCATGCGACTGCCTCTACTCTGGTGATCGTCGCCGGTCTCGTCGTGCCGACGCTTCACGTCGAGATTCAGGGTGTCGCGGCGAAGTAGGATGGCAGAAGAGCAACGGTCCACGCGAGCAAGCGCCGCCCGTCAGAGACCTGTTCACTTCACACGCTCCGGCGGCCCGTGAGGTAAACCGCAGATTCGCGAGAAGCACATAAGGAACCCTCCAGCACGCACGATCATGGATACCCGAGATAACACCACAGCCCCCGCCTGGATGCGTATCGCAATTGCCGAACGCGGTGTCAGACGCTTTCCGGCCGGCGATACGAACCCGCGGATAGTCGAATACAACAACCAGACCAACCTCGCTGGTTACGACGACAAGGTCTCCTGGTGTTCCTCGTTCGCTAACTGGTGCCTGATAAACGCCGGAATTCGCGGGACGGGGTCGGCGGTGGCGCGGTCCTGGCTCGATTGGGGAATCGCTCTCGAGCGCCCGGTCTATGGCTGCATCGTAGTGCTGACACGCGACGATCCCACAAGCTGGAAAGGGCATGTCGGTTTCTATCTTCGCCACGATGCCCAGGATGTTTTCCTCTTTGGCGGAAACCAGCTCGATGAGGTCCGCGAGTTGGCGTATCCGCTCGCCTCGGTTCTCAGCTACAGGTGGCCGGAGTCTTTCTGAGGCGACTCGTGTCGGTTGAAAATCGCCATCACCCTACCCGCCCGCGAACTTCACCAGCGCAGGCACGCTCAACACCGCCGTGTAGTACCCCATGAACTGCACACCGGTATTGAACCCGAAGTTGCGCGACAGCAACCCGCCGAGCAGGCCAACCGTCAGGATCACGAGCAACCCGAGCAGCTGCCCCTCCCACACGCTAATCACGACGATCAACCCGACGAAGGTCGCGATGATCGCTTCGTGACTCAGCTTACGCGCGACAAACGAAGCCGCGCGATGCGCAAAGTTCATCGACAGCGGATAGGCAATCAGCGCCGCCAGCACGACTGCGAGCAAGCCGTAACCGAGAAATTCCCACGTCGTCATCAGCGTGTGCAGGTTGTGCACCTGCCCCGTTGCGGCATCGACGAAAAAACGCGGCGGCGCATTGAAAAGCGGCGCAGCCGGACCAGCCGCGACCGGGCTCAGCGGCAAGCCGAATGCGATCAGTGGAATCAGCGCTTCGGCAATGTAGGTCGCCTCCGTCACGCCGTTGCGTGCAGAGATCACCGTCGTCAACCGGTGATACGCATGCTTGACCCGCGATCCGACGAGCTCCCCGAGCACCACCGTCATCGCAACCGGGCTGAACACGAACGTGGCGCTCGACACCGCGGCGGTCGCGACGACCCAGCCGCGTTGCTGCGCGTCCAGCACCTTCAACGGGTTCGGGAAATAGCCGCTCCAGCTCTTCACGTCCGGTGCAAGAGAGAACGTGCGCACACGGTCGCGGCGCATTCTCGCGCGGTCGGCGGGAGAAAGGATCGAGAACAGGTCGGCAATCAACGGTCCGATCGCGATGCCGAGAAAATAGCTCACGCTGAGTTTCACGCCGTACTTGCCGGTCAGCGCCTGCAGACCGACGATCACCAGCACGAACGGCACGAGCAACATCACCGACGCCCAGCGCCCCTGCGAGAAGTACGCAATCGCGAGCGCGGCCGCCAGAAACACCCACGGCGCGGCCTTCGTGATCACTGGACCAAACGGTGCCAGCAGTACGGCAAATAACACCGCGAGTGGCACGGCGACGAACGCCGCGACAATCGCACCGGAGATCATCTTGCGCAACGCGATATGCGGCACGCCGAGATTGCGCAGCATCGTCGCCTGTTGCAACAGCGGGGTGGCCAGCGTATCGCCGGGAATGCCAAGCAGCGCGGTCGGGATTGCGTGTGTCATGTGCTTCGACACGGCGCCCGCCATGAAGAACGAAAAAACACCGACGGGCGGCACGCCAAGCAGGACGACCAGCAGTGTGAGCGGCGCGAGCGTGGTGGTTTCGTCGGTGCCGGAAATGAGGCCGATACCGGCGAACACGATCGCCCCGATCAACCCCATCGACAACGCAACGAACAATGGTCCGGGCAGAAGGTCCATCAGCGCGCTCCTTCGCTATCGGCATCTGGCAACGATGCGTCGGTCTGTGCTGCGAGCGCCCCCCGCCTATCCCGCGTATCCCGTTCATAACGCGCGAACAGATCGTACAGTTCCAGCTCCTTCATTTCCGCGGCTACGGCAGGCGGCAGATCCGCAACGCGTCCCAGGCCACCGGCTTCCGCAGCGAGTTGTGCGAGCACGGCTTCGCGTCCGGCGGCGCCGGTCGCCTGCTCGATCACGTCGCGTTTCGGTTTGAAGAGCTTTGCGCATACGCCGCCCGCCAGCAGGCATCCGCCGAGTCCGACCAGCATCGCGTAGGCGCGCGCCATCGTCGGATCGTGGACGTACGCCGCGAGTACGCGCCCTGCGACAGCGAATGCGCCAAGGCTGATCACGACACCGAGCACGACCGACCACGCAAGATGGCGGATATCGACGGTATCGCCCCAGACTTCGACCAGTTGGGTGTCGTTCATCGCGTGCTCCTCCGACGAACGGGCGCCGCCGCAAAGGCAGCTGAAAGATGATTCATTGTCTCCTCCTGTTCTGGAGTGCCGGTGAGGCCGCCGTGCGGATTGCCGGACCGGCCTTCGTTTTTTGATGCCGCTAATACCGCAACTACTACGCTTGATCGCGTCACGCGTCGCGCGGACCTTGCAGCAAGGCAATGCCGTAATCGACGCTAACGTTTTTCGCAGCCACCATCTTCTTCACGACCCAGTCGACGTCGCCGCCGGACGCACCTGCGGCCAGCGCAATGTTGCGCGCATGCAGCGCCATATGACCGCGCTGGATACCTTCCGTCGATAGCGCGCGCAATGCACCCATGTTCTGCGCCAGACCGACCGCGACGGCAATTTCGCCGAGTTCCTGCGCAGACTTCACGTCCATGATTTTCAGTGCAACGCGCGCAAGCGGATGTGTGCGCGTCGCACCGCCGACCAGCCCCACCGGCATCGGCATCTCGATCGTACCGACCAGGTCGCCGTTGCCGGCCACTTCCCATGTAGTCAGCGACGTATAGCGCCCGCCGCGGCTCGCATATGCGTGCGCGCCGGCCTCGACTGCGCGCCAGTCGTTGCCGGTCGCGACGATTACGGGATCGATGCCGTTCATGATTCCCTTGTTGTGGGTCGCCGCGCGATAAGGATCGATCGCGGCGAACAGACACGCGTCGACGACACCGGCGATCACGTCGCCCCCCGAATACTCGCTGGTCTGCAAGGTCGCGGCCGGATAGCGGACCTGTGCGCGCGCGAGCCGTAGATCGGCCAGGTTCGACAGGATGCGCAAGCGCACCTTGCCACCGGTGATTTCCTCGACCCGCCCGGCAACCGTTTCCGCCATCGTATTCACGGTGTTCGCGCCCATGGCATCGCGCACATCGACGATCAGATGCGCGACCACCATCGCGCCGCGCGGCGTGTCCGGAAACACATGTACTTCGATGTCCCGGCAACCGCCGCCGAGGCCAATCAAAACGGTATCGCGTGCATTCGCGAGCGCGATCAGTTCGTCACGGTGCTGGAGAATCGACAGACGCGCACCGTACGGGTCCGACACCCCGGTCACCTGCACCTGCGCACGCATCAATGGGCCCGTGCTCGACGTGCGAAAACCGCCGGAACCGCGTGCGAGCTTCGCCATGTACGACGCAGCCGCAACCACCGACGGTTCTTCGACCGCCATCGGCACCAGCACGTCCTTGCCGTTGATCTGGAAGTAACCCGCCACCGCGAGCGGCAGTTCGAACGTCCCGATCACGTTCTCGATCATGCCGTTGGCGGTATCGAGCGACAGCGCCCCTGGCCGCTCGACCAGCGCCACGTCGGCATCGCTCAGATGGGCAGCCGCGGCGATATGCTGAAGGCGTGCTGAAGGGGACAGCGCCCGGAAGTTCGGCAGTGTCGAATCGATCATGGGTCAGTCTCGTCTCCTGAATGAACGGCGGTGCCGGCGTCACACGCCGGTCTCCGATGAATGGCCGAATCATAGTCAAACTGTACCCAATTGAAAGGTACAATTTCCCAGAACAGTACAACCGCTGTACCCAAGACGGCAGCCTGCAAACTGGAGAAACCACCTCAATGTCGCGCGAGAAGAAGAACCTGCCTGCGCTGCTGGCGGACAATCTGGGCAAACAGATTGCGGACGGCCTGCTGCACGCCGGCGACAAACTGCCGTCGATCAGGGAATACGCCGAGGCCAACGGCTGCTCGAAGAACACCGTTATCAGCGCATTCGACCGGCTGACCGCCGACGGCCTGATCGAGCCGCGCCGCGGCGCAGGCTTCTTCGTCACGCACACGGTGAAACCGCCGCAGCCCGACGACGACGCGCCGACGCTCGACCGTGCGATGGACTCCGTCTGGCTGATGCGCGAGCAATTGCAAAGCAAGCCCGACTTCCTGAATCTCGGCGAAGGTTTCCCACCGATCGCGTGGCTGGAAGAAACGCGGCTCGACCATTTTCATCAGCGCGTGGTGCGCACCGGTGTCGCTTCGCTGTTCCGCTACGGCAGCCGCTTCGGTTATCTGCCGTTACGTCAGCATCTGCAGCAGAAACTCGCGGGCTACGAGATCGAAGCAGCACCGCCGCAGATCGTCCTCACGCACGGCGCAAACCAGGCGATGGATATGGTGCTGCGCTACTTCGTCCGCGCAGGCGATACGGTGCTCGTCGACGACCCCGGCTATTACGCGCTCTTCGGCAAGCTGAAGCTGAGCGGCGTGAATATCGTCGGTGTGCCGCGACTGATCGACGGGCCTGACATTGCGGCGCTCGAACACGGTCTGAAGACACATCGTCCGCGGCTCTTCTTCACGCAGTCGGTCGGTCACAATCCCACCGCCACCGATACCAGCGCAGCAAAAGCGCATCGCATCCTGCAACTCGCAGAGGCGCACGATCTGATCGTCGTCGAGAACGATTCGCTGGCCGACCTGAAGCCGCGCTCGGCGGTGCGGATCAGTGCGCTCGACCAGTTGCGACGCACGATTTATATCGGCAGCTTTTCGAAGTCCGTCTCGGCGGCGCTAAGAGTAGGTTTTCTTGCATGCAGCGCCGACCTCGCAAGCGATCTCGCCGACGTGAAAATGCTCACGCATGTGAGCAGTTCCGAATACTGCGAACGCACACTCGATGTGATTCTCGCCGACGGTCACTTTCTGCGTCACACGAACCGCCTGCAGGAACGGTTAAAGCGCGCAACTGCCGCGGGCGTCGATGCACTGACGAAGCTCGGCGCATCGATCTACAAGGCCAGTGAGCAGAGCCTGTACCTGTGGGCCACGTTACCGGGATACGACGATTCGATCGAGCTGGCGCGCGCGATGCTCGAGCAGCACGTGATCCTCGCGCCGGGCACGATCTTCTCGGCACATGCGAACCGCGCGTCGCCGTGGTGTCGGTTCAATGTCGCGTATCTTGGCGATCCGCGGTTTGCAAAAGCGCTCGCGCGGCTGGCAAAAGCTTAGCGGCACAATCGTCGTGGGCAAACGAGCACGCCCGATCGTACTCAGCTTACGACCGATGCCCCGTCGTAAACACGACACGCACCTGACTGTCGTCACTTCCCCAGTAATCCTCGACCTGAGACAAAGGAACCGGCTTCACTGCGATCTCGAACTTGCCCGGCACTGTGGCATTGAGCAATTGCGCAATCGCGTGGTGGATACGCGGCATCGGAATGCTGCCGATTCCGCTGCCCATCAGTTCGATCGGTGACGACCGCAGCACGGCGCTGGGAAGTGCGATCGTGGGTCCGCTAATCGCGCCGATCTGGATGAACCGCACCGGGACCGCCTCGCGCGCAGCTTTGGCACCGGCTATGAGCAACGACTCCGCACTCGGTCCCCACAGATAGTCGAGAACAACATCGACGCCTGCATGGAACTGTTCCTGGAACGCTTTTTCGAGCGTGTCCTTGTCTTGCGCAAGACTGATCGTCACGTCTGCGCCGACCGCGCTCAAGGCCCGCAGCGCATCCTCGTTACGCCCGGTCGCGATGACCTTCGCGGCACCGAGGTACTTCGCGATCTGTACCGCGAGACGCCCCGATGCGCCGGTCGCCCCGTTGATCAATACGGTCTCTCCGCTAACCAGTTTCGCGCGCTCGGTCAGAGCGGCCCACGACGACATGCCCGGAATCGCGATGGCCGCGGCCGTTATATCGTCCAGCGCCGCGGGCAGCGGAATACAACGCGCCTTTTTGACGATGCACTGTTCGGCCATACCGCCGTACGGCGCTTCGGGCATCAGAAAATAAACGCGCGTGCCATCTTCGAGCGTGCCGGTACCATCGATGCCCGGCACGAAAGGCAGCGTGCCGGAGCCGCTATAGTGCTTGCCCGATGCGCGGCTTTTCGTGACATGGCTGAGCGCCGACGCTGCAACGGTAACGCGTACCGTGCCTTCGGCGGTCGCTGCTGCAGGCTCGGTGAAATCGGCGTAAGTGGGCGCTGCGCCCAATGCTTTAACAAGTGCTGCTTTCATATGTAATCTCCTTTGCCGGGTGTCAGAACAATGTCATCGACGGCGACGAGACAACCCGATATGTGTGTACTATACACATATATCGACAGACAAGGAATGGTTGCGATGAAGAAGGAAATCCGCGAATTGCGTGGAGCATTGCTGGATCTGACCGGGGTTCTCAACCGCCCTCAACCCGATTCCGCGCTCATCGAAGCGGCGGGCGTAGACCTGGATCGCGCGCTTTTTCCGCTGCTACTCAGGATCGACCGGTTGGGGCCGCTCGGTATTGTCGAGCTGGCAGAACTGGTTGGGCGCGACTACAGCACCGTGAGCCGGCAGGTCGCCAAACTCGAAAGCCTGGGGCTGGTTTCGCGCTGCCCGGATCCGGAAGACAAACGGGTGCGTGCGGCCATCATGACGGATCAGGGTCGCGAGATGACAGCGGCGCTCGATGCAGCGCGCCAGAAAATCATCGAGAAACTGCTTGCCGATTGGGAAAAGGAAGACGTGCGAGTTCTGACGCGTCTGCTTCGCAGGTTTGCCGACGATGCGCTGGAGTGGGTCGGTACCTTGTAGCGCGCGTTGCGCAGTTTTCAGCGGGCGAGCGTCGCCTGCTCGAGAATCATGTCGTAAAGCGCCTGCGCCGCCGGCGATAAATGGCCGGTCTTGCGTGCGACCAGCGCGAGCGTTCGCGAAACCACCGGATGGGTCAGTTCGATCATCCGTACTGTCGGATAGGCGCCCTTCTGGATCGCCAGCCGCGGCACCACTGCCGCACCCACGCCCTGCGCGACCAATCCCACTGCGGTCGAACTGCGCTGCACTTCATAGAACGAACGCAACGCGAGATGACTCGCTTTCAGCGCCTGATCGAGCAACACGCGGTTGCCGCTCACCTCGCCGGCGAAGATCAGCGGATAGGGTTGCAACTGCTTCCACGCGATGCGTCGCCGCTTCGCTAGCGGATGATCTTCATGGCAGATCAGGACGTAGCGGTCTTCGGTCAGCGGCACGCTGGCGAGTTCCGGATGACGCTCCCCTGCGATATTGATGCCGAATTCAGCCTCCCGACGCAGCACCGCTTCGACAACCGCAGACGACGCGTGATCGAGAATCCTGATGCGATTGTGCGGATAGCGCGCCGAGTACGCCTGCAGGATGCGCGGCAGGTACTGCACGCCGACAGTCGGCACGCAGGCAATCGACACATCGCCACGCCGCACGATGCCAGTCTCGCGAATCTCGACCAGCGCATCGGCGAGTTCGCCGAGCAGCCGCCGCGCCTGCGGCAGAAAGTCCCGACCGATCTCGGTTAAAGCAATCGAGCGCGTCGTGCGCTCGATCAGCGTAACGCCGAGAAAATCTTCGAGCTTGCGCAAACGCTGCGTGATCGCTGTCTGGGTGACATGCAGCGCATCGGCGGCGCCCTGGAAGCTGCCCCGATCAGCAACGGCGATAAATGCCTGCACGCCGAGGGTGTCGATTTTCATAAGATAAATTGATGAATCCCGTAAATAATTTCATTTTACTGCTCGCTGTGCGGCGCTCAAAATGCGTGCACGACAAAGAATCCAACTCCCCACAGGTCCCCGATGAACATCACGATTCTCGACGACTATTTCGACACGCTGCGCGGCCTGCCCAGCTTCCGCAAACTCGACAGCCATGACGTCACCGTATGGAACGATCATGTGCAGGACGTGGATGCACTGGCCGAACGTCTGCGCGACACCGAGGTACTGGTGCTGATCCGCGAGCGCACCCAGATCCGTGCGCCGCTCATCGCCAGGCTGCCGAAACTGCGGCTGATCAGTCAGCGCAGCGTGTTCCCGCATATCGACATCGACGCGTGCACCGCGCACGGCGTAATCGTTTCATCGAATCAGCATGCCGGTAGTCCCTCCTACGCCGCTGCCGAACTCACCTGGGGTCTCGTCATCGCGGCGATGCGTCAGATTCCACAACAGATGCAGGCACTGCAAACAGGTCGCTGGCAGATCGGCGTGGGGCGCAGCCTGCGTGGACGCACGCTGGGTATCTACGGATATGGTCGTATCGGTGCCGAAGTTGCGCGCTACGGAGCAGCCTTCGGCATGAAGGTGCTGGTCTGGGCCAGAGAAGCCTCGCGGCAACGAGCGAGCGAAGACGGCTGGGACGTGGCGCCCGACAAGCACACCTTCTTCGAAACCTGCGACGTAATCTCGCTGCATATGCGCCTCGTGAAGGACACGCGCGGCATCGTCACTGCAGAAGATCTGAGCAAGATGAAACCCACCGCGCTACTGGTCAACACGAGCCGCGCCGGGCTGATTGCGCCAGGTGCACTGGAGCACGCTCTGCAGGCTGGCCGTCCCGGCATGGCGGCCGTGGATGTGTACGACGAAGAACCGCTACTCGATGTGCAGCATCCGCTGCTGCGCCTGCCAAACGTCGTGTGTACCCCGCATATCGGTTACGTCACCGAAGACGAGTACGAGATCCAGTTCTCGGACATCTTCGACCAGATCGTCTCCTATGCGGCCGGGCATCCGATTCACGTGGTCAATCCGGACGCGCTTGCGTGAGCCCTGCCTGTATCCGGCCACACGCTCTCCTGTCCGCACGGAGGTAAGCATGGACGATCTTCTCGAACCCCTGATCCTGGACTTGCTGGAGTGGATCGGCCCTGGCGCCCAGCCTTATAGCGAGGTGCTTGAAGTCTGGCGTACCTCGTGCCCACGCCTGCCGATCTGGGAAGAGGCGACTTCGCGCGGCTATCTGACGCGCACTCATGCGACCGGCGGTGTTGCCGAGGTAAGCGTCAGCGAGATGGGTGCGGCACATTTGCGGGCGAGTCGTGGTGTTGTTGTCCTGGAGGCTGAAGCCTCTACTCCAGAGAGATAGCCTACAGAGGCGGAACCGCCCCGAGTTTGTCGGGATTTCTCACGATGTACACGTCGGAAATGCGACCGGCGTGGATCGTGAACGCGCTTGCGGATTCGATTTTCCCGTCGATGTATCGCAGCAAACCAGGTTCACCGTTGATCCACGCCATCCGGTAGGCGACCTTCCCGGGAAACGCGTGCTCAAGCGACCAGAAGACTCCGGCGATGCGCGCCGCACCCTTCAGGATCCGGCCGAATGACGGTACCTTTCCTCCACCATCGCTCACGAGCTCCACGTCGGGGGCGAGCATCGTTTTCATGGCTTCCCGGTCGCCGGTACTAGCTGCCCGCAAAAAGCGGCTCAGCAGGTCCCTATGTTCGTGCGCAGAGATTTCAAAGCGCGGCCGGCCTTCGCGTATGCGCTCACCGGCTCGCCGCACAATTTGACGGCACGCCGCCTCTGTTTTTCCCAGGATCGAGGCTATCTCCCGGTAGTCGAGATCGAAGGCTTCGCGCAAGAGGAAAGCGGCGCGCTCATCCGGCGAAAGACGCTCCAGCACCCAAAGAAATGCTACTGAGAGGTCGCTTGAGAATTCGGCGGCCGCTTCAGGTGTGTTTTCGTCCAGTTCAACCAGCGGTTCCGGAAGCCACCACCCGATATAGCTCTGCTGCTCGCTCTTGCGGCTGCGCAGACGGTCGATGGAAAGACGGGTGACTACGGTGACTAGCCATGCCTCCATCGAGCGCATCGCCGAATGATCTGCTTCGTGCCAGCGAAGCCATGCATCCTGGACGACGTCCTCGGCGTCGGTGCGAGTTCCCAGCATTCGATACGCGATCCCGAACAACCGGGGTTTTAGCTCGATAAACGTTTGCACGATGTCCATAAAGCGCCTGCAAAAAATGTGTCTGTCACAACTCGATCGGCGTGCGCGTCTAACAGAGTATGCGGAGCCCAAAGCGAAAACCGCAAGCGAGAAGCTCCGACATCGTCGACTTGATCAACAGGACTATTGAAGATGACTGCAACAACCCGCAATGTGCGACCGGTTACAGAAAAACTTGGCAAAGAAGGTGCCGGCGAACTCGTGCCCTCCCGCTACGCCGTGCGCATAGGTGACCTCGACGTCGTGCTGATCAGCGATGGTGTGCTGCCGCTGCCCACTTCCACCATGTCCACTAATGTGAGCGAAGCAGACCGTAACGAATGGTTCGACGGTCGCTTCCTGCAACGTGACACGTTCGACTGGGCGCTCAATATCGCGCTCATCCGCAGCGGCGAGCGCCTGATCCTGGTCGACTCCGGCGTGGGCGACGGCTTCGAATACTTCACGCGCGCCGGTCAGTCCGTGATGCGCCTGGAAACTGCTGGCATCGACCTGAGCGCGATCACCGATATCGTCGTTACGCATATGCATATGGATCACGTCGGCGGTCTGAACACGGATGGCGTCAAGGCCAGGCTGCGCCCGGACGTGCGCATTCACGTGGCGGCCGCAGAAGTGGCGTTCTGGAAAAATCCGGACTTCAGCAAAACGGTGATGCCGGAGACGGTTCCTCCCGCGCTTCGCAAGGCTGCCGCAAAATTCGTGGCGCTCTACGGCGAAAACATCGTGCAATTCGAGCAGACCGTGGAAGTCGCAGCAGGCGTGTCGGCGCGCGTGACCGGTGGCCATACGCCGGGACACTGCGTCGTGGACGTCGCGTCGAGCGGCGAGAAACTGACGTTCGTCGGCGACGCAATTTTCGAAGTCAACTTCGACAATCCCGCCTGGCAGAATGGCTTCGAGCACGATCCTGAGGGCGCTGTTGACGTGCGTATCGCATTGTTCAACGAAGCCGCCGAAACCGGCGCTCTGCTGGCCGCGGCGCACGTTGCATTCCCGTCGATCGGTCACATTGCAAAGCACGGTGACGGTTTCCGTTTCGTGCCCGTGCAGTGGGATTACTGATCGATGCTCGACTATCGATCGTCGGTGCATCGGTCGCGCTGACGATCGCCGGAAAACCGCCGCGAGTTCACAAGACTCGCGGCGGTTCTTTGCAAACGACGTAAATCGCTCAGGTTTCGCCATTCGAGCACCTCACCCCAAGGTCTGCGACGTCGTCAGACACTGCAGGTCGAGAGCCCCTGTGTGTTCGATCATGTAGTCGATGAACACGCGGATTCGGGCGGGAAGATGCTTGCGACTGAGATAGCAGATGTAATGACCGCCGTCATCAGGCGCGTACTGCGCGAGACAACTGATCAATCGCCCTTCCCCAAGCAGATCGGACACCTGCCAGGCCGGCAACTGCGCGATGCCCAATCCGTCGAGCACGGCCTGCAAGATCAGATCGGCATCGTTGAATGTATGCTGCGCGACGGGTTGGCAACGCCGGGTAATGCCGTCTACCGCGAACTCCCATTCGCTGACACGACCCGACGATGCCCTGTAGTTGATACAGCGATGTCCCGGCAGCTCGTCGATGTAGCGCGGCAAGCCGTGAATCTTTGCATAGGCAGGTGACGCACAGACGATCATCCGCATCGGCATCAGCTGGCGCGCAACGATCTGGCTGTCTTCCATGCGGCCACCGCGAAACGATACGTCGATGCGATCGGCGATGAAATCGGCGGGACGATCGTTCAACAGCAATTCGAGCGCGATCTCGGGATAGTGCGTGTGAAACCCCTGCAGCAACGGCGCGACAATCTTGCGGCCGAAGGCGGGGGTCGAACCGATACGCAGGTGACCTCGGGGCGGTCCATTGCGCAACTCCCGCATGTCTTCCAGCGCCTGGGCGATACGTTCTATCCCTGGCTGGCAGTTTTCGTAGAAGAGTTCGCCTTCGCGTGTCAGCGACGTACTGCGCGTCGTACGCAGAAAGAGACGCGCGTCGAGCAACGCCTCCAGCTTCTGCACGTTGCGGCTGACCGATGATCGACCGATACCCAGACGATCGCCCGCGCGGGCGAAACTGCCTTCGTCGGCTACAGCCAGAAAGGAAACGACGCCGGCGTAACTGGTCGCAAAGCTGCTTGCGAACGGGTCACCGGCGGTTTCCCGGGGCGGGCATAACAGATCGTCTGGCATGGAAGCGGAAGTTGTGGAGTCCATGCACAACAAGACGGATTCGCGCTGCCATTTGTGACGGAGTCCGCCATTCTTTCCATGAAAACGGGGCTGGCGAGCTTACTTCATCAGCGTGAGGACGGGTGCGCCCTTGTCCTTCAGCAGCATCACGACGAACTTTGCCGGTTTAGTCTGGCTTGCGTTGCGCCCGACCGTATGAATATCGTTCGGGCCTTCGTAGAAAGTCTGCCCGGGCGTCAGCGTGACCTCCTTGCCGCCCTTGACCTGCATCACGATCGATCCTTCCAGCACATAGACAAACGCGTACGCATGGTGTTGATGAACGGGATCGGCTGCACCGGGCGGGTACTCGACCGTGATCATCGTGGCTTCCTTGCCTGGGTAATCGTCCAGTGCCCGGGTCATTAACGGCGTGACGATCGCCGTGGGCGCGGCGGCGTACGCCTCGCCTGTCAATGCGCATAGTGCGGCCGCGATGGCCAGTGCGGTGTTCTTCAAGTGGCGCATGGTAAGGAGGTTCCGTGAAGAAGATAGTGCAACCCTGCCCTGCCGATCAGGACAGATTCGCCTTATCGAGGCCAAACGCCTTGTCGGACGAACCAGGCACAGTCTGGAACGCGATGTTCGCGCGGTTCCATCCATTGATCGCCATCACCTCGAACGTCAGGTCCGACAGTTCCTTCTCGGAGAACTGGCTGCGCACGCGCTCGTAGAGATCGTCGGGTACGCCGTGTTCGGGCAATTTTGTCAGCACTTCGGTCCACGCAAGCGCAGCACGTTCGCGCGGCTCGAAGAGCATCGACTCGCGCCAGATCGGCAGATGATAGATGCGCAGTTCCCGCTCGCCGTGGATGCGCGCTTCCTTCACATGCATGTCGACACAGAATCCGCAACCGTTGATCTGCGACGCCCGGATCGATACAAGGTGGCGAAGCGATTCTTCGATTGCGCTGTCCTTCAACAGATTGCTGAGTTCGAGAAACTTCTTGAACAGCTCCGGTGATTTTTGAATGTAGTTGATACGCTGCGTCATGATCTTTCCTGGCGGCGATGGGTGAGCACCCGGGGTTTGAGGTTGCCGTTGCTGGCGATGAGTCGTGTAGAGCCATGTTAGGCACACACGGTGTGTCGCGGAAGGCACGCGCATGCGCTCACCGTGTTGCTCGTTCCGCACCAATCGATAATGTGCGCTGCAAATGCGCACACGTAATCCAAATGCTTGACACGTTTTCCATATTAGGGATATTTTCCCATATATGGAAAAAACAAACACCCCCGAAACCAGTACCACAACCTCCTTCGACCGCCAGATCGCCCAGCGCCTGAAGTCGCTACGCGCGGCGCAAAACTGGTCGCTGGACGAGCTCGCCACGCGCAGCGCAATTAGCCGCGCGACTCTCTCCCGTCTGGAAAACGCCGAAGTCAGCCCGACTGCCAGCGTGCTCGGCAAGCTGTGCACCGCCTATGGCCTGACCATGTCGCGCCTGATGCGCATGGTCGAAGAAGACTTCGCGCCGGTCGTGCGCCGCGGCGCGCAGACCGTCTGGACCGATCCCGAACATGGATTCCGCCGGCGCTCGGTCTCTCCGCCTGCGCAAACGCTGTCCGGCGAAGCCCTCGCCTGCGAACTCGAAGCCGGCACGCGCATCGAGTACGACGACACGCCGCGCCCGGGACTCGAACATCATCTGATCCTGGTCGAAGGGCAGCTCGCCGTTACCGTCGATGGCCAGACCCACGATCTGCAAGCCGGCGACTGCCTGCGCTACCAGTTGTTCGGCCCGAGCGCATTCGAAACGCCGCAGAAGAATTCCGCCCGCTACTTTCTCTTCATCGTGTGAACCGACATGACGGCCGCGCCTGCTCTCACCCTCTCGTCGTTCGCTACAACCGATCTGTCCGCGCATCGACAGGAACTCGGTGCATTGCTGCATGCGTGTGTTCACGATGGCGCCAGCATCGGCTTCGTGCTGCCGTTCAATGCGAATCAAAGCGAAGCGTTCTGGACCAGCAACGTGTTGCCCGCTGTACAGGCCGGGACGCGAATGCTGCTCGTCGCGCGGCAGGAAGGAAAGATCGCGGGCTCGGTGCAACTCGATTACGACACGATGCCGAACCAGCCGCATCGCGCGGAAGTACGCAAGCTGCTCGTGCATCCGGCGTGGCGTCGCCGGGGGATTGCGCGTGCGCTGATGGCCGAACTCGAACGAAGCGCGAGGGAACTCGGTCGTAGCCTGCTCACTCTCGACACGCGAACCGGCGACCAGGCAGAGCCGCTGTATGCGTCGCTAGGCTACCGAACCGTGGGGGTGATCCCGGGGTATTGCCTCGACACCGTGGAAGACCGTCTCGATTCGACGACGGTCATGTACAAGACACTCTGATTACGCGTTAGCTAATTGCACACGACGCCGAGCGGCGCCGTGTATACATCGAAACTCAAACCACCGCGACCGCCGCACGCCGCCGCTTCACCACATAGCCGATCCACATCACGATCAACCACGCCGGCACGAGCCATACAGAAACCGCAAGCCCAGGCGTCATCGCGAGAATCACGAGCACCATCGCCATGAACGCGAGGCAAACCCAGTTCGCGACCGGAAACCACAACGACTTGAACACTAGCGTTTCGCCGGCAGCGATCATCGCCTTGCGCGACTTCAGATGCGTCAGGCTGATCAGCGCCCAGTTCAGCACGAGCGCGGCGACGACCAGCGCCATCAGCACACCGAGCGCCTGCGCGGGAATCAGATAGTTGATGATCACGCAGGCGAACGTCGCGAGCGCCGACAAACCGATCGCCATATACGGCACACCGCGGCGATCCACATTCAGCAGCACGCGCGGCGCATTGCCCTGCTCCGCGAGGCCGTACAGCATCCGGCTGTTCGCATAGACGCCGCTGTTGTAGACCGACAGCGCAGCCGTCAGCACCACGACATTGAGCACGTTCGCGGTCAACGTGGAGCCGATCTGCGAGAAGATCATCACGAACGGACTACCGCCCGCGGCGACGCGACTCCACGGATACAACGACAGCAACACGACGAGCGAGAGGATGTAGAACAGCAGAATCCGGTAGATCACCTGATTCACGGCCTTCGGAATGCTCTTTTGCGGCTGGTCGGCTTCGGCGGCGGTGATACCGATCAGTTCCAGACCGCCGAACGAGAACATGATCACCGCGAGCATCATGAAGAGCCCATGAAAGCCATGCGGGAAGAAGCCGCCATCGTTCCACAGGTTGGTGATCGAAGCCTGCGGACCACCATTACCGCTGATCAGCAGATACCCGCCGAACACGATCATGCCGATCACCGCGACCACCTTGATGATCGCAAACCAGAACTCGGTTTCGCCGTAAGCCTTCACGTTCGCGAGGTTGATCGCGTTGATGATGACGAAGCACACCAGTGCCGAGATCCACGCGGGCACGCCGGGCCACCAGTAATGCACATAGGTGCCAACGGCCGTCAGTTCGGCCATGCTCACGAGCACATACAGCACCCAGTAATTCCAGCCCGACAGAAAGCCGGGAAAGTCGCCCCAGTACTTGTACGCGAAATGGCTGAACGAACCGGCCACCGGTTCCTGCGCGACCATCTCGCCCAGTTGCCGCATGATCATGAACGCGATGAAACCGCCGATCGCGTAGCCGAGGATCATCGACGGACCTGCCGCCTGCAGGACGCTCGCGGAGCCGAGAAACAGGCCGGTGCCGATTGCGCCGCCTAGCGCGATCAACTGGATGTGGCGATTTTTCAGCCCACGTTTAAGGCCGTCGTGCTGCTGTGGACTATTCAAGTTGTGCGCCCCGATGGTTGGATATCGTGCACCGGAGCAGGCTCATGACCCGCTTCGGAAAAACCGAAAATTTTACTGCGCACCGCTTCGGTGCACCTACCTGGGGTCAACCCTCGGTTTGTCTTTCTCTCATAGTCGGATGGCCCGAACGGCGGGCGACAAGAAGATTCGGCATGCAACGCGCATAGACTCGGCGGCGGTCAAAAGCCGGTCTTTTTCTCCGCGCCAAATGATATAAGCTGCAAAAATCAGACCTGAAGCGACAACGATCGAATCGACAGTCGCCCTCCGTGTTTTTTTTCCGCAGTTCAGTTGGTGTCGTCGATAGCAGGAAGCCGTTCCTCAAATCACATCACAACGCGTTCGGGAGAGAAGCATGGATATAACAACCTTTCTGGCTGCATTAGAAAACACCATAGGCAGCTATTTACCGAAGATCGCAGGCGCGCTCGGCATTCTGGCCGTCGGCTGGCTCGTCGCCGTGATTGTCCGGGCCGGGGTACGCAGGCTACTTTCGGCGCTCAAGGTCGACCGGCGCATCGCCGAAAGCACGCAACAGGCAACGCAAGTCGAGAGCATCATCGCCGGCGGTCTGTTCTGGCTGATTCTGCTCGTGACCGCAGTCGCCATCTTCAACGTCCTGAACCTGAGCGCGATTTCCAATCCGTTTTCGCTCCTTGTCACCAGAATCATCAACTATCTGCCGAACCTGATCGGCGGCGCGATACTCGCGCTGATCGCGTGGCTGATTGCGTCGCTGCTGCGCAATGTGGCCTCGAAGGCACTGCATTCGAGCAAGCTCGACGACAAGCTGTCCGCGTCGGCCGGCATGCGCCCGATGAGCGCCTATCTCGGCGACGTGCTGTTCTGGCTCGTCATCCTGACATTCATTCCGGCGGTGCTCGCCGCGTTCGATCTGAACGGTCTGCTCGCGCCTGTGCAAAGCATGATCGACAAGCTGCTCGCGATCGTGCCGAATCTTTTCGCTGCCGCAGTGATTGGAGGTGTCGGCTGGATTCTCGCGAAAATCCTGCGCGGCCTTGTCATCAATCTGCTCGATGCAGCGGGCGCGGACAAGCTCACCCAGAACGTCGACAGCCCCACACCGGTCCGGCTGTCGAGCTTCGTCGGAACCGTGGTCTATATCTTCGTGTTCGTGCCGTCACTGATCTCCGCACTCGATGCATTGAAGATCGATGCAATATCACAACCGGCCACGCACATGCTCGACCAGTTTCTGGCCGCCGTACCTGACATCGTCGCCGCCGTGGTGATCGTGCTCGTCACGTTCTATGTCGCGCGCTTTGTTGCGGTGCTCGTGCAAAAGCTGCTCGGCGCGGCCGGCGTAGACGGGTTGCCGGCCCTGCTCGGTCTCGGCAAGGTGCTGTCCGGCGCGCTGCAACCGTCGGTGCTGGCTGGCCGGCTCGTGATCTTCTTTGCGATGCTGTTTGCCGTAGTGGAAGCGGCCAACCGCCTTGGCTTCACCCAGGTCCGCGATGTGGTCACGCTGTTCATCGAGTTCGGTGCGCACATTCTGATGGGCAGCGTGATACTGATCATCGGCTTCTGGCTCGCCAACCTCGCGCGGCGTGTCATCGAACAGGCCGAGAATGGGCAGAGCGTGCTGCTCGCACGCATCGCGCAGTTCGCGATCATCGGGCTCGTGTTCGCGATGGGATTGCGCGCGATGGGAATCGCCAACGAGATCGTGCAGCTCGCGTTCGGACTGGTGCTCGGTGCGATTGCGGTCGCCGTGGCGCTCTCGTTCGGGCTCGGCGGACGCGAGGCGGCAGGCAAGCTGCTCGAGCGCTGGTTTAGCGGCGACGCCAACAAGGAGTGATCGCATCTGCGGATTGCGCTGCCTGCACTTTGCAGCGCGATCCGCGTGTCATAGACGCAAGTCGATCACGCCCCTGCGGTGCAACCTGCGCATACCGGTTGCCACCCGCGTTGCGCTTCGGTATGTTGCCGTATCCCTTCCCGCTAAAAGGTCCGTCATGTCGCCGAAACGTTTGCTTTACGCTGCTGCTTTATGCGTTCCTCTGATCGCGGTTCATGCCGGCGCGCAGAGCGCATCGGAGCCGGCAGTGCCCGCTGCTGCATCCAATGAGTCTCTCGTTCCGGCGGTAGTTGCCGCACTCACGCCTGGCGCAGCCGCCATGAGCGGCCCGGTACGCAACGTCGTGCTGGTGCACGGCGCGTTCGTCGACGGATCGAGCTGGAACGGCGTGATCGCCGAGCTGCAGAAGAAGGGCTACAACGTAAGCGCCGTGCAGAATCCGCTGACGTCGCTGGCCGACGACGCCGACGCGGTTCGCCAGGTGCTCGCACGGCAAACCGGACCGACGCTGCTCGTCGGTCATTCGTGGGGCGGCACCGTGATCACCGAAGCCGGGGCCGATGCGCCGAATGTAGTCGGCCTCGTCTACATCGCGGCCATCGCACCGGATGTCGGCGAATCGACGTCGGATGTTCTGAAACACGGACCGACGATGCCGATCAACGCAAGCATCGCGCCCGACGCCGATGGTTATCTGTGGCTCGACCCGGCGAAGTATCACGACGATTTCGCTGCGGATGTACCCGAGACCCAGACGCGCGTGCTGTCCGCGGGCGAACAGCCGATCGCCGCGAAGGCGTTCAGCGACCCGGTCACGAAGGCCGCGTGGAAGTCGAAGCCGTCGTGGTACATGGTCGCGACGAAAGACCGCGCTGTGTCGCCGGATCTCGAACAATGGATGGCCAAGCGGATCGGCGCAACGGTGATCTCCATTCCGTCGAGCCATCTGGCGCCGGTCTCGCACGCGGTGGAAGTTGCCGTGGCCATCGACCTTGCCGCGCAGAATCTCAACAAACCTTAAGCGTCTCGAACAAAAACGCGCGGGTGACCTGGCAGGTCACTCGCGCGTTTTCTTTGCAACTTGCGCTAACGCAGATTCGTGTTCGCGAGTTCGACCACTTCATCGCCGCGGCCGCTCAGCACCGCACGCAGCATATAGAGGCTGAAGCCCTTCGCCTGCGCCCACTGGATCTTCGGCGGCATCGCGAGCTCGTGTTTCGCCGTGACGACGTCGACCACGGCCGGCCCCGGATGCGCAAACGCCGCGCGCAATGCTTCGGCCAGCGTCTCCGATTCGGTGACCCGCACGCCGAAGATGCCGGCGCCCTTGGCAATCGCCGCGAAATCGGTGGTGGCGAGATCGGTGCCCGTGTCGAGATAACCGCCCGCCTTCATCTCCATCGCGACGAAACCGAGCACGCTGTTGTTGTAGACGACGATCTTGATCGGCAGATTCAACTGACGCGCGGTGAGCAGATCGCCGAGCAGCATCGACAGGCCGCCGTCGCCGGATAGCGACACTACCTGCCTGCCTGGCGCCGCCGCCTGCGCGCCGAGCGCCTGCGGCATCGCGTTCGCCATCGACCCATGATTGAACGATCCGTGCAACGAACGACGGCCGTTCATCGTCAGATAGCGCGCGGCCCAGAGCGTCGGTGTGCCGACGTCGGCGGTGAATACCGCATCGTCTGCGGCGATCTGGTCGACGAGGCTCGTCAGATACTGCGGATGGATCGGCCGTCCCAGATCGGAGGGTCGTGCCAGATCGTCGAGCCCTTTGCGCGCCGCCGCGTAATGCTTGCGTGCACGCTCGATGAAATGCCGTTCGGTCTTGCGCGTGAGTTTGGGCAGCAGCGCCTGCAACGTCGCACGCACATCGCCGACGAGCCCCAGCTTGAGCGGCGCGCGACGTCCGAGCGCCCTGCCGCGCCGGTCGATCTGCACGATGTCCGCCTCGGGCGGATAGAAGTTGCGATACGGGAAATCGGTGCCGAGCATGACGAGCGTGTCGCACGACATCATCGCGTGATAGCCGGAGCTGAAGCCGATCAGCCCTGTCATGCCGACGTCATACGGGTTGTCCCATTCCACGTGCTGCTTGCCGCGCAGCGCGTGCACGGTCGGTGCACCGAGCGTATCGGCCAGCGCGACCACTTCGTCGTGCGCGCCTTCGCAGCCGCTGCCGCACAGCAGCGTGACGCCGCCCGAATTGTTCAGCAACTCGGCGAGGCGATCGATATCGGCAGCGGCGGGAGTCAGCACCGACGCACCGGACGAGCCCGACCACGACGGCGTTTCATCGGGTGCGTCACTGAGCGCGACGTCGCCGGGCAGCACGATCACTGCGACACCGCGCTCCTCGATCGCCGTACGCATGGCTGTCGCGAGCACACGCGGAAACTGCGCCGGGTTCGACACGAGTTCGACGTAGTGGCTGCATTCCTTGAACAGCTCCTGCGGATGCGTTTCCTGAAAGTATCCGAGCCCGATCTCCGAAGATGGAATGTGCGCCGCAATCGCCAGCACCGGCACGTGGTTACGGTGACAGTCGAACAGCCCGTTGATCAGATGCAGATTGCCCGGCCCGCAACTGCCCGCGCACACGGCGAGCTTGCCGGTAGCAGCGGCATCCGCGCCCGCGGCGAATGCTGCTACTTCTTCATGACGCGTATGCATCCAGCGAATCGAGCCGAGCCGGTGCAGGCTGTCGGACAGTCCGTTGAGGCTGTCGCCGGTGACGCCCCAGATCCGCTCGACGCCGGCCGCGGCCAGTGTCTTTGCGAGAAAGTCTGCGATGGTTTGCTTCGCCATGCTGTGCTCCTTCGGTGAAAAAACGGTGCCTCGGGAATGCCAGAGGTTACCGCTTCCTCGCGAAACGTGTCACCACGGCGCCATCGTAAGCGGAGTGAAAACACTGTGCATCGCAGACGGCTTTTCAGCAGGTCACCGCGCTCTGCGCAGGAATGTCCGTGAGCCGCGCAGCCGAAGACACGAAGATGATCAGCGCCTGCACAAGAAACGCGGCGGCCGCGACGACGAGGCACGCGTCCATGCCGTAGTGCCCGCTGATCGTCGCACCGAGCAGCGCGCCCAGCGGCCGTGCACCGTACGTCGCGGTGCTGTTGATCGCCGACACGCGGCCCATCATGGCGGACGGCGTAATCGCCTGACGCAGCGTCGTCGATCCGACGGTCCACAGAATCGGCCCCGCGCCGAGCAGGAAGAAACTCAACGCAGCAAGCCAGAACGAAGGCATCAAAAGCGTCGCAACCATCACCAGCGAGGCGATCAATCCGCACGTCGGTCCGATCGTCAGCACACGACCGAACATGAGACGCCGCGCGATCGCCGGCGCGGCCAGCGCACCGCACACCATGCCGACGCCGTACGCGCCGAGCGTCATGCCGACCGCCGACGCCGATAACCCGAGCCGGTGCACTGCGTACGGCACATAGACCGACTGCAGCGTGAAGAAGCCTAGGTTGAAAAACACTGCGGTGGCGAGCATCGGCCGCAGCAGCGCATCGCCGAGTACAAAGCGCGCACCATCGCGCAGTTCGAGCAGGAAATGCCGCGCTGCCGCGGGCGTTCGCGCGGGCTCGCGCAAGCCGGCCAGCAGGCCGACTGCGAGCATCGACAACGCAGCCGCGCAGCCGTACGCCCAACCCGCGCCGATCCAGCCGACCAGCAACCCGCCCAGCGCCGGCCCCGCGGAATAGGCAACACTGCGCGCCAGCTCGATGCGGCCGTTCGCCGCCGCAAGCGCGGCGCGCGGTACGAGCGAAGGTACGAGAGCCGGCGCTGCAACGCTGTACGCAACCGTACCGGTCGCGCCGAGAAAACCGAGCGCGGCGAGCAGCGGCAACGACAAGGTGTGCATGCCGATCAGCAGCAACACACCCAGCATCGCGAGAGCGCGCACCGCTTCGGCAACCGTCATCAGCGTGCGGCGCGAGCGGCGATCGGCCCATACGCCAAGCGGAATCGACAGCAACAGAAACGGCAGTGTCTGCGCGGTTTGCAGCAAACCCGTTTCACGCGCGGACGCGCCCAGCATGAACACGGCGACGAGCGGCGCGGCGGCGAGACTGATTTGTTCCGCGGACTGTGCAACGAGATTCGACCACGCGAGCCGCTGGAATGCGGCCGGCAGTTGCGGATGCAAGGAAGCCATAGTGATCTCCGGTGACGATGATGCCATCGTCACCGGAGTGCTTATCGGAGGCGCTCCGGTTCTTGCTCTGTTATTCGCGATTATTTGACTACGAGACCGCGGCCGCGCTACGCCTCAGGGCGCGTATGACGACGCTACACCGCTTTCGAGTCCATGTTCGAGCGTCGCGCGCACGATCGACAGCCCGCGCGTCAACGTCTCGCGCGAGCTCGCGCCGGTCATGCAGATGCGCACCGCGTGTGGCGCGGCATTGCGGCCGATCACGAAGCTATCGGCGGTCTTTACGAGCACCCCTTCGTGACGCAGCGCCGCTGCGAATTCAGCCGCGCGCCACGGCTCGGGCAGCGGCAGCCACAGATGCGAACTCGTCGCCGCGTGCCGGTACGCGATGCCCGCGAGCACCTCGCGCGCCACCACGTGTTGCGTCTCGATGTGCGCGCGCTGCAAGCCGTACAGCCGCTCCATCTCGCCGTTCTCGACCCAGCGCGCGACGATCTCCGCCATCAGCGGCGCGGTCATCCAGCAGTCGCTGCGAATCACCGCGGCAATCTTCGAGCACCACGCCTGCGGCGCCTGCAGATAACCGACGCGCAACCCCGGCGCCACGGATTTCGATAACCCCGCAATCAGGAACGCCTGTTCGGGCAACCACACCGACAGCGGATCGGGCGGACTCTCGAGCAGCATCGCCGGCACGATGTCTTCGATCAGCAGCACGGCATGCCGACGCAAGATGTCCGCGACGGCCTCGCGCCGCTCGACGGACATCGTCGCGGTAGTCGGGTTGTGGATGGTCGGCACGCAGAAGATGGCGCGCGGATGCAGCGACTTGCACGCAAGCTCGAGTGCGGCCGGCACGAGCCCCTCGTGATCGATCTCGACGCCGACCAGATGCAACCGCAGTTGCCGCGCGAGCGCGATGATGCCCGGATAGCTGACCACTTCGGCGAGCACCGTATCGCCGGGCCGTGCGACCGCGCGCAGTACCGATGCAAGCGCATGCTGCGCGCCTTGCGTGACGAGTACGCGTGCGGCACTCGCCGGGCTGCCCGAACGTCCAAGCCACGCAGCGCCGGCCTGGCGATGGCGCATCGAGCCGGCTTCGGGTGCGTATTGCAACAGGTCGGCGGCAAGGCGTTCGTCGGCTGCGATTTCGCGCAGCGTCACCGACAACGCCGCCGCTTCTGCCGTGGATTGCGGCACGTTCTGACCGAGATCGATCAGCGCCGGCGCCGCCGGCATGCCGGGGCGCGTCTCGAGCGGCGGTGCACCGCCGCCCGGTACATCGCGTGCGCGCGCCTGCGCCACATAGGTGCCGTCGCCGACGCGCGCATTCGCAAGCCCCTGGCGCTCCAGCTCCGCGTAAGCACGACTGATCGTGCCCGTCGTCACATGCAGTTCGTTCGCAAGCGAGCGATGCGGCGGCAGTTTTTCGCCAGCCGGCAACTGCCCGTTGAGGATCGCCTGCGCAAACGCGCGCGCGATGACCTGGTACTTCGGATCGCTACCCGCCTCGATTCGCGGCAACCACGCATTCGTCGCCATGATGCGACCGTCTCCATTGTCGGGTCAGGGTGTCATTTAAATGATACGCAGACAATCGGGCCTGATTGCACCCGATTGCATGCAGTCATTTACTTTAATTGAAGCGATTGAATTGCATGATTTGACTTCATAGCATGACACCCATCCTGATTCAATCGATTCTGCCGCCACCACAAGAAATAACGCGGCACCCCCGGGAGGAGACCCGATGAGCCACGCAGCAACGGCCTCGACGCGCATCGCTCGCATCGAGATCACGCACCATCAGCTCGATCTCGATCCGCCGTTTCCGGCGTCGTGGGATAGCCAGCCGCGCCGCAAGTTTCCCGCGACGATCGTGCGCGTGCACGACGATGCGGGACATGTCGGCATCGGTTCCGGCGACGCGATGTACGGTTTCGCCGACTACCAGCATCTGTTTATCGGCACCGATTCACTCGATCTCGCGCGGCACAGCGCGGTGCTCGACAACATCGGCTTTCACGCGGGCCGCCCCTGGCCGCTCGATATCGCGCTGTGGGACCTCGCCGGCAAGATTCGCGGCGAGCCATGCTGGAAGATGGCGGGCGGCCGCGGCCAGCGGGTTCGCGCGTATGCGTCGAGCGGTGTGCACCGGCGGCCCGACGAGATGGCCGAGATGGCGCGGCACATCGTGGCGCGCGGTTTCCCCGCCTTGAAAATCCGCTTCGGCAGACCACGCCTCGCGGACGATCTCGACGCGCTCGCCGCCGTACGCGACGCCGTCGGCTCGCAACTCGAATTGATGGTGGATTGCAATCAAGGCTGGCGTATGCCGTGGGACACGGCCGCGCCATGGACCGTCGCCAAAGCGCTCGAAGTCGCGCGCGAACTCGAGAAGCACAACGTCTACTGGATCGAAGAGCCGCTGCACCGCGGCGATTACGACGGCTATGCGCAGCTGCGCCGGATGACGCCGCTGCGCGTCGCGGGCGGCGAGTTGACACGCGAGCGTTACGAGTTCGATCAACTGCTCGCGCGTGAATGCCTCGATGTTTTTCAACCCGACGTCGCCTGCACGCTCGGCATGGAAGGGATGCGACAGCTCGCGCAGGCCGTCGAAGCGCACGGCAAGGTTTTCACGCCGCACACGTGGGGCAACGGCATCGGTCTCGCAGCGAACCTGCATCTGACCGCCGGCGCCGCATCCGCACCGTTCATCGAGTTTCCGTACGACCCGCCGGAGTGGTCGATCGCGCGACGCGATTTCATGTTGCAGCAACCGATCGACATCGACGCGCAAGGCTGGCTCACGCTGTCCGATGCGCCGGGTCTCGGTCTTACGCTCGACGAAGCCGTATTGAATGCCACGCAAAGCGCTCGCAGCACCTACGCGTGACGAGTGATGTGTCACGCAGCCGGCCCAGCCCCCGATATCAACAGGAAGGAGACAGTCATGCAGATCAAACCCTGGATGCGCGCCACCTGCGTCGCATTCGCGGCCGCCGTGTGCTGGCCTGCTGCCGCGCAGGCGGGCAGCTGGTGTTCGGCGGGCAAGACCGTGCGCTTTGCGGGCGTCACGTGGGAGAGCGGTTCGTTTAGCTCCGAAGTGCTGCGCTTCATCGCCGAGAAGGGTTACGGCTGCAAGACCGACACGGTACCGGGCAGCACCGCGGCCACCGAAACCGCGATGTCGCGCAACGATCTGCAGGTCTGGTCCGAGCAATGGACCGGCCGCTCGGAGATCATCGCCAAGGCGGTAAAGGACGGTCAGGTCAAGCTGATCGGCGATACGCTGCCGGGCGGCACCAACGAAGGCTGGTACGTGCCGGAGTACGTCGTAAAGGGCGACGCGAAGCGCAACATCAAACCGCTCGCGCCGAACCTCGTGTCGGTGGCCGATCTGCCGAAATACAAGGACCTCTTCGAAGACGACGAAGAACCTGGCAAGGGCCGCTTCCTGAACTGCCCGGCCGGTTGGGATTGCGAGCGCGTGAACCGGCGCTTGCTGAAGGTGCTCAACCTCGAAGATTCGTATACCGACTTCCGTCCGGGCACGGGCGCTGCGCTCGATGCCGCGATCACCTCGGCCTACGAGCGCGGCAAGCCTATTCTCTTCTACTACTGGCAGCCGGCTGCGTTGATGGCGAAGTACCGCTTCGTCCAGCTGAAGATGCCGCCATTCGACCAGAAATGCTGGGAAACGCTGCGCGCCGATAACAGCGCGTCGCAGTGCGCGTCGTCGTATCTGGTCTCGCATCTGAAGGTCGGTGTGTCGACGCCGTTCTATCAGGCCGAGCCCGATCTGATGGCCGCGTATTCGAAGGTCAGTTTTCCGATGGACTTCCTGAACAAGACCATTCTGGAGATGACCAGCAAGAAGATCGATGGCGAAACGATGGCCAAGCAGTTCCTGCGCGAGCATCCGGAGATGTGGAAGGCCTGGGTGCCGGCCGACGTCGCGCAGAAAATGCAGACCGCGCTTGCGGGTAGCTGAGTAGCGTCAGGTGGAATGACGTGGAGGATTCGTCATGAGTTCGATTTTCCTGCATCTGTCGATCGCCGACTGGGTGAACGACCGCGTGCAAACTTTCGTCGCTGCGTACGGCGACAGCTTCCATACCTTCAGCATCGCGGTGTTGCGCTACGTGCTCGTGCCGCTGGAAGGCGCGCTGCGCGCGCTGCCGCCGTGGCTGATCCTGCTCGCGGTCGGCGTGCTCGCGTGGCATGCGACACGGCGTCTCGGCGCAGCCGCCTTCTTCGTCCTGCTGCTGTACGCGATCGGTTGCTTCGGGCTGTGGGACAAGCTGATGCAGACGCTCGCGCTGATGCTCGTTGCGACGGTGTTGTCGGTGGTGCTCGGTGTGCCGATCGGCATCCTTACGTCGCGCAGTGCGTGGCTGCGCCGCATCCTGCTGCCGGTGCTCGACATCATGCAGACGCTGCCGAGCTTCGTGTATCTGATCCCCGTGCTGATGCTGTTCGGGCTCGGCAAGGTGCCGGCCATTTTCGCGACCATCATCTATGCGCTGCCGCCGCTCATCCGCCTGACCGATCTCGGCATCCGTCACGTCGATAGCGATGTCGTCGAAGCAGCGCGCGCATTCGGCACCACGCGCTGGCAGTTGCTGATCAATGTGCAGTTGCCGCTCGCGCGACCGAGCATCATGGCCGGCATCAACCAGACGACGATGATGGCGCTCTCGATGGTCGTGATCGCTTCGATGATCGGCTCGCGCGGACTCGGCGAGGACGTGCTCGCCGGCATCCAGACACTCGATGTCGGCAAGGGCATGCAGGCCGGTATCGCGATCGTGATTCTGGCGATCGTCATCGACCGGATCAGCCAGGGGTATGGCCAGGACCGTCGTCAGCGACGTCTGCTCGCGTTGCGCCGCCGGGCGCGCACGGCTTCGCGCGTGCCTTATCGTATGAACGGCATGAACGGCACGAATGGCACCGCCAGCGCAACCGCCGACAACGCGCCCGCCACAACCGGTGCGCAAGACGCCAACCTCGAAGCCCGCACGGCGAAGTAATCAGGAGCCTCCGATGGCAGCGATCGAAGTCAGACATGTCTACAAACTCTTCGGCCCCGAAGCGAGCCACGCGCGCGTGCTCGATTTGCTCAAAGGCGGCAACTCGAAAGCCGACGTGCTCGCGCAGACCGGCTGCAACGTCGGTCTGAACGACGTGAGCCTGCATATCGGCTCGGGCGAAATCTACGTGATCATGGGATTGTCGGGCTCGGGCAAGTCGACGCTCGTGCGGCACTTCAACCGGCTGATCGAACCGACCGCGGGCGAGATCGTGATCGACGGATCGGATGTGATCCGGCTCGACGCGCGCGGTCTGCGCGAGTTGCGCCGCTTCAAGGTCAGCATGGTGTTTCAGAATTTCGGGCTGCTGCCGCATCAGAGCGTGCTCGATAACACGGCCTACGCGTTGCGTACGCGCGGCGAGAGCCGGCAGCAGGCGCATGAGAAAGCACGTATGTGGCTCGGCAAGGTCGGGCTCGACGGCTACGCGGATCACTATCCCGACGAGTTGTCGGGCGGCATGCGACAACGCGTGGGACTCGCTCGCGCGCTCGCAGCGGACACCGACGTGCTGCTGATGGACGAAGCGTTCTCCGCGCTCGATCCGCTGATCCGCACCGAGATGCAGGACCAGTTGCTGCAGTTGCAGGCGACGTTGAACAAGACCATCGTCTTCATCACGCACGATCTCGACGAGGCGCTGCGTATCGGCAACCGCATCGCGATCCTGCGCGACGGCACGCTGGTGCAGGAAGGGACGCCGGACGAAATTCTCACCCGGCCCGCCGATGAATACGTGCGACGGTTCGTCGAGCGACGCGCGAGTGTGCAGTAGCAGCGACGCTGTAGCGAGATTGATGTTGAAGGGATGCGTGCGGTCCGTCGCGCGTGGTCGTTCGAAGCGGCCGCCTGGCGTGGTCATTCTGCGCAACGACGGCCGGCGGGTAAAATGCGCTCGCGCGGCGTTGCTACCGCGACAAGCAACGTGCGCCGCTCCCCTTCACCCTCGCCCATGAATCTCGAAAGCATTCTCTTCACCCAGGGTTTCGGTTCCCGACGCCAGTGCCGCGCGACGATCGCGGAAGGCCGCGTCGAGATCGACGGCGCGGTATGCGATGAGCCCAACGCAGAATTCCCGACCGAGGCGCTCACGTTTTACGTCGACGGCACACCGTGGGCCTATCACGAGCGCGCGTACCTGCTGCTCAACAAGCCGGCCGGCTACGAGTGCTCACGCGAACCGCAACATCACCTGAGCGTATTCAGCCTGCTGCCTGCACCGTTCGCGGCGCGCGGCGTGCAATGCGTCGGCCGGCTCGACCAGGACACGACCGGCCTGCTGCTGCTCTCCGACGACGGCCAGTTCGTGCACGCGCTGACAGCACCGCGCCGCAAGGTGCCGAAGACGTATGTCGCGACCACTCGCCATCCGCTCGACGATACGCAGCTCGCGGCGTTGCGCGACGGCGTGCTGCTGCACGGCGAAGCGCAGCCAGTAGTCGCCGTCGATGCCCGCGCGCGCAGTGCCAACGTGCTCGAACTAACGGTGCTCGAAGGCAAGTATCACCAGGTCAAACGGATGGTGGCCGCGGCGGGCAATCGGGTGGAGACGCTGCATCGCGAGCGGATTGGCGGACTGACTCTGCCGGAGACGCTCGCCGAAGGAAAATGGCAGTGGCTCGACGCCACCGATCTCGCCTCCCTGCAAGGCCGCTGACCGGCTAACCACCCGCCCGCCTGGTAATCTTCCTTCAGGAAGATTACCAGGCGGGTAAACCGGTAGCGTCGCCCTCATTGCCCCGCAAACCCCCGCCAGAGCGTGAATGGCTGCGCGTCGACCCGATTCGCACCGGCTTTTTGCGTTGCGCCGCAGCATGCCCTTCCTGACAGCCCGCCCTATACTCGATTAAACAACCATTACAAAGGATTCAGGGAGAAGCGCCATGGTCATCAATGAAACTTTTGGGGTTACCTACGTGATGATTGCGGTCACGTGTTTAGGCGCGGTTCTGGTCGGCGGATTGCTGACCGCGATGCATCTGAGGCATCAATATCATCCGAATCTGATCGGTGCGCTGATCGGCGCGCTACTGTGCTTCCTGGTACTCGAAGCACTGCCGGCGCTGACCTGACGCTCACGCCGTCGACAACCATCGACGCGCCGTGACAGATTGCCGACAGGCGTGGACCGGGGTCCACGCCGTTTCAGTTTGTCTCGTGAGTTGTGCGCAGGAAATCGTCGACGCTCGGGTAGCACAGACGTACTTTTAGCTCGCGCTTCAGTCGCGCATTGTCGAGTCGGCGCGATTCGCGCATGAACGACAGCAGCATCGGATCGAGTTGCTGTTCCGCGACCTCGCGCGTCACGCGCGGCGCGCGCTCAAGGCCGTACGCATCCGCGACGCGGTCGAAGTATTCCCCCATCTTCATTTCGCTGTCGTCCGACGCGTGGATCACGCGAGCCGGCCGGCCATGCGTCGTCATCCGTACGAGAATCGCCGCGAGATCGTCGGCGTGGATGTGGCTCGTGTACACGTCGTGTGCGTCGACGAGCGCGGGGGTGCGCTTCTCGAGCCGTGCCAGCGGCAGGCGGTTCGCCGCATAGATGCCGGGAATGCGCGCAATCGATGCGCTGACCGTGCCGCGCGCGGTCGCGCGCCGCAACTGCTGCTCGGCGGAAACACGGCGCTTCGCTCGCGCGTTCGCCGGCCGGGGCGTGCGTGTCTCGTCGATCAGCGCCCCGCCGCAATCGCCATATACGCCGGTCGTGCTCGCGTAGACGATCTTCGGCACGGCCCGCGAGCGGCCAGTTCGCGCAACCCCGTCGGGTACAATAGCGCCTGTTTCGCGTTCCACCGCCAAACCACGGCGCAGACGGCGCAAGCGCGCCACAGGTACGGTTGCATTGCGTGTCGGGCCGCCCCGGCGAGCGCTCAACGCGGCAAGCAGCGCGCGCGTGCGGCGATCGTCGTCGCCGGTTTTCTGCGGCGGCGCCAGATGCAGCACGGTCGGCGCCAGTCCCGCGAGCCGCCTGAGGCTGCGGCGCACGTCGAGGTCCCCGACCAGTGGCGTCGCGCCGGCGGCGCGTAGCTCGGCGCAACGGGCCGGCTGGCTCGTCAATGCTACGACGTGCAGGTGCGGCAGCAGATGTCCGATGCAGCGCATGCCGACGTCGCCGCAGCCCACAATCAGTACGCGCGGGCGGCGCAGATTTCGTGTCGCTTTCATGGTGGACGCATTGTAGCCGCGATGTAGCTGCTAGAAGCGGCTCGCACCGATTACCGACTCTTCGATTTCGATCACTTTATGGCATTTAACGTAACGCTCCGGCAAAGCGGCCGGCAGTTTCAGGTAGAACCCGACGAACCCGTCCTCACCGCGGCCCTGCGCCAGGGCATCGGCCTGCCGTACGGTTGCAAGAACGGCGCATGCGGCTCGTGCAAGGGCACGGTGCTGAGCGGCCAGGTCGAACAGCGCGTGCATTCGTCGTCGGCACTATCGAACGACGAAAAAACCCGCGGCATGGCGCTCTTTTGCTGCGCCACGCCGCAGAGCGATCTCGAGATCGATATCCGCGAAGTAGCAGGCGTCGGCGACGTGCAGGTGAAGAAGCTGCCGTGCCGCGTGAACGCGATCGAGCGCAAGGCCGACGACGTCGTCGTGCTGAAGCTGCAGTTGCCGGCCAACGAACGCCTGCAGTATCTCGCGGGCCAGTACCTCGAATTCATCCTGAAGGACGGCAAGCGCCGCAGTTATTCGATGGCGACGGCACCGCACGAGGAAGGCCCGATCGAACTGCACATTCGCCACATGCCCGGCGGCGCGTTCACCGATCACGTGTTCAACACGATGAAAGAGCGCGACATCCTGCGTTTTGAAGCACCGCTCGGCACGTTCTTCCTGCGCGAAGACTCGGAGCGACCGATCGTGCTGCTCGGCTCGGGTACCGGCTTTGCGCCGCTAAAGGCGATCATCGAACATGCGGCGTTCCAGAATATCGAACGCCCGATGACGCTCTACTGGGGCGCGCGTCGCAAGAAAGACCTGTACCTGCTGGAACTCGCCGAACAATGGGCGAAGGACCTGCCGAACTTCCGCTTCGTGCCGGTTCTGTCCGAACCCGACGCGAGCGATGCGTGGACCGGCCGCGTTGGCTTCGTTCATCGGGCCGTCATCGAAGATCTGCCAGACTTGTCCGCTTATCAGGTGTATGCGTGCGGCGCACCGGTCATGGTCGAGTCGGCACAGCGCGATTTCACCCAGCATCACGGGCTGCCGGAAGGCGAGTTCTACGCGGATTCGTTCACCAGTGCCGCCGATCTGGCGAACCCGGTCTGACGACGATCAACGGCAGATAAGCGGCAAAACGGGCGAAATTGATGGTTTACACGAACGCGCGCGGTGTCGTATTCTTTCGCCCATGAACCGCATCCAGTCCGAACTTCGACGTCGCCGCTCGCCGCTCCCTTAGGGGCGCCGCTGGCTTCGTCACGGATTCGCGCCGTCAGGCGCATGTTGTTCGAATCATGAAAGCCACGGCCTGCCGTGGCTTTTTTGTTTTTCCGGTCCTTCTTCTATCCGCTTCGCCTGGAGCCTGCTGCCATGAATTTCAATGAGTATCCCATCGAGTCGTTGATGTACATCACGAACCGGCCCGAGATCGTGTTCACGCACGGCAAGGGCTCGTGGATCTACGACAACGAAGGCAAGCGTTATCTCGACTTCATCCAGGGCTGGGCCGTGAACAGCCTCGGTCACTGCAACGACGGCATGATCGAGGCGCTCGAAAAACAGGCGCGTCTGCTGATCAACCCGTCGCCGGCGTTCTACAACGAACCGATGGCGCAGCTGGCCAGCCTGCTCACGCAGCACAGCTGCTTCGACAAGGTGTTCTTCGCGAACAGCGGCGCGGAAGCGAACGAAGGTGCGATCAAGCTCGCGCGCAAGTGGGGCAAGAAATTCCGCGACGGCGCGTACGAGATCATCACGTTCGATCACAGCTTCCACGGCCGCACGCTCGCGACCATGTCGGCAAGCGGCAAACCGGGCTGGGACACGATCTACGCGCCGCAGGTGCCGGGCTTTCCGAAGGCCGATCTGAACGACATTGCATCGGTGGAAAAGCTCATTACCGGCAAGACCGTTGCGGTGATGCTCGAACCGATCCAGGGCGAAGGCGGCGTGATTCCGGCTACGCGCGAATTCATGCAGCAGCTGCGCGACCTGACGAAGCGGCACGGCATCCTGCTGATCGTCGATGAAGTGCAAAGCGGCTGCGGCCGTGCGGGTACGCTGTTCGCGTACGAGCTGTCGGGGGTCGAGCCGGACATCATGACGCTTGGCAAGGGCATCGGCGGCGGTGTGCCGCTCGCGGCACTGCTCGCGAAGAAGGAAGTGGAGGTGTTCGAAGCCGGCGACCAGGGCGGCACCTACAACGGTAATCCGTTGATGACCGCCGTCGGTTACTCGGTGATTTCGCAGCTCACCGCGCCCGGTTTTCTCGAAGGCGTGCGCGAGCGTAGCGAGTATCTGCGCACGAAGCTGCTCGAGCTGTCGGAAGAGCGTGGCTTTGCGGGTGAACGCGGCGAAGGTCTGTTGCGCGCACTGCTGCTCGGCAAGGACATCGGCCCGCAGATCGTCGAGAAGGCTCGTCTGATGCAACCGGACGGTCTGCTGCTGAATGCCGCGCGCCCCAACCTGCTGCGCTTCATGCCCGCACTGAACGTCACGCACGACGAGATCGACCAGATGCTGGCGATGCTGCGCACGGTGCTCGACTCGCTATAAGCAACGGGAGGCCACACCGATGACATCCGCTACGCTCTCGATCCGTTGCTTCGATGCGCGCGACACCGACACGGTCATTGCGCTGTGGCAGGACGTGTTCCCCGAATACCGGAACCCGGACAAGCCGCAGCGCGACCCGCGCCTGTCGATCGCGAACAAGCTCGCCACGCAACCCGAGCTGTTCTTCGTTGCCGAACGTGCGGGACACCTGGTCGGCACCGTGATGTGCGGCTATGACGGCCACCGCGGCTGGATTTACTCGCTCGCAGTCGACCCGACGCATCGCAGGCTAGGTATCGGCACACAGCTCGTCGAGCACGCGGAAGCTGCACTCACCGCGCGCGGTTGTCCGAAGGTGAACCTGCAGGTGCTGTCGACGCGTAGCGATGTGCAGGCGTTCTACGAAGCGCTCGGTTATCGCGCCGACGAAGTGATCAGCATGGGCAAACGTCTCGGCGCTGCAGCAGCGGTTGCTGGCTGAGGTCTTTTTTAGCCTGGACCGGTGGGTGGTGCAAAGAAAAAGCCGCATGCCTCTTTGAACTGAGGCATGCGGCTTTTTTGTGCTTCTACAACGCTTATTCACCCAGATAAGCAGCCCGCACCTTCGGATCATCAAGCATCTGCTTCGCGTCGCCGGACATCGTGACGAGGCCCGAGTCCATCACGTAAGCGCGATTCGCAGCCTGCAACGCGAGCCGCGCATTCTGCTCGACCAGCAGCACCGTAATGCCTTCCTTCGAGATCTCGCGCACCACTTCGAATATCTTCTCGACCATGATCGGCGACAGGCCCATCGACGGTTCGTCGAGCAACAGCAGCTTCGGCTTGCTGATGATCGCGCGCGCCATCGCCAGCATCTGCTGTTCGCCGCCCGACAACGTGCCCGCGTATTGCGAAGCGCGTTCCTTCAGACGCGGAAAGAAGCCGAACATACGCTCGACGTCCTTCTTGATGCCGTCCGTGTCGCTGCGCAGATATGCACCCATCTGCATGTTCTCGATGATCGACATACGCGCGAAGATGCCGCGGCCTTCCGGCACCATCGCGAGTCCGCGACGCAGCAGTTCATGCGCGGGTACACCGCGGATCGATGCGCCCATGTACTCGATGTCGCCGGCCGAGTAAGGCTTGAGCCCGGTGATCGCCTTCATCGTCGTCGTCTTGCCCGCGCCGTTCGCGCCGATCAGCGTAACGAGTTCGCCCTGCGCGACTTCGAGGTCCACGCCCTTCACTGCCTGGATGCCGCCGTAGTTGACCTGCAGGCCCTTGATTTTCAACATTGCCGTAGCCATCAGTGAACTCCCGCGCCCAGATATGCCTCGATCACCTTCGGGTCTTTCTGCACGTCCTGCGGCAGTCCCTGAGCGATCACCTTGCCGTAATCGAGCACTGTCATCTGATTGCACAGGCCCATCACCAGTTTGACGTCGTGCTCGATCAGCAGGATCGTCTTGCCGTCCGAGCGGATCTTGTCGAGTAGCTTGGTCAGCTCGACCTTCTCCGTCGCGTTCATACCGGCAGCCGGCTCGTCGAGGGCAAGCAGCTTCGGATCGGTGGCAAGTGCGCGCGCGATCTCAAGACGCCGCTGGTGCCCATACGACAGATTGCGCGACGTGTAGTCCGCGTACTGCGCGATGCCGACGTAGTCGAGCAGCTCGATCGCACGCTCCTTGATCTCGCGCTCTTCCTTGCGCTCCGACGGCGTCTGGAACACCGCGCCGATCAGACCGTGGCGCGTGCGCACGTGGCGCCCCACCATCACGTTTTCCAGCGCGGTCATGCCGCCGAACAGACGGATGTTCTGGAACGTCCGCGCAATGCCGGCCTTCGCGACCTGATACACCGCGGTCGGCGTGTAGTTCGTGCCGTCGAGCTTGAACTCGCCGGAATCGGGCGTGTATAGACCCGTGATCACGTTGAAGAACGTCGTCTTGCCCGCGCCGTTCGGTCCGATCAGGCCGTAGATCTGCCCTGCCTTGATCTCGATGCCGACGTCGGACAGAGCCTGCAGGCCGCCGAAGCGCTTGTTGACGCCCTTGACGGACAGTCGAATGTCATTGCTCATGCGTTTTCTCCTGTCCTTACGCGCGCACCGGCTTCTTGCCGCTGCGCTTCGCAAATTTCGCGATCTTGTCTTCGTGCTTCGGCGACGGCCACAGGCCTTCGGACCGGTACAGCATGATCAGCACCATCGCGAGACCGTACAGCAGCTGACGGATCACTTCGGTATCCACGATCTGGTGACCGAAGATCCAGTTTTGCAGCGGACCCATCGTCGAGCGCAGGAATTCGGGGAACACGGAGAGCAGCACCGCGCCGAGAATCACACCGGGGATGTGGCCCATGCCGCCCAGCACCACGCACGCGAGCACCACGACCGATTCCCAGAACGTGAACGATTCCGGCGACACGAAGCCCTGGAAGCCTGCGAACATCGCACCCGACAGACCGCCGAACGACGCGCCCATCGCGAAGGCCAGCAGCTTGACGTTACGGGTGTTGATGCCCATCGCCTTGGCGGCGACTTCGTCTTCGCGGATCGCGGCCCATGCACGGCCGATGCGCGAGTGCTGCAGACGCGTACAGACCCAGATCACCAGCAGCGCGCACAGCACGAACAGGTAGTAATACATGTACACGGTCGTGAACTGGAAGCCGAACAGCGTGTGAGTCTGCGACAGGTTGAAGCCCGCGACGCGGATCGGATCGATACCGGTGATCCCCTGCGGCCCGTTGGTGATGTTCACCGGACGGTCGAGGTTGTTCATGAAGATCCGGACGATTTCCCCGAAGCCCAGGGTCACGATGGCCAGGTAGTCGCCGCGCAGACGCAGCGTCGGCGCACCGAGCAGGATGCCGAACAGCGCGGCAAGCCCCATGGCGACCGGCACGATGATCCAGATCGGCGCATGCAGGCCGCCAGGGAACACCGCGGCGATCCACGCGAACTGCGTGGTCAGGTGGGGCGACGACAGCAGTGCCGCGACGTACGCGCCGATTGCATAGAACGCGATATAGCCCAGGTCGAGCAGGCCGGCGAAGCCGACCACGACGTTGAGGCCGAGCGCGAGCATCACGTACAGCATCGCGAAATCGAGCACGCGGACCCAGTAGTTGCCGCCTACGACACCGATCAGCATCGGTGCGGCAAGCACCAGCACGGCGGTAACGACACCGACGATCAGCGTTTTAGTCGCGTTCTTCTCGGGGACGAGCGTCGTGGACGGCTCGATCGGTTGAATTGAGGTCATGTCTGTTTGCTCCTTATGGCCCGGGATCAGGCGCGATCCGCAACACGTTCGCCCAGCAGCCCCGACGGACGGAACACGAGCACGATGATCAGCACGACAAACGCAAACACGTCCTGATAGTTACTGCCGAACACGCCGCCTGTGAGATTGCCGATATAGCCCGCACCCAACTGCTCGATCAGGCCGAGCAGTACCCCGCCCACCATTGCGCCACCCAGGTTGCCGATCCCGCCGAGCACCGCCGCCGTAAAGGCCTTCAGACCAGGGATGAAGCCCATATAGAAGTGCGCATTGCCGTACTCGGACGCGATCATCACGCCGGCCAGCGCAGCGAGCGCCGAGCCGATCATGAAGGTGGCCGAGATCACGAAGTTCGGGTTCACGCCCATCAGGCTCGCGACGCCGGGGTTCTCGGCGATCGCGCGCATCGCACGGCCGAGCTTCGTCTTGTGGACCAGCAGCAGCAGGCCGCCCATCACGAGGAACGCCACCACGATGATCACGATTTCGGTCATCGAGATCACCGCGCCAGGCGTCGAGTCGGTGGCCTTGATCACGTTGATCGGATCGGTCGGCAGCAGTTGCGGGAACGGCAGCGGGTTACGCGACCAGATCATCATCGCGAGCGTTTGCAGCAGGATCGACACGCCGATCGCGGTGATCAGCGGGGCGAGACGCGGTGCCTTGCGCAACGGCCGGTAGGCGACCCGCTCGATCGTATAACCGACCAGCGAGCACACTACGGCCGCAATGATCAGCGCGATGATGAGCGTCGGCACATTGCCGAGCCCGGGGAAATGGTTGTGCAGGACCCCGATCGCGGACAGCGCAACCATCGCGCCGACCATCAACACATCGCCGTGTGCGAAGTTGATGATGCCGAGAATCCCGTAAACCATCGTATAGCCGAGTGCAATGATGGCGTAGACGCTACCAAGCACCAGACCGTTGAGGATCTGCTGGACGAAGATATCCATTTAAAGCTCCTTAGCGCGTGCGACTGGATTCACGTTCTTCATCGGCCGGTGGGCGGCGATGGGTCGGAGAATCGCAACGGCACTGCGGGTACTGATATTAAGAACCGGTCAGGGTTATCCGCCTTCGATGTCCCGTTAGACCGTGATACGGTCGTCGGGCTGCCGCAAGCGGATGCAAAAACGGCACCGTCGGATGGTTCGGTGCCGTCACGTTGTACGTCCCGTCGTTACATATTCACGACGTCGAGGACCGCACGATTGCCGTCCCTGAAGTCGTAAAACGTAATGGCGCCTTCTTGCAAATCGCCCTTGCCACTGGATGCGATCTCGCCGATCACCGGGTGGTATCCGGTGGGCGGCATCGCACCCCTCAGCAGGAGCGGCTCGGCCGAACTGGCGTTACCCGCCAGTTTGCCCACCTTGTCGGTACACACACCGTCGCCGCCAAGGATTTTTGCCCTGCTGCCAGGCACTGCCCGCTTCGCAGACAGTTCGCCCGTTGCGTTCACACCGCCGGACATGATGGCGTCCGGCCGAACACGTTTGATCTTCGTGAGGATGCCGCAGGCCGTGGCGTTCGCCACCTGCGTGCCGGTTTCCGGGCTGGTTGCGGCGGCGCGGGCGTCGAACTGCAGCTCGATCCGATGGCCGTCGATGGTCAAACCCTGTGTGTTGATGTCCTCTACAGCCAACCGCGCCCCATTTTCGTTGTCGTTGCACTCACTCTTCCTGCTGCTCGCGGTCACCATCGCAACCGCGGCCGCATCGGGCACCGCGTCAGCAAACTTGGCTTGCATTAAACAGGTCTCCCGCGCCTTGCAAAATCCGCTGTCCCAAGGCCCACAGGGCTTCAGAAACGCGCGCATTGTAACTCCAATTATGCGGCGGCCAATATATTGAACCGGCAGGGTTTTCCTGCATTGCAACCTGATTTCAGGACCAATAATCGGCGCGTGGCGCAACCGGGTTGCACATCTTTGAAGCGCATCAGTTGCACCACATCGAACCCGACCTGCACCAAGTGTTGTGCGCGACCCTTTCGGGAGCCCGTTTTCATCGGGTTCGGCGAGATTCGCAGGTCAGCCGATTGCACGGCGCCAGTCTGAAGCGTCAAAAATCCGCCGAATAGACCGAATAGGCCGGAAATAGGGAATGACCGTGAAATCTGTGCCAAAAATAATCGTCGGGAGACGAAAAATCGGTCGATTTCAGATGGGCCGAACCGGTCTTTCGCCTGATGCGCCCCCTAAATTTTCGGACCGTATTGGGCCAGTCAGGGACACGCCCGAAACGCAGACGGCAATAAAAAACGCGCCGAAGCGCGCTTTTTTTCATCTAGGGGTGTTGCTGGATCAGGCGGGCAATCCAAGCCCGCGCGGCAGCGGAAACGCGATGTTTTCCTCGATGCCTTCGAGCGCACGCACGTTGCGCACGCCGAGTTCGTGCAGCCGGGCGATCACCGCCTGCGCCAGCACTTCCGGGGCCGACGCGCCCGCTGTGACACCGATGCGCCGCTTGCCGACAATCCACTGCGGATCGATCTGATCCGGCGAGTCCACCATATAGGCAGGGATGCCGCGCTTCTCGGCCACTTCGCGCAGCCGGTTCGAATTCGAGCTGTTCGGGCTACCGACCACGATCACCACATCGCATTGCGGCGCCATGAACTTCACGGCGTCCTGGCGGTTCTGCGTCGCGTAGCAGATGTCCTGCTTCTTCGGTTCACGGATCGCCGGGAATTTGGCCTTCAGCGCGGCGATGATCTCGGCGGCGTCGTCGACGGACAGCGTGGTCTGCGTGACGAACGCAATCCGTTCCGGGTCCGCGAGCACGAGCGCCTGCACGTCCTCGATATCTTCGACGAGATGCATGCCCTCGCCCGTCTGCCCCATTGTGCCTTCCACTTCGGGGTGCCCCTTGTGGCCGATCATGACGATATCGAAGCCGTCCTGGCGCATCTTCGCGACTTCGATATGCACCTTGGTCACGAGCGGGCAGGTCGCGTCGTACACGCGCAGACCGCGCGATTCGGCTTCCGTGCGCACCGCTTTCGACACGCCGTGCGCGCTGAAAATAACCGTATTACCGGCCGGCACTTCCTCGAGCTGCTCGATGAAGATCGCGCCTTTCTTGCGCAGGTCTTCGACGACGTAAGCGTTATGCACGATCTCGTGACGCACATAGATCGGTGAGCCGTGCAGCTTGATCGCGCGCTCGACGATCTCGATGGCCCGGTCGACGCCGGCGCAAAATCCCCGCGGCTGGGCCAGCAGGATTTCAGTTTCGGCGAGGGTCGTGTCCGTGGTGCTCATGTTTACAGAATCCCGATGATTTTCACTTCGAACGCCAGCGCCTGGCCGGCAAGCGGGTGATTGAAATCGAACAGGGCGGACGTTTCGCCGACTTCCTTCAGCACGCCCGCGTAGCGTCCGCCGCCCGGTGCGTTGAATTCGACGAGATCGCCCGGAGAAAAATCCTCACCGATCATGCTGTTTTCGCGCAAGGTGGCCAGCGACACCCGCTGGATCAGTTCCGGATTGCGCGGGCCGAACGCCGCCCCTGGCGTTAGCTGAAAGGTGGAGTGGTGACCGACCTTCAACCCCAGCAGAATGTCTTCGAGCGGCGGCGCCAGTTGGCCGGCGCCCAGCAGCAGCGTAGCGGGCTTCTCGGTGAAGGTGTTGATGACATCGGCGCCATCGGCGAGCGAAAGCCGGTAGTGAAGCGTGACGTGCGAACCGGGTTTCACTTCGGAAATATCGATGATGCTCATGCGGTACTCATTCAGTCTTCAGTCGGGACGCGCCGGAGGCGCATTCACCCATTCACAGCACAGGGCGCGTATGCGCGACGCCTTGCGCAAAGGCTCCATTGTAAGCCACATATCCCGCCGCGGCTGCGCGCGGCACAGGACCGCCCTTCTGGAGACCTAGCATGGACGTCACCCCCATCGCCTTGCCCGGCACCCTGGGCGAAGCCCCATCCGCTGCGGTTTTGCGCCCCGTCCGGCAGCGCCAGCGGGACATGCCGCGCGAACGCCTGCTCGATTCGGGACCTGGCACGCTCAGCGATATCGAGCTGATCGCGCTCGTGCTCGGCTCCGGACTGCCGGGCCAGAACGTCTTCGAGCTCGCACGGTCGTTGTTGGTGCGCTTCGGCTCCCTTCGGGCGATGCTCGACGCGACACCCGCCGATTTCAGCGGAATTCGCGGTATCGGCCCCGCCAAAACGGCCCAACTGCTCGCCATTCTGGAGATAGCGCGGCGCGCGCTCGCGGAAAAAATCCGCGAACGCTCGGTCATCGATTCACCGGAAGCGGTAGAAGACTACCTGCGGCTGCTGATCGGCACCCGGCCCTATGAGGTCTTCGTCAGCCTGTTTCTCGATGCGCGGCACCGTCTGATCCGCTCGGAGGAAAGCTCGCGCGGCTCGCTGACCCGGATGGCGGTCTATCCGCGGGAAATCGTCCGGCGCACGCTCGCGCTGAATGCGGCCAGCCTGATCGTGGCGCATAATCACCCCTCCGGTGCCGTCAAACCGAGCGCCAGCGACCGCCGGCTGACACGCATGCTGCGCGACACGCTAACGCTGATCGACGTGCAACTGATCGATCACCTGATCGTTGGTGCGCAGGAAACGTTCTCGTTCGCCCGTGCCGGCCTGTTGTGACGGCAGCCCGAACGCGCATCGGGCCTGCTCCTCGATCCGCAAATAAGGTTTGATTTTTCGGCTTTTTTCCTGCTAAAATCGCGGTTTGCTTCTTTCCAACCCTGTTCTGAAGCCGCCAATGGCCTTTCTGGAAGCCGCGACCACCCGGTCCTTCCGCTTTCAGGAAACTTTCCGGCGTTCGAACTCAGAATTTAAGCGTATTAGGAGTGCTCTCATGGCACGCGTATGCCAAGTAACTGGGAAAGCGCCGATGAGCGGCAACAACGTTTCCCACGCGAACAACCGAACCAAGCGTCGTTTTCTCCCGAATCTGCAAAACCGCCGTTTCTGGGTCGAAAGCGAAAACCGCTGGGTGCGTCTGCGCGTTTCGAACGCCGGTCTGCGCCTGATCGACAAGAACGGTATCGACACCGTGCTCGCAGATTTGCGCGCACGCGGTGAAGCCTAAGGAGTAAATCATGGCAAAAGGCGCACGCGACAAGATCAAGCTGGAATCGACCGCAGGTACGGGTCACTTCTACACCACGACGAAAAACAAACGCAACATGCCGGAAAAGATGACGATCTCGAAGTTCGATCCCGTCGTCCGCAAGCACGTTGAGTACAAAGAAACCAAGATCAAGTAATCTGGTTTCCGAGCTTGTCAAAAAAACCCCGCCTCTGCGGGGTTTTTGTTTTTCTCCCCTCCTGTTCGCTCCAGCGCGCCTCTTCCTGTCGCCGCATTTCATGCCCATCGGCTGACTAGCCAGCTTTTCCTTGCGGGCTGCGGCGCGTATCCTCTCTCGTTTGGCCGGAAGCGCCTGAAGGCGCGCCGCAACAGCAAAGCAAGACATGGAGAGGCAGCGAATGAATTTCGATGTGGCAATTGTCGGCAGCGGTCTGGCAGGTCTGAGCGTCGCGCTGAATCTGGCGGAAACGCGACGTGTCGCAATCGTGGCCAAACGCTCGATGACCGAGGGCGCGAGCGACTGGGCCCAGGGCGGCATCGCCGCCGTGCTCGATTCCGCGGATAGCGTCGAGAATCATGTGCGCGACACGCTGGTCGCCGGCGGCGGGCTGTGCGACGAAGCTGCAACGCGCTTCATCGTCGAAAACGGTCGAGCCGCCATCGAATGGCTGATCGATCAGGGCGTCCCCTTCACGAAAGACGATGCCGCCGAACTCGGCTTTCACCTGACGCGCGAAGGTGGCCACAGTCATCGCCGGATCATCCACGCCGCCGATGCGACCGGTCATGCAGTCGTCGCCACGCTCAGCGAACGCGTGCGCCAGCATCCGAACATCACACTACTCGAAGACCATTACGCCATCGATCTCATCACCTCGGACCGGCTCGGCTTGCCGGGGCGACGCTGCCACGGCCTGTATGCGCTCGATCTAGCCAGCGGCCGCACGGTCACCATCGAAGCGCCGCACACCGTGCTCGCTACCGGCGGCGCAGGCAAGGTCTATCTCTATACGACCAACCCCGACACAGCGACCGGCGATGGCATCGCGATGGCCTGGCGTGCCGGCTGCCGGGTGTCGAACATGGAGTTCATCCAGTTTCATCCGACCTGCCTGTTTCACCCGTACGCCAAGTCGTTCCTCATTTCCGAAGCGGTGCGCGGCGAAGGCGGCATCCTGAAACTGCCCGACGGCACGCGCTTCATGGCGAATCACGACGAGCGCGCCGAACTCGCGCCACGCGACATCGTTGCGCGCGCGATCGATTTCGAAATCAAGAAACGCGGCATCGACTGTGTGTATCTCGACATCAGTCATCAGCCGGCAGCGTTCTTGCAGGAGCACTTCCCGACTATCCTCGCGCGTTGTCGCGAGTTCGGCATCGATATCACCCAGCAGCCAATCCCCGTCGTGCCGGCCGCGCACTACACGTGCGGCGGCGTCGTCACGGACCTCGCGGGCCGCACCGATCTGGCGGGCCTGTACGCGGTCGGCGAGACATCATGCACGGGCCTGCATGGTGCGAACCGGCTGGCAAGCAACTCGCTGCTCGAATGTCTCGTGATCGGGCGATCGACGGCGACATCGATCGAAAAGGAAGGTTTTAGCGCTGCAGTACACGCACCGCTGCCGGACTGGGACGAAAGCCGCGTGTCCGATCCAGACGAGGAAGTGGTGGTCGCGCACAACTGGGACGAACTGCGTCGGCTGATGTGGAATTACGTCGGCATCGTGCGTACCGACAAACGGCTCGCGCGTGCGAAGCATCGGCTTGCGCTACTGCGCGACGAGATCCACGAGTACTACGCGAACTTCCGCGTGAGCCGGGATCTGCTCGAGCTGCGCAATCTGGTCGACGTCGCGTCGCTGATTGTGGACAGTGCGCGCTCGCGTCGTGAAAGCCGCGGCCTTCACTACAGCCGTGACTGGCCCGCCACATTGCCGAAGGCGCTGCCGACGGTGTTGTCGCCGGAGCGGGTGCGCAACCGCAACGTGTGACCGGGCGCCCGCAACGACACTACGCCGGGCCGACGTTCGAAAACAACGCCGCGTCCCGCGCCAGATCGCCGCTGGTCTGCACACGCTTCTTGTGGCGCGCCGCAAAGTCGAGCATCCGGTCGATCGGCTGCTTCGCCCGCTCACCAATGGCCGCATCGACGAAGATTTCGTTCTGACCGTGCTCCAGCACGTTGGCGAGATTCGTAAGACCGTTCATCGCCATCCACGGACAATGCGCGCAACTCTTGCAGCTCGCGCTGTTGCCGGCGGTCGGCGCCTCGATAAAGATCTTGCCAGGTGCCGCGAGCCGCATCTTGTGCAGGATGCCGAGATCGGTCGCTACGATGAAGTGCGTTGCATCGAGCCGCTGCGCCGCATCGATCAACTGCGTCGTCGAGCCGACGACATCGGCAAGCGCCACGACGCTCTCCGGCGACTCCGGATGCACGAGCACTTTCGCCTGTGGATATTCGGCGCGCAGCAGATCGAGTTCGATCCCCTTGAACTCATCGTGCACGAGACACGAGCCTTGCCACAGCAGCATGTCCGCACCGGTCTTCTTCTGAATATAGCCACCGAGATGCCGGTCCGGTGCCCACAAGATTTTCTCGCCGCGCGCATGCAGGTCGGCCACGATCTCGAGCCCGATCGACGACGTCACCATCCAGTCCGCGCGCGCCTTCACCGCTGCGCTCGTGTTTGCGTAGACGACCACCGTGCGGTCCGGATGCGCATCGCAGAACGCAGAGAATTCGTCAGCGGGACAGCCGAGGTCGAGCGAGCAGGTTGCATCGAGATCGGGCATCAGAATGCGCTTGCCGGGACTCAGGATTTTCGCCGTCTCGCCCATGAAACGCACACCGGCAACTACCAGGGTCTGCGCCTCGTGATCGCGACCGAAACGCGCCATCTCAAGCGAGTCCGCAACGCAGCCGCCGGTCTCATCGGCGAGTTCCTGCAGTTCCGCGTCCACGTAGTAATGCGCGACGAGCACCGCCTTTTCGCGCGCAAGCAACGCGCGAATGCGCGCCTTCAGCGCAACCCGCTCCTCCGCCGACGGCGTCTCGGGCACCTTTGCCCACGCCTGACCGACACCGCATATCAGCCCCTGGGGCTGTGGCCGGTCGTATTCGACGCTCCTGATCGCCTGATTCATGGTGGCTCCTGTCCGACTGATCTGCGGCACGCCGCGAGATGTTCCGGACGCGCCCCAAAAAGAAAAACCCCGCCAACGCGGGGTTTTATGACGTGCCGAAATTCTAAAGGATTTCGTACTCAGGCGTAGCGGCGCAAACGCATGGCGAATTCCTGCAGAGCCTTGATGCCGCTCTGTTCAGCACGGTGGCACCAGTCCTGCAACTGCGTCAGCAACTGGTCGCGCGACGCATTTGAACGCTCCCACATCGACGCCAGTTCGTTGCGCAGTTCGATATACGTGCGCAGCTTCTGGCTGTTCGCGAAGATCTGCGGCAACTGACGCTTTTGCGGTTCGTCGAGACCCGACTCTTCCTTGTGGAACCAGCTGCGCGCATTGCGCATGACCTGGTACTTTTCGCGGGCGCCCACTTCCTTCAGATGCGCGAGTTCCTGACGATACGCGCGCTTCACAGCCTTGCCGTAGCTGGCCATGACTTCGTAGCGGTTTGCGAGCACGGCTTGCAGCGTGTCCTGATCGAGAACCAGCTTGCCCGTCGACAGACGCGGCGTCGGTGCAATCTTCTTCACCTTGGCCAGACGGAACGCCGAGAGAATGCGGATGTACATCCAGCCGATATCGAACTCGAACCACTTGTTCGACATCTTGGCCGACGTCGCATACGTGTGGTGATTGTTGTGCAGCTCTTCGCCGCCGATCAGGATGCCCCACGGGAAGATGTTCGTGCTTGCATCTGCCGAGTTGAAGTTGCGGTAGCCCCAGAAGTGCGCGAGACCGTTGACCACGCCTGCGGCCCAGAACGGAATCCAGATCATCTGGATAGCCCACACGCTCAAACCGACGATACCGAACAGCGCAACGTCGATCACCATCATCAGGCTGATACCGAGGATCGGGTACTTCGAGTAGACGTTGCGTTCCATCCAGTCATTCGGCGTGCCGTGGCTGAACTTGCGCATCGTTTCTTCGTTCTTTGCTTCCGCGCGATACAGTTCGGCGCCTTCGAGCAGCACCTTCCAGAAACCGCGCGTCTGCGGGCTATGCGGATCTTCTTCGGTCTCGCACTTCGCGTGGTGCTTGCGGTGAATCGCGGCCCACTGACCGGTCAGCATGCCCGTGGTCATCCACAGCCAGAGGCGGAAGAAATGACTGGCGGCCGGGTGCAGATCGAGCGCGCGATGCGCCTGGCAGCGGTGCAGATACACCGTCACGCCGATGATCGTCACGTGCGTCATTGCCAGTGCGGACAATATGATCTGCCACCACGAAAGACGCAGCAGGCCGTTGCCAAGGAAATCAAGCGAGGAATTCAACAAGGTCGTTTACCTGTGGAACAGAAAACATCCGCGCAGTGGCGGATGTCAAGAAAGTGAAAGCATACGTCCAGATTGGACGGTAGTTTACTAGAACCGTTCCAAGTGTATGTAACAAATGGATATTTTTTTACCCTGGCGAGAATTCGCGGGGCTTCGACGCAGTGTTTTGAATGCCGTTTTTAGCGCGCGACCGGCTCTGGCGGGGCGTCTGGCGGGGGTGCAGACTCGTTCGCGGCATGCCCGGTCATTGTTACCGCCTGTGGCAGGATGTCGCTGGCGCTGCCCACAATTCGGACTTCACGTTGCGCGTACGGAATCGAAATGCCGTGTTCGACAAAAAGCCGCCAGATATTCCGGTTCACCGCCGAGCGGACCGACGCGGTACCAGTCGCCGCGTCTTCGATCCAGAAACCCAGTTCGAGATTGATACCGTCGGGGCCGAAGCTGGCGAGGTAAGGCGTCGGTACCGGGTCCTGCAGCACACGGCTCACCCCCAGGGTCGCCTCGACCAGTAGGGCCATCGCCTGCTCGACATCCGATGTGTAGGCGACCTGGACCGCCGCCTTCGCATAGCCGCGCGTCAGATACGACGACTGGTTCTGCACGACGTCGGTGATCAGCTTTTCGTTCGGAATCAGCGTCTCGTTGCCGTCGAGCCCGCGCACCACGGTATAGCGAGTACGGATCTGCGTGACCATGCCCTGCAGTCCGCTCACGTTGATCGTGTCGCCGATGCGCAGCGACCGGTCGATCAGGATGATGAAACCCGACACGTAGTTGCTCGCGATCTTCTGCAAGCCGAAACCGAGCCCAACGCCAAGCGCACCGCCGAACACCCCCAGCACCGTGATGTCGATGCCAACCAGCGACAGGCTGATCAACACAGCCGCCAGCATGAAGAGCGCCCGGCCGACCCGCGCCAGCACCACCTTCAGGTTCGCATCGAGCGAACGGGAGCGGATCAGCCGCTCTTCGAACGTTGCGCCGAGCCACATCGCGACGATCATCGTCACGCACACCCAGAGCACGCCGTTTAGCAGCGACAGCAGCGTCAGGTGAGTATTCGCGATGCGAAACTTCACGCTCCCCATCCACGCGAGCACATCGTCCTGAATGCCCATCACGGTGAACACCATGCCGGCCCACACCACCAGAGACACGAGCTTCTCGACGAGCGAAAGCCATGCATGCGTCTCGCCGTGCGCGCCGAACACGCGCCGCGCGATGAAGAACACGAGATAGATCAGGCCGATGCCGAATAGCGGCACGAGCGCGAGATCGAGTAGCGACGTGTCCATGAACTGCTCGGCAATCGCCTGCGCGATCAGCACGAACACACCGCCCAGCAGCGGGAAAAACGCCTTGTTCAGACTTTCTGCGCCGAAGCGCAGCGTCTGGTAGCGCGTCTGGCGCCGCAGGTCCAGCAAGCGCCGCAACCACCGTGCAAGCAGCCACGCGAGCGCCAGCGTGCCGAGCAGCACGCCCGCCTGCCACACGATTCCCGGCTGACCGAAATCGCGCGTGAGGCCGCCGAGCATATGGGACAGGATGCGATCGGACAGGGTCGTCAAAGGTGTCTCGCGTGAAGTCGAAGGTTGCGCGCCGCAGCCAGCCTAGGCACGGCGTTCCAGCACGGCCGCGAAGAAGCCGTCGGTTGCATGGCGGTGCGGCCACAGCGAGAGATAGTCACCCGTATCGACGTCGATGCGCTGCTCGGCGAGTACGTCGCGCGCCGGCACCAGCACGAATTCTGCGTGGTCAGCGAGAAACTGCGTCACGATCGCCTCGTTCTCCGCTTCGAGAATGCTGCACGTCGCATAGATGAGCCGGCCGCCCTTCTTCACGAGGCGCGACGCGCTCGCCAGAATCGATGCCTGCTTGGGCGCGAGTTCGGTGATCGACGCCGGCGTCTGACGCCACTTCAGGTCCGGATTGCGACGCAGCGTGCCGAGCCCGCTGCACGGCGCGTCGACCAGCACGCGATCGATCTTGCCCGCAAGGCGCTTGATCTTCGCGTCGTGCTCGCTGTCGATCAGCACCGGGTTCACGTTCGACAGCCCGCTGCGTGCGAGCCGCGGCTTGAGCTTCGCGAGCCGCCGATCGGAAATGTCGAAGGCATAGAGGCGACCGGTCGAACGCATCATCGCGCCGAGCGCGAGCGTCTTGCCGCCCGCGCCCGCGCAAAAGTCGACGATCATCTCGCCGCGCTTGGGCGCCACCAGCGAACACAGCAACTGGCTGCCTTCGTCCTGCACTTCGACCCAGCCGTTCTGGAATGCATCGAGCTTCGTGAGCGGCGGCTTGCCGACCACGCGCACACCGAACGGCGCAAACGGTGTCGCTCCCGCTTCGATGCCGGCCTTACCGAGCGCGCTCAACACCTCGTCGCGACTCGCCTTTTGCGGGTTTGCGCGCAGATCGAGCGGCGCCGGGTAGTTGAGCGCCGCAGCGAGCTGGGCCAGTTCCTCGGGCGGAAAGCGTGTGTTGAGCGCGTCGCAGATCCAGTCGGGCAGGTTCATGCGGATGCGCAGCGGCAGGCTCTCCGGATCGATCTTCGCCACGTGTTCGAGCCACGTGCTTTCGGAATCGGACACGAACGGCTTGAGCGCACTGCGGCCCGCCGTCTGCATCAGGCCGAGCAGCGCAAGCCGCCGGGCGGGGCTGCCGGTGCCGCTCTCGGCCAGATGCGCGAACTCCATCCGGCGACGCAGCACGGCGAACACGGCCTCGGCAATCACACCGCGCTCGCCATGCCCGAGCTTCGGGTGAGCACGGAAAAAGCGGCTGGTAGTAGCGTCGGCCGGGCCCGCGAACTTCAGGACCTCGGCCAGCAGCGTTTCGGTTTGTCCAATCAGGAATCCATGTAGTCTCATGCGCCCTCTCCGGCGTAGCTTGTCGTTTCAGCAAAGAGCCACTGCGGCTCGGGCGGTGTTACGGCGACGTGCAGTCCGTCGGGCGCAAGACGCCCTTCGACGAACCAGCGCACCGCGCGTGGGTAAAGGATATGTTCGGCGGCCAGCACGCGGGCGGCGAGCGTCGCGGCGTCGTCGCCGGCGAGTACCGGCACGGCCGCCTGGGCGACGATCGGCCCGTGATCGAGCTGCGACGTGACAAAATGCACCGATGCGCCGTGCAGACGGACGCCGGCGTCGAGCGCCTGCTGATGGGTTTTCAGACCGGGAAAGCTCGGCAGCAACGAAGGATGGATGTTCAGCATGCGCCCCGCGTAGCGGTCGACGAAGCCGGCGGTCAGCACCCGCATGAAGCCGGCGAGCAGGACCAGGTCGGGCGCAAAGCTGTCGATCTGCGCGGCCAGCGCGGCGTCGAAGGCCTCGCGGTCAGGGTACTGGCGGTGGTCGACGACCGCCGTGGCAATGCCTTGCGACGCGGCGAACCCAAGGCCCGCGGCGTCAGGACGGCTGGCAATCACGGCGGCGACCTGCGCCGGCCAGCGCTCACGCGCGCAGGCGCGGACGACCGCTTCCATGTTGCTGCCCCGCCCCGAAATCAGGATGACGAGTTTTTTCATTGGCGGATTTTATCATTCGGGGACCCCCGAAACCGCGCTGCGCCGCCGTGGCCGGCTCCGAGCGTTTATAATCATTCGTTTTGCGGCATTCCGGCCGCCTCATATAACACCCCGCTATCGTGAGAGTTTTCCGCGGTCTTCCCAATGCCGAAAGCCGTGCGCCGTGCGCATTGACGATCGGCAACTTCGACGGTGTCCACCGCGGCCATCAGGCTCTGCTCGCGCACGTGCGCGCCGCCGCCGATGCGCGCGGGCTGCCCGTCTGCGTGATGACCTTCGAGCCGCACCCGCGCGAATTCTTCAACCCGGCCGGGGCGCCGCCGCGCATCGCGATGCTGCGCGACAAGCTCGAAGCGTTGCGCATGAACGGCGTCGACCGTGTGGTGGTCGAGCATTTCAACCAGACTTTCGCGAGCCAGTCGCCGGATGCGTTCGTTGAACGGATCATCGTGAACGGGCTGCACGCGCGCTGGGTGATGATCGGCGACGACTTCCGCTACGGCGCCCGGCGTGCCGGCGATTTCGCTTCGCTGAAGGCGGCCGGCAACCATCACGGTTTCGAAGTCGAGCAGATGGCGACCGTTGCCGATCCGTCCGGCGCGCGCATTTCGAGTTCCGGTGTGCGCGCGGCGCTCATCGCCGGCGATCTCGATGCGGCGCGTGGCGCGCTCGGTCGCGACTATCTGATTAGCGGTCACGTCGTACACGGCATGAAGCTCGGCCGCGATCTCGGTTTCCCCACACTAAACCTGCCGATCGCCCACAAGCGGCCGGCGCTCGCGGGCATTTTCGTGGTCCGCGTGCATGGCATCGGGGATCAGCCGTTGCCGGGCGTCGCAAGCCTCGGCCTGCGGCCGACCGTCGACGACTCCGGCCGTGTGCTGCTCGAAGTGCATCTGCTCGACTGGCACGGCGACGCATACGGCAAGCTCGTGCGCGTCGAATTCCTGAAGAAGCTGCGCGACGAAGAGAAGTACGTCGATCTCGAAACGCTGACCGCTGCGATCGCCCGCGACGTCGCCCATGCACGCGAGTGGTTCGCCGCCGCCGGTGGCGCTGCACCGGGCCGCAGCGCAACGGGCTTCGCCACCTCGGCGACCGATCGAATTAGCTAGCCTTATGCGGTATCGTGCCGGCACGCTGCCTGCACAGTACCGATCGCCGCGTTCCGGCAGGCCTGCCGCGCACCGCGCGGAACCGCCCACCGGACGCTCCCCGCACAGCTCGCGCCGTAGCGCGGACCGCATACACCCAGACACTGTATCTAACGCGACTTCATCATGAGCAACAAGAAAGCCGATTCGAAACCGCAGAGCCGCTACCCGGTCAACCTGCTCGACACGCCGTTCCCGATGCGCGGCGACCTGCCGAAGCGCGAACCTCAATGGGTCAAGGACTGGCAGGAACACAAGATCTACGAAAAGATCCGCGCCGCCAGCAAGGGCCGCAAGAAGTTCATCCTGCACGATGGCCCGCCGTATGCGAACGCCAACATTCACCTCGGCCACGCGGTGAACAAGATCCTTAAGGACATGATCGTCAAGGCGCGCAATCTCGCCGGCTTCGACGCGGTCTATGTACCCGGTTGGGATTGCCACGGCATGCCGATCGAAATCCAGATCGAAAAGCAGTTTGGCAAGTCGTTGCCGGCCGCCGAAGTCATGCAGAAGGCACGCGCCTACGCGACCGAGCAGATCGAGATCCAGAAAGCCGGCTTCCGGCGGCTCGGCGTGCTCGGCGAATGGGACAACCCGTACAAGACGATGAACTTCGTGAACGAGGCCGGTGAGCTTCGTGCGCTCGCGAAGATCATGGAAAAGGGTTATGTGTTCCGCGGCCTGAAGCCGGTGAACTGGTGCTTCGATTGCGGCTCCGCGTTAGCTGAAGCGGAAGTCGAGTACGCGGACAAGACCGATCCGACGATCGACGTACTGTTCCCGTTCGCCGATCCGGAAAAAACCGCTCAGGCTTTCGGCCTCGCCGCGCTGCCGCGCAACGAAGGCGGCATCGTGATCTGGACGACGACGCCTTGGACGATCCCCGCGAACCAGGCGCTCAACGTGCATCCGGAAGTCGTGTACGCGCTCGTCGATACGTCGCGCGGCCTGCTGATCCTCGCGCAGGAACGCGTCGAAGCGTGCATGAAGGACTTCAGTCTGGAGGGCACGGTGCTCGCCACGACCGTCGGTGCGAAGCTCGCGAACCTGCGCTTCCATCATCCGCTCGCGTCCGCGCATCCGGGCTACAAGCGCACGTCGCCGGTGTATCTCGGCGACTACGTCACCACCGATACCGGCACCGGCATCGTCCATTCGTCGCCGGCCTATGGTGTGGAAGACTTCGTGTCGTGCAAGGCGCACGGCATGGCCGACTCCGACATCATCAACCCGGTGATGGGCGATGGCCGCTATATCGAATCGCTCGCGCTGTTCGGCGGTCTGTCGATCTGGGCGGCCAATCCAAAGGTGGTCGAAGCGTTGCGCGACGCAGGCACGCTGTTGCGCAGCGAGAAGTACACGCACAGCTATATGCATTGCTGGCGCCACAAGACGCCGATCATCTATCGCGCGACATCGCAGTGGTTCGCCGGTATGGACGTCGTGCCGAAGGACAGCGAGAAAACGCTGCGCGAAACCGCGCTCGAAGGGATCGAGGCGACCGCGTTCTATCCGTCGTGGGGCAAGCAGCGCCTGTTCTCGATGATCGCGAATCGTCCCGACTGGACGCTGTCGCGCCAGCGTCAATGGGGCGTGCCGATGGCGTTCTTCGTGCACAAGGAAACCGGCGAGCTGCATCCGCGCACGATCGAGCTGCTCGAGCAGGTCGCGCAACGCGTCGAAAAGGCCGGCATCGAAGCATGGCAAACGCTCGACCCGCGCGAACTGATCGGTGACGACGCGAATCTCTACGAGAAGAACCGCGACACGCTCGACGTCTGGTTCGATTCCGGCACGACACACTGGCACGTGCTGCGCGGCTCGCACAAGGAAGAGCTGCAGTTCCCCGCCGATATCTACGTCGAAGGTTCCGACCAGCACCGCGGCTGGTTCCATTCGTCGTTGCTCACGGCGTCGATGATCGATGGACGGCCGCCGTATAACGCACTGCTCACGCACGGCTTCACCGTCGACGGCGAAGGCCGCAAGATGAGCAAGTCGCTCGGTAACGGCATCGACCCGGCGGAAGTCTCGAACCGGCTGGGCGCGGAAATCATCCGTCTGTGGATCGCCTCGACGGATTATTCGGGCGAACTGTCGATCTCCGAAGAAATTCTCAAGCGCGTGACGGAAAGCTATCGCCGGATCCGCAACACGCTGCGCTTCCTGCTCGCGAATCTGTCCGACTTCAATTTTGCAGAGCATGCACGCCCGGTAGAAGACTGGCTCGAGATCGATCGCTATGCGGTGGCGTTGTCGGCTGCGTTGCAAACGGATGTGCTCGCGCATTACGACCGGTACGAGTTCCACCCGGTCGTCGCGAAGCTGCAGACGTTCTGCTCGGAAGATCTCGGAGGCTTCTACCTCGACGTGCTGAAGGACCGGCTCTATACGACGGCGCCTGATTCCGCCGCACGTCGCGCTGCGCAGACCGCGCTATATCACATCGCGCATAGCCTGCTGCGCGTCATGGCGCCGTTCATGTCGTTCACCGCGGAAGAAGCGTGGAAGGTGTTCCAGCCGGACAGCGAGACGATCTTCACCGAGACGTATCACGCGTTCCCAGATGTACCCGAGGCAGCCGCGCTGCTCGACAAATGGACACTGCTGCGCGCGGTACGCAGCGACGTGACGAAAGCACTCGAAGAAGCGCGTGTCGCGAACCTGATCGGTTCGTCGCTGCAAGCCGAAGTGGAAATTCGCGCGAGCGGTGCGCGTCACGATGCACTCGCCAGCCTCGGCGCCGACCTGAAGTTCGTGCTGATCACTTCGGCGGCAACGGTCGTGCGGGTGGACAGCGAAGCGGATGAAAGCGTCGAAGTGATCGCCTCGAAATACCTGAAGTGCGAGCGTTGCTGGCACTACCGTGCGGACGTCGGCGAGAACGCCGAACACCCGACGCTGTGCGGACGCTGTATCAGCAACCTGTTCGGCAGCGGCGAAACGAGGAGCGCGGCATAATGCCCAAAACCCTGTCGAAATCGAGCGGCGGAACGCTCGCACCATGGCTCGGCGTTGCATTGATCGTGATTCTGTTCGACCAGTTGTCGAAGATCGCCGTATCGAAGGTATTTGCGTACGCTCAACCGTATGAACTGACGCCGTTCTTCAACCTGTTTCTGGTATTCAACCGTGGTGCCGCGTTTAGTTTTCTCGCCACGGCAGGCGGCTGGCAACGCTGGGGGTTCACAGCGCTCGGTGTCGTCGCGGCACTTGTCATCGGCTATCTACTGAAGCGGCATGGCGCGCAGCGGCTCTTTTGCACGGCGCTGGCGCTGATACTCGGCGGTGCGCTCGGCAATGTGATCGACCGGCTGATGTATGGCCACGTGATCGATTTCCTCGATTTTCACGTGCGCGCATGGCACTGGCCGGCGTTCAATCTCGCCGACAGCGCGATCACGATCGGCGCTGCTCTGCTCGTGTTCGACGAATTGCGGCGCGTGCGCGGTTCGCGCTGATGCCGTAGCGGTTCGCAGACCGGTGCAGCACGCGCCGGTCGCCCATGTTTTGTCGGAGGCTTGCGTTGGCCACTGTCGCACCCGGAGAACTCGCAGGTAAACATCTCGTCCTCGGTCTGACGGGGGGGATCGCTTGCTACAAGATCGCTGAACTCACGCGCCTGCTCATCAAGGCCGGCGCGACCGTGCAGGTCGTGATGACCGACGCGGCCACGCAGTTCATCACGCCCGTCACCATGCAGGCACTGTCGGGCCGCCCCGTCTACACGAGCCAGTGGGACGCGCGCATCGCGAACAACATGCCGCACATCGATTTGTCGCGCGAAGCGGACGCCATCGTGATCGCGCCGGCATCGACGGATTTTCTCGCGCGTCTTGTGCACGGCATGGCCGACGACCTGCTGTCCACGCTGTGCGTCGCGCGCGATTGCCCGCTGCTCGTCGTTCCCGCCATGAACCGGCAGATGTGGCAAAACCCGGCCACGCAACGCAACGTCGCGCAACTGCGCGCGGACGGCGTCGAAGTGCTCGGGCCGGATTCTGGTCCGCAAGCCTGCGGCGAAGTCGGCGACGGCCGGATGCTCGAACCCGAAGCCACGTACGAAGCGATCGCTTCGTTCTTCCATCCGAAAGTCCTCGCGGGTCGCCGCTTGCTGCTCACCGCGGGTCCGACCTTCGAGCCGCTCGATCCGGTACGCGGCATCACGAATCGTTCGAGCGGCAAGATGGGCTTCTCGCTCGCGCGTGCCGCGCAGCAGGCAGGTGCCGAGGTTCATCTGATCGCGGGGCCGGTTGCGCTCGACACACCGTGGGGCGTCTATCGCGAAGACGTGCAGACCGCGCAGCAGATGCACGACGCCGTGATGCGCGCGGTGGCCGACTGCGACGTGTTCATCGGTGTGGCTGCAGTGGCCGACTGGCGCGTCGATCACGCAAGCCCGCAGAAGATCAAGAAGACCGCCGACAAACCGATGCCGACGTTCACGTTCGTCGAAAATCCGGACATCCTAGCGGCGGTCGCGAAGCTTGCTCATCCACCGTTCTGTGTCGGCTTCGCCGCGGAAAGCGGCGATCTCGAGTTGCACGGCGAAGAGAAGCGCGTGCGCAAGAACGTGCCGCTGCTGATCGGCAACCTGGGTCCGCTGACCTTCGGCCTCGACGACAACGAAGTGGTCCTGTTCGAAGCATCCGGTGCGACGAAACTGCCGCGCGCGGACAAACGCACGCTGGCAGGTACGCTGATCGCGGAGATCGCGAAGCGTCTACCCGATACAAGCCTGATCCGCTGAACTGAAATCCCCGGAGCGGTACAGTCATGACGCTACTTTCCGTGCTCGATCAAACGCCCGTGATCGACGGGCACTCGGTGGCCGATGCGATCGCGGCGACCGTCGAACTCGCGCAGCTCGCCGACGACCTCGGCTACACGCGCTACTGGTGCGCCGAGCATCACGGTCTGCGCGGCGTATCGAATCCCTGTCCTGAAGTGATGCTCGCGCGGCTCGGTAGCGTGACGAAGCGCATCCGGATCGGCTCCGGTGGGGTGATGCTGCCGTACTACAGCCCGTTCAAGCTCGCCGAACAGTTCATGATGCTCGAAGCACTGTTCCCGAACCGCGTCGATCTCGGCGTCGGGCGCGCACCGGGCGGCGATATGAAGACTGCTCAAGCGGTCGCGGCCGGCGCGTACAACCGCGGCGACATCTTTCCGCAACAGGTCGCCGAGCTGGTCGGTCTGATGAACGGCACACTGCCCTCCGACCATATCGCCCACGGCGTGCTGCTGCAGCCGCAAGTCGACACGCGCCCGCAGCTATGGATGCTCGGTTCGAGCGAATTCGGCGGGTTGCTTGCAGCGCAGCTCGGTATCCGCTTTGCGTTCGCGCATTTCATCAACGCGCATTTCGGGTATCAGGTCGCGGAGGCGTATCGCGAGCGCTTCGTAGCTGGCAACGAAACGCGGCCGTACCTCGCGGCCGCGGTGTTCGTCATCTGCGCGGACACCGAACAGGAAGCCGCCGACCTCGAAAAAGCCGTCGACCTGCGCCGCGTGCAGATGGCCTACGGTCTCAACGCGCCGATCCCGTCGATCGAACAGGGACTCGCGCAGGAATACGGCGAACGCGAACAACTGGTGATCGCGCGCGAGAAACCGCGCAGCGTGATCGGCACACCCGAGACGGTGACCGAACGCCTGCTCTCGATCAAAGACCATTTCCAGGCCGACGAACTGATCGTGCTGACCGTCGCGGGCAGTTATCGCGCGCGGCTGCGCTCCTATGAACTGCTTGCCGACGCGTTCCAGCTGAAACGCTAACGCCCCCTCTTCTTTCCTGACCTCCTCCGAAACCGCATGAAACTCGACCTGAAGATTCTCAATCCGAAGATGCGCGACCAGTTGCCCCGTTACGCGACCACGGGCAGCGCTGGGCTTGACCTGCGCGCGTGCCTCGACGAACCGCTGATACTCGAACCCGGGCAAACCGCGCTCGTGCCGACGGGTCTCGCGATCCACGTGGGCGACCCCGGCTACGCCGCATTGATCCTGCCGCGCTCCGGGCTCGGTCACAAGCACGGCATCGTGCTTGGCAATCTCGTCGGTTTGATCGACTCGGATTACCAGGGCGAACTGATGATCTCGACATGGAATCGCGGGCAGACCACCTTCACGCTGAATCCGCTGGAACGGCTCGCGCAACTCGTGATCGTGCCGGTCGTGCAGGCGCAGTTCAATATCGTCGATGACTTCGAGCAGAGCGAGCGTGGTGTGGGTGGTTTTGGTAGCACCGGGAAGCACTGAGGTTCGCTTCACGCGCGCGGTGGCAAGCCGGGCAATAAAAAACGGCGTGGGTTTTTAAGCCCACGCCGTTCTTGTTTCAGCCTGCTCCAGCTTCGGAATCACTCGACCTCGACGGCCTCGGGATTCGGATTACGCGGCTCCGACTGCTCGTCGAACGTCAGTTGCACCTTGTCGTTCTCGTCTACGTCGACCGTTACGCGGCCGCCGGTGACGAGCTTGCCGAACAACAGTTCGTCGGCAAGCGCGCGACGAATCGTGTCCTGGATCAGGCGCTGCATCGGCCGTGCGCCCATCAGCGGATCGAAGCCGTGCTTGGCAAGATGCGCACGCAGCGCGTCGGTGAAGAGCGCGTCGACCTTCTTCTCGTGCAGTTGATCTTCGAGCTGCATCAGGAACTTGTCGACCACGCGCATGATGATTTCTTCATCGAGCGAGCGGAAGCTGATCGTCGCGTCCAGACGGTTGCGGAACTCCGGCGTGAACATGCGCTTGATATCGACCATTTCGTCGCCGGTTTCACGCTTGGTCGTGAAACCGATCGTCGACTTCTGCATCGATTCGGCGCCCGCGTTCGTCGTCATGATGATGATGACGTTGCGGAAATCCGCCTTGCGACCGTTGTTGTCTGTCAGCGTGCCGTGGTCCATCACCTGCAGCAGCACGTTGTAGATGTCCGGATGCGCCTTTTCGATTTCGTCGAGCAGCAGCACGCAATGCGGCTTCTTCGTGACGGCTTCGGTCAGCAAACCGCCCTGGTCGAAACCGACATAGCCCGGCGGCGCGCCGATCAGGCGACTCACCGCATGACGCTCCATGTATTCCGACATGTCGAAGCGCAGCAGCTCGATGCCGAGCGTGAACGCGAGTTGCCGCGCCACTTCGGTCTTGCCGACACCCGTCGGGCCGGAGAACAGGAACGCACCGATCGGCTTGTCCGTCTTGCCGAGGCCCGCGCGCGCCATCTTGATCGCGGCCGACAGTGCATCGATAGCCGGGTCTTGCCCGAACACGACGCTCTTCAGGTCGCGATCGAGCGTTTGCAGCTTGCTGCGATCGTCCTGCGATACGCTTTGCGGTGGCACACGCGCGATCTTCGAAATGATCTCTTCGATCTCGCCCTTGCCGATCGTCTTCTTCTGCTTCGACTTCGGCAGGATGCGTTGCGCTGCACCGGCTTCGTCGATCACGTCGATCGCCTTGTCGGGCAGATGACGGTCGGTGATAAAACGCGCCGACAGTTCAGCCGCCGCCGACAGCGCACCCGACGAATACTTCACGCCGTGATGCTCTTCGAAACGCGACTTCAGGCCGCGCAGGATCGCCACCGTCTGTTCGACGGTCGGCTCGGTCACGTCGACTTTCTGGAAGCGGCGTGACAGTGCAGCGTCCTTTTCGAAGATGCCGCGGTATTCGGTGAACGTCGTTGCGCCGATGCACTTCAGCACACCCGACGACAACGCCGGCTTCAACAGATTCGATGCGTCGAGCGTACCGCCCGATGCGGCACCTGCGCCGATCAGCGTATGAATTTCATCGATGAACAGAATGGCGTGCGGGCGCTCCTTCAATTCCTTGAGCACCGTTTTCAGGCGCTGTTCGAAATCGCCGCGATACTTCGTACCGGCGAGCAACGCGCCCATGTCGAGCGAATACACCTGGGCATCCGCGAGGATGTCGGGCACTTCGCCACGCGTGATGCGATACGCAAGCCCTTCCGCGATCGCCGTCTTGCCGACACCGGCCTCACCGACCAGCAGCGGGTTGTTCTTGCGCCGGCGGCACAGCACCTGCACGACGCGCTCGACTTCGGCTTCGCGACCGATCAGCGGATCAATGCGGCCGTCCTTCGCCATCTGGTTCAGATTCGCCGTGAATTGCGCGAGCGGCGTTTCCTTCTGCGCGCCGGCTTCATCAGATTCGGCGTTCGCGTCGCTCGCCTTCGCGGGGTCGGTGCTACTTGTCTTCGCGATGCCATGCGAAATGAAGTTCACGACATCGAGCCGCGTGACGCCCTGCTGTTGCAGGTAGTACACCGCGTGCGAATCCTTTTCTCCGAAGATCGCCACCAGCACGTTCGCGCCGGTCACTTCCTTCTTGCCATTCGAGGTGGACTGCACATGCATGATCGCGCGCTGAATCACGCGCTGGAAACCGAGCGTGGGTTGCGTGTCGACGTCATCCGTGCCTGGCACGGTTGGCGTGTTGTCATGAATGAAGTTGCGCAGGTTCTGCCGCAGATCCTCGATGTTGGCCGCGCATGCGCGCAACACCTCTGCGGCCGTCGGATTGTCCAACAGGGCCAGTAAAAGATGTTCGACCGTTATGAACTCGTGCCGCGCCTGGCGTGCTTCCATGAACGCCATGTGCAGGCTGACTTCCAGTTCCTGGGCAATCATGCTTCCTCCATCACACACTGCAGCGGATGCCCGGCCTGCCGTGCGTGGGTAACGACTTGCTCGACTTTGGTCGACGCGATGTCCCGCGTATAGACCCCACAGACTCCCCTACCTTCGCGATGCACCTTCAACATAATCTGCGTTGCGGTCTCACGATCTTTACTGAAATACTCCTGCACGATCATCACGACAAATTCCATCGGCGTGAAGTCGTCATTCAGCAGCACCACCTTATACATGGATGGCGGTTTCAGCTTTTGTTCCTGCCGCTCCAGTACGGTGCCGTCCTGCTTGTCCGGAATAATCGCCATACACCCATTCTAAACATCTCGGACAGGCCCGCAATCCTGCCAAAACCCCGACCGCCCGGCCGGTGACCATTCCGCCTCGGCCCTGCAGCCGAGTGTGTCGGCGCGAGCGCTCCGCGATGAGCCGAATGCGGTGCCGGCCCTCCCGAAAGTCGATCTTGCATCAATCAAAACTACCTTTGGATCGAGTATCGCATAACCCGCCGGGACCCGTTGGCCGCACCACACTCGCCACGACCCGCAGAACTCCATGTGAGTCGATTATGCGACTTTTCAAGACACCACGCTCGCGTGAACACATATAAAGAAAAGCCGGAAAAACCCTGAAAATGGGATTCCCGCAACGGCCCGGCGCCTGTCTCAAAATTTTCTTGACACTCGAATTAAGAGCCTCAACAATCAAGCTGGCACTTTTTTCAACCAGCCATTAATTCCGAAAAAAATGCCGAAGGTGAGCTTGTGAGGAGGGGACGGCTGCAGCCGCGGTCGTTAAGCTTTTCGAGCGTGCTCGTGGTAGGAACATGAGTTACAGGGGAAGTAGGTATGTCAACTGGTACGGTCAAATGGTTCAATGACGCGAAAGGTTTCGGATTCATTACGCCCGACGAAGGCGGTGAGGATCTGTTTGCACACTTTTCGGCCATCCAGATGAATGGGTTCAAGACCCTCAAGGAAGGTCAGAAGGTGAGCTTTGAGGTCGTGCAAGGCCCCAAAGGCAAGCAGGCATCGAACATCCAGGCTGCCGCCTGAGTCTGTTCGATTCCCGTACCCTCGGAAACCCGGCCTCGTGCCGGGTTTCTTCGTTTTGGGGTCCTGCGGGAGCGGTCAATGCGCCGCTCAAACGACGCGCAGCGTGCCCATCATGCCCAGATCCTCATGCTCGAGGATGTGGCAATGGAACATGCGCTCGCCCGCCATGTGCTGCACGGTCGCGATGCGCACTGTTTCTTCGGGCTGCACGTTCACGGTGTCGCGCCATGCCCGATAAGGCTCCGGCGTCGTCACGCCGCCGCTTTGCCGTTCGATTATCTGAAACTGCGTGCCGTGCAAATGGAACGGATGATCCATGTCGGTGCGGTTTTCGATCGACCAGATTTCCACTTCGTCGCGACGGCTCGTCAGCGTGACGCGCGCCGGGTCGAAGGTCGATCCATTGATCATGAACGTCATTCCCGCCGGCATGCCGTGCGCGGACGCGCCCGGGCGGTGCATCGCGGACATATCCATCTTTTCGGAAAAGACGACCGATTTTCGTACCGTCGATGCGACGAGTGGTGCGATCGCGGCGAGCTTCGCCGGTAGCGCACGCGGCGCCGGCGCATCTTTCTCCGACGGCTCGAAACTGACGTCGGCCAGCGCGCGGGCGGGATCGGCGGGCAGACTATCGCCCTCCGACATCGACATCTTGCGGCGGTCGTATACCGCGGCGCTCAGCACGGCCTGCCGCGAGCCCGCACCCGCCCGCACGATCAGTTCCGCGCGTTCGCCAGGTGCGAGCAACAGCTCGGTCAACCCGTCGCGCGGCGCTTCCAGCAAGCCGCCGTCGGTGCCGACCTGAACGAACGACACGTCGCCCAGCGACAGTTTCAGGTACCGCGCATTGCAGCCGTTCCAGACGCGCCAGCGTTCGTCGTTGGTCACGACGATGCGCGGACGGCGCGCGCCGTTCACCAGCACGAACTGCCCTTCGCGGCCGTTCATCCAGTCCATCATGTCGTTGGGCGGGATCGAGCCGTCGCTCGCGAGCCGCAGATCCGAGAAGAACAGATGACGCTCCGGCCACGCCGCGAGCGGATCGGCGGGTGCACGCACGACGATCGGGCCGGCCAGCCCGCGAAACACCTGCTCCGCCGACATCATGTGCGGATGCGGGTGATACCAGTACGTGCCTGCGCTGCCTGCCGGCAGCGTGAAACGATAGACGCGGGTCGCGCCCGGCGCGACGGGATCGGCGGGATTGCCGTCCTGATCGGGCGGCACCGGCAGACCGTGCCAGTGGATCGTCGACGGTTGGGCGAGCCGGTTGACGAAGCGGATCTCGACCGTGTCGCCTTCGCGTACGTCGATCAGCGGGCCGACCACCGGGCCCTGCGATGCGTTGGCCGCCGGTAGCACGCCGCCGCTCATCGCGTCGTACTGCCAGAAAGTGGTCAGCTTGCCGGCCAGCATCTCGCGCTGCACCGGGTGCGCCACCAGAGTCGCGCGAAACACGCCGGGCTCGCGGCTCTCGTTGGCGAGCGCGCGCAATGCGGCGAGCGGGCGGCCGGCTGGCAGTGCGTCGGTGGGAGCGAGTGTCGTGGTTGCATGTGTCGCTGCGCCTGGATGTGGCGACATGCCGGGCATGCTCCCCATCCCTTCCATGCCCTTCATATCCTGCATGCCGGACATATCGTGCATGTCATGCGCGGCGTTCTGCGCGAACGCACCGCGCGCCACCAGCGACGCCACGGCCGCGCTCAACGTGCGAACCAGAAATTCTCTGCGGATCATCGATCGATTCCTCGTTACTTGCGCGCGACGGCAGCGTGTTCAGCGGCTTCGCGCGCATTCGTTTTCAGGGTCGGCGGCATGAGTGCCTGCCTGACCAGTGTGTTCGATGGAGACATTGTGCCGCTCGCTCCGCATAAAAACCGGGCGTCGCGACCAGCGATCAGGCGATCGGCGGCCGCAGCAGCGGCGCGTAGGAGACGCCGACGCGATGAGGATCGGCAAGCGGAAGCGGCAACGTAGCGGTGGGCGTCCACGGCTCGAAACGCAGCGCTGCGAAGAGTGCGCCGCAGTGCGCGCCGCACATCGTCGTGCAGCATTGTCCATGACCGTGTGTGCAATGCATGCCGGCACAGTGCGCCGCTTCGCCGGCTACGACCTGCGAATGCTCGATACCGGCGATGCGATGGACGACGACATGATCGTCTCCAGCGATCGACATGTGTGCCGACGCACCCTGCATGAACAGCAGGACGGCGCACAGCACGATGAGGACACGCGACGACAAAGACATGCGAGGACGCAGACAAAGGTGTGCGGGAATCATACCGCACCGCGTCTCGACGCATTGCCCACGCATGCTTTCATCCAGCACGGATGTAGAACAAGAAACACTCTCAACATGTGCGTGACCCCGAACGCAATCAGTACCCCGATACAAAATCTCACACTTTCTTTCGCGCCATATTCCATCTGCCTTTCCATCGACCCGATAGAGAAACGAAAGCCCCGCTTCATCAAACGTTTGCATTGCGCATGCAGATTGCGACCCCGGGTATGAGCAGTCCAATGCAGAACGACGAGGTCAACGATGAAAAAAATCAGGTGGTGGTCTGGAGTCAGTGCAGTTGTCGGGGCGAGCGCCCTGACGTTCGTCAGTGTGGCCGCAACAGCGCAGGATCACGGTCGCGGTAGCGACGTGAAGCATGTATTGCTGATCAGCGTGGACGGTCTTCACGAGCAGGATGTCGCGCGTTGTGTCGCAGCGAATACCTGTCCGAATCTCGCGTTGCTCGCCAAAGCGGGGGTGACGTACACCAATGCGTACACACCGGGTCTGTCGGATTCGTTCCCCGGTCTTGCCGCGCTGCTAACGGGCGGTTCGCCGAAGAGCGCCGGGCTGTTCTACGACGTCACGTATGACCGTACGTTTTACGCGCCTTCGGATACAGCGTGCTCGGGCAAGCAGGGCTGGAATGTCGTGTTCGATGAAACAGCAGGTATCGATGCAGAGAACGGCGGTCCGCTGATCCACCTCGACGGTGGCGGCGCTTTCAATCCCCAGGCCATCCCGCATGCGTTGATCAACGGTCGCTGTACGCCGGTTTATCCGCACAACTACGTGAAGACGAACACGGTGTTCGAAGTCGTCAAGGAGCACATTCACGGGTCGCGCACGGCGTGGGCCGACAAGCACGCGTGGGGTTACGACTGGGTGAACGGCCCGTCGGGTCGCGGCGTCGACGATCTCGCGCGCACCGAGATCAACTCGATCGATCCGGCTACGAACACGAACTACCTCGACAGCTATACGCACACCGAGAAGTTCGATAACTATCACGTGCAAGTGCTGATCAACGAGATCGACGGCAAGGATTCGACTGGCGCAAGTAACGCGACCATTCCGACCTTGTTCGGCACGAACTTCCAGACGCTGAGCGTCGCGGAGAAAGCGACGGTGGCCTCGGGCGGCGGGTACCTCGATGCGGACTTCACACCGGGCGTCGAAGTGGCCGGCGCGATTGGTTATGTCGACGAAGCGCTTGGCCGGGTCGTGTCGGAACTCAAACAGCGCAACCTGTACAACTCGACGGTCGTTATCGTGACGGCGAAGCATGGCCAGTCGCCGACCGATCATACGAAGCTCGTGAAGAACGGCGACACGCTGACGAAGCTGCTCGAGGCGAACAACTATCTCGATCCGAACGGCAACTTCGGCCAGAACAACACGAAGACCGGCAATCTGAACGACGGCTCGGGTCTCGTCGACACCGGCTTCGTGCAGACCGATGACGTCGGACTCATCTGGTTGCGCGATCAGAGCCAGTTGAATGCGGTTGTCACGTCGCTGAAGGCCAACCTCGCATGCAATGCGCCTGGCATCTGTGCAGATGGCCCGCAGGCTTACATCCTGACTGGCGCGCGTCTGTCGAAGTGGTTCGGCGATCCCGCACAAGGCCGTACGCCCGACATCATCGTGCAGCCGAATCCCGGCGTCATCTATACGTCGAGCAAGGCGAAGGATGAAGAGCACGGCGGCAACGCACCGGACGACAGCCACCTCGCGCTCGTCGTATCGTTCGCGCGCTTCCACGGCGGTCGCACCGAGAAGGCCCGGGTTCAGACTACCCAGGTTGCGCCGACTATCGTGCAGTTGCTCGGTCTCGAACCGACTCTGCTGAATGCGGTTGTAGCGGAAGGTACGCAGGTCTTGCCGGGGCTTGGCGTCGGGCATTGAGAGAGCGGGACGGCGTGAAACTAGTCGTCCCCGAATCAAAAAATGAAAAACCCCGACAGCACATTGTGCTTGCCGGGGTTCGCCGGATCGCTCCGGATCAAGCTAACCGCGCTTACATGTTCTCGATCAACACCTGACCAAAGCCCGAGCACGACACCTGCGTCGCGCCTTCCATCAGACGCGCGAAGTCATACGTGACACGCTTTTGCAGAATCGACTTTTCCATCGACTTGATGATGACGTCTGCCGCTTCGGTCCAGCCGAGGTGACGCAGCATCATTTCCGCCGACAGAATTTCCGAACCCGGGTTCACATAGTCCTTGCCCGCGTACTTCGGCGCCGTGCCGTGCGTCGCTTCGAACATCGCCACCGAATCCGACAGGTTCGCACCCGGCGCAATACCGATACCGCCAACCTGCGCAGCCAGTGCGTCCGAGATGTAGTCGCCGTTCAGGTTCAGCGTAGCGATCACGTCGTATTCGGCCGGACGCAGCAGGATCTGCTGCAGGAACGCGTCGGCGATCACATCCTTCACGACGATATCGCTGCCCGTCTTCGGGTTCTTGATCTTCATCCACGGGCCGCCGTCGATCAGCTCCGCACCGAATTCCTTCTGCGCGAGCTCATAGCCGTAGTCACGGAATGCACCTTCCGTGAACTTCATGATGTTGCCCTTGTGGACCAGCGTCACCGAACGGCGATCGTTGTCGATCGCGTACTGCAGCGCCTTGCGCACGAGGCGCTCGGTACCTTCGCGCGACACCGGCTTCACGCCGATCGCCGACGTTTCCGGGAAGCGGATCTTCTTCACGCCCATTTCTTCGCGGAAGAACTTGATGACCTTCTTCGCCTGTTCCGACTCGGCCTGCCATTCGATACCGGCGTAGATGTCTTCCGAGTTCTCGCGGAAGATCACCATGTTGGTCTTTTCCGGCTCACGCACCGGGGACGGCACACCCTTGAAGTACTGCACCGGGCGCAGGCAGACATACAGGTCGAGTTCCTGGCGCAGCGCCACGTTCAGCGAACGGATGCCGCCGCCAACCGGGGTCGTCAACGGACCCTTGATCGACACCACATATTCCTTCACCACGTCGAGCGTTTCTTCCGGCAGCCACACGTCCGGGCCGTACACCTTGGTCGCTTTCTCGCCGGCGAAGACTTCCATCCAGTGGATCTTCTTCTTGCCTGCGTAGGCTTTTTCGACCGCCGCGTCGACAACCTTGATCATCACCGGCGTGATGTCCTGGCCGGTACCGTCACCTTCGATGAACGGAATGATCGGCTGGTCGGAAACGTTGAGCGAGTAATCCGCGTTGACAGTGATCTTGTCACCGCCGGTCGGAACCTTGATGTGCTGATACGGCATGATCGACTCCAGTGATGGCTGTGCTGATGAAAGCTCTGTGGGGAAATGCAGACGATGGACTGCGGAACCGGGCGCTTCTCGCTGCGCGCAATGCCGGGCGCCAACAAGCGGCCAGGCCGCTATTCTAGCCCACAGGTGCGCATGCGCGCCCGCTGCAGACCATGACAATTCCCGCACGCGATGCCGCGCACGCAACACCGATTCGTCTAGGTCTTATATAAGACAAAAGACCTACCGTTTCGTATTATGCATTAATATCCCGCCATTTGCCACAGAACCCGCGCTGCGCGGGCGTCCTGCGGCACCCGATCTGCCGGACTCACGCATGCGCCTTATCGCTCTCAACAAGCCCTTTGGGACGATCTGCCAGTTTTCCCCGCACGAAACGCGGGCGTCGCTGGCGGACTGGATCACGCTGCCCGGCGTTTATCCGGCCGGCAGGCTCGACTCGGACAGCGAAGGTCTGCTGCTGCTCACCGACGACGGCGCGTTGCAGGCGCGCATCGCCGAGCCTCGGCACAAGCTGGTCAAGCGTTACTGGGCACAGGTGGAAGGCGCAGCGGATGCGGCGGCACTGGCAGCGCTCGCAAGCGGCGTCGATCTCGGCGATTACGTGACACGCCCCTGCCAGGCACAGCTCATCGAGCCGCCGGCCACATTGTGGACACGCACGCCGCCGATCCGCTATCGCGCGGCCATCCCGACCAGCTGGATCGAACTGTCGATCACCGAAGGCAAGAACCGCCAGGTACGCCGGATGACCGCCGCGGTCGGCTTCCCTACCCTGCGACTCGTGCGCGTCGGCATCGGCGCACTCGATATTTTTTCGCTCGGTCTGCAGCCCGGCGAAAGTATCGACCTGCCGACGCGTGCGCCGTGGGACGGCATTACGCGATAAAGCCCGCGGGCACCTTGCGAACGCTCGCAAAGGCATCGAGCGATTTGCCAACGCGCGCTAACTCGCGCGCTAACTCGTTGTGCCAGCACGCATTTCTGTTTTTCCACGACAACCTGGCCCGCGCGTACTGCCCTATACACAAGCGCACGAATCCACCGCGAATAAGCAATCCCGAAATTGCACGAAAGTTTTTCGTCAACCGCGTAGAGAACTCACGCGTTATTCGACGCAGATGCCGTCCGAAGCTATCCGGCATTCAGCCTTAAGGGCCTTTGCACGCGCCGCTCCAACGGTGGGTGCAGGTGGTTCGAGCGCTCGCAGTGCCCTTCGACGAAATTCTTCGATGGGTCTGTCAACCGAAAGGTGGATGGCACGTTTACCGGCATGACTCCAAGAACCGGGTCATCTGGTCAATTAACCGCAACTCATGCTGAGGATTTACAAAATGAACAAACTGATCGCTGCTCTGGTCGCTGGCCTGTTCGCAACGGCTGCTTTCGCACAAGCTTCGGCTCCGGTCGCTCCGGCTGCTGCTCCGGCTGAAGCTGCTTCGGCACCGGCAAAGAAGGCTGTTAAGAAGCACGCAGCCAAGAAGCACCACGCCAAGAAGGCAGCTTCGGAAGCCGAAGCTCCGGCAGCAGCTTCGAACTAAGCTGGTTGTAAAAACGCAGTCAAGAACTAGCAGTATTGCCGTTCTTACGGCGTTGAAAGGCAGATTGCTGAAAGGCGATCTGCCTTTTTGTTTTTGCCGCGCTCGCGTAACATGCGCGGGTTATTTTCCAGCAAGGAGTGTTGCCGTGCGATTTCCCCTGCGTCTGTCGATTGCGCGTCTTGCGATTGCGATCGCGCTGCCTCTCGCTGCCTTGTCGTCGGTCTGGTTCGCCGTTCCCGCTGCGAATAGCGCGCATGCGCAGCAGATGCCCGCGGGCGCCAAACAGCCCGGCGATTTTCCGCGCGCGAAGCTCACGGCCGGCATGTTCGTGATCGACGCCGCGGTGGCAGCCAATGACGCGGACCGCGAACAAGGCTTGATGTACCGGTCGCAGCTCGCGCCGAATGAAGGCATGCTGTTCGTCTTCAACGAGAACGCGGTGCACTGCTTCTGGATGAAGAACACGTTGATCCCGCTGTCGATCGCCTTCATGCGCGCCGACGGCACCGTCACCGACATCGACGAGATGCAGGCCGAAACAACCGACAACCATTGCCCGCGAAACAACGGGGTGTATGCGCTTGAAATGAGCAAGGGCTGGTTTGCATCGAAAGGCATCACGCCCGGCACGAAGATTCAGGGGCTGCCCGCTCCGCAATGAGGTCCGGGCGAGTTGCTCGCCCCGCCTTCGTTGAGAAATGGCCAAGCCGGCGCGCCACGAGGCGCGCCGGCTTTTTACATGGCATGTCGGCAGTCACGCCTCGATCCTGACGGCAACGCCAGGCCGCCACTGGGAAGATTCCTGCAAAAGCCTGACACAGGCGCTATGCTTGTAGTCTTTACACCGTAGTAGCACCGCAATCGCCCGGGTAGCGTAAGCTGCCCTCGACGCCTTTTTCACCGGCGCGCCCCAATCCAAGGAGATTCACGTGCCCCGCAAGACTCCCATCGAGCGTTACCGGAATATCGGTATCAGCGCTCACATCGATGCCGGCAAAACCACCACCACCGAACGCATCCTGTTCTACACCGGCGTGACTCACAAGATCGGCGAGGTTCACGACGGTGCGGCGACGATGGACTGGATGGAGCAGGAGCAGGAGCGCGGCATCACGATTACGTCGGCTGCCACGACTGCATTCTGGAAAGGCATGGCCGGCAACTATCCCGAACACCGCATCAACATCATCGACACCCCGGGCCACGTCGACTTCACGATTGAAGTGGAACGCTCGATGCGCGTGCTCGACGGTGCGTGCATGGTCTACGACTCGGTCGGCGGTGTGCAGCCGCAGTCCGAAACCGTGTGGCGTCAGGCGAACAAGTACAAGGTGCCGCGCATCGCGTTCGTCAACAAGATGGACCGCGTCGGCGCCGATTTCTTCCGCGTGCAGCGGCAGATCACCGAGCGCCTGAAGGGCACCGCCGTACCGATCCAGATTCCGGTCGGCGCGGAAGATCACTTCCAGGGCGTGGTCGACCTCGTGAAGATGAAGGCAATCGTCTGGGACGAAGAGAACCAGGGCATCAAGTTCGAGTATCTCGACATCCCGGCCGAACTCGTCGACACCGCCAACGAATGGCGTGAAAAGATGGTCGAGGCCGCTGCCGAAGCCAACGAGGAACTGCTCGACAAATACCTGCACGGCCATACGCTGACCGAAGAAGAAATCAAGTTCGGTCTGCGTACCCGCACCATCAAGAACGAGATCGTGCCGATGCTGTGCGGCAGCGCGTTCAAGAACAAGGGCGTGCAGGCGATGCTCGACGCGGTGATTGACTATCTGCCGTCGCCGGTCGACGTGCCCGCCATCATGGGTCACGACGAGGACGACAACGAAGCGGAACGTCATCCGAAAGACGACGAGCCGTTCTCCGCGCTCGCGTTCAAGATCATGACGGACCCGTTCGTCGGCCAGCTGATTTTCTTCCGCGTGTACTCAGGTGTCGTGAATTCGGGCGACACCGTCTACAACGCGATCAAGGAAAAGAAGGAACGCCTCGGCCGGATCCTGCAGATGCACGCGAACGAGCGCAAGGAAATCAAGGAAGTGTATGCGGGCGACATCGCCGCCGCCGTGGGCCTGAAAGACGCCACGACCGGCGACACGTTGTGCGATCCGAACCACGTCATCATCCTCGAAAGGATGATCTTCCCCGAGCCGGTCATTTCGCAGGCGGTCGAGCCGAAGACCAAGGTCGACCAGGAAAAGATGGGCATCGCGCTGAACCGTCTGGCTCAGGAAGACCCGTCGTTCCGCGTCGCAACGGATGAAGAGTCTGGCCAGACCATCATCTCCGGGATGGGCGAGCTGCACCTGGAAATTCTCGTCGACCGGATGAAGCGCGAGTTCGGCGTTGAAGCCACCGTCGGCAAACCGCAGGTCGCTTACCGCGAAACGATCCGCACCTCGGTCGAAGACGTCGAAGGCAAGTTCGTCAAGCAGTCGGGCGGACGCGGTCAGTACGGCCACGTGGTGCTCAAGCTCGAACCGCAGAAGCCAGGCGGCGGCTACGAATTCGTCGATGCGATCAAGGGCGGTGTCGTGCCGCGCGAGTATATTCCGGCCGTCGACAAGGGGATCCAGGAGACGCTGAAGTCCGGCGTGCTCGCGGGCTATCCGGTCGTCGACGTGAAGGCGACGCTGACCTTCGGTTCGTACCACGACGTCGACTCGAACGAAAACGCGTTTCGCATGGCTGGTTCGATGGCATTCAAGGAAGGCATGCGCCGCGCGAAGCCGGTGCTGCTCGAACCGATGATGGCCGTCGAAGTGGAAACTCCGGAAGACTTCATGGGCAACGTGATGGGCGACCTGTCGGGACGGCGCGGTATCGTCCAGGGCATGGAAGACATCGCGGGCGGCGGCGGCAAGCTCGTGCGCGCCGAAGTGCCGCTCGCGGAAATGTTCGGCTACTCGACGTCGCTGCGCTCGCTCACGCAAGGGCGCGCCACCTACACGATGGAGTTCAAGCACTACGCGGAAACGCCGACTAACGTGGCGGAAGCGATCGTCAACACGAAGCAGCGGTAAGTCACTTATCGCTGTTAGTTGGGAAGGAGCCCGTTCTGGATGAATGGGCTTTTTCTTTTTGGGCCTCCGGTTCGCGGGTACGCTCCGATCGCATCAACACAGCGGGCGCGACAGGCGCAGCAGGAAACATCGGTTACTCAATTTTGGCCGGGCAGAATACGGCGTGAATCACGGCGGTCCACGTGACGCCGGACAGACGATGGAGAGATGCAGATGACCCACCACCACGATGACCACCATAGCCACGACAGCCACGACGATCACGCCGCAGCGACGCCGAACTGGCGCGACAACGGCGTCAAGGTCATTCGCGGCGATCAGCTCGACACGAATACCGCGCAGACGCCGGGCATGAACCGGGCGGCCGCGATCAACGCCGCTCGCGTCGGTGCCCAAAAAATCTGGGCCGGCACAGTGACGATTCATCCGAATGCGAAGACCGGTGCGCATCATCACGGCGCGCTCGAGAGTGTGATCTATGTCGTGCGCGGCCATGCGCGGATGCGCTGGGGCGAACAGCTCGAGTTCACCGCCGAAGCCGGGCCCGGCGACTTCATCTTCGTGCCGCCGTTCGTGCCGCATCAGGAGATCAACGCGAGTACCGACGATCCGCTCGAATGCGTGCTCGTGCGCAGCGATAACGAAGCGGTTGTCGTCAATCTGAACATCGACGCGGTCGAAACGCCGCAGACCGTGCACTGGGTCGACCCGATCCACAAGCACCCGCACGAACACTGAGCCGCACCGCTTCGACCGGCTTCCCTTCATCTTCATCGCTCAACTGTCATGACGCCGACCGCCAGCCTGCGCCCTCGCCTCTTCATGCTCTACGCGGCGCTGATCGCCGCCAATCTGGCTGCCTGGGCATGGGCGCTGATCGCGTTTCGCCATTACCCGCTGCTGCTCGGCACGGCGCTGCTCGCCTACGGCTTCGGCCTGCGTCATGCAGTCGACGCGGATCACATCGCGGCCATCGACGCCGTCACGCGCAAACTGATGCAAACCGGCAAGCGACCGCTCGGCGTGGGCCTCGCTTTTTCCCTCGGTCATTCGACGATCGTTGTCGCCGCAACCGTCGGCATCGCGCTCACCGCACTAAAATTGCACAGCAGCTTCGATACGTTCAAGGAGATCGGCGGGACGATCGGCACGCTCGTGTCGGCTTCGTTTCTGCTGGTGCTCGCCGGCGTGAACCTCGTGATCCTGCGCGACGTGTGGCGTCGCTACCGCAACGTGCAAAACGGCAGCGAGTCCGTTGACGAACATGCGTCGAATGTCGCAGCGCCCGCAGGTCTGCTGTCGCGCGCGCTACGTCCGCTGTTCCGCCTCGTCACGAAAAGCTGGCACATGTACCCGGTCGGCGTGCTGTTCGGCCTCGGCTTCGACACGGCAACGGAAATCGGTTTGCTCGCCATCGCCGCCGCCGAAGCCGGCAAGGGCATGCCGCTTTACTCGATCCTCGTGTTCCCCGCGCTCTTCACCGCGGGCATGACGCTCGTCGACTCCACCGACAACGTCCTGATGGTTCACGCGTACGGCTGGGCGATGGACGACCCGAAGCGCAAGCTCTACTACAACGCGAGCATCACGTTCGTGTCGGCGCTGGTGGCGATCGTGATCGGCGGCATCGAGGCGCTGGGGCTGCTGTCCGACAAGCTCGGTTTCAGCGGCGGCATGTGGGACGCGATCGGCGCGGCCAACGACCAGTTCGGTCCGCTCGGCTACGGCATCGTCGCGCTCTTCACCGCGTGCTGGATCGGTTCGATACTGTTCCACCGGTGGCGCAAACCGGCGATGCCTGGGCGCTGATCCGCGCGAGTGTTGCCGCGCAGCCGTCGGGCTGTGTGTTCCATACGCGTTGTCCCCGCAAGCTCGGCGAGATCTGCGAGCAACACGACCCACCCTTCCTCGATGCCGGTGCAGACCACCGCATCCGCTGTCATATCCCGCTCGCCGACCTTCGCGCCCTGCAGGGCGACACGCACCACCACGCCTGAGCAGATGCAGCGCGCCTCAACAGGATGGCTCGCCGCGCGTTTCAGGTTCGAAACATTTTCCACTGATTTATCGCTGCCACCGCCACGGTGACTTCGCCGCTGCCATGCACGGCGCGGCTTCCCGGCCAATGGCATGGTTATCGCTAAGTAACCCGCAGGCATCCGGTTCACGCAGGACGGACATCACGACGGCGAGCAAGCTGCCATCCACCGCCCGCGCGAACCTCGCGCTATGAACGATCGCGCCATCGGGCGTATCCGTTCGTGCGCACGTTGCGGTATGCACACTGGAGCCTGGCCACGGATAAACCGCGCAGCGTTGCTGCGCGCTGTCCGGCCTGCTTCGCGTGCACAACAGGATGGAGATGACGTCGACGAGGAACGCCATCTCGCAGGGAGAGCAGTGATGAAAACTACAACGTTAAATCAGTATTACTACGTGATGCTGCGGGGTACGGCGCTTCTGGCTGCCGGCACAGGAATGTTGCTGACGGTACACGGTGCGCACGGAACGCCTGCCGACGAAGTACTGCCCAAGTGGATCGTCTCAGCCGATGCACCGCTACCCGCGAGCGGCGCAGCGCCGGTCGCGCTGCTCGCGCAGGACAGCTCGTCCGCGACTGGAGCGGCTGCCGTCGGTGCCTCGAGCGCCGCGGACGATGCCTCGCTTGTCTTCCTCGTGAGGACCTGTACCGGCGATGCCGGTCATTGCATGCCGAATCATGGCGGAGGCTCGGGCAACTCGGGCGGCTCTGCGAGTTCCGGCGGCAGTGGCAGCGGTAGCGGCGGCAGTGGTTCAGGTGGCAAGGGCAGCGGCAGTGGCGGTAGTGGTGGTGGTAGCAGCAACAGCGGTGGTGGTGGCAACAGCGGTGGCGGTGGTAGCAGTGGTGGTGGTGGCGGCGGTAGCAGTGGTGGTGGCGGTAGCAGTGGCGGCGGTGGTAGCAGCGGTGGTGGCGGTAGTAGTGGCGGCGGTGGTAGCAGCGGTGGTGGCGGTAGCAGTGGCGGTGGTGGCAGCAGCGGTGGCGGCGGCACTGGCGGGTGCGGTTGCGGCAGCGGCGGTCAAGGCGGCCCTGGCGGTCCCAGCGGCGGTCCCAGCGGCGGTCCTGCCGGCGGTTTCGGCGGGGGCTTCGGTGGCGGCTTCGGTAGTGGAATGGGTGGCGGCTTCGGCGCAGGTTCGGGCAAAGGTGGCTTCGGCGGAGGCTTCGGCAGCGGATCTGGCGCGGGAGGCGGCGGCAAAGGTGGTGGCAACGGACATTAGATCCGTGCGACGGCGCCCCCGCGCCACGCCCCACGACGCAGCCCCTCGACAGGCTGCATCCCCCCGGCCAGCATCGGCGGCGACGTCTCGATCCCCCGGTCGAGCGTCGCCGCCGGGAGCCGGGACATGCAGGATGCTCTCAGGCAACGGTCGGCGCGCGCACCGCCGACCGCTTTCGCTTTTTGCAGCCCCTGAAACTCCAGTCGCAGCAACCGCAGACCAGAAACGCACCAGGAACCAAACAGTCCGGAGTGCCTCATAGCAGATTCAACGATCGATATGAGGGCAACACGTATGAATCGAAACGTCCCCCACGCTTCATCGCGCGCGGCTGCTGCACTGTTGATCGCTGCGGCGATTGGCTTCGTTCCTGCGCTGGTCCGCGCGCAAACACCCGCGCCGGCCGCACCCGCCGCTACCGGCAATGAACAGGAACAAGCCGCACCACCCGTCGATCCCAGCTTTTCCGCGTGGTCACTCGCACAGCAGTGCCGCGACAAGGACAACAATGCACATGCCCAATGCATTGGTGCGATCCGCGGCGTCATCCACGGTTATCAATATGGTGTGCTGTTCCTCGGCGAGCGCGCGGCGTTGCCGGCCAACGAAACGCAGCGCGTGTCGCTGTGTCTGCGCGGTGTGCCGGTGTCGTCGATCATCGATGAATTCGTCGCCGATGCGGCCCAGGTCAGCGACGATTCGCTGAAACGCACGCCCGCCGAAGTCGCCGTGCTCGGCTCGGTCCATCTGCACCACGCCTGCAATTGATGCGGCGTCCCGCTCGCGCTCACAGCATTTCGAGTGGTCGTTTGCTGCGCGGTGGCCTGAAGTGCGCATCGATCTGCGCGCACTCTGTTTCGCTCAGGTGAAGGTCGAGCGCGCGGCGATTGTCGCGCACATGCTCGATTCGTCCAGACTTCGGAATCGCGAAGACACCCGGTTGCCGCAGCGTCCACGCGAGCGCCACCTGAAACACCGACACGCCACGGGCTTCGGCAATATCGTCGAGTGGTGAGCGTTTCGGCAGGCGCGCGTGATCGATGGGACTGTAGGCCATCGCCGGCATGTTCCGATCCGCGAGCCACGGCAGCAGATCGAACTCCGGTCCACGACGGGCGACGTTATAAAGAATCTGGTTCGTCGCGCAGTGCTCGCCGCCGGCCGCGCCGACCAGCTCTTCCATATCGTCGGTATCGAAGTTGCTCACACCCCAGTGACGAATCTTGCCGGCCCGACGCAATGCCTCGAATCCGGCGACGGTCTCCTCGAGTGGAACCGAGCCGCGCCAGTGCAGCAGATACAAGTCGAGCCGATCGGTTTTCAGGCGTTTCAGGCTCTGCTCGCATGCAGCCTGCACTCCGCGGCGACTGCCGTTGTGCGGATAGACCTTGCTGACGAGAAACACGTCGTCGCGCAAACCATCGAGCGCCTCGCCGAGCAGCGATTCGGTTGCACCGTCGCCGTACATTTCGGCGGTATCGATCAGCGTCATCCCGACTTCGATACCGGTACGCAGCGCAGCGATTTCGGCCGCGCGTTGCGCCTGCCGCTCGCCCATCTCCCACGTACCCTGCCCGAGCTTCGGAATACGCTCACCGTTGGGCAATGCAACGCTGGGGAAACCGGTCGTCATGATGTCTCCGTTGAAATGCGCAAGGCCCCTGCTACGACGGACCGCCGTCGATGCGAACCGGCTCAGTGTAGCCACTCGTCGAAGGTGCGGGCAGCGGCCAGGCAAAAGGCCGCTATAACGCGACGCGCCGATGTCATAGAATTGTCGCTTGCCCTTCTTGCGTCCGTCCCATGACCTCAGCCTCGGAAGACCGCTGGCGCGACCTGCGCCCGGACCCGGAAAACGACACACCGCTTTACCTGCAGCTCGCCCGCAAGCTCGGCAACGCGATTCACGAAAACCGCTGGAATGCCGGCGAGGCGCTGCCGTCGGAACGCGTCCTGTCCGATGCGCTCGGCGTATCGCGCATTACATCCCGCAAGGCGATCGCGCTACTCGTCGAGCAGGGTTTGATCCGCCGCACCCAGGGCGCGGGCAGTTTCATCACGCCGCGCTACGAAGATCCGCTGTCGCGTCTGTCGAGCTTCAGCGAAATGCTGCGTCGACGCGGTTTCACACCGAGTTCGCAATGGTTGTCGCGCGACATCCTGCCGGCCAATCGCGATGAAGTGATCCAGCTGGGCCTGTCGCCGGCGGCGGCCGTGACGCGGCTGCGCCGTCTGCGGCTCGCGGACGGCATCGTGATGGCCGTCGAGAATTCGACCTTCCCTGCCTCGGTGATTCCCGATCCGCAAGCGATCGGCGACTCGCTGTACAGCTATCTGGAGCATCGCGGGCTGTCGATCGTGCGTGCGTTGCAGCACTTTCGTGCAGTCAACGCGAGCGAAGAGATCGCGCGGCAAATGAGCATCGCCACGAACGAGGCGCTGCTGCTGATCACCCGCGTCGGCTATACGGCCGATCAGCGGGCGATTGAATTGACCGATACGTATTGTCGCAACGACTACTACGACTTTGTCGCGGAGTTGCGGAAGTAGGCGTTACATCTCGCTTAGTCTTCCCAGCACGCCGCGTCATGTCCGATCGGCACGGGCGGTCGCGCAAAAAACGGCGGCGTCTCCGACAGGTGTTCTGCGGGCAACGTGCCACGCACGCGACCGAACGGCGAATCGACAGTCTCCAGACAGTCGGCGACGTCTTCCAGCGTGACGTCGGGCGTACGCCAGCCCTCTTCGATCTGCCCGAGCGACTGCAGCCAGCGGCCGGTCTGCGCCAGCGACACCCGCACATGCCAGCTACCGCCCTCGGTCGCGCGCCGCGCAAGCGCCGTCATCGCGCCGAACGCCGCCAGATAGCCGGTCGCATGATCGAGCGCCTGACACGGCAGATGCTTCGGCGCTTCGCTCTGCGCAGCGCGACTCTCCGTCCACGCGATACCGCTCGCGGATTGCACGAGACTGTCGAAACCGCGACGCGTCGCCCACGGCCCCGCGTGGCTATACGCGGACACCGAGACGTAGACGATTCCCGGCCGCATCTGCGCCAGCGCATCGGGGCCGAAGCCGCGCGCCGCCAGCGCGCCAGGACGATAAGCCTGCAGGAACACATCGGCGCCAGTAGCCAGCTCGCGTAACTGGGCACGCGCAGCGTCGTCGCGCAGATCGAGTGCAGCAGAGCGTTTGCCACGCCCCGTGTCGATCACGAGCGGCGCAATGTTCGGCAGATGCGGACCATTGATCAACAGCACCTGCGCACCATGCTGCGCGAGCGCGCGACCCGCCGTCGGCCCCGCGATGATGCGCGACAGATCTAGTACCCGCACGCCGGCGAGCGGCCGGTCGAAGCCACCCCGGCCCGGCGCTTCGGGCGGCGCATCGCCGATTCGCTCGATCTCGAAGAGCGGCAGATCGGCAACGGCCTTCGCCTGTTCGAGCGCGGCCCATTCGCGCGGCGAGCGGATCAGCGCCGCGCACAAACCCGCATCGGCGAGCGTCTGATCGAGCGCCGCGCCGTCCCAGCCGCGGATCGCCTCGGCCACCGCCGCAGGCTCATTCGCACAACCGAGCACGCTCAACACGCCGTGCAGATGATGCGGAAAATTCGTATGCAGTTGCACCCAGCGGTCGTCGCGCGTTGCGTAGAAACCCATGATGGGATCGCGCAGCGCGGGCGGCGGCCCATCGTTCACACGGAGGTAGCGCTCGCTGCGAAACGCGGCCAGTGCACGACGCACATCGACGTCGACACGCTGCCGGCAACCGGTGCGCAAACGGAAGCATTCGGCAGCGGCGAGCCCGGTCGCAGCAATTGTCGACGCCGCCAGCGTGCCGACGCGATACACGGACGGCAACGCGGGATCGGCACCTGAGATGGAAACGGCGGAGAGCGCAGCCGGATCGCAGCCGGCGATGCTCCAGAGATGATCGAGTGCAAGAGAGGGAGTCATGTTGATCGACATTGCCCGACAGGAAGAATGGCTTCGAGTCTAGAATCGCACCTCATCGCAATCAATCTTGATTAATATAATCAACATAGATCGATTTCTACGGTTTTCCGCCGCTCTTATACACATACCCGCCATACCCGCCCATGCCCGATCAACTCACCGCCACCGAAGCCGCCGAAACACTCGGCATCAGCGTCGCTACGCTCTATGCCTATGTGAGCCGCGGCATGCTGCGCTCGACGCCGGATGTCGAAGGGCAACGCCATCTGTATGACGCCGCCGATGTGCGCCGTCTTGCGCGTCGCAAGGCGGATGGCAAGCGGGCAGGCAAGGTTGCGCAAAAGGTATTGGACTGGGGCGTGCCGGTGCTGGAATCGTCGATCACGCTGATTGCAGATGGCCAGCTTTTCTATCGCGGCCGCGATGCAATCGATCTCGCGCGCAAGGCAAGCCTCGAAGAGGTTGCCGCGCTGCTGTGGGAATGTACGCCGCGACGCATTGCCGATACGCCACCGACGCAACCGGGACCGCCTTCCGCTGCGCAATGGGCGGCATGGCTGAAGCTCTGGGGCGACAGCGCACCGCTCGATCGTGCGCTCGTGTTGCTGCCCGCGGCGGCCGCCCAGATGCCGCGCGTCTGGGCGCTCGGCCGCGATGCGCAGCTCGATTCAGCGTGTGCACTGGTGCGGCTGCTCGCTGCCGCGATGATCTCGACGACGCCGTCGGGTAATCCGCTGCACCGGCAACTCGCCACGACCTGGGGCGTGCGCAACCGGCGGCAAGCCGACCTGCTGCGTATGGCGCTGGTGCTGTGTGCGGATCATGAGCTGAATGCGTCCACGTTTACCGTGCGCTGCATTACGTCGACCGGCACGCATCTGTTCGGTGCGATAGCGGGCGGTCTCGCCGCGCTGGCAGGACCGCGTCACGGTGGCGAAACCACGCGCGTCGCGGCGCTGTTCGACGAAGCCGAGCGTGCCGGCGATCCCAACCGCTTCCTCGCCACCCGTATCGCGCACAACGAGCACGACGGTGCGCCAGGTGCGGTGCTGTCCGGCTTCGGTCATCCGCTGTACCCGCAAGGCGATCCGCGCGCGGCGTTGCTGCTGGACGCGCTGACGCAATGCGCGCCGGCACGCTCGCCACTGCCGTCAATCCTCGCGCTCGCGCAAACCGTGCGTGAAACCACGGGCGCGGAACCGACCGTCGACTTCGCTCTCGCCGCCCTCGAGCGCGTGCTCGATCTACCGAAGGAAGCGGCCTTCACGCTGTTCGCGGTTGGGCGGACAGTCGGCTGGATCGCCCATGCAATGGAACAGGCGGCAGACGGAAGACTGATCCGGCCGCGCGCCCGCTACATCGGCGAACACTACGAAGAGTGACGTCGGTTCGTCGCACGGCGCGATTAGATCGCTCGATTACGCCGCGCGGTTACACCGCTCGATTGCCTCGCTCGACTACGCAGCAAGCAACCACCGCGGCAACCAGCTACGCACCGGCGCACGCAGTCCCGCAGCAGCCGGCCGCGGCGTGCCGACACGCCCTTCCTCGACAGCCAGCGCGACACGCGCACCCGTGCGTCCGGCACTGATCCACGCCTGCGCGCCACGCGGCAGTTCGAAAGACTCGCCAGAAGCAAGCCAGTGATCGGTCAGATCGCCGCTGACGGTCAACCAGACCTCGCCCGCCATCACTTTGAGTACGAGCGGCTGCGCGGCACGCCAGGCGGCCGCGGGCTCGCCGTGTTCGAGTTCGAAAGTACGGATTTCGCGCATTGCTGTTCTCCTTGCAGGGCACTCTGGTTGAAACATTATTGCTGTGAGATGATCAGAAACCCATGAACACTTCCGAACAGTTTTGACAGAACTGTTCAGTCGAAAAACCGGACAGTTGCTGAGCAACTGCGCGAACAACTGCGCAAACCGGCGCCTCGACAGCGGGACCAGGAGGACGCAGATGAAACTCGATATCGAACTCGACCGCGATAACGGCGTGCCGCTCATCGAGCAGATCGTGCACGGCGTGCAGACATGGATCCGCTCGCGCGCGGCGCGCCCCGGTGCGAAGCTGCCGTCGATCCGCCAGTTCGCCGCCGACTACGCAATCAGCCGCTTTCCGGTGATCGAGGCGTATGACCGGCTTGTCTCGCTTGGTTATGTCGACTCGCGTCACGGCTCCGGTTTTTACGTGGCCGAGCGGTTGCGCACCGGCATGTCGGGCCGCGGCACCTCGGACCCGCGTCGTGCCGAAGAGGAATCGGTTCATCTCCTGCAGGAGTTCAACCATCCGGGCGGAACGCTAAAGCTCGGCAGCGGGTTCACGCCCGAAGCGTGGCGCGACATGGACAGCCTCGTGCACGCCATCCGCCACGTCTCGCGCGTCGACACCGAGAGCCTGATCGACTACTCGACGCCGCTAGGCAATGCGACGCTGCGCGAACATCTGCAGGCACGCATCGCACAGCTCGGCATCGTCGTGGATGCGTCCCAGATTCTCATCACGAATGGCGCAAGCCACGCGCTCGACCTGCTGATGCGCTACCGGCTCAAACCCGGCGACACGGTGTTTGTCGAAGACCCCGGCTACTTCAATCTGAACGGCCTGCTGAAGCTGCACGGCGTCAAGCTGATCGGCATTCCGCGCAATCACGGCGGCCCGGACCTCGATGTGCTGCAGGCACAGTTGCAGCAGCATCGGCCGAAGCTGTTCTTCATCAACACCGTGTTTCACAATCCGACCGGCACGTCGGTGTCGCCGCCGGTTGCGTTCCGGCTACTGCAGTTCGCCCGCGAGCACGATTTCACGTTCGTCGAAGACGACATCTTCGCGGACTTCCAGAGCGAACCAACCGCGCGACTCGCGACGCTCGATCAGCTCGAACATGTGGTCTATATCGGTGGACTGTCGAAGACACTGTCGTCGTCGCTGCGCATCGGCTACCTCGTGGCGAGCCACGCGATCGTCAAGGATCTGATCGACATCAAGATGCTGACGAGCATCGGCGGTTCGCGTTTTGTCGAAGCGGTTGCGGTTGCGCTGCTCGAACGCGGCATGTACCGGAAGTATCTCGAGCGGCTGCGGCGCCGGATGAGCGATGCGATGGGCCTCACCGTGCAGACGCTCGAAGATAACGGCTGGGAAGTGTTCGAAAAGCCGCTCGGCGGTCAGTTCGTGTGGGCGCGCGTGCCCGGTATCGACGATGCGGCGCGGCTCGTCGAGTGTGGTGAGCCGCTTGGCGTGACGGTCCCGCCGGGCAGCTACTTCCGGCCCAATGCAGAGACGAGCCCGTGGATTCGCATCAACGCGGCGTTCGGCAACGACCCGCGTGCGCATGCGTTCTTTGCTGCGGCGGCGCAACTCCCACGCTGACCAGCGTGGGCGCGTCCCGACTCAGCTTTCGAGCGGCCGCTTCGCCGTTTCGCGCGCAGCCAGCAATGCGATAGCCGTGACGACCAGCGCCCCGCTCACGTACATCGACACCGCGGTCGTGCCATGCCAGTGGCGATACAGCGCAACGATAATGAGCGGCGCGAAGCCGCCGCCGACAATACCCGCCAGCGTATAAGCCAGCGACGACCCGGCATAACGCACGCGCGTCGGAAACTGCTCGGTGACGAAAGCCGCCTGCGGGCCGTACATCATCGCGTGAATCACGAGACCCACGACGACCGCAAGCACGATGGTGAGCGGCCGCGCACTATCCATCAGCACGAAGAACACGAACGCCCAAACGATCGCCGCCACGACGCCGGCCAGATACACCGGCCGCCGGCCGAAGCGATCGGACAACGCACCGAAGAGCGGCACGCTCAACGCATTGAACGCGGTGCCGGCCAGCACGGCACCGAGCGCCAGCGATCTCGGCAGACTGAGCACGGTGGTCACGTAGGTCAGCGTGAACACGACGAGCAACGCATACAGCACATCCGAGCCGATGCGCGAGCCGCCGGCAATCAGAAGCCGCCGCCAATGCTGCGCGAACACCTCGGCGACCGGCACTTTCGCAGTTGCGTGTGCCTCGCTCAGTTGCTGGAACTGCGGGGTTTCCTCGACGCCGTTGCGCACCCAGATACCGAACGCGACCAGCAGCAGACTCGCGAGAAACGGCACGCGCCAGCCCCACGACAGAAAATCGCCGGACGAAATCGTCATCGTGATCGCTGCGATGAAGCCGGTCCCGAGCAGCGTTCCGAACGACGGCCCGACCTGCGTCCACGAAGCGTTGAGTCCGCGTTTCTTCTGGTCGCCGTGTTCGACCGACAGCAGCACCGCACCGGCCCATTCGCCACCGAGCGCAACACCCTGTACGAAGCGCAGCGCAACCAGCAGGATCGGGCTCAGGATGCCGGCCGTTTCGTAGGTGGGCAGTGCGCCCATCAACGCGGTGGTGATGCCCATCAGCACGAGCGTGATCATCAGCACCGCGCGGCGGCCCACGCGATCGCCTAGGTTACCAAACACCAGACCGCCGAGCGGCCGCGACACATAGCCGACCGCATAGGTAGAAAACGCGAGCAGCGTACCGGCGAGCGGATCGACGGACGGAAAGAACAGGTGATTGAAAACCAGCGCGGCAAGCGTGTTGTAGACCGTGAAGTCATACCATTCGAGCGACGTGCCGACCATGCTGGCAGTCGCGAGCCGCCCCCGGCCCGCACGCGGACGGCCGAGCACCGCGGGTTGTGCAACGGTGTTCATCAGATTCTCCAGGTTGGGATGGATGCCGGTCGTCGGGCGTTGAATGGCAGTTCGCTACGCGCCAAGGCGCCACAGGAGGCTGAAGGTACGCACGTCGTCCGGCGATGCACCGGCCTCGCGTGCCAGCGTTTCGGCCACCGCGCGAGTCGCCGCGGCATCGCTGCCTTCGACGAACACAATCGCATCGGCCGCTGCAAGCTGAGGTGTGCCGCCGGACGTCGCGAGCGGAGTGGAGAGTCGTGCATCGGTGCAAAACATCCGGATCGCGTGTATGCCCGCCTGCCGCACGCTGGCTTCGGCGTGCGCGTGCCAGCGCGTCGAATCGGCGGCTTGCGGCGGCAGCACGAACAGGGCGAGCTGGCCACCCTCGCCCGCGCCGGCTTCGAGCACCAGTTCGCCGACACGTCGTTGCGTATTCGTCATGCGCGCAAAGTTGCGCAGCGACCAGTCCGTCTGCACGGTAAAAGCCTGCTTGTACGACGCACTGTCGAACACACCGAGCGAATCGGTCACATACAACGCGAGATAGCGGCGCGCCTGACCGTCGTTCGCCAGAAAGCGCCGCGCGTGACGAAAGCCCGGCAGCGCAACGCGCTCCTGCATATGTTCGCGGTCATACCAGGCATTGAAGTCGGCGTCCACCAGCGGATCCGCTTCGGTGTCGGTCCAGATGCAGAGCTGGCCGAACGGAGAGGACGGTTTGAGACTCATGGGCAACGCTCCTGCGCACTGAGAGAAATCGGTCAGTGCACAGTGTCGCCAGTAGGCGCCGCTTCAATCCAACAAGAAAAAAAATCCGCAGCGAACAGGTTTTCTTATGGCTTCCGTTTGCGCGGCGCGTTCGCCGCTGGAACCTTAGCCTTGGCGTTAGCCTTTCCTTGACGCGGTTTCGCAGCGGCAGAGCGCTTGCTCGCAGCGCGCGCAGGCCGTGCCGCGGTGCCGACAAGCGCAGGACCCAGCGCGTGCACGAACACCCTCGCCTGCTCGGCGGCCAGCTCGACGATGCGCGCCGACAGCTCGCCGCCCTGCGCGCGATGGGTTGCTATAAGCGGCAGCGGCGCGAAACCGCCGTCTACATCCAGCAGCTCCAGCACGCCTTCAGTCAGTTCGCGCTGGATGATCGCAGGCGGCAGCACGGCCACGCCGAAACCGTCCGCGACGAGCCGGATCATCGCGGCCACGGAACTGATGCAATTGATCCGCGCAGGCCGCTCGACATCGGCGAACACGCGTTCCAGCGCGGCATGCGGCCCCGAGTGACGCGAAAAACTGAGCACCGGAAACTCGGCCACGCGATCGAGATCGATCGTGCTGCCGGACAGACCGAGCGTCGGACTCGCCACCCAGCGCAGCGGAAATTCGCACAGCGGATGATTGACGAACTCCGGCCCGGACAGCAGATCGGTTTGCAGGATCAGATCGACGGAATCGGTGCGCAGCAATTGCTCGAGATGGATCGTCGTGTCGCTTGTCACCTCGATCTCGAGACGCGGATAGCGATCGCGTACCACGGTCATCAGCGCGGGAAACCAGCTATGCACGATCGATTCGATGACGCCGATGCGTATCAACCCGGCATCTCCGCTCGCATCGTCGACTTCGCGGCGCATCTCGTCGCCAAGTCGCACGATGCGCTCGGCGTAAGCGAGTAGCTTGCGGCCAGCGGGCGTGAGCGTCGCCGAGCGCGAGTTGCGGTCGAACAGACGCACATCGAAGCTGTCTTCGAGCGACGCAATGCGGCTCGATACGGCCGCCTGGGTCGTATGCAGTTTTTCGGCGGTGAGGCGGAAGTTTCGCAGTCGCGCCAGCCAGATGAAGGTCTCGAGGAAACGGATATTCATGGTTTGGGCCAACGGACAAAGGGCGGAAAGCTTGCATGGTAGCGCGCCAGCTCGACCCGCAAAGAAGCAGGACTTGGGCTATCCCGACCTTTTCCCTAGAATGTGGCCTACCCGGTCCACCAGGTTCAACCGCAGCGCTGTGTCGCAGCCGCGCGTCCCACACGCTCCCAGGCCCTCATGTCCACGCCATCGACCGCCGCCTCGCCGTCCCCTCGTATGCTCACCGTGATGCTGTGGCTCGTCGCCACCGGCTTCTTCATGCAGACGCTCGACTCGACGATCGTCAACACCGCGCTGCCCGCGATGGCGACGAGCCTCGGCGAGCTGCCGCTGCGGATGCAATCAGTGGTGATCGCATATTCGCTGACGATGGCGGTCATGATCCCGGTATCGGGCTGGCTCGCGGACCGCTTCGGCACGCGGCGCGTGTTCTTCAGCGCGATTCTCGTGTTCACGGTCGGCTCGCTGCTGTGTGCGAACGCGCATACGCTGACGCAGCTCGTGCTGTGGCGCATCGTGCAGGGCGTAGGCGGCGCGATGCTGCTGCCGGTCGGCCGGCTCGCGGTGCTGCGCACCTTTCCCGCCGAGCGTTATCTGCCAGCGCTGTCGTTCGTCGCGATTCCAGGCCTGGTCGGGCCGCTGATCGGACCGACGCTCGGCGGCTGGCTCGTCAAGATCGCGTCGTGGCACTGGATCTTCCTGATCAACGTGCCGGTCGGGTTGATCGGTTGCATCGCGACGTTCATCTTCATGCCGGACAGCCGCAATCCGGACACCGCGCCGTTCGACATGAAGGGCTATCTGCTGCTGGTGCTCGGCATGGTGGCGATCTCGTTCGCGCTCGACGGACGCACCGAGCTCGGCATTCAACATGCCGCCGTGCTCGTGCTGTTGATTCTCAGCCTCGCTGCCTTCGTCGCCTACGGGCTGCACGCGGTGCGCGCACCGCAGCCGATTTTCTCGCTCGATCTGTTCAGGATCCACACGTTCAGCGTCGGCCTGCTCGGCAACCTGTTCGCGCGGATCGGCAGCGGCGCGATGCCGTATCTGATCCCGCTGCTGCTACAGGTGAGCCTCGGCTACTCGGCATTCGAAGCGGGCCTGATGATGCTGCCGGTCGCCGCCGCGGGCATGACGTCGAAGCGCATCGTCACGCAGCTGATCACGAAGTACGGCTACCGGCGCATCCTCGTCATCAACACGGTGCTGGTCGGGCTCGCCATGGCGAGCTTCTCGCTGACGAGCGCGGACCAGCCGTTATGGCTGCGGCTCGTGCAGCTTGCGTTCTTCGGCGGCGTCAACTCGATCCAGTTCACCGCGATGAACACGCTCACGCTGAAGGATCTCGGCACCGGCGGCGCGAGCAGCGGCAACAGCCTGTTTTCGCTGGTACAGATGCTGTCGATGAGCCTCGGCGTCACGGTGGCAGGCGCACTGCTCGCTACCTTCACGGGCCTGATCCCGCGCGCGACCGCGGTCAACACGCTGCCCGCGTTCCACGCGACGTTCCTGTGCGTCGGCATCATCACGGCCGGCACGTCGTGGATCTTCGCGCAGCTCGCACCGGACATCCGCCGCGCGGCGAAGAAAACCGATCCGTCCGAGCGGACCTGACCCGGCGCTCACACCGGCTCGATCAACGGTGCCGGTGAGGCGCACTGGTTTACCCGCAACAGATGCTCGGGTGCGTTCGCCAAAACCAGCACTTCACGAACACTTCGGGGCACGTCGCGCACCAGCGCTGTGCGGCAGGACGCACGACGCGCAGCAAAAACTCACGAACGTGAGCCGGATCTGCGCAGAAACCACTTTCTCCACGCGCATGTTTCTTGCTCGCCTATCCTGTAAACTTGCGGGCAGCCCCAGCGAATCAAGCGAGCTTGCGCACGGCCCGCCCTTCACAAGACCGACATGATGAGCACCATCGACCTCGATCCTCCCGGTTTCCAGCCGCCGCGCCCCATGGCCGGCGACGAAGGCGCCCGGCGCACCGTCCTGTATGGCGGCTACACCGTCTTCAGCGTGTTCCAGCCTGTGTTTTCGGTGTCGCACCGGCGCGCCATCGGCTACCACGCATCGCTGCGCGCGCACGACGAGCAGGCGCTGCAAGTGCCGTCGCACGAAGTGTTCACGCAGGCGGCGCGGCGCGGCGATCTGCTGGAACTCGGACGACTTGCCGAATCGCTGCATCTCGGCAACTTCAATGCGTTCGACAGCCACGACGAGTGGCTCTTCCTGAACCTGCATCCGGCCGCGCTGATGGACACGAGCTACGGCGATGCGTTGCTCGCGAGCCTGAAAGCGCTCGGCTTGCCGCCGCAGCGTGTCGTGCTCGAAGTGTCGGAGCAGGCGGGCGGCGAAACGACGCGCTTCGCCGAGATCGTCGATGCGTTGCGCAAATCCGGCTTTCTGATCGCGCTCGATGGCTTTGGTGCGAAGCATTCGAACATCGACCGCGTGTGGCAATTGCGACCCGACATCGTTACGCTCGATCGCTGCATTCTTGCGCAGGCGAGCGAGCATTCGCATATCGAGCGCGTGCTGCCGGGCCTCGTGTCGCTGCTGCACGAATCGGGGCAACTCGTGCTGATGGGTGGTCTGTCCACCGAACGCGATGCACTGATCGCGCTCGAGTGCAATGTGGATTTCGTGCAGGGGACGTACTTCGCGGGCCCGAGCGTCGACCCGGTGAAACCGCAGACAGCCGCGGGGGTGATGGATGCGCTATCGGCAGCGCTGCGCGAACGTGTCGCCGCACGCGAACGTGCCCAGGCGAAGCGCCTTGCCCCTTACGTCATCGCGCTGAAACAGGCGAGCACGCAACTGATCGCGGGCAAAACCGTGGCGGATGCAACCACCGCGCTGCTGGCGCTCGACGAAACCGCTCGCTGCTTCCTGCTCGATGCGTCAGGCCGGCAGATCGGCGATAACGTGCTACCGCCCGGCCGCGCATCGCAGCGCGCCAAGCGGTTTCGTCCGTTGCTGCACTCGGAAGGCGCTAGCTGGGAACGTCGGCCGTATTTCATCGAAGCCGTGCGCACGCCAGGCCTCGTGCATGTGACGCCACCGTATCTGTCGATCAACGAGGCGCACCTATGCGTCACCGCATCGATCGCCGCGCAGACTGCGCACGGCGTTCAGGTGCTATGCGTCGACATCAACTGGGAAGTCGCCGCACACCGTAACTGACACGGACGGGCGCACAAGAGAACGTGCGCGAATGCGTTTCAACAGACGTTGCACGGCGAACAGACCGAATTGCGCGTTGGCGGCCCGCAGGCTCGTCGCATCGGTGACCACACGCAGCGCGGCGATGGCGCCGGTGCCGGTGCCGCAGTCGTCCGCAGTGATATCCAGCCATGCCACGATCTCGCCGGCGCGCAGCAGCGCGAGACCCGGCGTGTCGTCCATCGACATGGCTTCGGCCGCGCAACCCTTCATGCTCGCGACGAATGTCGTCGTGGCTACCGTGTCGAGCGCATCGTCGACCACTTCCGGTAGCGCGCCGAACAGTCGCAGCAGGCTCGCGCGGTCCTGTTCATCGATCGCTTCCCGCAGTTGTTCGACCAGCCGCGTATGCGCGGCCGGATCGGCCGCCGGCAACGGCGCACCCGCGCGCTGCAGACGACTCTTCGCGCGATGCACGATCTGCCGGCAAGTCGATGGCGGCCGGTCGAGAATCTTCGCAATGTCCGCGTATTCGCAATCGAACGCTTCGTGCAACACGAATGCCGCGCGTTCTTCGGGCTTGAGCCTCTCGAGCAGCAGCAGTACGCCGCTGGACAATTCCGCTGCGCGCAATGCAAGCTCTTCCGCCGACGGCGCGAATTCGTCGAGCCACGGTTGCGGCGGCACGCCACCGTTCTGCAACGCACGCTCGTATTGCAGATGCCGCAACCGGTCGATCGCGAGGCGCGTCGTGATCGTGGTGAGCCAGGCAGCGGGGGTACGCACTTCGTCGGTACTGGCGGATTGCCACTTCAGCCATGCGTCCTGCACGATGTCCTCGGCTTCCGCGCGGCTGCCGAGCATCCGGTACGCGAGCGCGAGCAGCCGTGCGCGTGCGGCATCGAAGGCCGCTGCGGGATCGTTTGTCTGTTCTGTCATGTGTGACTCATGTGTAACATTCGCAACGCTCCAAAAACGAACGTGAAACCAGCGCGCGCTCGCGCGCTTTTCCGGTTGACGTTTGAACCACGGCCGGCGTGACACTCCAGCGAAAAAATTTATCTGTCACGCGACGTCCTGCCCTTGCGTCATGCGGTTAGAACCCCACGCCACGCTGATTTGCGGCATGAGGCCACTCTTTCACTGCGAGGAACGCATGCCCTTTCATCCCCCATTCCCCGGTTTCTCGGGGCTCGGCCTTGTGCCGACCGTCATCGAACAGTCCGGCCGCGGCGAGCGCGCCTATGACATCTATTCGCGCCTGCTACGCGAGCGCATCGTGTTTCTGGTCGGTCCGGTGAACGATCAATCGGCGAGCCTGATCGTCGCGCAGTTGCTGTTCCTCGAATCCGAAAACCCCGACAAGGACATCTCTTTCTACATCAACTCGCCTGGCGGCTCAGTCTACGACGGTATGGCGATCTACGACACGATGCAGTTTATCAAGCCCGAAGTGGCGACGCTGTGCACCGGCTTCGCGGCGAGCATGGGTTCGTTTCTTCTCGCGGCCGGCCAGCGCGGCAAGCGCTACGCGCTGCCGAACGCGCGGATCCTGATCCATCAGCCGTCCGGTGGCAGCCAGGGAACGGCCGCCGATATCGACATCCAGGCGCGCGAAGTGCTCTATCAGCGCCAACGGCTGAACTCGATACTTGCCGAGCGCACCGGGCAAAACATCGAAACGATCGCGAAAGACACGGATCGCGATAACTTCATGTCGGCCGCGGCGGCGAAGGAATATGGATTGATCGACGATGTGTTGAGTTCGCGGCATGCGCTGCCGGACTCAGCGGCTACGGCGATGTTGACTGGGCCGGCAACTTAAGACGACGCCGTGAAGTACCCCGCAGTTGCCATCAGAAGACGTGTGGCCCCCGGTATATTCAAAACACGCATCAATTGATTCAAATAAACAATTTGAATCATGCTGCGCTGCGGAATAGTATTCAGGGCAAAGAATCCGGCCAGATGGGAGTTACGATTCCGTCAGCCGCGACTCAATGTCCACCTATACCGGGAGCCACAACATGTCAGCCGAGATCGATCGTCGCACGGGACCCGCGGAGGCACCTCGTTCGCTCGTGAGGTTTGCCGTGGTCACCGTTCTGACGGGCGTGGGTGCTGGCATCGGCGGCATGGCGCTCGCGCTCCTGCTGCATGCAATCCAGCACGTCGCCTACGGCTACAGCGTGGCGCACGTGATCAGTACCGAAAGCTTCCTCGAAGGCGTGACCGACACGCTCCCGCTGCGACGTCTGCTCGTGCTCACGGTCTGTGGTTTGATTGCGGGTTTCGGATGGTGGGCGCTGTACCGTTTCGGCCGCCCGCTCGTCAGCATCCGCCAGGCGGTGAAAAGCGATAACCCGCGCATGCCGCGTGTCAGCACGACCATCCACGCACTGCTGCAGATCATCACCGTGGCAATGGGGTCGCCGCTCGGCCGCGAAGTTGCACCGCGCGAAATCGGCTCGGTGTGGGCCGCCTGGCTGGCGCAACGCGCCGGGCTTTCGGTAAGAGACCGGCAGATCATGGTGGCCTGTGGCGCCGGAGCCGGTCTCGCGGCGGTTTATAACGTGCCGCTCGGTGGCGCGGTGTTTGTGCTCGAAGTCCTGCTCTGCACGTTCGACTGGGCCGTTGTCGTGCCAGCTCTCGCCACCTCCGCGATTGCAGCAGTCGTCGCGTGGATCGGTCTGGGCAACGAGCACCAGTACCAGGTGCCGCAGTTCACACTGACCGCACAACTGATGGTGTGGTCAGTGGTATGCGGGCCGCTGTTCGGACTCGCAGCGTATGGCTTTACGCGTCTGACAAGCCGGGCACGCGCACTCGCACCGAAAGACTGGCGGCTGCCGGTTCTGACGATACTCAACTTCGCTGTGATCGGCTTGCTTGCAATGTCGTGGCCGCAACTGCTCGGTAACGGCAAAGGACCGGCGGGGCTCAGCTTCGACAGCCACCTCACAGTCGGGCTAGCGGCGATACTGCTCGTGCTGAAGGTCGTCATCACCAGCAGCAGTCTGCGCAGCGGCGCCGAAGGTGGTCTGCTTACACCTGGAATTGCCATCGGCGCACTGCTTGCACTGGTGATTGCCGGTTTGCTGAACCAGATCTGGCCTGGCATGCAACCGGGCGCATTCGCTATCGTTGGCGCGGCGGCGTTCCTTGCCGCGTCGATGCAGATGCCGATCACCGCGGTGGTTCTCATCCTCGAGTTCACGCGCGTCAATCACGATCTGCTGATTCCGATCCTGCTTGCAGTGGGCGGATCGGTCAGCACGCTCAAGCTGGCGGCACGCTGGTTTCCGTTGCCGTTCGTTCCGGCGAAAAGGCCGGTTGGAGCGGTCAGCATCGAACGCACGGCGTAACGATCGGCTTCGTCTTTCGATGCAGCGCTCGTAGGGCGCTCATCGCGCTGATTGCGACGTACAACACCTGACGTTCGCTCTTATTCCCCGTTGTCGTCGATATTTTCTGTGCACTCGTGCGGTCGCGCGATGCCAGCCTGCTCACGCACGGCATCGTTAAAGTTTTTTCTAATCGCGGGAATATCGGCGTGTGTGGTGAGGTTTACGGCTATGAACACAGCAGTCGTCTCTCACCACTCAGGAGTTCCAAATGAACAAACTCTCTCTCATCGCCGTGTCCTTCGTTGCCATCGCTTCGAGCGGCGTATTCACGAACGCTTTCGCACAGGAAAAGACCCGTGCCGAAGTCCGGCAGGAATTGATTCAGGCCGAAAACGACGGGCTGCGCTTCGTCACCGATGCGTCGTATCCCGACGTAAGTCCGATCTACGCGCATCAGGTCGCGCAGATGAAGGCGCAGGATACGAGCGGTGTCGGCGCGGCGGCGTCCGGTGCCAGCAATAGCGGTACGCGTGCTCCGATGAGCGGTGCGAATCACAGTGCGTCGTGTGTTGGACCCGTGAGCTTCTGCTCGCTGTATTTCGGCAGCTGATGCGCCTTTCAGGCACTCACTATGTTCAACAAAAAACGAAAGCTCCCACCTCGGGGAGCTTTCGCTGTCGCTACCTCATAGACTCGTTGAAACGTGATCTGCGCTCAATTCGGTAGCCGTCGCGGAAGCGCTGCAATGCGCGGCCCGCACGATCTCGCACTGCCGAGACATGCCGCGATCGCCTGTTCGCCGAACCACTTCTGCGTGTCGAGGTTGTAGTGCACGCTGCCATCCCCGCCACCGAGCGAGCCACCCTGGAAAATACCGAAGCCCGGTCCCTGGCCGTTCCAGTCGGGTGACTGCGACGCATCGACGAAACTGAAGACGCGTGCATCCGCATCGACAAAACCGCCGAACACCTTTTGCATCGACGCGAGCGCTGCGGGGTTATAAGGCGCGACACCATTGGTGACGTTGTCGTACGCAGTCGATAACGGCTTCACGATCATCACCGGAAACGCCGAACCTACCGACGCAAAAAAGCTGCTGAACAGATGAGCGTAGTTTTGCGGCGCACGACCGATCGTCGTCGCATTCCCGGCGGAGTTCAGCGGCGCAGCTTCCGCTTCCCACTGATTCCACTCGAGACCGAGAACGCGCGGCTTCTTGCCGGTCGCGAGAATCTGCTTCAGCCCGAGGTACATCATGCGGCGCGCAAACGGAGCAAGCGCCCAGGTCGGGGTTTTAGTCGCATCGAGCATCGGTTGCCAGAGATTGACGCCATGCACGGTCCAGTCGCAGCAACCGCTGAATGCATCGTCCGCGACGTCCACACCCTGGCTGCCCCAGCCGATATGAATGATGTACAGATCGGGCAGCGGCTCACCGGCGTTGATCGCCGACTGCCACGCATAAGCCGCGAAATTCGCGGCGTTTCCGCTGCCGCCGTAGTATCCGAGGTTCATGTCGGACGACGTGCTGTCGGTCCAGTTCACCCAGGACACGTGATCGATGGTGGAGATCGGTTGGGTGAACGAGGGTCCCGACCCATCGGCGTTGCCGGTGATATTCCCCCAGCCGTCATTGCGAATACCCCAAACATTGGGCGCGGACATTGCACCACTGCCGGCCCCCGGAGCCGCGGCACCGGTCAACACGAAACTGGCGGGCAGACCGTTCAGGCCCGCGCTATTGCTCTGTCCCATCACGAACAGCACCGCGACTTCGTCATGCCGGAAACGCGAGCCTTTTTGCCACGCTGCCGCTGTCGTTGCGGCGGTATCGGGCTGAGCAACCGTGTCGGCGGCGACGGATACCTGGACCGCGCTCGCAGCCAGTACCAGCGGCAGCGCAATCCGCATCAAGAGATTCTTCATGCCTGTCTCCATGGATCGTTATAGATCGCTATCTATGCGATGCCGCCGATACAACCCGGCAACCCGGCGGCATCGATTCGTCACACACCGTCTTACTGTTTGACTGCCTGGCCCAGGCCATCCAGATCGGGACCGTAGTTGCCGGGTATCGTGGAGAACTTGATCGTGTTGCTCGTGCCGGCTTTCAGCGGCACCACGACCTGAACGCTCGACAGGATCGGGAAGTCCCAGGTGCCTTCACCCGGAAACTGCACGGCAACCGCCGGCCCGTTGTTCACGCTCACATTCAACGCGCGAGGCGCACCGCCACCGTCGTCCGCGCTGATGTACACGACGGGAACCGCGTACTGTCCATCGGCGGCAGCAACGACGTTGTTGAACTGCAGGCTCGAATCCGAGTTGGTGAGATTGCCGATCTTCTCGTTACCGCTGCAGATGTTGCACTCCGCCACCGACGCGTCCTGGACGGTATTGGCCGGGTCTGCTGCCGCATAGATGACCGGCGGCAATGCAGGTTGCGGACCGGCGATCAACGTCACCTTGCCGACAGTCGGTGCGTGACGGCCCGGGTTGGGGAGCACGAACGTCAACTTGTTGCTGCCCGGCTGGAACGGCATGTACAGCGTGATTCTGCCTTGCGCGTTTCCGCTGGTAACGGGAAGCGTAATCGTCGTGAGGACGCTTTCGTTGAGGATCAGCGGCACCTTCAGCGCGGATTTCCCTGTGTTCTGGTAGTCGACGTCGATGTACCCGCCGTTGGTCGCGTTCAACGTATAGCGTGCTACGCCGGCTTCGTGCTTCTCGGGTGTGGCCGGCTCGACTTTCGTTGCATCGTCTGTACCGGCGATCGTCAGCATGACGGAGCCGCCCGCGGGTACATTGGCGACCGTGTAGCTGGACGCATGCGAACCGAGATCCTGGTGTGCCCAGATGTCGCGGACACTGGCTGAAGCACTGGGGCTCAGCCCGAGGTCTGCCCAGTTCACCGTGATCGCTGCCGCGGTCCCCGTCGTGTTGAGCAGGACCACCGCACGACGACCCTGGCCGGACAGCAGCTTGGCCCACACACCCAGACCGTCGCGCGGCTCTGCTACGCGAATTGCCTGCATACCGCGTACGTCCTGATCGACGGCCAGCACTTCGGGGTTGGTCAGCGTCGCCATCGTTGCTGCGCTAACCGGCGTCGTCAGGTCGAGACCCAGGATAAGCGGCGCACCCGAAATCGCCCACAAGCTCATGTGCGTTTGATCCTGCGCAGCCGTCAGACCGAACCCGGCAAGCATCATGTCCGCATCGTTATAGACGCCCGTGTGCTGCGCCTCCGGAAACAGATTGCCGTAGAAATTCTGGTTCACGATCCGGGAGAAATCGGGCGTGCTTTGATGGCCCGGTGTGCCCGTGTCGTACGTGATGTCCTCAGTGCTTCTCCACAGATCCGACACCTGGCCCCAGTCATACGAACGGCCCGTCTTGTCGACGTGGAAACTGTTCGGATTGATGCTGTAGACAATCGGTCGATTCTTCGCAGCCCCCGCGCTGTTCAGTGCATCGCGCATCATCTGGAAACCCGCGACCTGATCGTCGACCGTGCCGTCCGGCGAACACCAGTCGTACTTCACGTAGTCGACGTCCCATGAGGCGAACGTGTTGGCATCCTGCACTTCGTGCCCAAGACTGCCCATCGGGGTTGTGTGTCCTGGGTACAGGTTATTGCGCTGGGCACAGGTTTCGGCCGCGGGTACTTCGTAGATGCCGAACTTCAGGCCGCGAGCGTGCACATAGGCAGCCAGCGCCTTGATGCCGCTCGGGAACTTGACGGGGTCGGCGACCAGGTTGCCCTGCGCGTCGCGCGATGGCGCGAACCAGCAATCGTCGACGTTGATATAGCTGTAGCCCGCTTTCTTCAGCGCGCCATCTTTCTTCAAACCATCGGAGATCACATCCGCGGCTGTCTTCACCAGATCTTCGGTGACGGTGCAGCCATACGCATTCCACGATGCCCAGCCCATCGGCGGCAATGCGATCGTGCTTTGCGCCGGTGCGCCTCCTCGTTGCGAGAGCGCATCTGCGGCCGATGCAGCCGATGTGGCCGTGTTAGCCACGGCCTTCAGGGCGCTTGCCGCCTCGGTGGAATTCTGGTCGCCGCCGCAGGCGACCAGGCCGAAGACCATCAAGACGCTCACGAAAAGCAGATACACCTGCGTGCGACTCAGGGTTTTCATGATTTTCCTTGGTTGAATGAAACCGGGGGCTTCCCGGTAAGCACCGATACAATGTTTTGCTGCGGGCCTTGCGGCCCGTTAGTGGTTCACTAGTGGTTCACGAAAGCGGTCGCAGGTTGCCGTCGAATGTTGCCGTGCCGTTTTCTCGCACCGTTACGGCTCGCACCACGCTGCCGTATTGCAAGGTGGTTCGTGTGCCACCCACGCTGGTGAGCTTGACCGACGACAGCGCGCCGCGACTCCACTTCAGATCCAGCGAGAAGCCGCCTTTCGCGCGCAACCCGGTGACGTGCCCCGTGCCCCATTGCGATGGAAGCGCGGGCAGCACCGTGATGCGATCCATCCTGCTTTGCAGCAGCATTTCCAGAATCGCTGCCGGCCCGCCGAAGTTCGCATCGATCTGGAACGCCGACGAGTTGCTCGACAGCGCGTACGCATCGAACATGTTGGCAAACGTGCCGTCGATCCCGTCGTTGCCCTCCGAATAACGCAGCAACTTCGGGATCATCGAATAGCTGGTTGCGCCATCGTGGAAATGCGCCCAGCACGCGATGCGCCACGCGAGCGCCCAACCGAACGAATCGAAACCGCGTGCGGTGAGCAGTGCCTTCACACCGGCGACGAGCTTCGGATCGCTATCGAGCGTGATCCGCTCGCCTTCGAACCAGCCGATCAGCGGCGAGAGATGGCGATGCCCCACCTCGCCGACGATGCTGTCGTCCATCCACTCCTGTAGCTGCCCGGTCGTCGGGCTTACCTTCGGCAGATAGAGTTGCGATTTCAGACCCGCGATGGTTTGCGCGAAGCTCGCATCCTTGCCGAGCAGTCCGCTGGCTGTCCCGTAGTTGGTGAACAGATCCCAGACGAGTTCCTGCGCAAACGTGATGCCGAGCTGCTGGTGCGGCCCCTGCTCCGGCGACCAGTCCTTGTCGTCGACGAGCAGGCCCGATACCGGGTCCCTGATCAGACGCGCCTGCCAGAATTCACAGGCCGACTTCATGACCGGATAGATCCTCGCGAGATACGCCTTGTCGAGCGTGTACTGGTAGTGATTCCACAGCGTGCGGCAATACCAGGCGCTCGCAGGCGGACTCCAGTCCCAGCCAACCGAACCGTAAATGCCCGTCGAAATCGCCACGGTCCAGCCCGCCACCTTGCCGTCCGAATTGCTGTAATTCACGTTCGCGGCATCGTTGAAATGATTCAGGGTGTTTTGCTGCCACGACGGCAACTGTCCGGTGACGTAATCGACGAACGGTTGCTGGCACTCCGGCAAGCCGGCGCGATCGGCCAGCCAGTAATTCATCTCGATGTTGATGTCGGTGTGGTAATCGGCCATCCACGGCGGGTTGTTCGTGGTGCTCCACAAGCCTTGCAGATTCGCAGGCAGCGAGCCGCGCGACGATGAGATCGTGAGGTAGCGTCCGAACTGCACATACATCGCTTCGAGTTCGGGATCGGCCACGGTGGGGTTAGCCTGACGCGCCACCAGGCGCTCCGGAATCGTCAACGCTCTTTGCGCATCGGTCGATCTGCCGAGATTGAGGTCCATGCGTCCGAACAGCGCGCGGTAGTCCCGCACGTGACGCTCGAGCAGGTCGCGGTAACGCCTGCCCGCTGCGCTTTTCACATCGGCGATTACGGTGTCGCGCGGACTGACACCGTTCAGGTAATTGTCGACGTAACGCCCGTTGTAGTCGGTGCGGGCCGCCACGATGATCGTGAGCGCCGGGCAACCCTGGAGTGTGATCTGCGCAGTGGCCGCATTGAGCGTCGCAGTACCCGCATCCGGCACGACGGCCATGTAGGTTGAGTACAGTTCGCCGCTGCCACTCACCGCACCGGAGAACGACAGCGCCTGGTTCGATTCGCCGACAGTCTGCGTGCCCTGTCCGTCAACAAGGGAAATCGTGCCGTTATACGTGCCGCCATGAGACGCGAGACGAATCACGATCACGTTGTCGGGAAAGCTGCTGAAGATCTCGCGGCTATAGCTCCTGCCGCCGACGCTGTACTGCGTACGCACGATCGAATTGCTGATGTCGAGCGAACGCTGGTAGTTCGTCGCACCGGCGTGACCGGGCAAATCGACGTAGAGCTTGCCGAGCGTCAGGTAGCTGCCCATTCCCGTCGTCGTGTAGGCGAGATCGACGACGTTCTTGCTGCCCGACCACAACGTGATTTCGTTCAGGTAGAGCGCTTCGCGGTCGCTGGCGCCGCCCGACATCGCACCCAGACGTCCGTTGCCGACCGGCAAGCCCTGAAACTGGATGCTCGATTCGACCGCAGGCGTGTCGTAGTTGAACAGCAGCGCCTGATCGGGGGATACAAGCGATGAATCTGACGATATTGAAAGGGAAGCTGAATCGGTGGGGAATGCTGAGGGATCACCGGTTGTACCGGATGGAGAGCTGGTGGCAGCGCCGGCATGTCCGGCAACCGGGATGATGGCAGCCGCGCCCCCTAACTTCAGCAGCTTGCGCCGCTTTTGATTGACCAAAATTTTCATCATGTCTCCTGGTAAGATTTATGCTGAATCCACCTATGAATATTTCGTTCAAATATGCACGGGTAAGGTTTGGTCAGACATTAGGTTTTTCCCCTGGAACAGCATTGCAAATAGTGGGATTATTTGAGGCCAACTCGTGCGATATTCAGGTCGTTTTTTAGATTTAAATTAGTTAAACGAATCTTTTATCGCGAGGCCACGTCTCGATATTTTCGGTCGACCGATGTCGGATTTGAGGATCGCTTTAGATTTCCAGCTTATCCAATACATATGGATTACTGATTTATTATTCCCGTCAGCCAGGTTGACGGTGTTTTTATCTTCAATGCGTGGATTGGCCTGTTCGCGGAGAGCGAAACTGCCCTGTGTCCGATCCCTTTCGCATCAGAAAAGCGACCCTGCGAGTGTGCAGTCAGCCGGAGCGCCGCACGCGTGCGGCGATGCGCGCCGCAAGAATACCGCCTAGTGCTCCACCGAGATGGCTCTGCCAGGAAATGCCCGGCGTGAGCGGCAACACGCCGGACAGCACGCTAACGCCATAAACGCCCGCGACAAACAGCGCGACCACAATAGAAAGGACGCTGTGCGTATACCACCCGCGTGCGACGAGGTAACCGGCGTAGCCAAACACGAGCCCGCTCGCGCCGATATGCACCGTGTCCGGTGCGCCGAGCAGCCACGCAGTCGCGCCGGCGCCGAGCATACCGGCGAGTGTCGCTTGCCAGAACTCCGCGATGCGAGGCCACATGCAAAGCCAGCCGAGCACGACGAGGGCGCCCGTGTTCGCCATCAGGTGCGCGAGGTTGGCATGCAACCACGGTGCGAACAGAATGCCGACGAGACCGCGAAATGTGCGAGGCACGACACCATACTGTGCCAGGTTCAGAAACGGCAAAGCCGCCGAGACCGCCCAGACCATCCACATGGAGCCGACAAAGCAGACGAGGAGTACCGCACGCGGTTTAAGCGAGGCAATGGAGACCGTTGTGTTCGAACGGGGTGCTGTGACTCTCGTCATGGCTCGGTGGTCCTGAATCTTCTGTGTTTCATTACCGGGGTTTTGTAGAAACTCCTGCGCCAGATAATACTCAAAAAATCTCCTTCCGGCGGCCACAAATGATGCACTCGAAACGGCTGAAACCCTTCCACTATGACGTCGCTAACACCGCAATGCGATAACCCTCGTCATCTCAAAATTAGCTTGTTATCCGATTAGGCTTTTAGCTCCAAACGGCGGTAAAAACTCGTGCTGTGTGCTTAAATGAGTAAGCCAGTGGCGGTAGAGAAATATTAAATATGCTTGATAAATAGGATTCCAAAACTACGAGGAGACGAGCGATGGCGCCCCCCGATTTCTGACGCAACACCTGTCGTACCCCACAGCACGACTGAGTCAATCCCGAGCACACCCAATCCAGCAGGTTATCTCCGGCTACCCGGATCGGCCTGCTTATGTCGGCGACGCCCGTACCCAAGCTATCGCGATAACGGATGCGTGGGGGCGGACCACGAAAAGATCGCCGGCTCCATCCAGGAGAGTCATCGTATGGGCCTGAAACTTCGCTTACTCGCAGCCGTTGCGGCAGCGGTGACAACGACGCTGGCGGTTGCGGCTCCGGTTACCGTAGCCGCAACCGATCCGTTCTATACCTACACCGGCAGCACACCGCTATCTTCGATCCCGCTGGGTACCGTGCTCAAGACGCGGACCGTGCCCTATCACGTCGCGGGAATTGCGACGCCGGTCACGGCACAGCAACTGCTGTACCGCACGAACAACGCGCAGAACCAGCCCGTCGTCAACGTGACGTCGGTTATCCAGAGCCCGGCCAGCAACGGCCAGGCAATCTCCTACCAGTCGGCCTACGACTCGTTGAATCCCTACGATGAACCGTCGAAGGTCATCGCTGGAGATCAGGACATCAGCAAGATCATCAATCTGGGAAGCTTCATCTACAGTGCGGAATCCATTCCGCTCGCCCTGCTGCTGCAGCTCGGCTACAACCTGATCGTGCCCGACACAGAAGGTCAGACTGCGGACTTCGCAGCCGGCCCGGAATACGGCATGACGACCCTCGATTCGATTCGCGCTGCGATCAACACACCTTCCACCGGCCTGAGCCCTGCTACGAAGGTTGCGATCATTGGCTACTCGGGTGGAGCGATCGGTACCAACTGGGCCGCGCAGCTTGCGCCAACCTACGCGCCCGATATCAACAAGCTGCTCGTCGGTGCCGCGGAAGGCGGAATACTGGTCGATCCCGCCCACAACCTCCACTACGTGAATGGCAGCATAGTCTGGGGTGGCGTTGCGCCGGCGGCGCTCGTCGGTCTGGGACGCGCGTACAACATCGACTTCACGCCCTATCTCAACGATCAGGGGCTGGCGGTGTTCAACGATATCCAGAACCAGTCGCTGGCCTACATCCTGCCGAAGTACCTCGGGCTACAGTGGGCGACGTTGCTCAAGCCGCAGTACGCCAACGACATCAACAGCATTCCGGCCTACGTGAAGTACGCCAACGTCGTGAACGCCGGGCTCGCTGGATCGCCGACGATTCCGATGTACATGAGTCAAGGTTATCTGGGCATTCTCAACGGTTCGAATCCCTTGCAGTTCGGCGACGGCGTCATGCTTGCCACCGATGTGCGCGCGCTGGCGCAAAAGTTCTGTGCGAGCGGCACACCTGTCGTGTACACCGAATATCCGCTCGAACACGCGGCTACTGCTGCCGTGTGGGCAGTGGGGATGTTGCCGTGGCTGTACGATCGTTTCGCGGGGAAAACGGCGCCGAGCAACTGCTGGATCACGAGCCTGCTGCCGAGCAGCTCGCTAGCGCCTGAGACGGTTCACTAGGCTTGGCTGACGTCTTCACACAAGACGTCAATGCTCGTTGCTCGAGGCCATCGGTCAGGTGCCGATGGCCAGTCAACGCATTTCGCTACGCTTCAGTGAGGCAATCGATCAACGTCCGGTGCTCCGCATAGTCCGGCATGGTCGCGGGCCAGGTGATCCAGTAGGTGCCATCCATCGCGAGCGCGTTCGACGTCAGGCGCTTGAGGCGACCTGCAGCAAGCGCCGACTGACACAGCGGCAGTGAGCCGAGCAGTACGCCTGCGCCGGCTTCGGCAGCATGCAGCGCCAGCACGAACGTATCGAATCGCAGCGACGGCACAGGGGGCAACTGCGTTCCGTTGACTGCACACCAGTCGCGCCAGCCCACCCGAGGCCCGGAAGTCGCGATAAGCGGCAGGTGTTCCCAGCCGCGTTTTTTCTTTCCAGTCAGCGCCGGAGCAGCAAGCGGTGCAAGTTCTTCCCTGAAGAGCCGCTTCGCGCGACGTTCGGGCCACACGCCGTCACCGAAACGAATCTCGAAGTCCGCCTCCGCAAGGCCATAGTCGGGAAGCCGCTGTACGGTTTCAAACGTCAGCTGGACATTGGGCAGTGCGGCAGTAATCGCCGGCAGTCGCGGCGCGATCCAGAGCGTAATCACCGACGCGGAAGCCGCGATGGTAATTTTCTGTCGCGGCGACTCGAACAGATTAACGGTGCTGCCCAGCAACTGACCGAACGCCACCTGGATGTGCGGCAGCCACGCCTCGCCTTGCATCGACAGCACAACTCCGCGAGCCCGCCGGTCGAACAACGGCGCGCCGAGTCGCGCCTCGAGATTCTTGATGCGCTGACTGACGGCCGCCTGTGTCAAACCCAGTTCGTTGGCCGCTGCCGTAAAGCTTCCGAGGCGTCCGGCCGCCTCGAACACGCGAACCCATTCGAGAGGCGGAAGACCCGTAGTCGGCTTGTTCATGAGTGGCTCGCAACCGTGAAGTCGTGTTAGCCCGGTACGTTACATGAAAAGGTCGTTCGCACCGAGCAGCGCGGTCAAGGATAGATCCGGCTCTTCGCCACCGCAGGTGTGCGACTCATTTGATGTTCGCGCCGACGACCTGATCCCAGCGCTTCGTGATGATCGCGTTGAACGCATCCTGCTGGTCAAGGGTCGGGAATACCGCTTTTTCATATGCGGCCGCAGGAGGCAGTTTCGCCATCATATCGGCGGGAATCTTGTGGGTCGCCGTCAGGTCCTTGAAGCGAATCGGATGGCAATAGCCGCTCAACCACGTCAACTGGCCCTTGTCGGAATAGAGGTATTCCATCCAGAGCTTCGCGGCATTCGGATGCGGCGCATAGGCGCTGATCGCCTGCGCATACATGCCTGCAACGACGCCAGTCTTCGGCACGACGACCTGCACTTTCGGATTACCCTTCAGCGAGTCCCGATCGGCAAGCGCGTTGTAGTCCCAGCGAATCAGAATCGGCGTCGTGCCTTGCGCGAGCGTCGATTCCTTGCCGATCACCGGAACGAAGTTGCCGGATTTGTTCAACTCCGCGAAGTATTGCAGGCCCGCGTCGCCGGCCTTTGCGACGTCGCCGTGCGCGCGCGACAGGCCCGCAGCGAATACGCCCAGAATCGCCTGATTGGACACGCGCGCATCGCCTGCCAGCGACACCGAACTGGCGTAATCGGATTTCTGCAGATCGGCCCAGTCAGTGGGAATCTTGCTGACGAGATCGGCGTTCACCTCGAACGAAAGCACACCGTAGTAATCGCCGTACCAGTAGCCATCGGCATCCTTTGCCTCGGTGGGAATGGTGTTCCACGTCGCCACCTTGTACGGAGCGAGCAGACCCTCCGCTTTCGCTTTGGGTGCGAAGGACAGGCCGACGTCGATGGCGTCCGGCGCTTGCGGCCCGCTGTTGCCTTTGTTCGCGCGAATCGCTTCGACTTCGTCGCCCGACCCTGCGTCGGGATTCAACACGCTGACCTTGAGTCCGTACTTCGCCTTGAAGTCGTCGACCAGCTGGCCGTAGTTGCACCAGTCACGCGGCAGTCCCATCAAGGTCAGTTGACCTTCTGCCTTTGCGGCAGCGATCAACTGCGCCGAAGGTTCGGCCCACGCCGCGTTCATGCCGAGCAGATTCACCATACCAAGCGCCGGGAGACCGGCGGCAGCGAATTTCAGATAATTCATCCAATAATTTTTCATGATTTTTCTCCAAAACACCGATTCAGGTTGAATTGCAGGGATACTAGATATGGACAGATTTAACGGACGAGCACTGGCCTGTCAGTCATCTGGCTATTCGATCCAAAAATATCTGACGAGAACGACAATCCAATGCGCTGCGCCTCAAGCGGAACGGCTGCTATCGAAGCACAGGGGCGCGGCATACGATCGCTACAAGGCCTCTACAGCACGTTGGGTTCGCATCGATAGAACACGAAAAATTCGTGCTCCAATGGGTGTCAATAAACATTCCGACATTTACAGGGAATATCAAATATATTATTCATGCCTCATGTCAGTCCAATGACATCGAATAGATTTCTATTATTATTTTATAAATTAAAATATATAAACGCAATTACCCAATCGATTCCGAATCAAACGAAATCAATTGGGTTTTATCTTCCACCACCGGCCGCGTTCACCTCATACAATGCGCGTCCACGAGCCGTTGCACCAATGGCGCGTAGTGCGCGAAGTCGGGCGTGCTCGCACCGGTAACCTTCCCCGCATCGTCCGCCAGGCGAACCTTGATTACATCCTCGAGATTCGGGTTCTGGCTAAAGCGTGCTACCTGCTCATCCGTCATCGGACCGCCCTGAAGCCGTAGCGAATGCACGGATGCCGGCGACAGTTTCGCGAAGTAACCGGGATCGACGGCACAGAGATAACGTTTCGCGGCGACATGCAGACGAACGCAATCGGTCACGGCGCGAGGAAAGAATTGCTCGACCGCGACGGCGCCAGCCGCATCGTGATAGTTGTCCTTCGTGTCGCTCATCGAGAACGCGCCGAATTCGCTCGTGAAATGGCCGATGTCATGCAGGAGCGCCGCCACGATCACCGTATCGCTTTCGCCGTTCTGTTCGACGAGATGCGCAGCCTGGAGCATATGCTCGGCCATCGTCACACCTTCACCGAGGTATTCCTCGCCGCCGCGTCGCGCGAAAATATCGCCGATAAACGCAACGATGTTGTCGGCATCCAGCGTCTGTTTGATCGCAGTCGTCATCACGCGTGCTCCCGTTGTTTCTCGATGACGGCCAGCTTCGACAGCAACCCGTCCTTGTCGGCATAACATCCTTGCAGCCAACGGGAGCCCTCGCCGGAATAACCGCGACGCGCATGCAGAACGCGCGTGTTATCGACGATGAAGGATTCGCCTGGTTGCAGCTTGAAAGCCACCTGCATGTCGTGTGAATCGATCAGCTCGCCCATGCGGCGATACGCGCGGTAGTAATCGTCCATATCGTCATAAGGCACATCGACGATGGCGCTGGCCGACCGGTTGTTGAAACGCACACCGACGAGTTCGCCGTCGGGCATCAACTCGATCATCGGACGACGCGAACGCAGATGAACACCGGCACTGCCGATGTATTCGAAACGTGCGCAGTAGCGCGTCAGCAGATCGAAACCTCGTGGGCTTTCCTGCTGCAAACGCTCAGCGACGCGAAATCCGTCTACCACCATGTTCTCGCCGCCGGTCGCCGAGTTTTCGAGGCAGTAGAGCACTTGTAGCGTCGGCACCGGATCGCGATAGGGGTTGTCGGTATGCGCCTGCAGACCCAGCCCCGTGAACGCGAGATTGTTCGGGTTAACTTCCGTCCGCACCTCGAAGATCTTGCCGTAGTTGGTTTCGCGGACGTAGCCGAACAGGTCGACGACTTCGAGGAGCGCTCCGGGCTTCACCTGGCCGCCTGCCAGCTTGGCAAAACCGTAACGGCGGATATCGTAGAGCCAGTCGCCGAGTGCGTCCTCGCTGCGGCTAACCGCTGTGAAATCGCCGCACGGAACGTTCTGGGCGAGGCCCGCATCCCACGTTTCGATTTCCGTAGCGGTCCAGCCCGGTGCCTGGGGACGCAGCCCGTCGTACGCATGTCCGGCAAGCCACTGGATGTCGTAAGCAATCTCCTGATTGCCTGGCCGGAAGGTCACCCAGACGGTCTTCCCGTCAATCGAAGCGGAGGCAACCCGTGTGTCCGGCGAAATATCGCCGAGCGTAATCAGCCGCTGACCGTTGCCCTGCGCCCGGGTCGATGCATCGCTTGCGTTGTCTCGCAGCCATATGGCGTGAAAGCGCCGCTCGATGCCGTCGCTAAACCTCACAGCTAGCGCTTTCCCGTCGTCCAGAATGCTCGTCGTTTCCACGTTCTTGCCCGTCGTCTGAGTCGTCACAGGCCGTATTTCATACCCGTTCCGATCCAGCGACAAACAATCGATCTTGGGGACGAGACCCCGAAATGGTTATGGCTCGTGGACAGCAAACAACAACAAATAATGCGAGCGCCAGAAAGCAGAAAGCCCTCACGAATGAGGGCTTTCGTTCTTACTGCGTGTCCAGCTTTATTGCACGTTCGAGCGCTACATCGTCACGCTACAACCGCACCCTGCTTACGCAAAATTCTTCGCTGCAAAGTCCCAGTTCACGACGTTCCAGAACGCCTCGACAAACTTCGGACGAGCATTGCGATAGTCGATGTAGTACGCGTGCTCCCATACGTCGATCGTCAGCAGCGCTTTCGCGTCGGTAGTGAGCGGCGTAGCGGCGTTGCTCGTCGACACGAGGTCGAGCGAACCGTCTGCCTTCTTCACGAGCCATGCCCAGCCCGAGCCGAACGTGCCGATGGCGGTCTTCGTGAACGCTTCCTTGAATGCGTCGTAGGAACCCCACTTGGCATTGATCGCGTCACCCAGCGCGCCCGACGGTGCACCGCCACCTTGCGGCGACAGGCTGTTCCAGAAGAACGTGTGATTCCAGATCTGTGCGGAGTTATTGAAGATGCCGCCCGACGACTTCTTCACGATATCTTCCAGCGACAGGTTCTCGAACTCGGTACCCGGAATCAGATTGTTCAGGTTGGTCACATAGGTCTGATGATGCTTGCCGTAGTGGAACTGAATTGTTTCTAGCGAGATGTGCGGTGCGAGGGCGTCTTCGGCGTACGGAAGCGGCGGGAGGGTATGTGCCATGATGCTTTCCTTCTATCTGTTTGTGGGGGGAGTTCGCGGATGACGCTGTAGAGCACTCGATTGTAGGCGACTTGGAATAACCCCGCAAACCAGCGGCCTTTATGATCGGCATCGCGCGGATGCGGCATGCAACGTGCTGCGTAAGCGCCGTAATGAATGCCCACACAGCGATGCAGCGAGGTCAAAAGTGCGGCAGATGAAAGCGTCGTCAGAAACCATCGGTAAGACGTGGCTGCACATCGGCGAGAGCAATGTCAGCCGTACCGTCGGCGAGATGCACCGTGAAGCGCCGGCCGGGCTTCAATGCTGAAGGCGCGCGCACGGCGCGTCCGCTTTGCCCGTCGAGCAGCGCCGCATAGCCACGCTCGAGCGTGCGTTGCGGGCTCAGCACATCGAGCCGTGCAGCGAGCGTGGCCACGCGTGCCGTGTGCCGTTCATGCTGCCGTAACAATGCATCGTCGAGCCGCTGCGTGAGCCGTTGCAGCGTCGCGCGATGGGTGGCCGTATCGGGACGCCAGCGTTGCCAGCGCATCTGTAGCAGCGCAAAACGCGCTTGTGCATCGCGCACGGGTCGTGCGCCTGCCGAAGCCAGACGTACCCCAAGTTGCTGCAGGTGTGTCCGTTGCCGCGCGAGCCGTTCCGCCGGCGAAACGAGTCGCCGCGACAGCCAGTCGAGTTGCTGCGCGCGACGCTCCATCGTGCGATCGAAGCTGCGCGCCAGCGCCTCATGCCGCTGGCCGAGATCGCGCAGCAACAGCGCGCGCTGCGGGCTGACGAGTTCGGCGGCACCGGTCGGCGTTGGAGCGCGCAGATCGGCGGCGAAATCGGCGATCGTGAAATCGGTTTCGTGTCCGACGCCGCTCACCACCGGCAGCTCGCTCGCGGCTATCGCGCGCGCCAGGACTTCTTCGTTGAACGCCCACAGGTCTTCGATCGAGCCGCCCCCGCGACAGACGATCAACACGTCCACTTCGCGTCGCGCGTTCGCTGCCTCGACCATCGATGCAAGCTTCGCACTCGCTCCCACGCCTTGCACCGGTGCGGGATACACGATCACCGGCACGTGCGGCGCGCGTCGTGTGAGCGTCGTCAGCACGTCGCGCAAGGCGGCGGCCTGCAGGGACGTGACGATACCGATCGCACGAGGATGCGCAGGCAACGCGCGTTTGCGACTCGCATCGAAGAGCCCTTCCGACTCGAGTTGCGCCTTCAGACGCAGGAACGCTTCGTAGAGCCGTCCCTGCCCCGTGCGACGCACCGCCTCCACGTTCAGTTGCAGTTCGCCGCGCGGTTCGTACATCGTGACGAGCGCGCGGACTTCGATGCGGTCGCCTTCGCGCGGGGTGAATTCGGCATGCTGTGCACGGCCGCGGAACATCACGCAGCGCATCTGCGCCTGGGCATCCTTGATCGAGAAGTACCAGTGGCCGCTCGCGGCGCGCGTGAAATTCGACACCTCGCCCGACACCCAGACGAGCGGAAACGAGCGTTCGAGCATCGTGCCGATCGCGCGATTGAGCATCGACACCGGCACGACCGCATCGCCGCCAGCGGGCAGCGACGATGAAAAGGAACTATCGGAATTCATGCGAGGAATGATCAGAGGAAAAGCCAAAAGGAGCGTTCGGACAGCCGACAGACGATAGTCCGGGCGGCCCGCGCCGTCCAGCCCTGCCGCATAAAATGCCGCAAGTGTCCACACGGCGAACCGGCTGCGCAAAGCACGGACCCGACACCGCGCAAACGCTCATGAGTTCGTGGCATCTATTTGATTTGCATGGGTTTTTTATCTATCTATCATGCATTGAAGTCGATCCGGGGCTTTCTGCGCGGCCTTTCCCGGGTGTCACAGGGCGACTTCTCCACAAAGTTATCCACAGGCGGGCTACGTGTGCTCAATGCAAACCCGTGGTGGCAGCCCGGCCCGCGCGACTTGCCGCATACGACGCCCGCGCGCTAGAGTGCCGGGTCCCGGACGTTCCACGCGGATGCCGGGCGGGCGGCGAACAACACCTGTGGCATGCGCACTCGCTGCCCGCGCTTTTCGTAGCAAACCGCTTGTGTCTTTTTTCATCCTGTTTTTGATCCTGATTGCCTGGAGAATCGCGTCGATGTCTTATCTGTGGATCGCGTCATCCATGCCCGCGATGTGTGCGCCGCACATCGCACTGCTCCCGCCTGCCCCTCGATGAGCGGATTGAAAGCCCGTATCGAAGCGCGCCTCGCGCGCGAATGGCAACAACGCGGCCCGCTCGCCTGGGCGCTCACACCGTTCGCCTGTCTGTTCGGCGCGATTGCCGGCGCACGACGTGCGACGTTCTCGCTCGGCTGGCGCAAAGCGGTCCGCGTCGGCGTGCCGGTCGTCGTGGTCGGCAACGTCACCGTGGGCGGAACCGGCAAGACGCCGACCGTAATCGCACTCGTCGATGCACTGCGTGCCGCCGGCTTTGTGCCCGGCGTCGTGTCGCGCGGCTACGGCGCGAGAATCAAGGAACCGACGCAGGTCACACCGGCATCGCTCGCCACCGATGCCGGCGATGAACCGCTGCTGATCGCCCGCCGCACCGGCGCACCGGTGTGGGTCTGTCCCGACCGCGTCGCTGCCGCGCTGGCGCTATGCGCGGCGCACCCCGATGTCGACGTGATCGTCAGCGACGACGGCCTGCAGCACTATCGTCTGGCGCGCGATGTCGAGCTGGTCGTGTTCGATCACCGGCTTGGCGGCAATGGCTTTCTGTTGCCCGCCGGTCCGCTGCGCGAACCGTTGTCGCGCAGGCGCGATGCGACGCTGATCAACAACCCTTACGAACGCGCGTTGCCGCCATGGCCGAATACATGGCCGCTCGTGCTCACACCCGGCGATGCATGGCATCTCGACAGTCCCGAACTGCGCCGTCCGCTCGCGCAGTTCGCCGGCAACCGCGTGCTGGCCGCCGCGGGAATCGGTGCGCCCGAGCGCTTCTTCGCGACGCTGCGGGCCGCCGGTCTTACACCGGCCACGCGCGCGCTGCCCGATCACTATGCGTTCAGCAGCAACCCGTTCGTCGACGCCGATGCCGACTCAATCCTGATCACCGAAAAGGATGCGGTAAAATTGGCAGCCTGGCGCGATGCGCGGATCTGGGTTGTTCCAGTCGAAGCCGCGCTCGATCATCGCCTCATCGCTCTGGTTGTGGAGAAACTCCGTGGACGCTCGCCTGCTTGAAATTCTTGTCTGCCCGATCTGCAAGGGCCCGCTCAGCTACGATCGTGCCGCGCAGGAGCTCGTTTGCCACGCAGACAAGCTCGCGTATCCGATCCGCGACGGCATCCCGGTCATGCTCGTCGACGAAGCGCGTCAGACTGTCGAAGGTACGCCCGTCGAGCCGCTTCAACCGGGCGCCGGCACCTGAGTCGTGTCACTCGCCGGGCGCGGGTGTGAGGTCACACCGGCCTCGCATCGACAGCCTCACACCCGCCTGCCGGCATAGCACTTCACCGTTCAGCCGCTGCGTTTCCTGCGGCTTCCGTTTCCGGTCCTTTCCGCCGCCCTCCTCGCGATGCCCAACGCTACCTCTACGCCGCCCTTCATTGCCGTCGTCCCCGCGCGACTTGCGTCGACGCGTCTGCCTAACAAGCCGCTCGCGGACATCGGCGGCAAACCGATGGTCGTGCGCGTGGCCGAACGCGCACGCGAAGCGGGCGCGCAACAGGTGCTGATCGCGTCCGACGCCCAGGAGGTACTCGATGCCGCGTATGCCCACGGCATCGAAGCGGTGCTTACACGCGCCGATCATCCGTCCGGCACCGATCGTCTTGCGGAAGTCGCCACGCGGTTCGGCTGGAGCGACGACACGATCATCGTCAACGTGCAGGGCGACGAACCGCTGATCGATCCCGCGCTGGTGCGCGGTGTGGCTTCGCATCTCGCCGCGAGTGACGGCTGCGCGATCGCGACGGCCGCGCATCCGATTCACGATCCTGCTGAAATCTTCAGCCCCCACGTCGTCAAGGTCGTGCCCGATGCGCGTGGCGTGGCACTGTACTTCTCGCGCGCACCGATCCCGTGGGCACGCGACGCGTGGCAATCGCACTGGCCCGATCTCTCGGCAATGCCCGCGCCGCCTGCGCCGGCTGTGGTCTACCGGCATATCGGGTTGTATGCGTATCGCGCGAAATTCCTGCGCACCTACCCGTCGCTCACGCTATCGCCGATCGAACAGGTCGAAGCGCTCGAACAGTTGCGCGCGATGTGGCACGGCGAACGGATCGCGGTGCTGATCACGCAGGACGTACCGCTGCCGGGCGTCGACACCCCGGCCGACCTGGCCCGCGTACGCGAGCTATTCGCCTCGGGCGCCGAAAAACCCATGGCATAATCGGGCGGTTGCGCGACCCATCCGGTAATCGTCGTTCGTTCGGCTTTCGCACTACCTGCTGTACCGTGCCCCGTCTTGCAGCGCCGCCCGTTTCACACGAAGCGATGCGTGCTGCGCGAGACGTGCCGTTAACCGTTCGATAAAAGCCCAATGCCGCTTGCCCCGCAATTCACGAACAAAACGAGCGGATGCGCTCAAGCCGCTCAAGCCGCTCAAGCGATAGGCCGCATAGAATTCACATAGATCTGGAGATATCAAATGCGTTTGATCCTGTTGGGCGCTCCCGGTGCGGGCAAGGGAACCCAGGCCACCTTCATCAAGGAAAAATTCGGCATTCCGCAAATTTCCACCGGCGATATGCTGCGCGCCGCCGTGAAGGCCGGTTCGCCGCTCGGTGTCGAAGCGAAGCGCTTCATGGATGCCGGCGAACTCGTGTCGGACGAACTCATCATCAATCTCGTCAAGGAACGTCTGCTCGAGCCGGACTGCGTGAACGGCTATCTGTTCGATGGTTTTCCGCGCACGTTGCGGCAAGCCGAAGCGATGAAAGACGCCGGCGTCGCAATCGACTACGTGCTGGAAATCGACGTGCCGTTCGACGAGATCATCGTGCGCATGAGCGGACGTCGCTCGCATGCCGCATCGGGGCGCACATATCACGTCAAGTTCAATCCGCCGAAAGTCGAGAACGTCGACGACATTACCGGCGAACCGCTGATCCAGCGCGAGGACGACAAGGAAGAGACCGTGCGCAAGCGGCTCGACGTGTACGTCGCACAAACCCGTCCGCTGATCGACTACTACAACGGCTGGGCGCAGCGCGGCGCCGAGAGCGGTCTGAATGCGCCGGCGTATCGCCGGATCTCCGGGCTCGGTAGCGTCGACGACATCCGTACGCGCGTCTTCGACGCGCTGAAATAACGCGGCGGCCGCGCATCGAGCGGCTGTCGCGCGTGCGCCGCCGGCTTCGTGCCCGCGGCGTTTTTTCTTTGAGGTGCTGGTGTGAGGTCACGGCAAACGTCGCTGCCGCATGCCGGCAGCAGGCCACGAGCCCCCTCATACGACTGCCCATGAGGCATATACAAAGGAGAGAGCAAGATGGAGATTCGTGACAACGTATTCCTGATCACCGGCGGTGCATCGGGCCTCGGCGCGGCAACGGCGCGCCTGTTCGTCGCACAGGGCGGCAAGGTCGTGCTCGCCGATCTGAACGAAGCGGCAGGTACCGCGCTCGCCCAGGAACTCGGCGGTGTGTTCGTCAAATGCGACGTGACCCGCGAAGACGACGCGATCCAGGCGGTCGAAGCCGCGACGAAGCTCGGCACCCTACGCGGCCTCGTCAATTGCGCGGGTGTCGCACCGGCGGTGAAGACCGTCGGCAAGGACGGTCCGCATCCGCTCGACTCGTTCTCGCGCACCATTGCGATCAACCTGATCGGCACGTTCAACACGACGCGGCTCGCGGCTGCGGCGATGTCGAAGAACGAACCGAACGCCAATGGCGAACGCGGTGTGGTTGTGAACACGGCATCGGTGGCGGCATTCGACGGGCAGATCGGGCAAGCGGCGTATGCGGCATCGAAGGCGGGTGTGGCAGGCATGACGCTGCCGCTCGCACGCGACCTCGCGCGCAACGCGATCCGCGTGATGACGATTGCGCCAGGCATCTTCGAAACGCCGATGCTGCTCGGCATGCCGCAGGAAGTGCAGGATGCGCTCGGCGCGATGGTGCCGTTTCCTTCGCGTCTCGGCAAACCGGATGAGTACGCGATGCTCGTCAAGCAGATCTTCGACAATCCGATGCTGAATGGCGAAGTGATCCGCCTCGACGGCGCGATCCGGATGCAACCGAAGTAACTGACGCACGTGCGCGCGGCACCGGCTTCCGGGCGCTGCGCGAAGCGTTGTCTGTCGGCCTACGCAACAAAAAACGCCAGCGATACGTATCGCTGGCGTTTCTTTTACCGCGTCCGAACGACGTATCGTTCGCCGCGCGTCAATCCGTCAATCGCGGTCGTTGTGCTGTTGCTGTGTGCGTTGCCGCAGTTCGTGCAGTTGCGCTTCGACCACCGTCGCATCCTCCGCGTCCGGCCGATCTTCCAGATAGTGTTCGAGGTCTTCGAGCGCGGGCCGCAGATAATCGAGCCGCGCATACGCGAAGCCGCGGTCGCGCACTTCCTCGATGCTGCCCGGCAGCAAGATGACGAGCCGCTGCTGCACGGCGAGCAGCCGCTGCCACCGCTCGGTCTGCAGATACGTCGATTTCAGGTTGCGCAGCATCCGCGCGACGATCTCGCGGCGCGTTGCCGGTTGCAGCAGCATGCGCAGCGCCCGGCCCACCGATTCGCCCGCCTTCGCCACGTAAGGTTCGAGCATGTCGACCATCTCGGATTCGCTCAGCGAATTGCCCGAAATCGGATCGAGCATCATTTCGCCTTCGGGCATCGTGACGCGCAGCAGGAAATGCCCGGGAAACGATACGCCGCGCGCCGGGATGCCAACCTGCTCGGCCATCTCCAGGTACAGCACTGCAAGCGAAATCGGCACGCCGCGCCGGCGCTTGAGCACCATGTTCAGGTGGCTGTTGTCCGGATCGTAGTAGTCGTTCAGATTGCTCGCGAAACCCAGCTCGCGGAAGAAGAACCGGTTCAGGATGCCGACGCGTTGCTTGATGTCGGCATCGTCGGGCATGCGGCGTTTCAGACGTACCGCGAGTTCGTCGATTTCGGCGAGGATGCCCTGCAGATCGACGTCGGGATAAGCGTCCTGGGCCAGCGACAGTGCCGCTTCGGTCAGCGGCAGACTGTCGTCCTCCGCGACGAGTGTGCTGAAATAATCGAGAACCCGCGTCGTCGTGATCACTTCGCTCGCCTTCTGAAATACGCGTACTTGAAACCCATGAGCCAGAGCATACCGAAATATAGCGCCGCGAACAGCACGAGGCACGCGCCGAGCAGCGCGATCCGCGCGAGCGGCTCCGCATGCAGGCCGATCCAGTCGAAATTCACCGCGAACCAGTGCATCGTCCCGGCCAGCACGAGACACGCGCCGATCAGTTGCGCGAAAAACACCGTCCAGCCGCGCGACGGCATATAGATACCGCGGCGGCGCAGCATGAAGAACAGCAAGCCCGCGTTCATGCACGAACCGAGGCCGATGCTAAGCGTGAGGCCCGCGTGCGCGAAGATCGGCACGAAGATGTAGTTGCTGATCTGCGTCGCGATCAGCACGGCGACCGCGATTTTCACCGGTGTCTTGATGTCCTGCTTCGCATAGAAACCGGGCGCGAGAATCTTGATGAGGATCAGCCCGATCAGCCCGACACCGTAGGCGGACAACGCGCGACCGACCATCACGACGGCGTTGGCGTCGAACTTGCCGTAGTGGAACAACGTGGCGGTGAGCGGTTCGGCGAAGAAAAACAGCGCGACTGCGCTCGGTGCGGCGAGCAGGAACGTCACGCGCAGGCCCCAGTCGAGCAGCGACGAGTATTCGTGTGGATCGGCGTCGACGTGCGCCTTCGACAGGCTCGGCAGCAGGATCGTGCCGAGCGCGACACCGAGCAGCGCCGTCGGGAATTCCATCAATCGGTCTGCGTAATTGATCCACGATACGGCGCCGGGCCCGATACGCGAGGCGATGTTCGTGTTGATGATCAGGCTGATCTGCGCGACGGATACGGCGAACATCGCGGGCAGCATCTTCGCAAGCACGCGCTTCACGCCGCGGTGCGCGAGCGCTTTCAGCGGGTTCAGGCCGATGCGCGGCAGCATGTCGATCTTCTTCAACCCCGGCAACTGCACGAGAAACTGCAGCACACCGCCCGCGATCACCGCCCAGGCGAGCGCATAGACCGGTTTTTGCAGATGCGGCGCGACGAACACGGCCGCGACGATGAACGCGACGTTCAGCAGCACCGGCGCGAATGCCGGCAGCGAAAAGTTCTTGTAGGTGTTGAGCACGCCCGACGCCAGCGACGTCAGCGAAATGAACACGATGTACGGGAACATGATCCGCGTCATCGATACGGCGAGCGGGTAGGCCTGTCCGTCGGCGCGCAGGCCCGACGCGACCACGAACACGACAAACGACGCACCGAAAATGCCGAGCACCGACAATACGGCCAGCACCCAGGCCAGCACGGTCGAGGTCGCGTCGACCAGTGCCTTGGTCGCGTCGTGGCCCTGCTGGTTCTTGAATTCGGCGAGGATCGGCACGAACGCCTGCGAGAACGCGCCCTCGGCGGAAATGCGGCGCAGCAGATTCGGAATGCGGAAGGCGACGTAGAACGCGTCGGTGTATTGGCTGGCGCCGAACGCACGGGCGATCAGCGTTTCGCGGGCCAGTCCGGTCACGCGCGACAGCAGCGTGAAGCCGCTGACCGTCAGCAGGGCTCGGAATAGATTCATGGGGCGCTCATTATACGGGTGCCGGACCACCGAACGGGCGTTCGGCAGATAGAACGCTTCGGACCGGTTTGCGCGGCAGTCGTTCGACGGCACGGGATTTCCGTCGGTGCAGGGCCAGCCGGGCGCCGGTTGTGTCCCCGGTTGTGTCCCTTTAGGCCGGCGACGCCCCGCCCGGCCGGACCCACCGTTTCGTTTGCCACATGCCTGATTTTGTTGCTATAATCGCCGGTTTCCAAGCTTGCTCGACTGTCGGGCTGCTGCGCGGGCCGTAGAAACTGGCCGATTTCGCGTAGACCGTCGTCGAATTTTATTTTTTGCGCCTCTGGGCAATCGCTTCCAGAGGTCGGATCAAAAGCAGCGCCCGCCCCTTTCAGGTCAGGCTCTGGAAACAGGAACAGGATAAGGAACCGTCATGGCTAACACCGCACAAGCACGTAAGCGCGCCCGCCAGGCCGCCAAGGCTAACTCGCATAACTCGGCGCTGCGCTCGAAGTTCCGCACCGCCATCAAGGCTGTTCGCAAGGCAATCGAAGCCGGCGACAAGGCCAAGGCCGCTGAAATTTTCCAGGCATCGTCGAAGACCATCGACATCATTGCCGACAAGAAAATCGTTCACAAGAACAAGGCTGCTCGCCATAAGAGCCGCCTCGCTGCAGCCCTCAAGGGCCTGCAAGCGCCCGCAGCACAGTAATCCTGGCAGGTCCGCGACAGCGGACCGCCTCCTGTTTCCGCTGCGTCATTAAAGCCCGCTTTGGCGGGCTTTTTTGTTTGTCCGGCGGTGTGACGGAGCATGACGTGAATGCGTAAAAAAACCCGCTGAGGCGGGTTTTTCCAATGACACGACTTTTGCTGCACCGTTGCTGCACACCTACCCGGCCGCACCCTTGCGCGTACCGTGCTCAGGCGGCAACTCACAGGCCTCCGTCACGACAAGGTCGTTGTCCTTCGCAAAGTTCAGCACGAAATCGAAGGCCATCGGTTCGATGTCGCGCAAACGCGAGTCGAGGATCACGCACTTCAGATTGCCGAGCATCGTAGGACGCACATACAGCGAGTACTGCAGTCTGGCATTCGGCCCTTTCGCACCCGGCCCGAAACACGACATCACGCCAGCGAGTCGCTCCGACCAGTCGCTCGGCCGAAACGTCTTTCCGCTGTGCGTAATGCCTTGGATGAAATACTCGGTTGGGGGTGCTTCGGCCATGTAGATTACCTGTTGACTGCCCGGCAAAGCGCCGGCTAACGCCGCTGCGTGTGTGATTGCGCGAACACGCTGCACACAGCCCGCAGTACGTGCCGCCAGGTGCTACAGGCAGCCTTAAGACGGCCGGGGCAGCGACCACGACAGCGACCATAACGGTGCATCGCAAGGAAAGCGTGCCGGGTGTGCGACCCGCGTTCCGACAAGCAGCGAACCTGCTGGCCGGACTTCAGAAAACCGCGCAATTATAGCGCAGCGGACCTCTTTCCGCACTGCACACAGACCGTTCCGCCCCGCTTGAATGACGTCCTGCCGCGCCCAGACGGCTCTCGCGGCCGGCTCGTCAAACGGAGCAAAATCCTTTATGCTGCATCGAGTTACCACAAACGACGGCGGCGCCGTCCGGCACTTTCGCCGGGTCAGTCCGCCGTATTTGTTTTTATGACCGCCAAGAAAATTCGTCACTATCTGCAGTTCAAGGATTTCTCGCTGGACGACTACGAGTACGTGCTCGAACGCGCACGCATCCTGAAACGCAAGTTCAAGAATTACGAGACGTATCATCCGCTGCACGACCGCACGCTCGCGATGATCTTCGAGAAGAACTCGACGCGCACGCGCCTGTCGTTCGAAGCGGGCATCTTCCAGCTCGGCGGTCACGCGGTGTTCATGAGCACGCGCGACACCCAGCTCGGGCGCGGCGAACCGATCGAAGACGCGGCTCAGGTCATCTCGCGGATGGTCGACATCATCATGATCCGCACGTTCGGCCAGGACATTCTCCAGCGCTTTGCCGACAACTCGCGCGTGCCGGTCATCAACGGTCTGACCAACGAATATCACCCGTGCCAGGTGCTGGCGGATATCTTCACGTACTACGAGCATCGCGGGCCGATTCGCGGCAAGACGGTCGCGTGGGTCGGCGACGCCAACAACATGCTCTACACGTGGATCGAAGCCGCGCAGATTCTCGGCTTCAAGCTGCAATTGTCCACGCCGCCCGGCTACAAGCTCGACCACGGGCTGGTTTCAGCGGATAGCGCGCCGTTCTACAAGGAATTCGACGATCCGGACGAAGCCTGCGCGGGCGCCGATCTCGTCACCACCGACGTCTGGACCAGCATGGGTTTCGAAGCGGAAAACGAAGTCCGCAAGAAAGCCTTCGCGGACTGGTGTGTGGACGCGGACATGATGGCGCGCGCGCGCCCCGATGCACTCTTCATGCATTGCCTGCCGGCGCACCGCGGCGAAGAAGTCAGCGCGGAAGTGATCGACGGGCCGCAAAGCGTGGTGTGGGACGAGGCGGAAAACCGCCTGCACGTGCAGAAAGCGCTGATGGAATTTCTGCTGCTCGGCAAGCTGAATCACTGAGCCGTACGCGCTATTCCAGGCCGGGTGGCCAAACGGCTTTCAGGTTCGAAACGTGCCTGGAAAGACTGCGAGGTCGCTTCGCACGCAGAGCATCAGAGACACACCGGTTCCATTTCAAGCTCCACGTCGAAGCGGCGCAGCACATCCTCGCGGATCGCGCGGGCCAGCGCGAGCACCTCGGCGCCAGTCGCGCCGCCGCGATTCACCAGCACGAGCGCTTGTCGCTCGTGCACGGCGGCCGCGCCAACGGCCCGGCCTTTCCAGCCGCACTGATCGATCAGCCATCCAGCCGCCAGCTTCACGCTGCCGTCGGGTTGCGGGTAGGACACCACCTCCGGCTCGCGCGCCTTCAATGCGGCAAAGCGCGCGGCATCGATGACCGGGTTCTTGAAGAAGCTGCCTGCATTTCCCAGTACCGACGGGTCGGGCAGTTTTGCGCGGCGTACCGCCACCACCGCATCGAAGATCGCCCGCGCATCCGGTGCATCGGCCTGTTGCTGGACAGCGAGTTGTCGCGCGAGATCGGCATAGGCGGCGCGCGGCGTCCAGGCTTTCGGCAACCTGAACGTTACCGATGCGATCGCAAAACGGTCCCGCCCTTCCTGCTTGAAAAAACTGTCGCGATACCCGAACCGGCACGCGGCGGCGTCCATTTCGACGATATCGCCGGTGGCGAGATCCACCGCGCGCAGCGAGGCGAAACGCTCGGCCATCTCGAGCCCATACGCACCGATGTTCTGGATCGGCGCTGCGCCGACAGTACCCGGAATCAACGCCAGGTTTTCGAGGCCGGGCAGCCCGTGATCGAGCGTCCACGCGACGAACGCGTGCCAGTTCTCGCCGGCTGCCGCTTCGACGTACCATGCGTCGCTGTCTTCGCGAATTACCCGACGCCCCTGCAATGCGACGAGCAGCACCAGGCCGTCGAAATCGCCGGTCAATACCAGGTTGCTGCCGCCGCCCAGCACGAGCCGGCGCAGCCCCGCCGCCCGCGGGTCGCGCACGGCCGCCGCGAACTGCGCTTCGTGCTCGATCCGGCAGGCGACGCGCGCGCGCACGTCGAAGCCAAAAGTGTTGTGCGCCCGTAGCGGGTAACCGGCAACGAACGAAGGGGAATCAGGCTGGGGCATTGAAATACACGGGAAGAACGAGGTGGTCGATCGATCAGGATCGCGCAATGCTTCCATGACATCGCTGCATATTGCGCAGCGGCCTTGGGCAAACGAGGTGGCGCCGGTAAAATGACAGCCGGTCCATGATTATAGCGAGAGCGTGGTGCGCAGCCCCTGCCGCGCCGCGCACGCAGCACTATTGGGAGAAAGCAATGCCATCGTTTGACGTCGTCAGCGAAGCCAACATGATCGAAGTCAAGAACGCGATCGAGCAGTCCAACAAGGAAATTTCCACCCGTTTCGACTTCAAGGGGTCCGATGCCCGTGTCGAGCAGAAAGAGCGCGAACTGACCGCGTTCGCCGACGACGAATTCAAGCTGGGCCAGGTCAAGGACGTCCTGCTGTCGAAGATGGCCAAGCGCAACGTCGACGTGCGCTTCCTCGACTACGGCAAGATCGAGAAGATCGGCGGCGACAAGCTCAAGCAGGTCGTCACCGTGAAGAAAGGCGTGTCGGGCGATCTCGCGAAGAAAATCGTCAGGCTCGTGAAGGACAGCAAGATCAAGGTGCAGGCGAGCATTCAGGGCGATGCGGTACGCGTGACCGGGACGAAACGCGACGATCTGCAAGGCGTGATCGCGATGCTGCGCAAGGATGTCACCGATACGCCGCTCGATTTCAATAACTTTCGCGACTGAGGCGACTGAGGCGGCTGAGGCGACTGAGGCAGCCTGCACAGGCGGCGCGGTCAACGTGACCGTTTAGTCGATGCAACCGCAGCAACCAATGCAGCTAGCGCGCCGGCACGGCAAACAGCGCCGCGCGGCCCGGCTCATTCAGCGGCGACGCTGCTGTTGCTTGTTACCACCGGCGCCCTGGCCCGCGTCGTCCTTCTTCCCACCGAGCCGGCTTTCCTGCCCCGCCATCAGCTTCGCGATATTGCCGCGGTGACGCCAGATCAATAGCGCGCTCATCACGACGATTGCGAGCGTGACGATACTCGGCCCAAACAGGAAACCATCGTAAAGCGGTGCGAAGATCGCGGCCACCAGCGCCGCCAGCGACGAATAGCGAAAGAAGAACGCGACGATCACCCACGTCAGCAGCGTGGCGAGACCCAGCAGTGGATTGATTGCGAGCAGCACACCGGCCGCGGTCGCCACGCCTTTGCCGCCCTTGAAGCGGAAGTACAGCGGGTACAGGTGCCCGAGGAACACGGCGATCGCCGCCAGCGCAACCGCGTCGTCGTCGAGACCGTAATGCGCGCCGAAGCGATCGACGAGCCAGACCGCGAGCCACCCTTTGAACGCATCGCCGACCAGCGTCAGGATTGCTGCCGTCTTGTTGCCGCTGCGCAGCACGTTGGTCGCGCCGGGGTTCTTCGAACCATACGAGCGCGGGTCGGCCAGCCCCATGACAGCGCTGACGATCACGGCAAACGACACCGAACCGATCAGATAGGCCGCGACGGCGACGATCAGGTTTTCCATGTTGGGGCTCTTTTGTCTCTTGGTCTTAGGGGGAAGGCGCCGCCGCTGCACGCGAACACGAGTGCAACGGCCGCCATTCTACCGAACCGCCACAGCGCTTCACGTCGAGCGTCAACCTGGTCACTCCACGCTCGCGCATTGCACCGGTTTCGCATCGAGCAGCGTGGTGAGTACGACGGGCTCGATGCTGACGAGAAAACCGCGCCGCCCGCCGTTCAGCAGAACGCGTTCGAGTTCGAGCACCGTCGATTCGACATACACCGGCATCGCCTTGCGTGTGCCGAACGGCGACGTACCGCCGATCAGATAACCGGAGTGTCGGCTCGCGACTTCGGGCTTGCATGGCTCGACACGCTTCGCGCCGATCTGCCGGGCGAGGTTCTTCGTCGAGACGGTACGGTCGCCGTGCATCAGGACGATCAGCGGTTTTGCATGCTCGTCTTCCATCACCAGCGTTTTCACCACGTGATGCTCGTCGACGCCGAGCTGGCGCGCCGATTCGGCGGTGCCGCCATGCTCGACATAGTCATACGGATGCTCGCCGAACGCGACACCGTGCCGGCGCAAAAACTGGGTCGCGGGGGTTTCGGAAACGTGTCTGGATTTGCTCATCGGCGCATTGTAATGGCCGTGCCGCGCAACGGCTATTTGCCCTATCCTCGATTGTGCGCGGCCGTGGCTTGTGGCACGATCGTTCGAAAATCGTCGCACGGATAGGCCGGATAGACTCGTCACCGAGGTCGTTCAGCAGTCATCCAGACGATGCGGCAATCATCCTGCATGGCACCGGAGACAGCATTGAATATCGACCCACAGGGCGCGAGCACGCCCACCCTTCGTTCGGCCATCGACGTCCCCGCCCTGCTCGCCGCACTGCCCGCACGCATCGCCGAGCTTCCGGCGCGCGCGGCGGCCCGGCAGCCCGAACATCCGGCGCTCATCGAAGACGCACGCAGCCTGACTTATGCGCAATTCGCCCTGGCGATCGATGGTGTAGCCGCGATCCTGCAGGCGCAAGGCGTGCGCGGCGGCGACCGCGTGATGATCGTGGCAGAAAACAGCATCGTGCAGGTGGTACTGCTGTTTGCGGCAGCGAAGCTCGACGCATGGGCGCTCGTATCGAATGCACGACTCTCCGCCGCCGAACTCGACGCAATCCGCGCGCATGCGCAACCGCGCATCGTCGCGTACGCGGTGGAAACCTCGCCCGACGCGCGACAGCATGCACAACGTCATGACGCACAGGCGGCGCCCGCGCTTGCCACCGATATCGGCGCCTGGTCGTACGCACTCGACGCCAGCGTCGCCCCCGAACCGGTCGAAGTCGCCAACGACCGTCAATGCGCCGCCCTCATCTACACGACCGGCACCACCGGCGCGCCGAAAGGCGTGATGCTGTCGCATCGCAACCTGCTGTTCATCGCCGGGATTTCGAGCTCGCTGCGCCGCATCGGTCCGAACGACGTGGTCTACGCGGTGCTGCCGATCTCGCATGTGTACGGCCTCGCCTCGGTGTGCCTCGGCAGCATGTTCGCGGGCACGACGCTGCGGCTCGCCCCGCGCTTCTCGCCCGAAGCGGTGCGGCGCGCGCTCGCCGAAGAACGGATCTCGATCTTCCAGGGCGTGCCCGCGATGCACGCAAAGCTGCTCGAGCATCTGCAGGCGCAGGGCCATGCGTGGTCGGCGCCGCATCTGCGGTTTGCTTACTCAGGGGGCTCGCCGCTCGATGCGGCACTGAAGGCGCGCGTCGAAGGCGTGTACGGCGTCACGCTGCACAACGGCTACGGCATGACGGAGAGCAGCCCGACCATCGCGCAGACGATGCTCGATACGCCGCGCGCCGATTGCTCGGTCGGCCAGGTCATTCCCGGCGTCGATGTGCGCTTCGTGACGCTCGACGGTGTCGAAGCCGCGCCCGGCGAAATCGGCGAGCTGTGGGCGCGCGGCCCGAACGTGATGCTCGGCTATTACCGCAACCCGGAACAAACGCACGCCACCGTCACCAGCGACGGCTGGCTGAAAACCGGTGACCTCGCCCGCCAGGACCCGGACGGTGCGCTGCATATCGTCGGGCGCAGCAAGGAGCTGATCATCCGCTCGGGCTTCAACGTCTATCCCGCCGAAGTCGAGCATGTGTTGAATGCGCACCCGGAGGTCGTCCAATCGGCGGTGGTGGGTCGAGCGGTGGAGGGCAACGAAGAGGTCGTCGCGTTCGTCGAACTGGCGGCCGGTTCGACGGTAGCGCCCGATGTGCTTGCACAATGGTGTAGGGAGCGGCTGGCGCCGTACAAACAGCCGGCTGAGATCCGCGTGCTTGCGGCACTACCGGCTGCGTCGACGGGCAAGATTCTCAAGCACAAGCTGCGCGACGTTGTTTGACGCCGCGACCGCTCATCACCCCCGCGGATGATGCGCAGCATGCAACGACTTCAACCGCTCGCGCGCAACGTGCGTATAGATCTGCGTCGTTGAAATATCGGTGTGCCCGAGCAGCAACTGCACGACGCGCAGATCGGCGCCGTGATTCAGCAGATGCGTTGCGAACGCATGCCGCAGCGTATGCGGCGATAACGGCGCGTGGACGTCGGCGGTTTTGGCATGGCGCTTGATGATGTGCCAGAACTGCTGCCGCGTCATACCTTCCGCGCGCGCGGTAACGAACAGCGCATCGGCCGCGCGTGCGCCGAGCAGCTCCGGCCGCGCCTCGCGCAGATAGCGCTCGATCCAGCCATGCGCTTCCTCGCCGAACGGAATCAGTCGCTCTTTCGAACCCTTGCCCAGTACGCGCACCACACCTTCGTTGAGCCCGACCTCGACGGTCTTCAGCGTAACGAGTTCGGTCACGCGCAACCCGCTTGCGTACATCAGTTCGAGCATCGTGCGATCGCGCAAGCCGAGCGGCGTATCGACATCGGGTGCGCCGAGCAGCGCTTCGACCTGCGCTTCGGTCAGTGTCGAAGGAAAGCGTGCCGGCTGCTTCGCCGAACGGATGCGCAGCGTCGGGTCGACAGCCGCGCGATGCTCGCGCACGGCCCACGCGTAGTAACGCCGGAACACCGACAGCCGGCGGTTCGACGAAGTCGACTTGTCTTTCTGGCGCACCACGCTATAGGCGGTCAGATCGGGTTCGGCGGCGATGTCGAGCGACAGGTCGCGCGTAGCGGCAAGCCACTCCGCAAAAAGCCGCAAATCGCGCCGGTAGGCATCGAGCGTGTTGCGGGACAGTCCGTGTTCGAGCCACAGCGCGTCGCAGAACGCGTCGATCGAAGCGTTGCTGGCCGTGAAGAGCGGCGACGTTGCAACGGTGTCGGAGGAAGAGGAAGCCGCGGCCGTGCTCGAAGCGGTTTCGCTCATAGCGCGAGACCCATCTGCTTCATATGGCCACCGCCCGCATACGGCACACCTTCATGCGTGAGCAGCCAGCGCTTCACCTCGCGCAAATAACCCTCGCCATCCTCATGCGCAAAGCCGCCGATCCAGTTCGACCCTACCACGCGATGACACGGAATCACGATCGGGAAATAGTTCGAACCGCACGCCTGGCCGACTGCACGCGGCACACTGTCGACTTTCTTCGCGAGTTGTCCATAAGTCAGCACGGTGCCCGGCGGAATGTCGCAGATCGCCGCCCATACGCGGCGCTGAAACGCGGTGCCGACGTGCGCGAGCGGCAGATCGAACGTGGCCGATGCACGTTCGAAGTAGCGCTCGATCTGCTTGACCGCATGCAACGCAAGCGGCGAGGCGGGCGCGATGTTGTCCACCGAAACGGGCAAATAAACGATCTCGCGCACCATGCCGTCTTCGAGACGAATGCCGACCTTGCCGAACGGTGCGTCGATTACTGCGTGGAACATCGTTGCCTCCTACTAGCCCCGCGGTGTGCGTTCCTGCCGCGAGATGAAGCCGGAAAATCCTGCTACTTTACGCCGCTTCGAGCGCCCATTGAACATGCTCGCGAACCAGCGGCGACGGATCGTCCGCGCGCCGGCGCAGTGCGTCGACGATCGCGCTACGCGCAGCGCCGGCAAGCGTTGCCGCATCGGCGCGCAGCGCGTTACCCATACCGACCGCAAGATTGCGCAACCAGCACTCGTAGCCGATGCGGCGTATCGCGCTACCTTGCATCCGCGTATCGAAATCGCTGGCGCTCCAGTCGAACAGCTCGACCAGCGACGCGCGGTCGAGCCCATGCCGTACGTCGAAATCGGCGACCGGCGCGGCCTGGGCGAACTTGTTCCATGGACACACGAGCTGGCAGTCGTCGCACCCATACACGCGATTGCCGATCAGCGGTCGCATATCTTCGGGAATACTGCCTTTCAGTTCGATCGTCAGATATGAGATGCAGCGCCGCGCGTCCACCTTGTACGGCTCGACGATCGCCCCGGTCGGGCATGCGTCAATACACCGCGTGCAGCTTCCGCAATGCGCGCCGGCGGTTTCGGGTGCGCTATCGGGATCGATCGATGCGTCGGTGGGTAGCGGCAGATCGACATAGATTTCGCCGAGAAAGAACAGCGAACCGGCATCGCGCTGCAGTAGCAGCGTGTGCTTGCCGCGCCAGCCGATCCCCGCGTTCTGCGCAAACGCCACTTCGAGCACCGGCGCCGAATCGGTGAAGACGCGATAGCCGTAGGCACCGATTTCCGCTTCGATGCGCTCCGCGAGCTGCTGCAGCCGCTGGCGCATGACCTTGTGATAATCGCGACCGCGTGCATAGATCGACACGACCGCTGCGGACGGATCGGCGAGCCGCGCCATTTCGTCGGCACGCCAGTCAGGTGCATCAGGAGCGGGCGAGGAATCGCTTTCGGTCACCTTTCCAGCGTGCGTTCCGGTCAGCGTCAGCGCGGGCAAATAGGCGATTCTGGCGGTGATCACGCGTCGCGTACCGGCCACAAGCTCGGCCGGCCGCGCGCGTTTCGTCCCATGTTTGGCCATATAATCCATCTCGCCGTGGTAGCCCGCCTCGAGCCACGCAGCGAGTCCCGACTCGGCATCGGGCAGTTCGGTATCGCTGATACCGAGCGCACCGAAACCCAGTTCGCGGCCCCATGTCTTGATGCGCAGGGCGAGCGCTGTCAGCGCCGCTTCATCGAAACGACGCATGACACGCGCATCGTCATCGGACGCAGGCGTGTCTGCAACGGGGTACTGCGGACTTCGGTTCATCACGCCATTTTACGAGAATGCCCGACCAGCCCGATCGCCTTCTTCAATTGCCCGCTAGCGCCCTGCTCGAGCGCCACTTCGCGCTCGCGGACGAAGCCGCCACCATTGCGTTCGGTGTGCGCTTCGCGGACGCGATCGAAACCGTGCGTACTGCGCTGCTGCAATCAGGTGGCCAGCGTACGTTCCAGGGGCTGCAAGTGCAGCTCGTCGGCGATCTCGGCGCGGGCAAAACCACCCTCGTGCGCGCGACCTTGCGCGGCCTCGGCCACACCGGTCGAGTGCGCAGCCCGACCTACACACTCGTCGAACCGTATGCGGTCGAGCGTCCCGATGGGGAACTTGAGCTGTATCACTTCGATCTGTATCGATTCACCGATCCGGCCGAATGGGCCGATGCCGGCTTTCGCGAGTACTTCGATTCCGGGGCGATCTGCCTCGTCGAATGGCCGCAACAGGCGGGCGGTCTGCTGGGTACGCCGGATCTCGTTTTCTCGCTCGAAGTCGCTGGTGATGGGCGCCTGCTCGTCGCCCACGCATACAGCGAACCAGGAAAAGCATGTCTCGAAAGATGTTGATCAAACCGTTTCATTCGATCGAAGCAGCCGCCACCGCGACGCATAACTGGCGGCGCAGGCAGATCCTGCGCGCCGGCGCGTCGACGCTGATTCTCGGCCTCGTCGCACCGCGTCTCGCGCACGCGAGTTCGGTGCTCGGCGTGCGCGTATGGCCAGCACGCGACTACACCCGCGTGACGATCGAATCCGATCAGCCGCTGCAAACCACACAACAAACTCTGCAGTCGCCCGACCGGCTGGTGGTGGACCTGACCGGCCTCGATCTCGATCAGGCGCTGCGCGACCTGGTCTCGAAGATCACGCCGAACGATCCGCAGATCCAGGCCGTGCGGGTCGGGCAGTATCAACCGCACGTCGTGCGGATGGTGTTCGACCTGAAGGGATCAGTGAAGCCGCAGGTGTTCACGCTGCAACCGATCGGCGCTTACAAGTACCGCCTGGTGTTCGATCTGTATCCCGCCGTTGCACCCGACCCGTTGATGGATCTGCTCGCGCAGTCCGAGCACAAGCAACAGCAGCTCAACGACAGCAACAGCACGCCGCCCGCGACACTGAGCGGCCCAGCCACGCCGCCCGCCGGGACCGACAACAGCGATGCGTTCTTCCAGCGCTACGCGCAGAACAACCCGCCCGCGGGCGACACCGTGCGTCCGCCGACGCGCGTCACGCCGACGCCCACCACACCGACGCGTCCGTCCGGCAAGCCGCCGGTGGCACCGCCCACGGCGATCGCGCGCAACGACAATAGCGACGACAGCCGCGATGACAACGGCAGCGGTGACGACAGCTACAAGTTCACGGCGCCGAAGTCCGGCAACGGCAGCACCGTGCGTCTGCTCACGGTCGCGATCGATCCCGGTCACGGCGGCGAGGACCCGGGCGCGATCGGCGGCGGCGGTACATACGAAAAACACATCGCGCTCGACATCGCAAAGAAACTGCGCGCGAAGATCGACGCGCAGCCGAACATGCGCTCGATGATGACCCGCGACGCCGACTTCTTCGTACCGCTCAACGTGCGCGTGCAGAAAGCGCGGCGCGTCGGCGCGGACCTGTTCGTGTCGATCCACGCCGATGCGTTCACGACGCCGCAGGCGAGCGGGTCGTCGGTGTTTGCGCTGTCGGATCACGGCGCGTCTAGCGCCGCGGCACGCTGGATGGCGAACAAGGAGAACTCCTCGGATCAGATCGGCGGGATTAACGTGAAGACCGCCGACGCGAGCGTCAATCGCGCACTCTTCGACATGTCGACCACCGCGCAGATCCGCGATTCAATGCGCTACGGCAATTTCGTGCTGAACGAGATCGGCGACATCAACAAGCTGCACAAGGGCTCGGTCGAACAGGCCGGCTTCGCCGTGCTGAAAGCGCCGGACATCCCGTCGATCCTCGTCGAGACCGCGTTCATCAGCAACCCCGACGAGGAACGACGGCTTAACGACGACGCCTATCGCGACAAGATGGCGAACGCGATCCTGAAGGGTATCAAGCGCTATTTCGCGGCGAACCCGCCGCTGGCGAAAAACCGCATGGCGTAGGCGTGCCTAGACGTGCATCGATGATGACGGTGCGTCGCGGGCAGTAGAATGGGCGATCGTCCCCTTCTTCCCCGAGCGCGCCATGTCCTCCTCGATCAAAGCGGTCCTCAAACCTCATTTGCGCGACATCGGCAATCTCGCCGTGCGGCGTGTGCTGCCGGCAATGGCAGCGCGCCTGGTGGGCCCGTTCATCTTCTTCGACCACATGGGGCCGGCCACGCTCGCAGCGGGCGTCGGTCTCGACGTGCGCCCCCATCCGCACATCGGTCTCGCGACGGTCACCTATCTGTTCGAAGGCGCGATCATGCATCGCGACAGTCTCGGCACTGAGCAGAAGATCGTCCCCGGCGACGTCAACTGGATGACAGCCGGCCGCGGCATCGTTCATTCGGAGCGCACGCCGCCGGCTGAACGCGCAGCCGGCACGACCATCAACGGCATCCAGACCTGGGTCGCGCTACCGCTAGCGGACGAAGACATCGAGCCGTCGTTCGAACATCATCCAGCCGCAACGCTGCCGCAGATCGAGCGTAACGGCGTCACGCTGCGTGTCATCGCGGGCACGGCGTTCGGGCACACGGCGCCGGCCAGAACGTTCTCGGGCACGCTCTATGTGGCCGCGCACTTCACGCCGGGCAGCGCATTTGCGCTCGAACCGGAGCACGACGAGCGCGGCGTGTACCTCGTGGAAGGCGATCTCGCGATCGACGGCACACCGCTCGAACCCGGCCAGATGGCGGTGCTCGTGCCGGGCGAAACCGTCACGCTCGCGAGCACCGGCGGGGCGACTGTGATGCTGGCGGGCGGCGAGAAGCTTGAAGGCGAGCGTTTTATCGAATGGAACTTCGTCGCGAGTTCGCGCGAAAAAATCGAACTTGCGAAAACCGCCTGGACGGATCAGCAGATGGGCAAGGTGCCCGGCGAGACCGAATGGATTCCGTTGCCGGAGCGCAAGCCGGCCTGAGCTGGTTGCATGAGCAAACCTCATAGGCACGCCGCACGAGCGTGCCATCTGAGCATCAAGCATTGAATTCAGCGCTTTCACCCCTATCTGCACGCGATAGTCACACCGATGAGGATGCAATGGACACCACCCTGGCCACTTTCGAAAAAGACGTGATCGCAGCGTCGACGCTGGCCCCCGTGCTGGTCGACTTCTGGGCGCCGTGGTGCGGCCCGTGCAAGACGCTCGGACCGATGCTGCAGAAGCTCGAAACCGAGTACGAAGGCAAATGGCGGCTCGTCAAGGTCAACGTCGACGAGAACCAGGAACTCGCCGCGCACTTCGGCGTGCGCAGCATCCCGCACGTCGTCGCATTCGCGGACGGCCAGGCGGTCGACCAGTTTGTCGGCGTGCTGCCGGAAAGCCAGTTGCGCGAATTCCTCGACCGGCTTGTACCGGACGGAGCGGATGCGGCGCGGCAGAACGCGCAGGCCGCACTTGCCGAAGGCCGGCGTGAAGACGCGTACGACGCGCTGAAAGCCGCCCTCGCCTACGATCCCGGTTATGAAGACGCGCGGCTCGATCTGATCGAGCTGCTGCTCGACGACAATCGTTTCGACGAAGCGCGCAACGAAGTGGACCTGCTGTCGCCGAAAACGACCCAGGGCATCGATGCACGCTACAACGCAATCAAGACCCGGCTCGATGCACTCGATGCCGCCGCCGACCTGCCGCCCACCGATGCCCTCGAAGCCCGCGTCGCCGGCAACCCCGCCGACCTCGAAGCGCGCTTCGACCTGGCAAGCGCACTGATTGCACGACGCAACTACGCCGGTGCGCTCGAACATCTGCTCGAGATCGTCCGGCGCGACCGCGCGTTCCGCGACGACATCGGCCGCAAGACGATGCTATCGGTGTTTGACCTTGCCGCTCACCAGCCAGAACTGGTCGCGCAATGGCGGCGCAAGCTTAGCGCAGCGCTGTTCTAAACGCCGCGCGCGGGCGAGAGATCTGTGCACACCGATAACGGGCTTGCGCTGGCCGCGTGAAGGGCCGAGCGCGAGGATTGCAGTGCGGTAGTGCGGCGAACAGGCTCTAGCCCGCGCGTTGCGCAAGCGCACGCAGCACGTGCGCGGCGGCTGCAAAGCCGAAGCTCGCGGTCACGCACACACTTGACCCAAAGCCCGCGCAGTTGAGTCCCACCGGCCCGCTCGCGGCCATCGGTTCGTCCTGATCGTTTAGTTCGTCCAGATCATCGACACTGGGCCCGGCTGCGTCCGGATAGATCAGCGGTTCGTCCGAATACACCGCACTCACCTTGAACTTCGCCTTCGGTCCACGCGGAAAGCGATGCTGCTTGCGCAACTGCCCGCGCACTTTCGACAGCAGCGGGTCCTGGATCGTCAGCGCGAGATCGTCGATGCGGATGCGCGTCGGATCGAACTGGCCACCCGCACCGCCCACCGTGATGAGCGGCTGCCCCTGCTCGACGCACCATGCGATCAGCGCGGTCTTCGTGCGCACACTGTCGATCGCATCGATCACATAATCGAAGCCGCCGCCAAGCAACGCCGGAAAATTGCCCGCCTCCACGAAGTCCTCGACGACCCGCACCTTGCACGCAGGATCGATCAACGCAATGCGTTCGGCCATCGCATCGACTTTCGGTTTGCCGTAGTTGCCGTCGAGCGCGTGGATCTGCCGGTTCGTATTGCTTTCCGCGACGTTGTCGAGATCGATCAGCGTCAGCGTACCGATCGCACTGCGCGCGAGCGCCTCGGCCGCCCACGACCCCACCCCGCCAATCCCGATCACCGCCACATGCGCGCGCTCGAATGCGGCGAGCGCCGCTGCGCCGTACAGGCGCGCAACGCCGCCGAAGCGCCGCGCACGGTCGGCATCCGCCGCGGTTTCAATTGCGGCGATGCTCGGAGTAACATCGGAAGGGGCGTTCGCGTGAGGCGTGGACATGATCGGAGGCTCGTCGAAAAACAGGCTGGGCAGGCTGGGGCATGCGGTGCCCGAAAGCCGTATTTTGCCCGATCGGGCCGATTCGGCGGTATCGGGCGCCCGCCTGTATTCCATATGCGCTGTGGGGCTGCACACAGAAAATTCGTTCCTTAGCTATACTGGCCCCACTGTAGTGCTCGCATAAGAAAATGACCTCACTCGCCGAACTTCGCAAAAATTATTCGCTCGGTTCGCTGGACGAAGCCGACGTCGATCGCGACCCGATCCAGCAGTTCAACGCGTGGTTTGCCCAGGCCCAGGACGCACAGATTCCCGAACCCAACGCCATGACGCTCGCCACTGTCGACCCGCGCGGCCGGCCGTCGGCGCGCATCGTACTGATCAAGGGTGTCGACGCGCGCGGTTTCGTGTTCTTCACCAACTATGAAAGCCGCAAGGGCCGCGAACTCGCGAACAACGCCTACGCGAGCCTGCTGTTTCATTGGGTCGAACTCGAACGGCAAGTGCGTATAGAAGGCACTATCGTTAAGACTGACGCAGAAGAAAGCGACACCTATTACGCATCGCGCCCGCTCGGTTCGCGAATCGGCGCATGGGCATCGGATCAAAGTCAGGTAATTGAAAGCCGCGCACAACTCGAAGCGCGCGAGCGGGAAATCAGTGCGCAGTATGGCGACCATCCGCCACGCCCGCCGCACTGGGGCGGCTATCGCCTCGTTCCCGACTCTATCGAATTCTGGCAAGGCAGGCCGTCGCGGCTGCACGACCGTCTGCGCTACACGCGGGACTCGACCGGTGGTGCCGGCGGCAACTGGCGCATCGCTCGCCTCGCACCTTGATGCAGCGGATAAAGCCGGCGAAACACGACGGCACGAGCCGCCGGTTTCACTGGTTGGATCGCGTGTGCTGTGCTGTGTGGTAAGTGAGTAACCGCGCAACTGCACACAGCGAATCAGCAGGCTTTGCTTTGAATTTCATTGGACACGGAGAAATCACATGTTCTGGGAGAAGAAGCTGGCGCAGTGGGTAGAAGACGTAAAGAGCACGGCCAACCTGCCCGCACGGCTCGTGCTGTGGGACGGCCAGCAACATGACTTCGGGCAGTTCGCCACGCCCCAGGTCACGCTGCACGTGAAGAGCGCAACCGCGCTGCCGTATCTGCTCGAACCGAGCCTCGACAATCTGGGCGAGGCGTACGTGAAGGGCAAGATCGACATCGAAGGCAAGCTGTCGGACATCATCAACATCGGCTATTCGCTCGCGCGCAGTACGGTGACGAGCGCGAGCAAGCTGGCGCGCGTGCGACGCTACTTCAATCACTCGAAGTCGTCGGACAAGAAGGCGATCCAGTATCACTACGACGTCTCGAACGAGTTCTACAAGCTGTGGCTCGACGAGAACATGGTGTACTCGTGCGCGTACTTCGAGAACGGCGATGAAGACCTCGCCACCGCGCAGATCAAGAAGATCGATCACATCCTGACGAAGATCCAGTTGCAGCCGGGTCAACGTCTGCTCGATATCGGTTGCGGCTGGGGTGCGCTCGTGCTGCGCGCGGCGCAGAAGTTCGGCGCGCAATGCGTCGGCGTCACGCTGTCGCAGAACCAGTTCGATCTCGCTACCGCGCGTGTGAAGGCGGCGGGGCTCGAAGACAGGATCGAAATCCGGTTGCAGGACTATCGCGACGTTCCCGGGCAGTTCGACCGGATCACGAGCGTGGGCATGTTCGAGCACGTCGGACGCAAGAATCTGCCGGGCTACTTCCAGAAGGTTCACGACCTGCTCGTCGACGACGGCATCGCGATGAATCACGGCATCACGTCGTCGGATTCGGACAGCGGCGAAACGGCGCTCGGCGGCGGCGAGTTCATCGATCGTTATGTGTTCCCGGACGGCGAGTTGCCGCACATCAGTCTCGCGCTCGAATCGATGCAGCGCGGCGGGCTCGAAGCGGTTGACGTCGAGAGTCTGCGCCGTCACTATGCGCACACGCTCGACATCTGGGCAGACAATTTCGAAACGCATGCGGAAGAAGCGAAGAAACTCGTCGACGACGAGAAATTCCGCATCTGGCGCGTGTACCTGGCAGGCTGCGCCTACGCGTTCGAAAACGACGACGTATCGATCTACCAGGTGGTGTGCCGCAAGTCCGGACGCAGCGCGAAAACGCTGCCGTGGTCGCGGCGCTATATGTACGACAAACCGCTGTAAACCCGTTGCGCCGAAGCCGTGCACGACGGCTGCGGCGCAACCTTGACTTCACAGCAGAACCCGATGGACGAACGCGCGTTGGCGCAATCCGCGCAGAAAATGAATGAGGCCGGCGACGCTGGCCTTGAAGACGAAGACCAGTTCGATCTGTTCGGCATGCCGGTGGTACCAGCGACCCCGGCAGCGCCGGCTGTCACTTCTTCCGCTCCTACCGCTCCCGTCGAGACGAAAAAGCGCCGCGCCCGCGACGTGCTCGCTGCCGAACCTTCCGCCGATTTACTCGAGATCGCCGCCTCACTGCCACCGAACGTGCACCTCGGCACGTCGTCGTGGTCGTTTCCAGGCTGGAACGGTATCGTCTACGGCGACGAGTACAGCAACAGCAAGCTGTCGCGCGATGGCCTCCCCGCCTACGGTGCGCATCCGCTGCTGCGCACGGTCAGCATCGACCGGTCGTTCTACGCGCCGTTGCCGGTCACCGATTACCTGCGCTACGCACAGCAGGTGCCGGACCATTTCCGCTTCATCGTCAAGGCGCCGGCGCTCGTCACCGACGCGACGGTGCGCGCCGAACGCGGCGAACCGGTCTCGGCCAACCCGTGTTTTCTGAACCCGCAACTCGCCATCGACGAGTTCGTCCGGCCGTGTATAGACGGTCTCGGTGCAAAGGCCGGCGCGCTGGTGTTCCAGATCTCGCCGCTGCCCGACGAGATGCTCGCCGAACCGATGCTGTTTATCGAACGCCTTGCCGCGTTCGTCGCAGCGCTGCCGACGCTGCCCGAAGGCACCTGCTATGCGGTGGAAATTCGCGACTCCAGCATGCTGACGCCGCGCTTCATCCGCACGCTGAAGGCGGCGGGCGTGCGCTACTGCGTGGGCATTCACGCGCGCATGCCGGACCCGTTGCGGCAGGCGGCCGCGCTGGCGTTGCTCGATGCAGAAGCAGATGCACCATCCGGCCCGCTGATCGTGCGCTGGAGTCTGCACGGCGGTTTCCGGTATGAGCAGGCGAAGGCCAAATACGAGCCGTTCGACCGGCTCGTCGACGAAGATCCGCAAACCCGCCGCGCACTGGCCGAGCTGGCAGCGAGGTACGCGATTGCGGGGCAGCCGGTGCTGATCGCGGTGAATAACAAGGCCGAAGGCTCGGCGCCGCTCAGCTGTGTGGAACTCGCGCGCCTGATCGCCGAGGCGATCGAGCGGATGCGGCACGACGGCTGATTATTGCCAACCGTCGTGGAACGTCTACACGTTCTGCGAGTAGCGGCGCTCACCGTTCTGGCGAGCGCCGCCGCTAGTCGCTTACCCTGCCTTGATCCGGTGCGCGAACTTCTGACGGAATTTCGCGACCTTCGGCGCGACCACGAACGCGCAATAGCCCTGATCCGGATGCTGCGCGAAATAGTTCTGATGATAGGCTTCGGCCGCCCAGTAATTGCCGTCTAGCGGCAGGACCTGGGTGACGATCTGTCCGTCGTAGATGGCCTCGGCGGTGATCTCGCGGATGGCCTGCAGCGCGGTCTCGCGTTGCGCATCCGAATGCGTGAAAATCACCGACCGGTACTGCGTGCCGACGTCGTTGCCCTGGCGGTTCAACTGGGTCGGATCGTGGATCGCGAAGAAAATATCGAGGATCTCGCGATAGCTGATTTTCGCCGGATTGAAGGTGACGTTGACGACTTCCGCGTGCCCCGTATCGCCGTCGCAGACCTGCTCGTAGCTCGGTCGCTGCGCATGGCCGCCGGCGTAGCCGGATTCCACCGCGTTCACGCCATCGACGCCGAGAAACACGGCCTCGAGGCACCAGAAACATCCGCCGCCTAGCGTGGCGGTTTCGACTGATTCACTCATGCTGCGACTCCTCGTTCGATGCGGCACCCCGGCGGGCCAACGTTGCCAACCCAACGATGCACGGCCGGTCCGTCCGCGATTCCGTTAAAATTTGGACAAATCGCCGACTTTCAATATGACTTTTGAATCAATTCTTCCCGCTGCAGCGTCAAGCACGGTCACCGGGCCGCGATGGCCAACGAAGCGGGCAACCCTCCGATGAAGCACGCCACACCACCCAATTTCGATGCCGCCGAGTTCAAGCGCGCACTCGCACAGTTCGCCACGGGCGTCACCGTCATTACCACGCGCGCGCCGTCGGGCCAGTTGCTCGGCATCACGGCGAGTTCGTTCAATTCGGTTTCGCTGGCGCCGCCACTTGTGCTGTGGAGCCTCGCCACGCGCTCCGCATCGATGCCGGTGTTCAGGGCGAACAGCCATTATGTCGTGAATGTGCTCGCCGCGTCGCAACTCGATCTGTGCACGCGTTTTGCCACGGTGAAGGGCGACCGCTTCGAGGGTGTCTCGCATGCCGAGGGCGATAGCGGCATGCCGGTACTGGACGGCGCGCTGGCCTGGTTCGAGTGCCACAACCGCAGCCGCTATGACGAGGGCGACCATGTGATCTTCGTCGGCGAGGTGGAGCGCTGCGGGCTACATGAGAACGTGGCCGAGATGGCGCCGCTCGTCTTCCAGAACGGCAAGTTCCACGGGCTGAAGTCGTTCTGAGGCAACTGGTATCGCCCAGATCACCGCCGCCTCGACTGCACTGCGGCCTTGCTGCCGCAATAACAACGAGCTGACGCCGGGCTACGCCTGGCCGCCGCCCGCAGCCCCCAGCCGCGTACCCGCCTCCACCAGCGCCACCGGCACACCCGAATCTTCCTTGAGCGTCTGCAGCACGATGTTCGAGCGGATATCGAGCACCCCCGGCGCCTTATACAGCCGCTCCAGCACGAAGTCCGAATAGTGTTTGAGGTTGTGCGCAACGACCCGCAGAAGATAGTGCGTTTCGCCCGTCACGACGAAGGCGCCGACCACCTCCGGCCAGTCGCGCACCGCTTCGGCAAAGCGCTCGTGCCAGTTCGGTTGCTCGTTGCGCATCGATACCTGCACGAAGGCTTCCAGTTCGAAACCGAGCACATGCTGGTTCAGGCAGGCCCGGTAGCGTTCGATCACCCCCTGCTCTTCCAGCAGCCGCAAACGCCGCAAGCACGCCGACGGCGACAGCGAAATCCGCTCCGCGAGGTCGAGGTTGCTGATCCGTCCTTCTTGCTGAAGCACCGCCAGAATGCGGCAATCGGTGGCGTCGAGCGAGATCGCGTTCATTTTCGGTCTCCCTTTCCGGTTTGGATCAAATTATGTTCCAAGAGACAGGAAAAAACGAGATTTATTCGCAAGCTTATTTCGCCGCGTTTTGCCTATCATTCGATAGGCAAGATAGACCCACGAAGCGAAACCATGAACACACTCTGGGACATCACCCCCGCCGTCGATACCGCCACGCCCGTCTGGCCGGGCGATACGCCGGTCGGGATCGAACGCATGTGGCGCATCGAAGCCGGTTCGCCGGTCAATGTCGCGCGACTCACGCTGTCGCCGCACACCGGCGCGCACACCGACGCACCGTTGCATTACGACGCGAACGGCCTCGCGATCGGCGAGGTACCGCTCGACGCCTACCTCGGTCGCTGCCGCGTGATTCACTGCATCGGCGCCGCGCCACTGGTGGAACCGCGGCACGTAGCGGCTGCGCTCGTCGATCTCGGCAACATACCGCCGCGCGTGCTGCTGCGCACCTACCAACGCGCGCCGACCTCCGCGTGGGACAGCGCGTTCTGCGCGGTCGCGCCAGAGACCATCGATCTGCTCGCCGCGCATGGTGTGAAGCTGATCGGCATCGATACGCCGTCGCTCGATCCGCAGGAATCGAAAACGATGGACGCGCATCACCGGATCCGCGAACACCGGATGGCAATTCTCGAGGGCATCGTGCTCGATGCCGTCGCGCCCGGCGACTACGAACTGATCGCGCTGCCGCTCAAGCTCACGACGCTCGATGCCAGCCCCGTGCGCGCCATACTGCGCGCGCTGCCCGAGCGTACGTGAAGCGTGTGACATCCCGGCATGTGTCGTCCAGGTTCTTTGCCGGCTTATTTCTCCTTTCCCGACTCACTGGAACCTCATGAACAGCCGTGACGAAGCTCTGGCGCTCGACCGCGCCGATCCGCTGGGCGCGTTGCGCGACCAGTTCGCGCTCGCCTCCAACACGATCTATCTGGACGGCAATTCGCTCGGCGTCCCACCGGCCGCGGCCGCCCAGCGCGCGCAAACGGTGATCGCCGCCGAATGGACGCAAGGTCTGATCCGCAGCTGGAATAGCGCCGGCTGGTTCGCGTTGCCGCGCCGCCTCGGCAACAAGCTCGCGCCGCTGATCGGTGCTGCTGAAAACGAAGTCGTCGTTACCGATACGATCTCGATCAACCTGTTCAAGGTGCTTTCCGCGGGTTTGCGGTTGCAGAACGAGCGCGATCCGAAGCGCCGCGTGATCGTCTCCGAGCGCTCGAATTTCCCCACCGATCTTTACATCGCGCAGGGACTGATCGAACAGCTCGATCGTGGCTATGAATTGCGTCTCGTCGACGATCCGGCGGAACTGCCCGATGCGATCGGCGACGACACCGCGCTCGCGATGATCACGCACGTCAACTATCGCACCGGCTATATGCACGACATGGCCGCGCTCACACAGTTGATCCATCGTAAAGGTGCGCTCGCGTTGTGGGACCTCGCGCACTCGGCGGGCGCGGTACCCGTCGATCTGAACGGCGTCGACGCCGATTACGCAGTAGGTTGCACGTACAAGTATCTGAACGGCGGCCCGGGTTCGCCGGCATTCGTGTGGGTGCCGCAGCGGCACCAGAATGCTTTCACGCAGCCGCTCTCCGGCTGGTGGGGACATCGCGCGCCGTTCGAGATGAATCCGCAATATCGCCCCGACGATGGTGTGGGACGCTTTCTGTGCGGTACGCAACCGATGGTGTCGATGGCGCTCGTCGAATGCGGGCTCGATGTGTTTCTGCAGACCGACATGCAGGCGATCCGCAGCAAGTCCCTTGCGCTCACCGATCTGTTCATCGAACTGGTCGAGGCGCGTTGCAGCGAGTTTCCGTTGCAGCTCGTCACGCCGCGCGCGCATGCGCAGCGCGGCTCGCATGCGAGCTTCGAACATCCGCATGGCTACGAAGTGATGCAGGCGCTGATTGCGCGCGGCGTGATCGGCGATTATCGCGAGCCCCGTGTGCTGCGCTTCGGCTTCACGCCGCTCTATACGCGTTACGTCGATGTGTGGGACGCCGTCGAAACACTGCGCGATGTGCTCGCGAGCGAGGCCTGGCGGGCGCCCGAATTCGCCACGCGCGGCGCGGTGACCTGAGGAGCACGCGATGACTGATCCGAAACCGTCCGTGCCGAACGACCGCGAGGCAACTGCAGCGCAAGGCGCAACCAGCGAGTCCGCACAGGGTTGCCCATTCGGCCATGGCGCAAGTGCAGGCGGCGACACGAACGCGCATTCCACCGCCCCTGACGAAGCCACCGGCTGGCACGACGCCCAGCTCGATTTCTCGCAATCGATGAGCTATGGCGACTATCTGTCGCTGGGCTCGATCCTGTCCGCACAGAAGCCGTTGTCGCCCGATCACAACGAGATGCTGTTCATCATCCAGCATCAGACGAGCGAGCTATGGATGAAGCTCGCGCTCTACGAATTGCGCGCCGCGCTCGGCGCCGTGCATCGCGACGAACTGCCACCCGCGTTCAAGATGCTTGCGCGCATCTCGCGCATTCTCGAACAGCTCGTACAGGCATGGAGTGTGATTGCGACGATGACGCCGTCGGAATACACGGCGATGCGGCCTTACCTTGGCGCTTCGTCGGGCTTCCAGTCGTACCAGTACCGGCAGATTGAATTCCTGCTTGGCAACAAGAACGAGCACATGCTCAAACCTCACGCGCATCAGCCAGCAGTGCTCGCCGAAGTGCGCGCGACGCTCGAAGCGCCATCGCTCTACGACGAAGTGGTTTTCCTGCTTGCGCGCAAGGGCTTTGCGATTGCGCCGGCGCGTCTCGCGCGCGACTGGACCCAGCCGACCGTCCACGACGAATCCGTCGAAGCGGCATGGCTCGAGGTGTACCGCAATCCGTCGCAACACTGGGAACTGTACGAGATGGCCGAAGAACTCGTCGATCTCGAAGACGCGTTCCGGCAGTGGCGGTTCCGTCACGTCACCACTGTGGAGCGGATCATCGGCTTCAAGCAGGGAACCGGCGGCACGAGCGGCGCGCCGTATCTGCGCAAGATGCTCGATGTCGTGCTGTTCCCCGAGCTGTGGCATGTGCGGACGGTGCTGTAGTTCGTCCGCACGCGACCGCATCTGCGAACGGGTGACACTTACCGCGCGGTATACCCCCCATCGATCGGCAACGCGATGCCCGAGATCATCGATGCCGCGTCGCTCAGCAGAAACAGGATGGGCTGCACGACTTCCGCTGGTTCCGCGAAGCGGCCCAACGGAATCCCGCGTAACGCCTGTTCGCGCTTCACCGGTTCGCTCCATGCGGCGACAGCCATCGGCGTCAACGTCACCGTCGGGTTCACGCTGTTGACGCGAATGCCGTGCGGGCCGAGTTCGATGCACAGCACGCGTGTGATCGCATCCATCGCCGCCTTCGACGCGCAATAGCTCAGATGATTGTCGAGCGCGACGAGCGACGCCTGGCTCGACACGTTGACGATGCTCCCTTTGCGTTGCGCCGCGATCATTCCGCGCGCGACATGTCGCGCAACGAGCGCCGCCCCGCGCGCGTTGACAGCCATCACACCGTCGAAGCTCGCCGCGGTCGTATCGATCGCGCTCTCGAGCAGCGCGACGCCCGCGCAGTTCACGAGCCCGTCGAACGCCGCGCATGACGCAAATGCCGCGTCGATCGCAGCCGCATCGCCGACATCGAGCACGAGCGGCTCGCAACCTGTTTCGTGCGCGAGGCGAGCCAGTTCGTCCGCATTGCGCGCGGCGGCAACAACACGCGCGCCGCTGGCGCATAGCATCTCGACGGTCGTGCGACCGATGCCGCTCGATGCGCCCGTCACGAGAATCGAACGGCCGGAGAAATCGAATTGTGCGTTCATGTCGGTTGCAACCTGTGCATCAGGGGTTTCAACGCCGGATAGAGATCCGCATAGACGCCGAAGCGCTGCTCGTACAGCTTCTGTCGTTCCGCATCGGGCCGCGCCCGCTCGACAAGCGTAATCCAGCCCCGCTGTGCGGCGTCCCGATCGATCAGCCCCGCACCAAGTGCAGCGAGCAGCGCAGCGCCCATCGCAGCCTCGACGTCCTGTTCGATCGTCAGCACCGGATAGCCGGTAACGTCCGCAATGATCTGCATCCACAGATCCGAGTGCGCAGCACCGCCGACCACGATCAACCGTTCATCGAGCGATTGCGCGCCGCGTTGTCCAGCGACGATGTTGTGCTTCAGCGCGAACGACACACCTTCCAGCACCGCGCGATACAGATGCGCCCGCGTATGAAAAAGACTCAACCCGATAAACGCGCCACTCGCCTTCGCGTCCCACACGGGGCTGCGCTCGCCCATCAGATACGGCAGGAACAACACGCCGTCGGCGCCAGCCGGAATCTGCTGCGCCGCCTGTTCAAGCAGAACGTGTGGATCGCCATTCGGCGTGTCGCGCGCGGCCTCGATTTCGGCGTGGCAAAACTGCTCGCGAAACCACGCCACCGACGCACCGGCAGTAATCGCGCCGCCGAACACATATAGATCCTGCTGCCCGTTGAACACGTGCGGCATGCTGATCAAACCATGCCGAGCATCGACGCTTTGGTTGATGTACCCCCAGCACATGCTGGTGCCGATCATCGCAACATGCTGGCCCGCGCGCGTCGCGCCAGCCGCAAACGTCGCGATTGCTGCATCGACGCCACCCGCGACAATCGGCGTCCCCGCTTCGAGCCCGAGCTGCTCGCCCCACTGCGACAGCAGGCCACCGACAACCTCCGACGATTCGACAAGCCGCTCCGGCATCATCGTCGCGGGAATGCCGAGCATGTCGAGCGCTTCGTCGGACCAGTCGCGCGCGGTAACGTCGTACACGCCGCCGATGTTGCCTGCCGAGCTGTGATCGACCGCGACTTCGCCGGTGAGCAGATAGATCACGTAAGCGTTAGGCGGCAGAAAGTAGCGTGTCTTTGCCCACACGTCCGGTTGGTGTTCGCGCAGCCACAGCATTTTCGTGTAGCCGTAGTAGCTGTCGACGCCGTTACCGGTGATCGCCTGCAGCCGTTCGACGTCGATGTGGCTGCGTACCCATTCCACCTGCTCGGTCGCACGTCGGTCCATCCAGATCAGGCACGGATGCAACGGCCGCATATCGCCATCGACCGGAATGCCCGAGCCGCCATACAGGCTGCTCACACAGACGGCGTTGATCGATGCTGGCGCAATGCCTTCGGCACGCGCTTTCTCGACGCAGCGCGCGATGCACTCCGTCACTGCCTTGAACCACACTGCCGGCTTCTGCTCGGCCCATAACGGCCGCGGCGTGTCCGGCTGATAACTGCTCGCATGCTGCGCGACGATCGTGCCGTGCCGGTCGACGAGCAGCGCTTTCGTGCTTTGCGTGCCGATGTCGACGCCGATGACGTATTCCATAGAGTCTCCGTGTATGCGCCTCGCGCGCTCGCTTATCTGCCAGGCGCCAGCTTAGCGGCCAGGCTTCAGCAGCACCTTGATCGAATCGAGCGAGTTCGCGGTCTTGATCGCTTCATCCCATTCTTCGAGCGAGAAGCCGTGCGTGACGATGCCCTTCGAGGTAACAAGGCCGCGCGCAAGCAGGTCGATGGCGATCGGGTAGCAATAAGGCCCGAGGTGCGCGCCGCGCACGTCGAGTTCCTTGCGGTCGCCAATCACCGACCAGTCCATTGTAGTCTCGCTGCCGAACACCGAAAACTCGACGAAGCGCCCGAGCTTGCGGATCAGATCCATGCCTTGCGTGACGCCGGCAGGCACGCCGGTGGTCTCGATGTAGACGTCGCAGCCGTAACCCTGCGTTAGCGATTGCACGATCGCGAGTGCGTCGTCGGACTTCGGATTGATCGTGATGTCGGCGCCGTATTCGCGCGCAAGTGCAAGTCGTTCTTCGACAAGATCGATTACAACGAGCTTCTTCGGTGTTTTTAGATGTGCGACCTGGGTCATCATCAACCCGAGCGGGCCTGCCCCGGCGATCACCACCACATCGTCGAGCTGGATCTCACCGCGATTGACCGTATGAATTGCGCACGCGAGCGGCTCGATGATCGCGGCGTCTTCGAGCGAGATGCCGTCGGGAATCTTGTGCACGATGGCTGTCGGCGGGATGCGCATGTACTCGGCCATGCCGCCGTCCGCGACTTCGCGCTGGAAGCCGAAGATGTTGTGCACTTCGCACATCCAGTACTGTCCCGAGCGGCAGTAGCGGCATTTGCCGCACGGCACGATCTGCTCGGCGATCACACGGTCGCCGACCTGTACATCGAAATGCTCGGCTGCACCCTCGCCGAGTTCTTCGACGTAGCCGAAGAACTCGTGGCCCGGAATGACCGGGGCTTTCACCCACGGGCTCGGGCCGCCCCAGAACATCTTCGCGCCGGAGTGGCATTTGCAGTCGCTCGCGCAGATGCCGCATGCCGCGATGCTAATGACGAGTTCGTGAGCGCGGGCGCGTGGGCGCGTCACCTGCTCGACGCGATAGTCCTTCGGGGCATGACAGACAATCGCTGTCATCTGTTGCGTCGGGTCTTGAGTGCTCATTGCATGGCCTTACTTCAAGAGAGGGGGAAAGAAACGGTCATTTCCTGCGGTCGCGGCTGATGTAGATCGCGAGCAGGATGATTCCGCCCTTGATCACGTTCTGCACATACGGGTTCACGCCGATCATGTTCAGCCCGTTGTTCAGCACACCGAGCAGCAATGCGCCAACCAGTGTGCCGACGATCGAACCGCGGCCGCCGGAGATCGATGTGCCGCCCATCACGACAGCTGCGATTGCGTCGAGTTCGAAGCCGACACCGGCGTTCGGCTGACCGCTCATCAGGCGGCCGGTCAGCACGATCGCGGCGAATGCCGATGTGAGGCCCGCGATCGAGTACACGAGCAGCTTCACGCGACCGACACGCACCCCCGAAAGCCGGGTTGCCTGTTCGTTGCCGCCGATCGCATAGACATAGCGGCCGAACGGCGTCCGTTCGAGCAGTAGCCATGCAAGTGCATAGATGACGAGCATGATCAGCACCGGCGCCTGGATGCCGAACACCTTGCCGTTGCCGAAGAAACTGATCCAGTCGGGTAACCCGTCGATCGGATAACCGCCCGTATAGATCAGTGCGAGACCGCGTGCGATACCCATCGTCGCGAGCGTGACGATGATCGGCGGCATGCCAGCGAACGCGACGAAGAAACCGTTCGCGACGCCAAAGCCAAGACCGACCGCGATACCGACTGCAAGCGCGGCCACCGCGTTCATGCCGGCCACCATCAACCCCGCGGCGAGCGTGCCTGACAGCGCCATCACCGAGCCGACCGACAGATCGATGCCGCCCGTCAGAATCACACACGTCATGCCGACCGCGATGATCGCGTTGATCGACACCTGACGCAGCACGTTCTCGAGGTTCGCCGTCGACAGAAAACTGTCGCTCGCGAACACCATCACGATGCACACGACGATAAGACCGATGAGTGGATAGAACAGCGTCGAGCGTTTCAACGCGGCCCAGCTCGAACTGATTGACGCGGCGGCGAGCGCCGACGATGTGTCCGTGGTGTCGGGTGAAGAAGAAGGATTAGGCGTGTTCATGAGTTGCTCCACGGGTTCCAGCAGTCGCGTAAGTCATCACGGCGTTCGAATCGATTGCGTCGCCTTCGAGCATCGCTTCGATGCGCCCCTGGCGAAACACGGCGACGCGATCGCACATGCCGACGATCTCCGGCAGTTCCGACGAAATCATGATGATCGAGTAGCCGCGAGCGGTGAGTTCGCGCATCAGCAGGTAGATCTCCGTTTTCGCGCCGACGTCGATGCCGCGCGTCGGTTCGTCGAAGATCAGGATGTTCGTGTGATGGTTGAGCCAGCGTGCGATCACCACCTTCTGCTGATTACCGCCCGAGAGCGTCGCCACCTGCGTATGCATCGTCGGGGCTTTGACGCCGACACGCTTCATGATGTCGGCAGTGGCACGCATCTCGTGGCGCCCGTCGATAAAGAAACGGGCGGTGCGATACTTGCCGAAGTTGTTGATCGAGATATTCTGCTTGATCGAGAAATCGACGATCAGCCCTTCGGTCTTGCGACTCTCGGGCAGCATGCCGACACCCGCGCGCAGCGCATCGGCCGGGTCCGACAGTTTCGCGGCAACGCCGCGAATGCGGACATCCTTCACGTGCGCCCGGTCCGCGCCGATCACGGCGAGCGCGGTCTCGGTGCGGCCCGATCCCACCAGTCCCGCGAAACCGAGAATCTCGCCTTCGCGCAACGCGAAGCGATTCACCGGACCGTCTTTGTGCAACTGCAACGCGTTGACTTCGAGCACCGTAGGCGCGTCGGCGCGCAGCACCGGCTTCGGCGGAAAGCTGCTTTCGATGCGTCGTCCCACCATCATCTCCACCAGATGCCCGACATCGGTGTCGGCAACGTCGGTCGTGCCGACATACTGGCCGTCGCGCAGCACCGTGATGCGATCGCAGACCTCGAAAATCTCTTCGAGGTGATGCGAGATGAAAATCATCGCGACGCCTTGCTGTTTCAGTTCACGCATGATCGCGAACAGATGTTCCGCTTCGGCCGGCGTGAGCGTCGCGGTCGGCTCGTCGAGAATCAGGATGCGTGCGTCGAGCGACAGCGCCTTGGCGATCTCGACGAACTGCTGCTGAGCAACCGATAGTTCGCGGATCGACACCGTCAGGTCGATCGCGACACCGAGTCGCGCGAAGATCGCGGCCGCGGAACGACGCATCGCCGCGCGCTCAAGCAGTCCCAACCGGTTGCGCCGCTCGCGGCCGAGAAGCATGTTCTCCACCGCGTTCAGATACGGAATCAGGCTGAACTCCTGAAATACGATGCCGACGCCGGCTGCGACCGCATCGTGATAATTCGCGAACCGACGCTGCTCGCCGTCGATCACGATGGTGCCTTCGTCCGGCGCGTAGATGCCGCACAGGATCTTCATCAGCGTCGACTTGCCTGCGCCGTTTTCGCCGAGCAGCGCGTGAATCTCGCCGCGTGCGATCTCGAGATGAATATCCTGCAGCGCTTTCACGCCGGGGAAGCCCTTCGTGATGTGTGCGAGCTGAAGAACAGTATTCGTGTCCATCTTCACTCCCCTTCGATGCCGCGCGCGATACTGCTTGCGCGCGGCGTATACCTCACCAGCTGAAACCCTTCGCGTTGTCCTTGTCGATCAGTTTCACGTCGACGGGGATCGCCTTCGGCACATTGGCGCCCCACTTCTTCGCGAGCGCGATACCGATGGCGATGCGCACCTGGTCGCGCGGAAACTGCGCGGACGTTTCGATGAATTTTGAATTTGGCTTCTGGATCGCAGTGATCGCTTCTGGCGCGCCGTCGACGCTCGTGAGCTTGATGTCCTTGCCCGACGATTCGATCGCGGACAGCGCCCCCATCGAGCCACCGTCGTTCACACTGAACACGCCTTTCACGTTCGGATGCGCCTGGATCATGTTCTCGGTGACAGTCAGCGCGGTGGCACGCTCCTGCTTGCCGTTCTGCGTGTCGACGATTTTCACGTTGGGGAATTTCGCGAGCGCCGCCTTGCAACCACGTACGCGTTCGAGAATCGGCACAACCGGAATGCCATCGAGTATCGCCACTTCGCCGCTGCCGCCGATCGCCTTCGCGAGGTACTCGCACGACATCTGCCCCGCATCGAAATTCTTCGAGCCGACGAACGAATCGACAGGTCCGTTCGCGTTTGCATCGACGGCGACGACCACAACGCCTGCCTTCTTCGCCGCCGTTACCGCCGACTGGATGCCGGTCGAATCGGTCGGATTCACGAGCAGGATGTCGATCTTCTTCTGCAACATGTCCTCGACGTCGCTCACCTGTTTGCTCACGTCGTGATGCGCATCGGTGACGACGACCGTCGCGCCGATCGTCGCGGCGGCTTCGTTGAGCGCCTGCTGCATCGTCACGAAGTACGGGTTGTTCAGCTCCTGGAAGGTCATGCCGATTTTCAGCGGTGCGGCCTGCGCTGCGGGCATCGCGGCAAGCGACAGGACGAATGCGGCAAGCGCAAGCGCCGTGCGTACTTGCACTTGCCGCGTGTTCCGCGGGGCGAATGTCGAGGTGGTCTGCGTCATGGTTGTCTCCATTGTTGATGTGGGCACTGAGGTAAACACTGAGCGTGAGCCCGTCCCTCGCGCTGATGGCAGCACGATGAGCTTTGAAACAGTTAGCGATGCGCGTGATGCGCGGGAGGTTCGCGATGCGCTCCAGTCAGCCGCAGGTCGGGCCAACGGGAACGCACCGCGTCAGGTTGGCGGCCAGGCCGACGGCGCAACGAGCGCGCGACCGGGCGGGTGTCCTGCCGGCGCTGTGGCCGGCACGATCGCAGGTGCACCGTCGATGCCAGCACCACGTGCAGCCGCATCTTCCGACGCGACACGGCTGGCATCGTTCAGTTGCTGATAGCGGCGGAACTGCGTCGGCGCCATTCCTTTTGCGGCAAGAAACTGCCGGTTGAAATTCGACAGGTTGTTAAAACCCGCCTTGAAACAGATGTCGGTGACGCTCAGTTCGTAATCCATCAGCAACTGGCACGCGAGATTGATGCGCATGCGGTTCACGTACTGCACGAACGGCAACCCGGTATGACGACGGAAGTAACGCGAGAAAGCGCTGACACTCTGACCGGCAAGCTGCGCGAGATCGCCCTCGCGCAACTCGCCCGACAGATTCTTGCCGATGTACGACAGCGCGTGATTGATGCGCGTCGAGGCGAAGCTCGATGGATCGACCTGATAGGCGGGACTCGCGAGCAGTTCGCGGTCCGATGCGTCGAGCAGACACTCGAGCATCGACATGAACAACACGATACGACGCAGACCGCGAGCTTCGAGCAGTTCCATGAAGAGCGGCTGGATCGCGGCGCTGGTGTGCGGACCAAACGATACGCCACGCTGTGCATCCGCGAGGAGCGTCTCGAGCGAGCGCCACTCCGGAAAACTCTCCACACAGCGCGCGACAAAATCCTGGCCGAACTGCACGACGAGATTGCGTTGCGCGATGGTTTCGCCGGGCGGCACGTCGCTCACCCAGTTGTGCGGCAGGTTCGGCCCCATCAGCACGAGATTGCCGGGCACGAAGCTACCGATATGGTCGCCGACAAATATCTTGCCGGACGTCGCGACGATCAGATGGATTTCGAATTCCGGATGAAAGTGCCAGCGCACCGTGCGGTACGGATAACCGTGCGACCACACCTTGAACGATTCGTCGCGGCGTACGGCCACGAGTTCGAGATCGGGCTGCGTGCTGCCCTCGGAGCGACGGACGCTTTTCATACGACGCACCGCTGCGCACAGCGTGCGCATGCGCGACGCGGGCAGACAGATCCGCACACAGCGGAATGCGGGCCTGGCGTTGCGATCGAATGGCTCATCTCGTCTTCCTCCATGAAGCGACGCTGACAGCGTGTGTCCGGGTGGGTGTTGCACCGGCTCGCTGCGCGTCGTCCGTTTCCAGCCTGTATAGCGAAAGTTAGTCGCCGGACGCGTTCGACACTACTGAAAACAACGCTCCGGACCAATACTTTTTTGCATTCGGGTTAATCCTGGCCTCATCGATGTCAAATTTTGTGCAACGCAGCAGCTTTCTTCACCCCGGTCGGCCAGTCGCAGTGCGATTCGGACAAATCCAGCTGAAAAGCCCGTCACGCCGCACTGCGCCAACGAAACCAGCACGCTCCATCTTGACTTTCAATAGCGCGAATACGATCATTCGTTCATATACGGAGCAAATGCTCAACATTCCGCATCGACTTTCGCATCGACCTCAACGACCCCATTAAAAGCGCACGCGCAGGCTGTGCGCCGAAGACAAGACTCTGGAGACGCACATGAACAGCGTGCAAGGCAGCGGCGCGACCGCAAACGTGATCCTGCATATCGGCGTGGGATCGTTTCACCGCGCCCATCAGGCCTGGTACCTTCATCGTCTGAATGCCACCCGGCAGGATGGCGAGCCGCACTGGTCGCTGGCGGTTGGCAACATCCGCGACGACATGCGCGCGGCACTCGACGCACTGGCAGCCCAGCATGGCGTCTACACGCTCGAAACCGTCACGCCGCATGGCGAGCGCGCCTACGAAACGATCCGCTCGATCGAGCGCGTGCTGCCGTGGTCCGCGAATCTCGATGCACTGGTTGAAGCCGGTTCGGATCCTGCCTGCAAGATCGTGTCGTTTACCGTGACCGAAGGCGGCTATTACCTCGACGAGCATCATCGGCTCGATACCGCGAACCCCGATCTCGCCGCGGATCTCGCCGGCGCACGCACGACGATCTACGGCGCGCTTGCGGCGATTCTCGAAGCGCGCATGCAGCGCAACGCGGGCCCGGTCACGCTGCAGAGCAGCGACAACCTGCGCAGCAACGGCGAGCGTTTTCATGCGGGGATGAGCGAGTTTCTCGAGCGGCGCGGTGCGACTGCGCTGCGGCAATGGTTCGATGCGCACACCACAAGCCCGAACTCGATGGTCGATCGCATCACGCCCCGCCCCACCGACGACGTACGCGAACGCGTCCGTGCCGCGACCGGTTTCGACGACACCTGCCCGGTGATGGGCGAATCGTTTATCCAGTGGGTCATCGAAGATCGCTTCTGTGCGGGCCGTCCCGCATGGGAGCGGGTCGGTGCCGAACTCGTCGAGTCGGTGCTGCCTTACGAGGAAGCCAAGATTCGCATTCTCAACGCGACCCATAGCTGCATCGCGTGGGCCGGTACGCTCGTGGGGCTCAGTTACATTCACGAAGGCACGCTCGACGCGGATATCCGTCAGTTCGCTTACGACTACGTCACGCAGGACGTGATTCCGTGCCTCACGCCAAGCCCGCTCGACCTCGCGCGCTACCGCGACGTGGTGCTCGATCGCTTCAGCAATCCCTACATTCAGGACACCAACCAGCGCGTTGCCGCGGATGGCTTCTCGAAGATCCCCGGCTTCATCGCACCGACGCTTGCCGAATGTTTCGCGCGCGGCGCCGAGCCGGCCGCGACGGCCGTGCTGCCGGCGCTGTTCTTCCGCTTTCTCGATCGCTGGCAGCGCGGCGCGTTGCCTTATGCGTATCAGGACGGAGTAATGGACGAACGCGTTGCACGCGGTTTCTTCGCCGGCGACGACCCGCTGCACGCGTTTTGCGCGGACCGTCTGCTGTGGGGCAGCATGGCTGGAACTGCCGCGCTGGAAGCCGTCGTGCGCGCCGCGCTCAAACGCGTCGACGAATGGATTGCGGTACGCGGCACGCATATCTGACCTGCACACCACCTGTACGATCCGCTCGCCGCACGCATGCGTTGCGGCGCATCCAGGTCTCATGCCGATAGCGCCATGGGGCAGGTGCGGCTAAAGTAGTGCGTCCCCAACGATGATCCTTCCGCGCCCATGTATCTCGGCATCGACCTCGGCACGTCCGAAGTAAAAGTTCTGCTGCTCGCGTCCGACGGCAAGGTGATCGGCACCGCCGGTTCTCCGTTCACAGTCTCACGGCCACATCAGCGCTGGTCCGAACAGAATCCCGCCGACTGGTGGAGCGGCACGCGCACCGCGCTGTCCGCGTTGCACGAGCGCTATCCCGACGAGTTCGCCCAGGTGCGCGGCATCGGCCTGTCCGGCCAGATGCACGGCGCGGTACTGCTCGATGCCGAAGACCGCGTATTGCGCCCGGCCATCCTGTGGAACGACATGCGCAGCGTCGACGAATGCGCGCAGCTCACGGCGCGCGCACCGGACCTGCATCGCATCGCCGGCAATCTCGCGATGCCCGGCTTCACCGCACCGAAGCTGCTATGGGTCGCACGGCACGAACCGGAGATCTTCCGGCGCACGACCTGCGTGCTGCTGCCGAAGGACTATCTGCGGCTGATGCTGACGGGTGGCAAGGTATCCGATCCATCCGATGCCGCGGGCACGATGTGGCTCGATGTCGCGAAGCGCGACTGGTCCGACGAGCTGCTCGCGGCCTGCGACATGCGCCGCTCGCAGATGCCGGCGCTGGCCGAAGGCAGCGCGCCGTCGGGCACGCTGCGCGCCGAGCTCGCGCGCGAACTGGGCCTGCCCGCGGGCGTCGTGGTCGCGGCCGGTGGGGGCGACAACGCGACGAGCGCAGTCGGCATCGGCGCCACCCAGCCCGGCGATGGCTTTGTCTCGCTCGGCACATCAGGTGTGCTGTGCGTGGTCGGCGACCGGTTCCTGCCCAATCCGGCCTCTGCGGTGCACGCGTACTGCCACGCCATTCCGGATCGCTGGCAACAGATGAGCGTCGTGTTGTCGGCAGCGAGTTGCCTGCGCTGGGTCTGCAAGCTCACGTCCACCGACGAACCCACGCTGCTCGGCGAAATCGCTGCGCTCGCACCGGACGCGCTGACCACCGCTCCGCTGTTCCTGCCGTATCTGTCGGGCGAACGTACACCGCATAACGACCCCTACGCGCAAGGCGTGTTCTTCGGCATGACGCACGCAACCGACCGCGCGCTGCTCGGCTACGCGGTTATCGAAGGTGTCACGCTCGCACTGACCGAAGGTCTCGATGCACTGCGCGCAGCGGGCACCGAGGTGAACGCGCTCTCGCTGCTCGGTGGCGGTGCTCGCAGCGATTACTGGGCGCAACTGCTCGCCGATGCACTCGGCACGCATACCCGCAAGCACGGCGGCGGTGAAACCGGTGCCGCGCTCGGGGCGGCACGGCTCGGCTGGCTCGCAGCGGGTGGTAACCCCGCCGAAGTGCTGACCAAGCCACCGGTCGAAAGCGAGTTCACGCCCGACATGCAACGGCATGCGACGCTGCGTGAGCGGCTCGACGGCTTCCGCGCGCTGTACCGGCACGTGCGGCCGCTTTTCGACCCATCGCGCGAACGGCTCGCGTAGCAGTTTCCCGCGGGCCGCATATGCTCCGCGGTGGTCCCGCATTGCGACACGCACAGCCGGCACGAAGCACGCCGGCTGCCATCCCAGGCGCACAGCACGCGCAAGACAGACGGAATCCATCGTGCCCAAGTCCAGCGAAAAACTCGATCTTGCAACCCGCGCGGCGTGGCTCTATTACGTCGCCGGCAACACGCAGAACGAGATTGCCGAAAAGCTCCAGGTGTCACGCCCCGTTGCACAACGACTCGTCGCGTTCGCGGTCGAGAAGAACCTGATCCGTGTACGCGTCGATCACCAGATCGCCGACTGCCTCACGCTCGCCGACCAGTTGTCGAAGCGCTACGGGCTCGCGATGTGCGAGATCGTGCCGATCGACGGCGACACCCATGAGGAAGTCGATCGCAAGCTCGCCGTAGCCGGCGCGCAGGTGATGGAGCGCTACCTCACCGAAGAGCGACCGATGGTCATCGCCTTGAGCAGCGGCCGGACCCTGAAAGCCGCCGTCGATCAGATCACGCAGCTGGAGCGGCCGCAGCACCGGCTCGTATCGATGGTCGGTGCGATCGCTCAGGACGGCTCGTCGAACCGCTATGACGTCGCGTTGCACATCTCGGAGAAGACCGGCGGCAAGCATTTTCTGCTGCCCGCACCGCTGATCGCCGACAACGAAGCCGAACGCGCGCAGTGGTGCAACCACCGGCTCTACCGGATCGTGCAGTCGCTGTCGGCGGAAGCGGATGTGGCGTTCGTCGGCATCGGCGACATCGGACCGAACTGCCCGCTCTATGAAGACGGCTTTCTGACCGTCGACGAAGTGCGCGAACTGATGCGGCTCGGCGCGATCGCCGAAATGCTCGGCCTGCCGATCGACGCCAACGGTGCGCGCATCGAATCGCCGACTGGCCGGCGCGTGACCAGCATCCGCCTCGATTCGCCGCCTAAGCGGCCGACTATCGGCATCGCCGGTGGCACGCGCAAACGGCATGCGGTGATTGCTACGCTGAAGGGTGGCTGGCTGTCGGGTCTCGTCACCGATGAGCTATGTGCGCGCGCGGCGCTTGAGGCATGACAGTGACGATGACGGCGACAGTGCGGTAATGCCGGCGCCGTAAACGAAAAAAAACGCCGCACACAGGGCAACCCTGCGTGCGGCGTTTTTCGTGGAGTGACGCGCCTCGGTCGCTCAGGCCGCAAGCACCTCGACGATCTTCCGTTCGAACGCGATGCCCGCACTGTCGAACAGATGGCAATGCTGAGGCGTGGCGCCCAGCTTCTGCATCTCGCCTCTCGTGTGCCGGTCGAGCGGTGGGATCCGCGCAATGAGACCGTCCGGCGCCACGCCGCATTCCGAGTACAGGTAAGCGGCGTCACCGAGCGATTCGATCGCCATCGTGCGCGCCGACACACCGTATTCCGCTTCGCCGACATGTAGATGCTCGGGCCGGATACCAACCGTCACCTTGTCGCCTTCCTTCGCGTTGCCGGGCACGACGGCGACACGCTGCGTCTCGCCGGTTTCGTAGCGCACCACGACGCCGTCGTGCGACACCGACTGCACCACGCCTTCCATGAAATTCATCTTCGGCGAACCGATAAAGCCCGCGACAAAGCGGTTGGCCGGCGCATGATAAAGCCGCGTCGGACTACCGACCTGCTCGACATTCCCCGCCGACAGCACGACGATCTTGTCGGCCAGCGTCATCGCTTCGACCTGGTCGTGCGTCACGTAGATCATCGTCGTCTTCAATTCGTCGTGCAGACGCGCGAACTCGAGACGCATCTTCACGCGCAGCGCCGCATCGAGATTCGACAACGGCTCGTCGAACAGAAACACCTTCGGCTTGCGCGTAATAGCGCGGCCGATCGCCACGCGCTGACGCTGCCCGCCCGACAGTTGCTTCGGCTTGCGGTCGAGCAGATGGTCGATGTGCAGAATCTTCGCGGCGTTGCGTACGGCCGCATCGATCTCGGGCTTCTTCGTACCCGCTAGCTTCAGGCCGAACGCCATGTTGTCGTACAGCGTCATGTGCGGATAAAGCGCATACGACTGGAACACCATCGCGATGCCGCGCTTCGCGGGCGGCACGTCGTTCATACGCGTTCCGTCGATGTTCAGGTCGCCGCCGCTGATATCTTCGAGGCCGGCGATCATCCGCATCAGCGTCGATTTCCCGCAGCCGCTAGGACCGACGAAGACGACGAACTCGCCGTCCGCGATGTCGAGATTGATGTCGCGCATCACTTCGTTGTCGTCGTAGCGCTTGCTGATACCGCGCAGAGTCAGGCTTGCCATGATGTGTCTCCGTTGTCGACCCGGGTTAGCGCTTGAGCGCCGGCCCGGGTCACATGTAGAACTGTGTTGCCAGTACTATCCATTTCAATGCGAACCGACGGTCACGCGCTGCACCCAGCTTGCCGTAAGCGCCGGCAAGAGCTGCATGTCGTCGAATACGTGCTGCGCGCCCGCAGCACGCAATGCGTCGATCTGCGCCGCACTCGCGTGCCCGCCACCGATAAACCCGAGGACCGTCATGCCCGCCGCGCTTGCCGCCGTCGTGCCGGTAACGCTGTCCTCGACTGCGAGACAGTTCTCCGGTGTCGTGCCGAGGCCGCGTGCCGCCGCGAGATAAACGTCGGGAGCGGGCTTCGGCTGCGCGACCGTGTCGGCGCAAAACACACGCTCGCCGAAGAACCGCGCAAGACCGGTGCGTGCCAGCACGTTCTCGACATACGACCGGTAGCTGTTGCTCGCGCAGGCTTTCGTCAGGTCGATCTGCGACAGCGCTTCTTCGATGCCCGCTACCGTCGGTGCCTGCATCGCCGCTGCTTCCACCGCGCTGCGAATCGCTTCGACGTCGGCGGCGGCGAGCGTCTTGCCGAGTTGCGCCGCCGTGCCTTCGAGTACGCGTTCGATGCGCAAGCCGAGCATCGGCAGCAGCACCGGTTCGACGTCGGCATCGGGCCAGCGCGCTTCGAGCTCGCGCACCAGCATCGCCGCGGCAACCGCTTCGCTGTCGACCAGCACGCCGTCGCAATCGCAAATCAACGCGAGGCTCGACGCTGTCACGACGTGGCTCATTATTTGACCGCCCCGAACGTGAGACCGCGCACCAGTTGCTTCTGCGACAACCAGCCGACGATCAGGATCGGTGCGACCGCCAGCAGCGATGCCGCCGACAGCTTCGCCCAGAACAATCCCTCAGGGCTCGAATACGAAGCGATGAAGACCGTGAGCGGTGCTGCATTCGAACTCGACAGGTTGATGCTCCAGAATGCTTCGTTCCACGACAGGATGACGAGCAGCAGTCCGGTCGATGCAAGACCGGGCAACGCCATCGGCATCAGCAGATAGACGATCTCCTGCCACGTCGCGGCACCGTCGATACGACCCGCTTCGAGAATGTCCTTCGGGATTTCATTGAAGTACGTGAAGGCCATCCAGACGGCGATCGGCAGATTGATCAGCGTGTAGACGATTACGAGCCCCCACACCGTGTCGAGCAGGCCCGCGTTCTTCCACAGCAGATAGATCGGCACCAGCACGCCGACCGACGGCATCATCTTCGTGGACAGCATCCACAGCAGAACCTTCTGCGTGCGCCGGGTCGGAAAGAACGCCATCGCATACGCGGCCGGTACGGCGAGAATCAGGCACAGAAGCGTGACGCCGACCGAGATCAGCACCGAATTCCACGCGAACGAGAAGTAGTTGCTGCGTGCAAACACCTCGCGGAAGCTGTCGAGCGTCGGGGTGAAGAACAGCGACGACGAGTACGCCTGTTGCTCGGTCTTGAACGCCGTGATCGTCATCCAGAAGATCGGGAAGAACAGCAACAACGAGATCAGCCACGCAAGGATGCCAGGGATGCTGCGCCGTACGATCGCGAACGGTGAAGCGGAACGCGGCTTTGACGGCGTCGACGTGGTCGATGCTGGAGTAGCGGCAAGCTGGCTCATTTTTCGTACTCCCCTTTCAGGTTCTTCGACAGCATGCGCACGAGGAAGAACGACACGACGTTTGCCAGCACCACAGCCAGTATCCCGCCCGCGGACGCGAGGCCCACGTCGAACTGCTGCAACCCGAGCGAGTAGATCAGGTACGACAGGTTGGTCGTCGCGGTGCCTGGACCGCCGCCTGTCGTCGTGTAGATCTCGGCGAAGATCGACAGCAGGAAAATTGTTTCCATCATCACGACCACGGCGATCGCGCGCTTCAAGTGCGGCAGCGTGATGAAGAAGAACATCGCGAACGGACCCGCGCCGTCGATGCGCGCCGCTTCCTTCTGTTCCTGGTCAAGCGACTGGATTGCCGTGAACAGGATCAGGAACGCGAACGGCAGCCACTGCCACGCGACGATGATGATCACCGCGGTGAGCGGATACGTGGCGAACCAGTCGATCGGCGTCAGCCCGAGCGCACGCATGCCGTCGGCGACGAGGCCGTACACAGGATGCAGGATCATGTTCTTCCAGATCAGCGCGCTCACCGTCGGCATCACGAAGAACGGCGCGATAGCCAGCAGCCGTGCGATGCCCTGACCGTAGAACTTGCGATCGAACAGCACCGACATCAGGATGCCACCCACTACCGTGATGACGAGCACCGCGACGATCAGTTCGAGCGTGTGCACGATCGACGGAATGAACGAGGGATCGGTGGCGAGGTAATGGTAGTTGTCGAGACCGGCAAAACCTTTCTCGTCGGGGTTCAGCAGGTTATAGCGCGTGAACGAATACCAGATCGTCATCGCGAGCGGAATCGCCATCCACAGCACCAGCGCTGCGACGGACGGCGTGACCAGCCAGCGGGCGGAAGACGCCTTTTGCGACGTGCGTTCAGGTTCGGTTTTGGGGCGGACTTGCATGAGAGGAAGGTGTAGATGACGCATGATCGTGACCACCTTTTGGTAATGCGCGAGCCGGCGGCAGACGTCGGCCCGCTGTGCTGCCTGGCCATGACGCTGACCAGACCCTGGCTGGCTCACGCCAGCCAGGGGACTTACGCTACCGCGAGGTCGTGCGGGGCGGCGTTGCTTCGCGCTTTACTCCTGCGTTACTTCTGATAGCCGGCCTGACGGACCGCGCGGTTCGCGGTCGCATTGCCTGCTTCGAGCGCCTGATCGACTGTCATCTGACCAGCGAGCGCGCCAGCGATGCTCTGGCCAACCACCGTGCCGAACGACTGGAACTCCGGAATACCGACGAACTGCACGCCGGTGTACGGAACCGGTTTTGCAGTCGGATGCTCCGGATCAGCCGTTTCGATTGCCTTCAGCACGAAATCGGAGAACGGTGCAGCCTGCTTGTATTCCGGGCGCGCGTAGGTGGACAGACGCGTACCCGATGGCACCGACGCCCAGCCTTCGTCCTTGCCGACCATCTCGACGTACTGCTTCGACGTTGCCCACGTGATGAACTTCTTCGCTGCGTCCTGTGCCTTCGACGACTTCGGAATCGCGAGCGCCCACGTCCACAGCCAGTGCGAACCGTTCGGCGTGACAGCCGTCGGTGCAGCGGCAAAACCAATCTTGTCCGCAACCTGCGACTGCTGCTTGTTGTACAGCATACCCGCGGCCACCGTCGCGTCGATCCACATCGCGCACTTGCCCGACGACATCAGCGTCAGGTTTTCGTTAAAGCCGTTCGAACTCGCTCCCGGGGGGCCGTTCTTCTTCAGCAGATCGACGTAGAAACCGACCGCCTTCTTCCACTCCGGCGTCGTGAGCTGCGCCTGCCACTTTTCATCGAACCAGCGGCCGCCAAACGTGTTCACCACCGTCGTCACATAGGCCATGTTTTCACCCCAACCGGCCTTGCCGCGCAGGCAGATGCCGTAGGTGCCGTTGGCCTTGTCGGTGAGCTTGTCGGCGAACTGCGCGATCTGGTCATAGGTGGGCTGATCGGGCATCTTCAGGCCCTTCGCCGCGAACAGATCCTTGCGGTAGTAGGTCATCGAGCTTTCGACGTAGAACGGCAGCCCATACAACTGACCGTTCACCGACAGGCCGTCGCGTGCGGTCTTCACAACGTCGTTCAGATCGTAATCGGCGGGCAAGCCGGTGAGCGGCGACAGCCAGCCGCGCTTGCCCCACTGTGGCGTTTCGTATGCACCGATCATCACGACGTCGAACTGGCCGCTGTTGGTGGTGATGTCGGTTGTTGCGCGTTGGCGCAGCACGTTCTCTTCGAGGATCACCCAGTTCAGCTTGATGTCGGGGTTGGCTTTCTCGAAGGCCGGCGAAAGCTTTTTCAGCTCGATCATGTCGGGGTTGTTCAACATCGCGATCGTCACGGTCGCGGCCGATGCGCCCAGTGCCGCGCACGCCAGTGCGCCGGCGGTAATCGCCTTGAGCGCAAATCGGTGAGTTCGTTGCATTGCGTGTCTCCTTTATCGTTTAGTAACTGGCTGCGTTGCTGCGTGGTGTGGTGCGGGGAAATTCAGCTCATCCAGTTGCCGCCGTCGACGTTCAATGTCTGTGCAGTGATGTAATCGGCATCGGCGGAAGCGAGAAACAGCGCGGCGCCGGTGAGGTCGTCGGGTACGCCCATGCGACCGAGCGGTACCGCTTCGCCGACCAGCCGCTTCTTCTCGCCGGGCTGGCGGTTTTCATAGCGCGCAAAGAGCGCATCGACCTGATCCCACATCGGCGTATCGACGACGCCTGGCGCAATGCCGTTGACGTTAATCCGATGCGGCGCGAGTGCCAGCGCCGCCGATTGCGTATAGCTGAGAACCGCGGCCTTGGTTGCACAGTAGTGCGAGACAAGCGCTTCGCCGCGCCGGCCAGCCTGCGACGACATATTGACGATCTTGCCGCCGTGTCCCTGCTCGACCATCTGCCGCGCCACCGCCTGCATCAGGAAGAACATGCCCTTCACATTGACGGCGAACAGCGTGTCGAAGATGTCCCAGGACTCGTCGAGTAACGGCCGCATGTCGAACATCGCCGCATTGTTGAACAGTATGTCGATCTGCCCAAACCGCTTGATCGCACCGGCGACGATGCGCTCGATATCGTCGCGGCGCGTGACGTCCGCGGAAAGTGTCAGCACGCGATCGCCGCAGGAATCCTGCAAGCGCTGTCCGAACGCATCGGCCGGCTTCAGATCAACCAGTACGCAGCGCGCACCTTCGTCGAGATAGCGCTGCGCGACCGCTTCGCCAATACCGCTCGCTGCGCCGGTCAGGATCGCCACCTTGTCTTGCAGTCGTGCCGCCACCGCCTGTCTCCAGTTTCGTCCGCTTACTTCGGCCCACCTTCATCCTTCTGCGAAGAAGTGAGCGAACGCTCGTTGCGCGAACAATTGCTCTAAATGTGGTCGAATGATCGGATACGCGTCGGATCGTGTCAAGACGCGCGGCAAGATTTCGATGGTGCAGCGCGTCAGCGAGTCGCTGCGGAAGAAAAGTGGCGTGGGGTATTGTTGCGCGGCCAGTCACCCTCGATTCACGATACGTTATATCATTCGCGTCTCGCGTCGATTCGACCGATTTCTGGAATGCATGACATGGCCGCCCCTCTCGCAGACCGACTCGCCGCCCAGCTCGCCAAGGCCGATGCCGTGGCAGCTAAGCACGGTCTTGCACTCACTCCGCTGCGACGCCAGGTCTATGCGCTGGTCGCCGCCAGCGAGCGACCGGTTGGCGCATACGATCTGCTCGACGCGCTCGCGCCGCAACGCGGCCGCGTGCCGCCCACTACGGTTTACCGCGCGCTCGACTTTCTCGTCGCGCATGGTTTCGTCCACCGGATCGAATCGAAGAATGCCTTCTTCGCCTGCTGCGAAATCGACCAGCCGCATCAGGGACAGTTTCTGATCTGCGAAGCGTGCGGCGAAACCGTCGAGATTCCCGGCCACGAGCTCGCCGAACAGCTTTCGCACAGCGCACCGGCCAATGGCTTCGAAGTGCATCACCAGGTTGTCGAGCTGAGTGGCCTGTGCTCGGCCTGTCAGGCACAGCGGTCGCCGGGCGATGAACGTGCCGCTTCGTAGCGTTGTCGCACTCCGCGCGCGGCCTCGCTTGTCGCAACCCTTACTCCACCCTTTCGCAACACGAACCAGGAAAGACCAATGAAGAACCTCAATTCGAAATGGAGCCGCGCGCTGGGCCTGTCAAAGTATCTGGCGACCGGCGCCGCTGCGTTTGCGTTTGCCCATGCCGCGTTCGCCCAGGACGCAAAGATCCGCGTCGTAGCCGCGGAGAATTTCTACGGCGACGTCGTGCATCAACTGGGCGGCGATCGTGTCGACGTGAGCAGCATCCTGAGCAATCCGGATCAGGACCCGCACCTGTTCGAAGCGAGCCCGAAAACCGCGCGCGAATTGCAGCAGGCGAGCCTTGTCGTCTATAACGGCGCCGATTACGATCCGTGGATGGCGAAGCTCCTGAACGCATCGAAGAACGCAAAGCGCACGACGATCGTCGCCGCCGATCTGGTCGGCAAGAAGAGCGGCGATAATCCGCACCTGTGGTACGACCCGGCGACGATGCCCGCCGTCGCCCGCGCCGTGAGCGCGGCGCTCGCGTCTGCTGACCCGGCGCACAAAGCGGCGTACGATGCGAACCTCGCGAAGTTTCTCGATTCGCTGAAGCCGATCACCGACAAGGTCGCCGCGTTGCGCGCCCGTTACACCGGGCTGCCGGTCACGGCGACGGAGCCGGTATTCGGCTATATGTCGGACGCGATCGGCCTCGATATGCGCAACCAGCGCTTCCAGCTGGCCGCGATGAACGACACCGAAGCGAGCGCATCGGATATCGCGGCATTCGAGCGCGACCTGCGCGAAAAGCGCGTCCGCGTTCTGATCTATAACAGCCAGGCAACCGAAGCCCTGACCAAACGCATGTTGAAACTGGCCCAGCAATCGCACGTTCCGACCGTTAGCGTCACCGAGACCGAGCCGGCCGGCCACACGTTCCAGCAATGGATGCTGGCGCAGCTCGACGCGCTCGACAAAGCGCTTGCCGCGGGAGACACGGGCTCTGCAGGCGGCGCAGGTAAAGGAAAGACTCAATGATCGACCCAGGCCGCACGCCGTCCGCACCCGTCCTCGCGCTTGAAGGCGTCACGCTCGAACTCGGCGGTCGCACGATTCTGGCCGACACGAGTTTCACTGTGAATCAGGGCGAGTTCATCGGCGTGCTTGGACCGAACGGTGCGGGCAAGACCACCTTGATGCGTGCGGTGCTCGGCCTCGTGCCGGCAGCAAGCGGCGCGATCCGCGTGCTCGGCCGGCCGGTCGAGCGCGGCAATCCGTCGATCGGCTACATGCCGCAGACACGCAGTGCACTCGCGGGCCGCCGCGTGCGCGGCCGCGATTTCGTCGCGATGGCCGCCGATGGTCATCGTTGGGGTCTGCCACACGCCGATGCGAAAACCCGCGCCGATGTCGAGCGCGTGCTGGACCTGGTCGATGGCCGCACGCTGGCTGCGCGGCCGCTCTCCGAACTGTCGGGCGGCGAGCGGCAACGTCTGCTGCTTGCACAGTGCCTGTTAGGCAACCCGCAACTGCTGCTGCTCGACGAACCGCTGATCAGCCTCGACCCGCACCATCAAAAGGGTGTGGTCGAACTGGTGCGGCGCGTACAGCAGGAGCTCGGCATCGCGGTGCTGTTCTCCGCACACGAACTCAATCCGCTGCTGCATGCGCTCGATCGCGTGCTGTACCTAGGCAGCGGTGTAGCGGCGCTCGGTACCGTCGATGAAGTCATCACGAAACCGGTGCTGTCGCGGCTCTACGGTTCGACGATCGACGTGATGCGTGTGAACGGCCGCATCTTCGTGATGTCGGGCGACGTCGAAGTCGAGAAGCACGATCACGCTCACGAAGAAGACGGTCACGATCACGGCGGTGGCGGCGCTGCGCATACGCACGGCGCACACGGTCACGCTCACCCTCACGCGCCACGCGACGGACACACGCACGATGTTTGAATACGATTTCATGATCAACGCATTCGCGGCGTCGGGGATCGTCGCGGTGCTGGCTGGTATTGTTGGCTATTTTCTGGTGATGCGCGGGCAAACGTTCGCCGGTCACGCGCTGTCGCACGTCGGCTTCACCGGCGCGACCGGCGCCGTGCTGATCGGTATTTCACCGATCTGGGGGATGGTTGGCTTTACACTCGCCGCCGGCATCGGCATGGGCGCGCTTGGTGAACGACTCGCGGGCCGCGACGTGGCGATCGGCGTGATCCTGTCGCTGTCGCTCGGTTTCGGTCTGCTGTTCCTGCACTTCTTCACGGCCTACGCCACGCAGGTCACCGCGCTGCTGTTCGGTAACGTGCTCGGCGTCAACGCGTCGACACTCGCGATCCTCGCGGGGCTCGCTATCGTGAGCCTGATCGCACTCGCAGCGATCATGCGGCCGTTGCTGTTCGCCTCGCTGCAACCGGAACTCGCGGAAGCCAAGGGCGTGTCGCTGCGTCTGATGTCGATGCTGTTTCTCGCGATCACCGCGATCGCGGTCGCTGCATGCACGCAGATCGTCGGTGTGTTGCTGGTGTTCACGCTGATGGTTGGGCCAGCCGCTGCCGCGCAGAACCTCACGACGCGGTTGTCCGCCGGTCTCGCGGTCGCCGCGTTGCTTGCGCTCGCGCAGGCGTGGCTCGGCCTGACACTCGCCTACTACACCGACTGGCCGACGAGCTTCTGGATCACCGCGCTCGCCGCGTTGTTCTACGGCGCAAGTTTGCTTGGACGACGCGGAACGTAGCGTAGCAGCCCGCGACGCGACGCTCACGCTCCTGCAAGCAATACGCTCGCGTGATGCGCGAGGTGATCTTCGATAAACGTCGAGATGAAGTAATAGCCATGGTCGTAGCCGTCGTGACGACGTAACGTCAACGGCTGCCCGGCGTCACGGCACGCCGCCTCGAACACGTCGGGATTAAGCTGCTCCGCGAGAAACTGGTCCGCGAGCCCCTGATCGATCAGGATGCCTTGCGCGAAGCGCTGCGACGCATGCGCCACCAGTTCGCTCGCGTCGTACTGTTTCCATGCTTCGCGATCATCGCCGAGATAGCCGTCGAACGCCTTCTCGCCCCACGGGCAACGCGATGGCGCCGCGATCGGTGCAAACGCCGACACCGAGCGATAGATCTCCGGGTTACGCAGCGCCAGCATCAGCGCACCGTGACCGCCCATCGAATGCCCGAAGATCCCGAGCCGCGTTCCATCGACAGGTAAATTCGCCAGCACCGTCTCGCGCAACTCGTCGCGCACGTACGAGTACATCCGGTAATGCTTCGACCACGGCTCGCGTGTCGCATCGACATAGAAGCCCGCACCGACACCGAAATCCCATGCATCGCTTTCCCCCGGCACACCGGCGCCGCGCGGGCTCGTATCGGGAGAAATCAGCGCGATGCCATGCTGCGCGGCAAAGCGCTGCGCGCCGGCCTTGATCGGAAAGGTTTCTTCCGTGCAGGTCAGACCGGCCAGATAGAAGAGCGCCGGCACGCGCCCATGCGCAGCTTGTGGCGGCAGATAGGCCGCGAAACGCATCGGCAGGCCGATGGTCTGCGACTCGTGGCGAAAGAAGCGCTGCACGCCACCGTGGCACGCATGCGAAGCGAGAGTCTCGAGCATGGCGGTGCGCTCCTTAGTACAGCACGACCGAGCGGATCGATTCGCCCTTCTTCATCAGATCGAAACCCTCGTTGATACGCTCGAGCGGTAGACGGTGCGTGATCAGGTCATCGATGTTGATCTTGCCTTCCATATACCAGTCGACGATCTTCGGCACATCGGTACGCCCGCGCGCGCCGCCGAACGCCGAACCTTTCCATTGACGCCCGGTAACAAGCTGGAACGGCCGCGTGCTGATTTCCTCGCCCGCCGCCGCCACGCCGATGATGAACGACTGTCCCCAGCCCTTATGCGTGCATTCGAGCGCCTGGCGCATCACCTTCGTGTTGCCGATACATTCGAACGAGTAGTCGGCGCCGCCGTCGGTGAGCTGCACGATGTGATCGACGACGTTCTCGACTTCGTTCGGGTTGATGAAATGCGTCATGCCGAATTTCTTCGCGAGTTCGATACGCCCCGGGTTCAGATCGACACCGATGATCTTGTCCGCTCCCACCATCTTCGCGCCCTGAATCACATTGAGCCCGATCCCGCCGAGCCCGAACACGACAACGTTCGCGCCCGCTTCGACCTTCGCCGAATACACGACAGCCCCAACACCAGTCGTCACGCCGCAGCCGATGTAGCAGATCTTGTCGAACGGCGCGTCCTCGCGCACCTTCGCAACGGCGATCTCCGGCACGACGATGTAGTTCGAGAACGTCGAGGTCCCCATGTAGTGAAACAGCGGTTTGCCGTCGAGCGAGAAACGCGAGCTCGCATCTGGCATCAGGCCGCGACCTTGCGTCGAGCGGATCGCCTGACACAGGTTCGTTTTGCGCGACAGGCAGAACTTGCACTGGCGACATTCGGGTGTGTAAAGCGGGATCACGTGATCGCCCTTCTTCAGCGTACCGACGCCCGCACCGACGTCGACCACGATGCCAGCGCCTTCATGACCGAGGATTGCCGGGAAGATACCTTCTGGGTCCGCGCCCGAGAGCGTGTAGTAATCGGTGTGACAGATGCCGGTTGCCTTCACCTCGATCAGCACCTCGCCCGCGCGCGGCCCTTCGAGATCGACTTCCTCGATCGTCAACGGTGCGCCGGCCTTCCATGCGATAGCTGCTTTTGTCTTCATCGTGAATGCTCCTGTATCTGTTGATTCGAAATCCGCTTGCGCGCTGCGCCGGCCGGACTGCGGGTCGCGTCATGATCGCAAAAAATTGTGTATGCCGCGTTGGCGCGCCCGTCATCGCGTTAACTGCAAGCGACATCGGCACGCTTGCTGCGATGGCGCATCGACCTCCGACGGCTTTCGACAATAGGGGCACCAAAGATTGGCCACGCTTTCATACCTGAAGCATAGTCGGTTGATCGTAGTCGCCGCAGTAATGTAACCTGCCACTCCGTTGCACCCTCCTCGCCTTGCTAACGCTGATTGCCGAACGTCGATGACCGACCCCGCCCGTTTGCCACCGACTTATCTGGTCACTCCGGAACCACTAGCCGGAGAGTCGTTAGCAGACTTCGTCGCGCATCTGGAGCGCACGCTGGAAGCGGGCATCCGTCTCGTACAACTACGGGCCAAAACGCTCGCAGCGCCACAGTATGCCGAACTGGCCAGGCTGGCGCTGGCGTGTTGCCGATGCCACGATGCGCGCCTGCTGTTGAACGCGCCGGTCGATGTCGTGCTGGCCGTGCAAGCCGACGGCATTCACCTCACCAGTACTCGCCTGATGGCGTGCACCGCCAGACCCCTTCCTTCTCAGTCACTGGTTTCAGCGGCGTGCCACGACGAGCGCCAGGTGCAGCATGCGAACGAGATCGGCGCCGATCTGCTGACCATTTCGCCGGTCTTGCCGACTGCAACCCACACGACCGCCGAGCCACTCGGTTGGCCGCGCTTTCGCGAACTCGTCGCACTGACGACGATCCCCGTCTTCGCGCTGGGCGGAATGAGCACCGATACCTTGGTCGATGCCCGCAACTCGGGTGCGCATGGAATCGCGGCGATTCGTGCGCTGTGGCAAACGGGGAACATCGCCGGGTAAGGCAATTTAAGCCCGATCGAGGGTTAACCCCGCCAGCTTCGCCGCCGTGCCAAAACAGCACTATTCGTCCCTCGGAATACTGCTTATAGACTTTTACGCATATCCCCGCGCATCGCGCCGTGCGGCGCACCGTCGTGCCTCACCGCCGAACGGGGCTCACAGCGCCTGCCGGCCAAATGTGCGCGCCAGTGCGCCCGAAAAACCGGCATGCGCATATCGGCACCGCGAAGTCCGGAATAGGCCCCACTGGTCTTGTTGTGCCTTTTCGTCCCGCATACCTTGGAGTCCATCCTGAAAAATCAGAGGCGGAGACAGACAAGATGCAATCGACCCAGGTTCATCCGTGCGACGAACGACTGCCCGCCGGGCAGTTGTTGACGCTCGGCATCCAGCACGTGCTCGTGATGTACGCGGGCGCGGTGGCGGTTCCACTGATCATCGGTAGCGCGCTGAAGCTGCCCAAAGATCAGGTCGCGTTTCTGATCAGCGCCGATCTGTTTGCGTGCGGTATCGCGACGCTGATCCAGACGCTTGGATTGTGGATCTTCGGCATCCGTCTGCCGGTGATCATGGGCTGCACGTTCGCCGCGGTCGGCCCGATGGTCGCGATCGGCACCAACCCCAGTCTCGGCATACTCGACATCTTCGGTTCGACAATCGCCGCCGGCATCGTCGGTATCGTGCTCGCGCCGGCGATCGGCAAGCTGCTGCGATTCTTTCCGCCGGTCGTGGTCGGCGTCGTGATCTCGGTGATCGGACTCTCGTTGATGGAAGTCGGCATCAACTGGGCCGCGGGCGGCGTCGGCAATCCCGACTACGGCAATCCGGTCTACCTGGGTCTGTCGCTGGTCGTGCTGATGCTGATCCTGCTCATCAACAAGTTCGGCCGTGGCTTCATCGCCAATATCTCGGTGCTGCTCGGCATCGTCGCGGGCTTCGTGATCGCGCTGCTGCTCGGTCGCGTCAACATGGACGGCATAACGAGCGCGCCATGGGTCGGCTTCGTCATGCCGTTCCACTTCGGCATGCCGCACTTCGATCCGCTATCGATCGCGACGATGGTCACCGTGATGTTCGTCACCTTCATCGAATCGACCGGCATGTTTCTCGCGGTCGGCGACATGGTGGATCGTCCCGTAGACCAGAAGACGCTCGTGCGCGGACTGCGAGTGGATGGGCTCGGTACGCTGATCGGCGGCATCTTCAATTCGTTTCCGCATACGTCGTTCTCGCAGAACGTCGGCTTGATCGGCGTGACCGGTGTGAAGAGCCGCTTCGTCTGCGCGATGGGCGGCGTGCTGCTGGTGCTGCTCGGCCTGTTCCCGAAGATGGCTCAGGTGGTCGCGTCGGTGCCCGCATTCGTGCTGGGCGGCGCGGGCATCGTGATGTTCGGGATGGTTGCCGCGAACGGCATCAAGGTGTTGTCGAAAGTCGACTTCGTGAAGAACCACCACAACCTCTTCATCGTCGCGGTCAGTATCGGTCTCGGTCTCGTGCCGGTTGTGTCGCCGCATTTCTTTGCACGGCTGCCGCCCGCGCTGTCGCCGCTGCTGCATAGCGGGATTCTGCTGGCGTCGGTGTCGGCGGTGTTGCTGAATCTGATCTTCAACGGTGTGAAGGGTGAACGGGCCGCGCAACGCGATATCCGCCGCGCAGGCCACGATTTCGATGGGCGCGGTGCAAATAGCCAGCCTCCGGTTACAGGAGATGACATGCTGCGCGCCGCCGATCTTCACTGACGCTTCGTTCCCGACGATGAATGAAAAAAGCCACGACATGTGCCGTGGCTTTTTGCTTCGTACGAACCTGCTCGTACGACGTGTACTGCTTGTATGTGCTTACCCGGCTGACGGCGCCGACGCTGCCGAAGTCGCTGCCGCAGGCGCGCGCTCCGCGCTGTAATCGACCGGCGCATCGGCCGGACGCGGCTGTTCGCCGGCCCGTTCGATCCATCCGCCACCCAGCGCCTTGTACAGATCGACGAGATTCGTCAAACGGTTCACGCGCGCGTTCACGAGCGACTGCTGCGCGGTGTACAGATTGGTCTGCGCGGTCAGCACCGACAGATAGCTGTCCACACCGTTCGTGTAGCGCAGGTTGGACAGATCGAGTGCACGCTGTTCGGCAAACGTATTGCGCTCGAGCGCCTGGATCTGCTGATCGTAGGTGCCGCGCGCAGCCAGGCCGTCGGCGACTTCGCGGAACGCCGTCTGGATCGCCTTCTCGTACTGCGCGATCTGGATGTTCTTCTGCACCGTGGCGAGGTCGAGGTTCGCCTTGTTCACACCGCCCTGGAAGATCGGCAGCGAGATCTGCGGCGCAAACTGCCACGCCGCGCTACCCGCCTTGAAGAGACCACCCAGCGTCGGGCTCAATGTGCCGAAGTTGCCCGTCAGCGAGATCTTCGGGAAGAACGCGGCGCGTGCCGCTCCGATGTTCGCGTTGGCAGCCAGCAGACTCTCTTCGGCCTGCATGATGTCCGGGCGCCGCGTCAGCAGGTCGGACGGCAAGCCGGCAGGAATATCGGTGATCAGCGCCTGATCGTTGAGCGGCAAGCCCGCCGCCAGATCGGCCGGCAGCGGCTCGCCGATCAAGAGCACCAGTGCGTTTTCAGCTTGCGCGCGCAAACGTGCCTGCGCCTGCTGATTTGCCTCGGCCTGCTCGACCACGGTCTGCGCCTGCCGCAGATCGAGTTCGGAACCGGTGCCGGTATCGAACTGCACCTTCGCGATGCGGTACGACTCCTGCGAACTCTTCAACGTGTTCTGCGTAACCTGCAGCAGATCGTCGGCACCGAGCACCTGCAGATACTGATCGGCCACTTGCGCCACCAGCGCGATCTCCGCCGCCTTGCGCGCCTGCGCCGTCGACAGATACTGCGCGAGGGCCTGGTCCTTCAGGCTCTGGATACGCCCGAAGAAGTCGAGCTCCCACGAACCATTCACACCGACCGAGTACTGGTTCTGGATGGTCTGGTTGGCGACGGATAGATCGAGCGGCGTGCGCGACTTGGTCTGCTGTCCGACCGCACTGATTGTCGGGAGCAACGCACCGCGCTGGATCTGATACTGCGCGCGCGCGGCCTGCATGTTCAGCACCGACACGCGCAGATCGCGGTTGTTCTTCAACGCGATGTCGATCAGCCGCTGCAACCGCGCATCGGCGAAGAAATCGCGCCAGCCGATGTCCGTCGCCGCCTGACCGTTCGCGCTCGTCGCGCCGGCCGCCGCGGCCGGCTGCGTCGCGTACACGCCGCCGGTCGGGAAGCTCCCCGACACAGGCACAGCCGGGCGCTGGTAATGCGGCGCCATCGTGCAGCCGGCGGCAAACAGCGCGACCGCCATGACAATTAACGAATGTTTTTGCATCTCTATGTCCTTAGCTGGCCGAGCCGCCGCCACCTTGTGGATCGTGCGGATGGTGCTCGTTGTAATGCTGGAGCGCGACGTCCGGATCTTCCTTCTCGCCGGAGAACTTCGCGCGGATCACGACGAAGAACATCGGGATCATGAAAATCGCGAGGAACGTTGCCGTCAACATCCCGCCGATCACGCCCGTACCGATCGCGTGCTGGCTCGCCGAGCCCGCACCGTTACTGATCGCGAGCGGCAGCACACCGAGAATGAACGCGAGCGACGTCATCAGGATCGGGCGCAACCGTAGACGCGCAGCTTCGAGCGCGGCTTCGACCGGTCCCATGCCTCCGCCCTGCTGCAGCTCGCGCGCAAACTCGACAATCAGAATCGCGTTCTTCGCCGATAGCCCCACGGTTGTCAGCAAGCCGACCTGGAAGAACACATCGTTCTCCAGCCCGCGCAGCGTCACCGCGAGCAGCGCGCCGAGCACGCCGAGCGGCACCACCATGATCACCGCGAACGGGATCGACCAGCTTTCGTACAGTGCCGCGAGACACAGGAACACGACGAGGATCGAGATGCCGTACAGGATCGGCGCCTGCGAACCGGACTGACGTTCCTGGAACGACAGCCCCGTCCATTCGTAGCCGATGCCCGCGGGTAGCTTCTTCGCGATCGCTTCGATCGCTGTCATCGCCTGGCCGGTACTCTTGCCCGGTGCCGCCGCGCCCTGGATTTCGACCGCGGAAATACCGTTGTAGCGTTCGAGCTTCGGCGAACCGTAGGTCCAGTGGCCGGTCGCAAACGCGCTGAACGGCACCATCCCGCCCGAACCATTGCGCACGAACCAGACGCTCAGGTCTTCCGGCTTCATGCGGAACAGCGGCTCGCCCTGCACGTACACCTTCTTGATCCGGTTATCGGTATCGAGGAAGTTGTTCACGTACGACGACGCCCATGCGATCGAGAACGTCTGGTCGATCGATGCTGCCGACACGCCAAGCGCCAGCGCCTTTTCGCGGTCGATATCGACCTTGAACTGCGGCGTGTCGTTCAGGCCGTTCGGCCGCACCTGCGCGAGCGTGGGATCTTGCGCCGCCATGCCGAGCAACTGGTTACGTGCTGCCATCAGTGCATCATGGCCGAGGCCGCCGCGATCCTGCAGCTCGAAGTCGAAGCCCGATGCGGTACCGAGTTCGGGAATCGACGGTGGGTTGACCGGGAAGATCAGCGCATCCTTGTACGGCGCGAAGTGCATGAACATCCGGCCGACCAGTGCCTGAACCTTCTGGTCCGCGTGCTGGCGCTGCGAATAGTCCTTCATCCGCACGAACACGAGACCCGAGTTCTGGCCACGGCCCGCGAAGCTGAAGCCGTTCACCGTGAACACCGACTCGACGATGTTCTTCTCGTCCTTCAACAGATAGTCGGAGACGGTTGCGAGCGTGCGCGCGGTGGTTTCCTGGGTCGAGCCGGCTGGCGTCTGCACGAGTACGAACATCGTGCCCTGGTCTTCATCGGGCAGGAACGATTTCGGCAAGCGAGCAAACAGCAACCCGACCGCGACGATCACCACCAGATAAATGATGAGCCAGCGGCCCGAGCGCTTGATGACGTGGTGCACGCCGCTGTGATACTTGTCGCGGCTGCGGTCGAACCACTTGTTGAACCAGCCGAAGAAGCCCTTCTTCTCTTCGTGATGACCCTGCGGAATCGGCTTCAGGATCGTCGCGCACAGCGCCGGCGTCAGAATCAACGCGACCAGCACGGACAGCACCATTGCAGCCACGATCGTCAGCGAGAACTGCCGGTAGATCGCCCCGACCGAGCCGCCCGAGAACGCCACCGGCACGAACACCGCCGACAGCACGAGCGCCACGCCAACCAGCGCGCCGGTGATCTGGTCCATCGCCTTACGCGTCGCCTGGACTGGCGATAGCCCTTCTTCGGCCATCACCCGCTCGACGTTCTCCACCACCACGATCGCATCGTCCACCAGCAAGCCGATGGCGAGCACGAGACCGAACATCGACAGCACGTTGATCGAGAAGCCGACCAGTCCCATGATCGCGAACGTACCGAGCAGCACCACCGGCACCGCGATCGTCGGAATCAACGTCGCGCGCAGGTTCTGCAGGAACAGGTACATCACGAGGAACACGAGGACGATACCTTCCAGCAGCGTCTTGACCACTTCCTCGATCGACAGGCGCACGAACGGCGTCGTGTCATACGGATACTTCACGACCAGACCGTGCGGGAAGTACTTCGACAGCTCGTCGATCTTCGCGCGCACGGCCTTCGCCGTGGCGAGCGCGTTCGCGCCGGTCGCGAGCTGAATGCCGAAGCCCGCCGTCGGCGCACCGTTGTACTTCGTGTCGACGTTGTAGTTTTCGCCGCCCAGTTCGATGCGTGCCACGTCCTTCATGCGCACACGCGAGCCGTCCTGGTTCACCTTCAGCAGCACGTTGCCGAACTGCTCGGGCGTTTGCAGTAGCGTCGCTTCCGTGATGGTGGCCTGCAGTGCCTGCCCCGGTATCGAAGGCGTGCCGCCGAGCTGGCCGCCGGCCACCTGGACGTTCTGCGCCTGCAGTGCGTTGATCACATCGACCGGCGTCAGCGCGTAGTTGTTGAGCTTCGCCGCATCGAGCCAGACCCGCATCGCGTACTGCGTGCCGAACAGCGTCACCGTGCCGACCCCGTCGATCCGGCTAACCGGATCTTCGACGTTCGACGCGACGTAGTTCGCCAGATCGTACTTGCTCATGCTGCCGTCTTCGGAGACGAACGCCATCACGAGCAGGAAGCTCGCGCTCGACTTCGTCACCTTCGTGCCGAGCTGCTGCACGACTTGAGGCAACAGCGGTGTGGCGAGCTGCAGCTTGTTCTGCACCTGCACCTGGGCGATGTCGGGGTTGGTCCCCGCGGCGAACGTCAGCGTGATGGTTGCCGTGCCCGAATCGTCACTGGTCGACGACAGATACAGCAAGTGATCGAGACCGCTCATCTGCTGCTCGATCACCTGCGTGACGGTGTTTTCCACCGTCTTCGCCGATGCGCCGGGGTACGTTGCGCTGATCTGCACGGACGGCGGAGCGATGGTCGGGTATTGCGCGATCGGCAACGTGAAAATCGACGCGATCCCCGCCAGCATCAGGATGATGGCGATCACCCACGCAAAAATCGGGCGATCGATAAAAAACTTTGCCATGAAACAGGCTCCCTGTTATTACGCGCCCGATGCGGCTGAGGCGGCTTGCGCCGGTTGCGCACCCGATGCGCCCTGCGCGGATTGCACGCCGCTCGCTGCTGCTGCGCCTGAGGCTGCTGCGCCGGAAGCCAGTGCGGCCGGCAGTTGCGCAGGGACGGGCTTGACCGGCTGGCCTGGACGAACCTTGTCGGTGCCTTGCACGATTACGCGGTCGCCAGGATTCAGACCGCCTTCGACGATCCAGTTGGTACCCTGTGCCGCCGACGTCACGAGCGGACGCAATTCGACCTTGTTATCGGCACCGACGACGAGCGCCGTGGCCTGACCCTTCTGGTCGTGCGTCACGCCGACCTGCGGCACGATGAACGCTTTCTCGTTGACGCCTTCCTCGATGCGCGCCCGCACGAACATGCCCGGCAGCAACACGCGGCCCGGGTTCGGGAAGATTGCGCGGATCGTCACGGAGCCGGTGGTCTGATCGACCGTCACGTCGGAGAACTGCAGCTTGCCGGGCTCTGAATACGCGCGGCCGTCTTCGAGAATCAGCGTGACCTTGGCGGCGTCCGGGCCGTTCGTCTTCAGACGCCCTTCCTGGACATCGCGGCGCAGCTTCAGGCCGTCGAGGCTCGATTGCGTCAGATCGACGTAGACCGGATCGAGCTGCTGCACCGTCGACATCAACGTCGCGGCACTCGCCTGCACGTAGGCACCCGGCGTGACCTGCGAAATCCCGACCTGACCGGTGATCGGCGAGACGACGTCGGTGTAGCCGAGGTTGATCTGCGCGGTGTCGACAGCGGCCTTGCCGGACTGCACGTTCGCCGCAGCCACGCCTTCGGAAGCGACCGCGTTGTCGTAGTCCTGCTTGCTGACCGCATTCGCCGCCACCAGCACCTTGAAGCGGTTCGCCTGCGCCGTGGTCGACTTGAGCGTCGCCTCGGCGTTGGCGAGCGTCGCCTTCGCGCTGTTCAGCGCCGCGATGTACGGCGCCGGATCGATCTTGTAGAGACGCTGACCGGCCTTGACCTGCGAGCCTTCGGTGAACTCGCGGCGCAGCACGATGCCGTCCACCCGCGCGCGCACCTGGGCGACGAGGAACGCGTTCGTGCGGCCCGGCAGCTCGGTCGTGACCGGCACGGCGCTCGGCTGGACAGTGACGATGCCGACTTCCGGCGTCTGTTGCGGCGGTGCCGATTGTTTTTGCCCGCATGCTGCCAGCAGTACGGCAGCCGTCGCGGCAGTAATTAAGCGGAATGGAACCCGTTCGACGCGCATGGAGCGACCTCTGTCAATGACTGGGAATGAAAAAGTGCGCGCATCCCTACCCCGGGGATGACGGCGCACACACGCGTCTCACGACGCCTGACCGGAAACCCGGGTGCCCAACCTGTGGATGCACCCGTAGCGACCTGCGCCCGACCGGGGATGCCGCGCACCGCGAAACCCGGCTGGCGGGCGCGCGAAAGCACTTTTTAAGACAACAGTGACGGATATTAACCGGTCGTCACTGCTTGGGCTATCCGATCGATGGGGTGCTATTATAGATACATTCACGAATGCATGTAAGAAACAGTTAACTTCCCGATATGCGCCATAACGCACGATCGTTCGCAGATAAACGAGAAAACGAACAGATTGTGACGACGCGCGTTTAAAAGCGCCGGGGAGATCCCGCACCCACCGCAGGTCACACGAAATGGTCCGAAGAACCAAGGAAGAAGCTCAGGAAACGCGCAACGGCATTCTGGATGCCGCGGAACAAATCTTCTTCGAGAAGGGCGTCTCACGTACGTCGCTTGCGGATATCGCACAAGCCGCGGGCGTGACGCGCGGCGCGATTTACTGGCATTTTGCTAACAAAGGGGATTTGTTTACAGCGATGTTCGACCGGGTGCTGCTGCCGCTCGACGAGATCCAGGCTGCGTCGCTCGATCCGCAGGAAGCCGATCCGCTGGGCCGGCTGGTCGAGATCTGCACGATGTGTCTACGCGACTGCGCCAACGACCCGCGCCAGCGCCGGGCGTTCGACATCCTGTTCCTGAAGTGCGAGTTCGTCGAGGAAATGGGCCCGGTGATGACCCGTTACCAGAACAATATGCGCGATGCGCTCGTCAACATTGCAGGGGGCTTACGAAACGCGATTTCGAAAGGCCAGTTGCCCGCCGATCTCGACGTCGAACGTGCCGCTGCGTTGCTGCATGCGTTTATCGGCGGTTCGCTGCGCGACATGCTGTTTTTGCCCGAAGCGATGGACTACGGCCGCTATGCCGAGCAGATGGTCGACGCGATATTCGACACGCTGCGTTTGAGTCCTTCGATGCGGATCGCGGCGACGGCGGATGCGCCGCAAGCTGTCATGCGGTGAGCTCCGCCGCCTTCCATCTGATCGGTCCTCAGACTGTGGCCGGCTTCGCGCGGGCCTTCTGGTTCGACGCGTAGATCGAGCCGCGCTCGAGCGGCTCGCCATCGCGCACCGCCGCGATCCATGCGTCGGTACTGCCCACCGCCGCGAAGCTCGATTGCAGCACGACGCTGAATACGCGATGGATCTCTTCAGCACTCGCAAAACCCGCGCTGTTCTCATACGGAACGCTGCCGGTCGCGTCGTCCAGAAATTCGACCGTGAGGCCGACGTGCATCGCGTGATTGATCGTCGACGCATCGCAGTTGTGCGTCATGTAGCCGGTCACCGTCAGCGTATCGATGCCGCGTGCCGCGAGCCAGCTGGCGAGATCGGTGTCGGTCCACGCGCTTGCAGCGGACTTCGTGACCAGATGATCTCGTTTGCGCGAAGCGACCACCTCGTGCAGTTCGGCGCCATGACTGCCGCGCGCAAAGATAGGCGAGGTCGCCGGTCCAAGATGCTGCACGACCACGACCGGCACGCCGGCCGCGTGCGCAGCGTCGATCGCCCGGCCGATGTTGGCGAGCGACGTGTGCACGTCGGGGTATTCGATCGGCAGGTCGCCGGTGACGTATTCGTTCTGTACGTCGATCACGATCAATGCGCGTCTGGGTGAAGTCATCGCTGCCACTCCTGTCCTGGTTGGTTTCGCCGCGAGCCGGCGATGACTGCATTGTTCGCTTTCGATCGGCACTCCAACAGTGACCCGATTGACAACTTTCGCTAGAATCGGGCCATTCCTCTCGACGCGCAGCTGCGCTCACCGCGATGCCCGCTCCCCATCGTTCACCGACACATCCGACTGCGGCACCGGTCGCCGGTGAGATCCCGCCCGGTCGCGGCAAACCGGTCGTCGCCGTCGTCGCGTTCGACCGGATCAGTCCGTTCCACCTGTCGGTGCCGTGCGTGGTATTCGGCGAGGACCGCAGCGACGGCGGCGTGCCGGCATTCGAATTCCGCGTCTGCGCGACCGAACCCGGACCGCTCTCCACGACAGCAGGATTCTCGATCTCGGCGACCCACGGTCTCGATGCACTCGCCGACGCCGGCACGATCGTCGTTCCGAGCTGGCGCGATCCGCATGAAACCCCACCCGCGGAATTACTCGATGCGCTACGCGCCGCCTCGGCACGTGGCGCACAACTGGTTGGCCTGTGCCTCGGCGCGTTCGTGCTGGCGGCCGCGGGCCTGCTCGACGGGCGGCGTGCCACCACGCACTGGGCATGGGCCGACGACTTCGCACGCCGCTACCCGAAGGTGCGGCTCGACCCCGACGTGCTCTATATCGACGACGACAATCTGCTGACTTCAGCGGGGACCGCGGCCGGACTCGATTGCTGCCTGCACGTGCTGCGCAAGACCTACGGCACGCAGGTCGCCAACTATGTGGCGCGGCGGCTGATCGTGCCGCCGCACCGCCAGGGCGGGCAGGCGCAATACATCCAGCAGCCGGTGCCGCCGAACGTGCGCGGCGACCGCCTGTCCGAACTGCTCGACTGGGTGAGGGGCAACCTGCAACTGGCGCATACGCTCGACACGCTTGCGGAGCGCGTACTCATGAGCCGCCGTACGTTCACGCGGCGTTTCCGGCAGGTCACGGGTACGACGGTGGGTGCGTGGCTGCTTGCACAGCGGCTCGAGCGTGCGCAACAGTTGCTGGAAGGAAGCGACGAACCGGTGGAGGCCATTGCGACGATTGCGGGGTTCGGCTCGACGGCCTCGTTGCGCCAGCATTTCGCCGACGCGTTCCGTACCTCGCCGAGCGCGTGGCGCAGGGAGTTTCGCGGGGCATGAAGTACAGCGGCGGCTACGCGTTCAGTCGAACCCCAGCCGCCACTCTCCATTCAATCGACACTCAGCCAGTGCGCCCCATACAACAGCAGCGCAACGAAGAAAATCATCGCTGCCCACGCCCAGTTCGGCACGCCATGCGGATCCGGCTCGCGATGCGAGACGCCATGCGACGCACGCGCACCTAACAGCGGCGCCACGCGGCCGCCGGGCGCCGCGCCCCGATCGGTTGCAGCACGCGCTCGACGGATCGCACCGCTAAAGCCGATCGGCCGCAGGAACACATGCTGGCGACGATGCGGCACGCCACGCGCCCGGTTCGGCCCCTGGCCGTGCTTGGCCTGAACCACCGCGCAGAACTCGGTGAAGAAGTCGTCGGCAAGTTCGTGCAGCGCATTTTCGATCTGCCGCGCCGGCAATTCGGTGAGCGGCCCGGTCAGCGTCGCCCACACCGAATAGTCGATGCGTGTGCCGGGGTCCTTCGCTGGGTCGGCTGCGGAATCGCCGGCACGCAGCGTTACGCCGATCTGACCGCGCAGCGCACCGATGCCGTCGGCGCGCGCCTTGAAGTTGAGCGTACGACGCGAGACATCGGCGGTCGTCCCGTCGTCGCTCGCGACATGAGCACGCACCTGGTAGCGCGCGCGCAGCGGCCCGAGCGGCACGGTCAGGGTCAGCGCGTATTCGCCATGTCCAAGGCGGTTGAACGACTCGCAGTTATCGAGGCTGGCACGCAGCAGCGCAATGTCCTGCAGCGCGTCGCGAACGTCGGACAGCGCCAGCGGAATCCTCAACGCGTCGTTCAGTTCCATGACCGGCTCCCCGATGAACGCACGACAACGGCTCAGGACGTCTGATCGATACGATCGACGCGCGATGCGTAAAACGCGAGATATCCTTTGATCCGCTCGACCGCTTCGAACGGCGTCTCGTAACTCCAGACGGCGTTCTCGACCCGGCCGCTTTCGGTGCGCAGATGGAAGTACGACGCGTCGCCTTTATGCGGGCAGTGCGATGTGTGATTGGAGCGCTCGAGCCGCGCCATGTTGACGTCGTTGCGCGGAAAGTAGAACACCTCCGGCAAACCGGTCTCTGCAACCGTCAGGGCTGCGTGGGTATCGGCGACCGTCACGCCCAGATGGATCACGCGTACGCGGCGGCGGTTCGGCACGATGTCGATGCGGTGCCCGGCAGTGGCGCCGCCCCCGCACGGACCGGCGGCGGCCGTCCCGCTGGCGCGGTTATCGGGCGTCGGGACGTCGCTCATGGTGTTGCTCCCGTGCGATTGGAACCCTGGTCGATGACTGCGGCGAACGCTGCGCCACAGCCTGCAGAAACAAAAAAAGCCACGGGCATGCCCGTGGCTTCATTATCGGCGAAAGTTCAGCCGATTGCGCGACCTTCGCGGCAGGGCAAACCCGGCTGCCCCGCCGGCTACTGGATGTTCCAGTAGAACGCCTCTCTCGTCGTACCGCTCGCCGGTATCGTGACCGCCTTGCTCTGGTCGTGACCCTTGTACGACGCCCGTACGGTGTAACGACCGGGATGCAGCCGGACCAGCATGTACGGGCCGCGCGAAGTCGTGCCCAGGACCTTGCCGCCTTCGGTATCCATGATCTGCACGCGGACGTCGGCGAGATAGTCGGAGCCCGGGCCGGTAAAGCGCAGCGCCAGCGGCCAGTGGCTCTCGGCGCGCTTTAACGCCTGCGATTCGTCGGAACCCACGCCGCCCGATGTGAACGCCACATCGCCCTGGTGCTGCACCTGCGGCAGGCCGCCGCCGTTCGTGTTGCCTGCGCTGGAGTCGTCGGTGGTCGTGCCGCCGGCAATTCCGTTGTTCTGCGCGTAGACACTGCCCGCCATGCCAAGAGTCAGTGCCGCCGCGACCGCGGTTGCGACGATCCTGCTGCGCTGGGTGCGTTGCTGGTTCATGGTGTGACTCCTTCTCGGTTCGTTGGGGTCCGCGTTTGCGTCCGTTTGGGTCCGTTCGGAAACATCCGTCGACAGATCGAATGCAACTGGCGTGCCTGTCAGGGCGATCAGGCGGCAGGGCCCCGATGCTGGGCCGTGAACCGCGCCATATCTGCGCTGCCTGCGAGATTCGGGACTGCTACCGGGCCCGGCAGCCGGATGGCGGTCAAGCTGCCGGTAAAAACCGCTGCATCGGAGGAATACTTACCCATCGGTCCGGTCGACCGCAGTCGGCGTTCTAGCGCATGCCCGGGTGCCGTACGGCATTGCAACGTGCCGGTCGGGTTGACCGGCACTCGTCCTCATCAGCCGAGGTCCACCGGGACGAAAATCTGCGCATCGTCACGCTGGATCAGCAGCGCAATGCTGTTGCCGGCCGACGAGATCATCTGCTTCAACTGATCGACGCTCGTCACCGGGCGGCCGTTCACGGCCAGAATCACGTCGCCGGCCTGGATGCCGGCGTTCGCCGCCGGGCCGCCCGCCTGTTGCACGAGCAGACCGTGTGTCAGCGACGTGCCGCTCTTTTCCTGCGGCGTCAGCGGACGCACCGCAACGCCGAGGCGCCCCTGCATCTGCGCCGACGAATCGCTGCCATCCGCCGATGCCGTCTTCACATCCGACAGCGAACCAATCGTCACCTTGACGTCCTTCGCAGCCTTGTCGCGCCACACCTGGACCGTTGCCGTGCTACCCGGCTTCAAACCCGCCACCTGCGAAGGCAGATCCGCCGAATCGGTCACCGGCGTGCCGTTCACCGCGAGAATCACGTCGCCGGGCTGCAGGCCGGCCTTCGCAGCCGGACCGGAAGCATCGACGGAACTGACCAGCGCGCCCTGCGGCGTCTTCATGCCGAACGAATTCGCCAGCGTCTGGTTCATCGACTGCACCGCTACGCCAAGACGGCCACGGCTCACGTGACCGGTCTTCACGAGTTCGTTCTCGACCTTCATCGCCTCGTTGATCGGAATCGCGAACGACAGCCCCTGGAAGCCGCCAGTCTGCGAGTAGATCATCGAGTTGATGCCGATCACTTCGCCTTCCAGATTGAACAGCGGACCGCCCGAGTTGCCGGGGTTCACCGGCACGTCGGTCTGGATAAACGGCGTGTAGTTTTCGTTCGGCAGCGAGCGCGATTTCGCGCTGATGATGCCCGAGGTCACCGTGTTGTCGAAGCCGTACGGCGAACCGATCGCGACCACCCACTGGCCGACCTTGCTTTGACGCGGATCGCCGATCTTCACGATGGGCAGATTGCTCGCATCGATCTTCAACACAGCAACGTCGGACTGCTTGTCGGCGCCGACCACTTTCGCGCGGAATTCGCGCTTGTCGGTGAGCTTCACGGTAACGACGTTCGCGCCCTCGACGACGTGCGCATTGGTCAGGATATAACCGTCGCTGCTGACGATGAAACCGGAGCCAAGGCTCGCGCTCGGTTGATCCGACTGATCGCTACTGCCACCGCCGTCGCCACCCTGCATGCCCGGGATATTGCCGAAGAAACGACGGTAGAACTGGTAGAACGGATCGCTGGGATCGATTGGCAGTTGCTGCGCGCCGCCGCGTTGCGCGACCTGCTTGACCACGTGCTTCGCGCTGATGTTGACGACGGCCGGACCGTAGGTCTCGACGAGGCCGGAGAAATCGGGAATACCGGTCTTCGCAGCGGCCTCGGCCGGCATCAGTGCGGCCTGGGCCGGCGTGATGACTTCCGGCGCCGGCACATTGCGGTGTCCAGCGACGTAACCGGCGGAGAGCGCCACGGCGATAGCTGCGGCGACTGCGCTACGGGACAGGGTTTTCGCGTTCATCGTGTGGTCCTCACAAAATAATGCCTTTCAATGAGGCGAAGACTACGTGGTATCGCTTAAAGGAATCTTAAACAAGTTGCGAACCGGCGAGCGGCCGCTTTCGCTTGTCTGACGGGGGTTTGCGGGCGGCAGACGGGTCTGTGCCAGCACATCGGCAGGTGCCCCATATCGTAAAAAAGCGTTAAAAACGCACGCTCACCAGCAACCCGCCCGATGCCGATTCGCCGAGTTCAACCTGGGCGCGCTGTTGCAACGCGATGCGCTTCACGATTGCGAGTCCGAGCCCGCTGCCCGCCACATCGGTACGCTCGCGCATCGCGCCGGACCCGACGCGATAGAAGCGGTCGAACACCCGCTCGCGCTCTTCGGGCGGAATCCCCGGTCCGCTGTCGGCGATCCGCACAACCGGATGCCCCGCTTCGACCGCGAGGCTCACATCGACGCGGCCGCCGGCCGGCGTGTACTTGGTTGCGTTATCAAGCAGGTTGTTGAGCATCACACGCAGCGTCTGCCCATCGCCGATCACGGTTGCGGGTTCGCTGCCTTCGATACCGAGATCGACGTTGCGCTGCTGCGCGAGCGGCGCATAAGCGGCGACGCATTCGTCGAGCAGCGCGTGCAGATCGATTGCCTTGGCGCTCACCGGACCATCGGGCTCCGCGCGCGCCAAAGCGAGCAACTGCTCGGCCAACCGCGTCGCGCGCGTGACACCCGCCTGCAGATCGGCGAGCGCTTCTCCGCGCGTGGCGTCATCGCGTGCGCGCGCAACCAGTTGCGACTGGATCTGCACGGCGGCAAGCGGCGTGCGCAGTTCGTGCGCGGCGTCGGCGACGAAGGCCTTTTGCGTATCGAGTGCGGTCGCGAGTCGCGCAAGCAGTGCATTCAGGGCGCGCACGAGCGGCTGGACTTCGAGCGGCAGGCGCGCATCGGGTAGCGGTTCGAGCGCTTCAGGGTGACGCGTGTCGAGTGCGCCCGCCACGCGCCGCAACGGCGCGAGGCCGCGCCCAACCACACCCCATACCGCGACGCCGAGCAGCGGCAGCAGCACGATCAGTGGCCACAGTGTGCGCAGCGCGACGTTCGCAGCGAGCCGGTTGCGCACCGATACCGGCTGCGCGAGCTGCACGACGTTATCGCCGACGATCGCGCCATACACGCGCCACGCACCGCGATCGGTGTGCTCGGTCGAGAAACCGATTTCGGCGCGCGGCGCGAGCGGCGCGCGCGGATGCGAGTAGTACATCAGCACGCCGTTGCGATTCCAGATCTGCAGCACGATGCCTTCGTCGCCGGTATCGCGCGACGTGAGAATCTGCGAGAACGGCTCGGCGGGCAGCGCCGCGGCGATCTCCTGCAACTGGTAGTCGAACAGTTCGTTCGCTTCGGCGAGCGCCTGACGGTAGATGAGCCAGCCCGCGATACCGAGACCCAGCAATACGATGGCAAGCAGCCAGAACAACAATTGACGACGAATCGAACGCATCAGCTCAGCCTTCCCTCGCGATCATGTAACCAAGGCCGCGCACGTTACGGATCAGGTCCGCGCCGAGCTTCTTGCGCAATGCGTGGATGTACACCTCGACGGTATTGCTGCCGATCTCCTCGCCCCAGCCGTACATCTTTTCTTCGAGCTGGCTCTTCGACAGCACCGCGCCCGGTCGTGCCAGCAGCGCTTCGAGCAACGCGAACTCGCGCGCGGACAAGGCAACCGGCGCACCGTCGAGCGTCACCCGATGCCCCGCCGGATCGAGCGTGAGCGCGCCATGACGGATCGTCGAATCGCTGCGCCCCGACTGCCGGCGAATCAGCGCGCGCATGCGCGCACCGAGTTCGTCGAGATCGAACGGCTTCACGAGGTAGTCGTCGGCCCCGGCGTCGAGGCCCTTCACGCGGTCGGCCACCGCGTCGCGCGCGGTGACGATCAAGACCGGCAACGCGTGGCCGCGGGCGCGCAACGTGCGCAGTACGTCGAGGCCGTCGCGCTTGGGCAATCCGAGGTCGAGTAGTACGAGATCGTAAGCTTCGCCGGTGGCCGCGCTCAGCGCAGCCTCGCCGTCCTGCACCCAGTCGACCGCAAAGCCTTCGCCGCGCAGCGCCTTGCGCACGCCCTCGGCAATCATCCGGTCGTCTTCGACAAGCAGTATGCGCATGACAGCGTATCCGTATGGTTCGTGATGACCGCATTCTAGCGCCAGGGGTTCGCCGCGCGGCGCGATGTTAGTCGTCGCATCCGTTTGAACCCCGTCGTATGCGCCACGTATGCGTGGGTTAATGCATTTTTCAACGCAGCATCGCGGCATATCTCTACAATGTGCGCTTTCGCTTCATACGGGAACGGTCGACACCCGGCGCTCGCCGCGCATCGCGTCTTCCGCTGCCCGCCTTGCACGCCCAGGTTTCCATGACGCACGTTCTCGCTTCACTCGCCCAGCGCCCCACCTATTCCCGCTTTCGCTTCGCTTGCGCCGCCGTGCTGTATCGCGCACCTCACGTTGCCCACGCAAACCGTTCGTCTCTTCCGAATACCTTTTCGTTTGCGCGATCTGCGGGTACCGGTTCGGGCCTCGGTCGCATCGCCGCGCTGACACTCGCGTGCGTGTCGCTGCTCGGCGCCGCACCCGCACAGGCGCGAATCAAGGCGCGGCATCCGGCGGTCAGTGTCAGCACGGTGCTGCCGTCCACAGTGATGGCGGGTCTGCAGCGCGCTCATGTGCCGCTGTCGGCCATCAGCGTCGTCGTCGAAAAAGTCGGCGACTCGACACCGATCGTCGCGATGAATGCCGGCATGCCGATGCTGCCTGCCTCGACGATGAAGCTCGTCACGACCTACTCGGGCCTGTCGCTGCTCGGTCCGGACTATCGCTGGCGCACGAGCGCCTATACCGACGGCGCGCTCGATGCGAACGGCATCCTGCACGGCAACCTGTATATCCAGGGTACCGGCGATCCGAAGCTCGTGCCGGAAGAACTGATCGATCTCGTGCAGAAGATCCGCAAGGCGGGCATTAGCGGCATCGACGGTGCGCTCGTGCTCGACAAGCGTTACTTCGATGCGTCGACGCGCGATCTGCCGCCGTTCGACGACGACGTCACGGCGCCGTATAACGTCGGCCCCGATCCGTTGCTGTACGCGTTCAAATCGCTGTCGTTCACGTTGACGCCGGCGCCCGACGGCAGCGTCGCGATCGACGTGCTGCCCGCCCTCGCGCAACTGCAGATCGACAACCAGTTGCGCGCGACACGCGGGCCGTGCCGTGGAGAATCGTCGGCGCTCGCACCGAGCGTGACGCCGGATGCGAACGGCACCGTGATCGCCGCGTTCACCGGCGACTACCCGTTGCGCTGCAGCGCCCGCACGATCAACGTCGCGGTACTCGATCACACGGCGTTTTTCGGCGGCGGCTTTCTCGCGCTGTGGCAACAAACTGGCGGCACGTTCACCGGCACGACACGCGAAGGCCCCGTCCCCGCCACGGCACACCTCATCGCCACACACGATGGTCCGCCGCTCGGAGACATCGTTCGCGACATCAACAAGTTCAGCAACAACACGATGGCGCGCAATCTGTTCCTGACGATCGGCGCGATGTCCGGCAAGCCGCCCGCGACGCCCGAAAAAGCGGCGAGCGCGATCGACGCATTCCTCTCCCGCAGCGCGATCCCCACCGAAGACCTCGCGCTCGACAACGGCTCGGGTCTGTCGCGCGACGAACACGTCACCGCGCTAACGCTCGCCGACCTGCTGCAGGCGGCCAATGCAAGCCCGGTCGCCCAGGTGTTCGTCGATTCGCTGCCGGTAGTGGGTGTCGACGGCACGATGCGGCACCGCCTGACCACGCAGCCTGTGGTCGGCAATGCGCACATCAAGACCGGTACGCTGCGCGACGTGCGCGCCATTGCGGGCTATGTCGCGTCCGAAGACGGCGTCAGCTATGTCGTGGTGAGTCTCATCAACAGTCCGCACGCCGAAAGCGCCCAGGCCGCCCACGATGCGCTGCTCGAATGGGTCTACACGGGCATGGCGCCGCCGCCCGCCCCCGAACCCGTCGCCACCTCGCGCAAGGGCAGTGGCAAGCCCAGGAAAAACCCGCATCGGCACAGCGAGCATTGAGGATTCCTTCTAGCGAAGCCCCGCGCCGCAACGCGGCGGAGCGTGTACGCTGTCGGGCAGTGTTCGACGGGGCGGTATGAAACGCCCGCTACCCATGCGCTGCCGCGCCACAATTCAGCTGCGCGGCACCAGTCGAACGAAAACGACAACGTCTGCCCATTCGCTGCGGCAGCTCGAGACCACGGAGGGGGACGCCCATGCGATTCGACGCCGAATTGCCTTTGCTCGCGATGGCGCACCAGGGCGCGGACAAGATCGCCTGGTTCTTCCTCATTCCGCTTTACACCACCATCTACGCACGCTTTCGCATCTGCGTTAGAGGTGCGTTTCAAACGCCGCGCAATCCACAAAATATTCTGTAAGCTGTCGTCACGCCGTCAGAGCGGCGGACGCTGCCTGCATCACATGGCAATGGCCACACAAACGAGGAGATGAAGTGAACATGAAATACAGGGAACCACACTACCGGAGCCTGACGCGCGTCGCCCAGATCGGCATCGCAGGCGCGGCGTTCGCCCTGATCGCCGCCTGCGGGGGCAGCGACGATAACAGCAACTCGAGCGGCAGCACCCCGGCCGGCGGCGTGAAGCTGCAGGTCGTATCGTTCGGCGACAGCCTGTCGGACGTCGGCACGTATTCGCCGGTTGTCACCGCGAATTTCGGCGGCGGCCGCTTCACCACGAACCCCGGTGAAATCTGGACACAAAAGGTCGCCGAATACTACGGCGGCACGTTGACACCGGCCTATCTCGGTGGCTTTGGGCAACCGTTGCAGGCATCGACGGGTCTCGGCTACGGCCAGGGCGGCTCGCGCGTGACGGACCCGAACGGCATCGGCCACGCGCCGGCCTCGCAGCCGTCGTACGCGCAGGCAACGACCGTACCGATCGTCACGCAGTTGCAGAACTACCTGTCCGCGCACACCAACTTCAACGCGAACCAGCTCGTGCTCGTGAACGGCGGTGCCAACGACATCTTCTATCAGGCCGGCGTCGTTCAGGCGACGATTGCCGCAGCGGTCGCAGCCGGCGCCGATCCGGCTACCGCGCAGACCCAGGCGGTCAATGCAGCCGTGCAGGCCATCGGGCTCGCCGCGACGCAGCTCGTGCAGAACGTGATTGCACCGATCCTCGCGAATGGCGCGACGAAGGTCGTCGTGTCGAACATCCCGGATATCGCGCAGACGCCGCAAGGTCTGTCAGGTGGCGCGTCGGGTCAGCAGCTGTTTGCCGGTCTCGTGACGGCGTTCAACCAGACGCTGATCGGGACGCTGAACGCAGCGGGTCTCGCGAGCAAGGTGATCTACGTGCAGGCCGATCAGTGGCAGGACGGCGTCATGGCGAACTACCAGTCGAACGGCTTCACCGTATCGAATACGGGTACGGCCTGTAACCTGACCGCGATGGCTGCGGCCGCGGCGCAGCACGGTATGCCGAATCCGTCGGCGTTTGCATCGTCGCTGTTCTGCTCGCCGGATACGTATACGGTTGCCGGTGCGGATCAGACTTATATGTTCGCCGATACGGTGCATCCGACTACCCATCTGCATGCGCTGTTCGCGCAACAGGTTGAAAAGCAGATTGCTGCGGCGGGTATTGGCAAGTGATGTAGTGCAGCCGCGTAGCGTCAGGTTGCGCGGCTGAATTGAAAAAGCCCGGTTGGTTTAGCCGGGCTTTTTCTTGCGCGTCAGGTTAGCCGTGTTGCTGTGAAGCAGCGCTACGGCAACGCTTCAAACGCCGCCGCCGCCCGCCCCAACCGGTCATTCACCGCGATCCATTCAATCGTATCCGGCAGCTTCTCGATCAGGATGCGCGTCACATTCGCGCGATCGAGCGCGCGCAACAAACCGTATAGCTCGCGTGCGTAGACGTGCGGATCTTCGGGTGCGGCGATGAAGTGCACGCCCGTAGCACTGGCCCACGCTCCCGCGCGCGATGCGCGCGCCACCAGGGCGATCCGCTCGTTGGTATCGCGTGCGAGGAGCAGCGGCTCGAGCGCCTCGAACGGCAGCAGCGCGAGCGGAGTGCGCGGCGCGTAGTGCGCCTTCAGCGTGCCCGATGCGCGCGGTGCAGTGGCGTCCGACCCATCCGGCAGACGCGGCGCCTCGCCGAGCACGTCGGCGATATCCTGCGGCGTCACGCGTCCCGGTCGCAACAGCGCCGGAAAACCACGCGAAAGATCGACGATCGTCGACTCGATACCGACATCCGACGGCCCGCCATCGAGCACATGAATCGCGCTGCCGAATTCTTCGCACACATGCTGCGCGGTCGTCGGGCTCACATGACCGAAGCGGTTCGCGGAAGGCGCGGCCACTCCGCCGTAACCGCCCCTGAGCGCCGCGAACGCAGCAAGCAACGCCTGCGCAACCGGATGCGACGGGCAGCGCAAGCCGACCGAATCCTGACCGCCGCTGACCGCCGGCGGAATGTGCGCCGCGCGCTTGAGAATCAGCGTGAGCGGCCCCGGCCAGAACGCATCGATCAGCTTCTGCGCATCCGGCGGTAAGTCCTTGACCCAATACGCCGGGTCGCCCTGCGGCGGCAGATGCACGATCACCGGATGATTCGCCGGCCGCCCCTTCGCCGCGTAGATGCGCGCCACCGCCTCCGCGCTCTCGGCATCGCCACCGAGCCCGTACACGGTCTCGGTGGGAAACGCGACGAGTTCGCCCTCATCGAGCAAGGCCGCCGCGCGCTCGATATCGGCCGCGTTCACAGCGGCTGCGGGGAAACCTGCGGGTGTCTGATCGGGCATGGCAGCGATAAACCCTGCGTCAGCCGACGGCGATATGCAGCAGCCGCGCGCAATCGCGTGCAGCCGTGCGGGCTTCGTCGAGCGTCGACGCGGTGAAATTCACGTGGCCCATCTTGCGGCCCGGACGCGCTTCCTCCTTGCCGTACAGATGCAAACGCGCAGCGGGCATCGCTGCCACTTCATGCCACGGCGGCGTAACGGGCGCACCGAGCGGCGCGTTGCCCTGCGCACCTTTCACGTGATTCGCGTCGTCGGGAAACCAGATGTCGCCGAGGATGTTCAGCATCACCGCCGGCGAGTGCTGGCGCGTGTCGCCGAGCGGCATACCGGTCATCGCGCGCACCTGCTGCTCGAACTGGCTGGTCGCGCAGGCATCGACGGTGTAGTGGCCGGAATTGTGCGGGCGCGGCGCCATTTCGTTGGCGACCAGCGAGCCGTCTTCGAGAATAAAAAACTCGACGCACAGCACGCCGACATAACCAAGCTTCGCGGCAATCTGCAGCGCCGCCTGCTGCGCCTGGGCGACGAGCGTCGCGCTCGCGTCGGGCGCCGGTACGATCGTATGCGAGAGCACGCCATCGCGATGCGTGTTCTGCGCCAACGGATACACTGCGGTCGTGCCGGTCGCGCCACGCGCGATCAACGCCGACACTTCGAACTTAAGCGGCAACCGCTTTTCGAGCACGCAGGCCACGCCACCCAGCGATGCGTGTGCCTCGCGCACTTCCTCGGCATTGCGCACGCGCACCTGGCCCTTGCCGTCGTAGCCGAGCCGCGCAGTCTTCAGGATGCCAGGCAGCACCGCTTCGAGCGCTGCATCGTTGAGCGCAGCCAGCGCATCCGACGATTCGATCACCACGTGCGGCGCCACCGTCACGCCCGACGAAGCGATAAAGCGCTTCTCCGCGATGCGGTCCTGCGCGACCGCGACGCAGCGGCCAGCCGGACTCACGAAAGTCGTCCGAGCAAGAAAGTCGAGGCTCGCGGCCGGCACATTCTCGAATTCCGTCGATACCGCCGCGCACAACCGCGCGAGTTCGGTCAACGCCGCTTCGTCGTCGTAGGCGGCACGCAGATGTCGATCCGCGACGGCGCCCGCCGGGCTCGCCTCATCGGGATCGAGCACGGCGACGCGATAGCCCATCGCCTGGGCGGCAAAACAGAACATGCGGCCGAGCTGGCCGCCACCGACCATGCCAAGCCATGCGCCGGGCAGAATCGGTGAAACCGGGGTGTTGTCTGGGTTCATCTCAGTGGTCGGCTCAATGGTGAACCCCGGCTGCCGATGCGCGCACGCGCCGTCAACCGGGGTCACAGGTTCGGGCTGAAAACCCGTTTGCGCTTACAGCGCGGGCAGCACCATCGCGTGGGCGGCCTGGTTCTGACGCACGCGGAACGCAGCGAGCTTGTCCGCGTAATCGGTCGACGTGCCGCTCAGGATCGACACCGCGAACAGCGCCGCATTAGCCGCGCCGGCTTCGCCGATGGCGAACGTCGCGACCGGCACGCCCTTCGGCATCTGCACGATCGAATGCAACGAATCGACACCCTTCAGATACTTGCTGGCGACCGGCACGCCAAGCACCGGCACCGTGGTCTTCGCGGCGAGCATACCCGGCAGATGCGCCGCGCCGCCCGCACCGGCGATGATCGCGCGCAATCCGCGCTCGCGCGCACGCTCCGCGTACGCGAACATCTCGTCGGGCATGCGGTGCGCGGAGACGACCTGCGCTTCATAGGGCACGCCGAATTCCTGCAGGATCGCCACGGCATGCTTCATGGTGTCCCAGTCGGAACTGGAACCCATCAGCACGCCGACAAGCGGCGCATCGTGCGTATGGGCAGTCGGGACGGTCTGGACTTCACTCATCGTACTGGCTTCCGTGTGCGCGGGTTACGCGAGCTTCTGGCCGGTCAGCCGTTCGAGCGCTTCCTGATACTTCTCGCTCGTCTTCGTGACCACGTCGTCGGGCAGCTTCGGCGCCGGCGGCTCTTTTTTCCACGGCTGGGTTTCGAGCCAGTCGCGGACAAACTGCTTGTCGAACGACGGCGGGTTGGTGCCCACCTGGTACTGGTCGGCGGGCCAGAAACGCGAGGAATCGGCGGTCAGCGCTTCGTCCATCAGGTACAGCTTGCCGTGATTGTCGAGACCGAATTCGAACTTCGTATCCGCGATGATGATGCCGCGGGTTGCCGCGTAATCGGCGGCGGCCTGGTACAGCTTGATCGAGATGTCGCGGATCGTCGCCGACAGTTCAGTGCCGATGCGGCGCTCCATCTCGTCGTAGGTGATGTTCTCGTCGTGGTGGCCCATCTCGGCCTTCGCGGCCGGCGTGAAGATCGGCTCGGGCAGCTTCTGCGCGTTCTGCAGGCCGGGCGGCAACTGCACGCCGCACACCGAACCCGTCGCCTGATAGTCCTTCCAGCCGCTGCCAGCCAGATAACCGCGCACCACCGCTTCCACAAGAATCGGCTCGAGACGCTTGACGACCACCGCGCGCCCCTTCACCTGCTCCGCTTCGTCGGCTGCGACCACCGATTCCGGCGCGACGCCGGTCAGGTGATTCGGCACGATGTCCTTCAGGCGCTCGAACCAGAAATCGGCCATCTGGTTCAACACACGGCCTTTGCCCGGAATCGGCTCGCCCATGATCACGTCGAACGCCGACAGGCGGTCGGTGGTGACGATCAGCAGGCGGTCGTTGCCTACCGCGTAGTTATCGCGGACCTTGCCGCGGCCGAGCAGCGGCAGCGAGCGGAGCGTGGATTCGTAGAGGGTGGACATCGTCGTGATTCGCTAAAAGTGGGGTCCGGGACGGGACAAATCGGTAAAAAACCGCAAAAACCTATGGAAAATCAAAAGCTAAACGCCGTTCCCCATGATCATGCGGGAACGGCGATGCGCAGGCAACCGCCAGACGACCCAGCCGTTCGCTTAACCGCGGCCGGGTCGGCAAAGGCAGTATTTTAACGGACGACCTGTGAGAGCTCGCCGGCCTTGTACTTTTCGGCGATCCGGTCGAGCGACAGCGGCTTGATCTTGCCCGCCTGCCCTTCGCAGCCAAACGCCAGATAACGGTCGACACATACCTTCTTCGCCGCGTCGCGCGCGGGCTTCAGATAGTCGCGCGGATCGAACTTCCCTGCGTTCTGCGCCATGTAACGACGGATCGCACCGGTGATCGCCAGACGCAGGTCGGTATCGATGTTGATCTTGCGCACGCCGTACTTGATGCCTTCCTGAATCTCTTCGACCGGCACGCCGTAGGTTTCCTTCATGTCGCCGCCGAATTCGCGGATTTCCGCGAGCAGTTCCTGCGGCACCGACGACGAGCCGTGCATCACAAGATGCGTGTTCGGAATGCGCGCGTGAATTTCCTTGATGCGCGAGATCGACAGGATGTCGCCGGTGGGCTTCTTCGAGAACTTGTACGCGCCGTGCGACGTACCGATCGCGATGGCGAGCGCGTCGCACTGCGTTTGTTTGACGAAGTCGGCGGCCTGTTCGACGTCGGTGAGCAGCTGCTCGCGCGTCATCGTGCCTTCTGCGCCGTGGCCGTCTTCCTTGTCGCCCTTCATCGTTTCCAGAGAACCGAGCACGCCGAGTTCTGCTTCGACTGTCACGCCGATCGAGTGCGCCGCTTCGACCACCTTGCGCGACACGTCGACGTTGTAGTCGTACGAAGCCACCGTCTTGCCATCCGCTTCGAGCGAGCCGTCCATCATCACGCTCGTGAAGCCGCTGCGGATCGCCGCCATGCACACCGCCGGCGACTGCCCGTGATCCTGATGCATCACGACCGGAATGTGCGGGTAGGACTCGACGGCTGCTTCGATCAGGTGCCGCAGGAACGGCTCTCCCGCATATTTGCGCGCACCCGCCGAGGCCTGCATGATCACCGGCGCGTTCACCTGGTCGGCGGCGGCCATGATGGCCTGCACCTGCTCCAGGTTGTTCACATTGAATGCCGGCAGGCCGTAGCCGTGTTCGGCGGCGTGGTCCAGCAATTGACGCATTGACACGAGAGGCATTGCGATACTCCTTTGATTTAAAACGAATCCTGTGTCGTCGGCATCTCATTGCGCGAGGTTATCGCGATGCCTGTTGCGCGCTGGGGCGTAGAGGGGCTCGCGTGTGTTGCGTCTTGCGCGAAACCGCTTGCGCACGCCTCTCGTCAGCGCGCTTCAGGTGGTGCCGATCGTCGGCGTAACGCGGCTTATGTCGTGCCGCTTGTAACGCCGTTTATGTCACGTCATTCATGCTGCACCGTTCATACAGTGCCGCTCAAGCAGCGCTGCTCGTGCAGCGCCGCTTGCGTTACGTGGTCATGCAATACCGCATACGTACGCCGGTCATGCAGCGTCGCTTACGCGGCGCTCATCACGCGGTACCGTTCAATACGGCTCGCCGACACGCACGATCTTCAGCGTGTTAGTCCCGCCGGCCTGCCCCATCGGCTCGCCGACCGTCAGCACGACCATGTCGCCGCGAGCGGCATAGCCCTTGCTGACCACCACTTCGAGCGCCTGCTGAAGCGCGATATCGCGATCGCTGCTGCTGTCCAGATGCAGCGGCCGCACGTTGCGATAGATCTGCATCGCGCGCTCGCTGCCGATACGCGAGGTCAGCGCAAAGATCGGCACCTGGGTCCAGTGACGCGACATCCACAGCGCGGTCGAACCCGATTCGGTCAGCGCGACGATCGCCTTCGTGCCGAGGTGGTACGCGGTGAACAGCGCGCCCATCGCGATCGACTGGTCGATCCGCGTGAAAGTGCGGTCGAGGAAATCCTTGTCGAGCTCGACGTGTTCGGACTTCTCAGCTTCGAGGCAGATCGCGGCCATCGTTTCGATGGTTTGCACCGGGTACTTGCCCGCCGCCGATTCCGCCGACAACATCACCGCATCGGTCCCGTCGAGCACCGCGTTCGCCACGTCCGACACTTCGGCGCGCGTCGGCACCGGCGCGTAGATCATCGACTCCATCATCTGCGTCGCGGTGATCACGAACTTGTTCGATTCGCGCGCCATGCGGATCATGCGCTTCTGCAACGCGGGGACGGCAGCATTGCCCACTTCGACGGCGAGATCGCCACGCGCGACCATGATGCCGTCCGACGCATCGAGAATGCCCTGCAGCGCCGGAATCGCTTCGGCCCGCTCGATCTTCGCGATCATCTTCGGCTTGATGCCGTACGGTGCGCCGGCAATGTTGGCGAGCTGGCGCGCCATTTCCATGTCGGTAGCGTTCTTCGGGAACGACACTGCGACGAAGTCCGCGCCGAGCGACATCGCCGTGCGAATGTCTTCCATGTCCTTCGCGGTCAGCGCCGGCGCGGTCAGACCGCCGCCCTGACGATTGATACCCTTGTTGTTCGACAGCTCGCCGCCGATCTTCACTGTTGTGTGGATCTCGTTGCCGATCACCCGTGTGACGTTCAGCACGATCAGGCCGTCGTTCAGCAGCAGGATGTCGCCGGTTTTCAGGTCGCGCGGCAGATCCTTGTAGTCGAGGCCGACGCGTTCGTCGTTGCCGAGTTCGCAATCGCTGTCGAGGATGAACGCATTGCCCGGCACGAGCGTGATCTTGCCGTTCTCGAACTTGCCGACGCGGATTTTCGGGCCTTGCAGGTCCGCCATGATGCCGACTTCGCGACCGGCGAGGCGGGCCGCTTCGCGGACGAATTCGGCGCGCTGGCGGTGATCGTCGGCGGTGCCGTGAGAGAAGTTGAGCCGCACCACGTCGAGGCCGGCGTCGATCATTTGTTGCAGGATCTCGGGCGTGCTGGAAGCCGGGCCGATGGTGGCGACAATCTTGGTGGCGCGATGCATGAGTCTCCTCGTTTGAATGGATTCGCTGGTATGAGCGCTGGGAGTCGGATGCGGGGGCTGCGCGCCGACGGATGCTGCCGGGGCGCCGGTGGGGACCGGCGCAGCGGATGAAGACGAAACTTCGTGGATGGCCTGCGCGGCTAGCGCCGCGGTCGCCGCCTGGGCGTCCGAAGCCGCCGGTGCCGTGACCTGCGGCGCGGCGCCGGCCGGTGCGGTACGGCGTGATGGGCCGCCGCTCGCGGAGCGCGCCGTGCGCTCCGTTGCAGAAGCCCCGCGTGCCGCCGCGGACCGGGCCTTCGCCGGTTTTGCTGGAGCGCGTGCGCTCACGTCAAGCCCGCGATTCGAGCACTTCGACCGCCGGCAGCTTCTTGCCCTCGAGGAATTCGAGGAACGCGCCGCCGCCGGTGGAGATATAGCTGATCTTGTCGTGGATGCCGTACTTCGCGATTGCAGCGAGCGTATCGCCGCCGCCCGCGATCGAAAACGCCGATGAGTTCGCGATCGCCTCGGCCAGTGTCTTCGTACCGTGACTAAACTGGTCGAACTCGAACACGCCGACCGGACCGTTCCAGACGATCGTGCCGGCCGTCCCAAGTTGCGCAGCCAGCGTCTTCGCCGTATCCGGACCGATGTCGAGGATCAGGTCGTCGTCCTGCACGTCGGCAACGGCCTTGATCTCGGCCTTCGCAGTCGCGGAGAATTCTTTCGCAGTGACGACGTCGGTCGGAATCGGCACCGATGCACCGCGCGCCTTCGCCTGCTCGATGATCGCCTTCGCGTCTTCGACGAGATCGGCTTCCGCCAGCGACTTACCGATCTTCAGACCGGCCGCCAGCATGAACGTGTTCGCAATCCCACCACCGACAATCAACTGATCGACCTTCTCCGCCAGCGATTTCAGAATGGTCAGCTTGGTCGACACCTTCGAGCCGGCGACGATCGCCACCAGCGGCCGCTTCGGCGCACCGAGCGCCTTGCCGAGCGCGTCGAGTTCGGCGGCGAGCAGCGGGCCGGCGCACGCAACCGGCGCGTACTTCGCGATGCCGTGCGTCGTCGCTTCCGCGCGGTGCGCGGTGCCGAACGCGTCATTCACGTAGATGTCGCAGAGCTTGGCCATTTTCTGCGCGAGTTCGTCGGAGTTCTTCTTTTCGCCTTTGTTCACGCGACAGTTTTCGAGCAGCACGACCTGACCCGGCGCGACCTGCACGCCGTTCTCGACCCAGTTCGCGATAAGCGGCACGTCGCGGCCCAGCAGCTCAGCGAGACGCTTTGCGACCGGCGCGAGCGAATCTTCGGGCTTGAACTCGCCTTCCGTCGGGCGGCCCAGGTGCGACGTGACCATCACGGCGGCGCCCGCATCGAGCGCGTCCTGAATGGCCGGCACCGAGGCGCGGATGCGGGTGTCTTCGGTGATGTTGCCCTGGTCGTCCTGCGGCACGTTCAGGTCGGCACGGATAAACACGCGTTTGCCGGACAGCTTGCCGGCGGCGATCAGATCGGTGAGACGCAATACCTGGTTCATGGGCGTGTGTATGCGGGTTGGGTGGAAGGCGGTTGTGGACGATGCTTGCGGCCTGCGCATCCGACCGTGCGATGGGTACGCACGTCGGGCAGGTTCGCGTCCGTTTGAAACGAACCCGCGGCGGCCTGTTGGCCGGCGCGTCGCGCAGCAATCCGGAGGACCGCCATTTTAACCGATACCCATGGCGTTCTAACCCGTGTCGGCGCGAATGTCCTGTATCTGGGTTGCGCACTATCGATGCCGCAGCGCAGCATGCGCCGTGTGCCCTTAGTCGGGCACCTAGACGACAAACCGCAGAATCGTGAACACGACCATTCCGACCACAATCGTGCTGACCATACTACGCCGCCACAAATACCAGCCGAGTCCGGCGACGCTTGCGTAGAACTCATGGTTGGAGAGCCCAAACGACAGCCCGTCGGGCGTGACCAGAACATCCGGTAGTACGACGGCGACAAGCGCCGCGGCGGGCGCGTAGCGCAGCATCCGCTGCACGCGTTCCGGCAGTACCGTCCGCTCGCCGCCGATCAGAAACAGTGCACGCGTGACCGCGGTCACGAGCGTCATGCCGAGAATGGCGAGCCAGATCTGCGTGGTGGACATTGGGGTCACTGGGAATCTCCGGTACGCCGGCGGATGCGGCGCAGGTCGGCGCGCTCGACAAGCAGGTCGGTGATGCTGCCGGCGGCGATCGCGGTCAGCACGGCGATCGGCAGGGCAAGCCGGTACGGCAGTTCGAAGGCGAGCAGCGCGACCACGCCGGCGATACTGACCGCCACCAGCGTCGAGCGCGTCGCAATGGCCGAAACCATGATCGGAATCAGTGCGAGCGTGCCGGCAAGCGCCAGGCCCCAGTTATCCGGAATAAGGCTGGCGAGCAGGATGCCCGCAATCGACGACACCTGCCACGACAGCCAGCTCGCGAGCGACATCCCCCAGAAATACGCTTCCTTGCCGGGCACGCGGCCGGGCGCGAAGCGCTGCTTCTGGAACAGCAGATAGATCACATCGCCGTTGAAATAGCCGATCAGAAGGCGCCGCCACAACGGCAAGTACGAGAAATGCGGCGCGAGACCGGCGCTGAAGATCACGAAACGCGTATTCACCATCGCGGCGGTGAGCAGGATCGTCCAGACCGGCAGATGGGCGGCAAAAAGCGGCAGCACCGCGAGTTGCGACGACCCCGCGTAGACCAGCACCGACATGCCGAGTGCCTGCGGTGTGGTCAGCACGGATTTGCTCATCGCAATACCGGTGACCAGCCCCCACGAGAGGATCGCCATCAACGTCGGGGAATAGTCGCTCAGGCCCTGGCGAAAGGCGTGGCGGTCTTGAGCGGACAGGCGAGCGAGCATCGGAGCAACGTCCCGGCGAGGATGCACGGGAGCGACAGGAAGTGGCCGCCAGTTCGTCGAACACCCGCTGGCGCATCCGGATTTGTATGATATGCGGGCTGGATTATAGCGTTTGAAAGCTGTCTGAATGCCCGTTACGCATGCAAAAGACGCTAAAATGGCGCTCTTCGCCGCCTGCCGGATCTTCGCGACGGCCTCTCGCACCGCGTTCCCGGCTCGTCCGCCGGATCGACGCACCGCTTCTCGAGATCCGGACGCATGCGCGGCAACGCCGGGGTAGCCCGCACCGGGGTAGCCCGGTCACACAGTAACCGCACCGCCTGGAGAATCGTATGTCAATGGCCGACCGCGACGGCAAGATCTGGATGGATGGCAAGCTCATCGACTGGCGCGATGCCAAAATCCACGTGCTCACCCACACGCTGCATTACGGCATGGGCGTCTTCGAAGGCGTACGCGCCTATCAGGCGGCCGACGGCAGCACCGCGATTTTCCGTCTCCAGGAACACACCAAGCGGCTGCTCAACTCGGCGAAGATCTTCCAGATGGACGTCCCGTTCGACCACGAAACGCTCGCCGCCGCGCAGCGCGAAGTCGTGCGCGAGAACAAGCTCGAGAAGGGCTACATCCGTCCGCTCATCTGGATCGGCTCCGAAAAACTCGGCGTGTCGGCCAAGGGCAACACGATCCACGTCGCAATCGCCGCGTGGCCGTGGGGCGCCTACCTCGGTGAAGACGGCCTGAACAAGGGCATCCGCGTGAAGACCTCGTCGTTCACGCGCCATCACGTGAATGTGTCGATGGTCCGGGCGAAAGCGTCGGGCTGGTATGTGAACTCGATCCTCGCCAACCAGGAAGCCGTCACCGACGGTTACGACGAAGCGCTGCTGCTCGACGTCGACGGCTATGTGTCGGAAGGCTCCGGCGAAAACTTCTTCCTCGTGAACAACGGCAAGCTCTACACGCCCGACCTGGCGTCGTGCCTCGACGGCATCACGCGCGACACGATCATCACGCTCGCGCGCGACGCCGGCATCCAGGTGATCGAAAAACGCATCACGCGCGACGAGGTCTACACCTGCGACGAAGCGTTCTTCACCGGCACTGCCGCCGAAGTCACGCCGATCCGCGAGCTCGATAACCGCACGATCGGCAACGGCGCACGTGGCCCGATCACCGAAAAGCTGCAAGCCGCGTTCTTCGAGATCGTCGCGGGCAAGAACCCGAAGTACGCACACTGGCTGGCAAAGATCTGAACCTTGCGCGCGCGGCCTCGACATCCATGCACGCCGCGCCGCCTAAAAAGAGAAAGTCCTCATGAGCGAAATCAAGGAAATGCCGCTGGTCGAACTGTCGGCAAAAGACCTGCCCGCCTATTGCCCGAACCCGTCGATGCCGCGCTGGAGCACCCATCCGCGCGTCTTTATCGACGTGACCCACGGCGAAGCGCGCTGCCCGTACTGCGGGACGCGCTACACGTTGCGTGCCGGCGAAGTGGTCAAGGGCCACTGAGCATCGCGCGCACCCGTCAGGCCGCGACCGCAGCCGCGGCGCAGGCGTTGCTGCGCATCCGTCAGATGCGTGGACTCACAACGCAGCGCCCGCCGTCGCCGCGGCCTTCTCTCTTGCCACACTCTGGACGCCGCGTGCCGTTGCGCGCGGCGCTTCCTTTTTATACCGGACACTCCCACTGATGCGCCGCGCGCTGGTTATCGCACCGAACTGGATCGGTGACGCATTGATGGCGCAGCCGCTGCTGGCGCGGCTCGTGAAATTGCATCCGCGTATCGCGATCGACGCGGTCGCGCCGTCGTGGGTCGCGCCTGTGCTCGAACGCATGCCCGAGATCCGCGATGTCTACGCAACCGATCTCGCGCACGGCAAGCTGCAGTTGTGGCGCCGCTGGCAACTCGCGAGCGATCTGCGCGACGTCGGTTACGACGCTGCCTACGTGCTGCCGAATTCGCTGAAATCGGCGCTGATTCCGTGGCTGGCCGGCATTCCGCTACGCATCGGCTATAGCGGCGAGAATCGCCTCGGCCTGCTGAACGTGCGTCACGCGAATCCACGCAAAGACGAACGCCCGCCGATGGTCGATCAGTACGCGGCGCTCGCCTACGCACCGGGCGCGAAAGTCGCGGGCGATCTGCCGGCGCCGCGCCTCGAGACCGATCTGAACGAAGCGGCGCGTGTGTCGGCGCGCTTCAACCTCGATACGCGCGTGCCGCTGCTCGTGTTCTGTCCCGGCGCAGAATACGGTCCCGCGAAACGCTGGCCGCCCGAACATTTCGCGGCGCTCGCTCAGATGGTCGGCCAGTCGTTTCCGTACACGCAGATCGTCGCGCTCGGTTCGCCGAAAGACGCGCCGCTTGCGCAGGCCATCGCCGATCGCGCGTCGAATGTGCGCAACCTGTGCGGACAAACCGCGCTCGGCGAAGCCTGTGCGCTGATATCGCGCGCGAACGCCGTGGTCAGCAACGACTCGGGGCTGATGCACGTGGCAGCCGCGCTGCGCCGGCCGCTGGTCGCGGTGTACGGTTCAACCGACCCGCGCCACACGCCGCCCCTGTCGGACCTCGCGAAGGTACAATGGCTGCATCTCGAATGCAGTCCCTGTTTCCAGCGCGAGTGTCCGCTCGGGCATCTGAACTGTCTGCGGCAACTGGGCGCCGAACAGGTTTTCGGCGATCTGCGCGGCATGCTCGTCGCGCAACGCTGAACCGACCGCTGCCGCGTCCGCCCGCGGCATCATGTCCTTGCCTTACCGCACGGGCATCCTCGCGGAAGTCCGCAGACTGCTCCGACTACTGGAACGCAACCGCGCGCCGCGCACAAGAGACCGACCCGCCATGCCACGTTTTGCCCACATCTTCGAAGCCGCTGCGGATACCCTCAACGCCTATTACCAGGCGGTCGCGGAGGTCAATATCGACAGCTTGATGGGCTTGTGGATCGATGAGGAGTTCGTGAGCTGCATCTGCGCGGACGGCTCGCATCTGCATGGTCTCGACAGCATTCGCGCGGGGTTGTCGCTGCAACTCGAAGCAGCGCCGGTGTCGATCGAACCGCTCGATATCCGCGTGTACGACAGCCTCGGCACGGTCGTCTACGCGATCGCGGAAGCGCATCGCCCCGCCGACCAGACCGCCACCCCGGCGATGGTCTTCACCACCTACGTGATGGTTCACGAACGCGGCGAGTGGCGCATCGCGCACATTCACGCGAGCACCATGCCGAACGAAACAGCCAGCCAGTTCGCCACGAAGATGCGTCACGGCCAGGGCTCGCTGCACTGAGTCGATCGACACGAGGTAACGGTTCGGATGTGGCGATGAGCACGACGCACGACAACTCTCCTTCCTCCAGCCCGCGCGAAATATCGGCGGAGAACGCGCTGACGGATACGCAGTATCGCGCGCCGTTCTGGCTGCCGAACCGCCACGTGCAAACTATCGTGCCCGCGCTGTTCGGGCGGCCTCCCTCCGTTACTTACCGGCGCGAACGCTGGGACACTCCCGACGGCGATTTCATCGAACTGGACTGGGCCGATGCCCCGGCCGGTGCCGATGAGGATGCACCGCTCTTCGTGTTGTTCCACGGTCTTGAAGGCAGCTCCAGTTCTCATTACGCCCGTGCGCTGCTGCATGCCGCGCAGGCACGCGGCTGGCATGGCGTCGTGCCGCACTTCCGCAGCTGCAGCGGGCCGTTGAATCTGCTGCCGCGCTTCTATCATCTGGCGGACAGCAACGAAGTCGACTGGGTGCTGCGCCGGCTGCGCGCTACGCATCGCGGGCCGATCTTTGCCGCGGGTGTATCGCTGGGCGGCAACGTGCTGCTGCACTGGCTCGGCGAACGCAGGGAAGACGCGTCGTTCATCACGGCCGCCGCCGCTGTTTCCGCGCCGCTCGATGTGCATGCTGGCGGACGCGCGCTAATGAAGGGCTTCAATCTGATCTACACGCGCAACTTCCTGACGACGCTGAAGCAAAAGGCGCTGCAGAAGCTCGAGCAGTACCCTGGTCTGTTCGAGCGCGAACCGATGCTCGCGAGCCGCAACATGTACGAGTACGACAACATCGTTACTGCGCCGCTGCACGGCTTTCGCAACACGGAAGACTACTGGACCCGTGCCACCACGCGCCCGCTGTTGCCCGGCATCGCCGTGCCGACGCTTGTGCTCAACGCGCGCAATGACCCGTTCCTGCCGGCTGCGGTGCTGCCTGCGCAGCACGAAGTCTCGGCGGCCGTCGAACTCGACCAGCCGCATCACGGCGGCCACGTCGGCTTCATGACCGGACCGTTCCCTGGTCGCATCGACTGGCTGTCGCAGCGTGTGTTCGGTTATCTCGCACCGTTTGCTCCGGTTAATCGCCATGGATGAAATCGTTCGCGAAGCGCTCGTCAAATGGCCGAACGTGCCGCATTGCACGGGCTGGCTGCTGCTCGACCGACGCGGCAACTGGCGCATGCGCGACGAAGCGGCGCAGGCGCGCGGTGCGGCCGGCGAACCGATCCGTCATGTCGCGCTGCTCGGCTTTATCAATCGCAATTACGAATGCGACGCGCTCGGGCAATGGTTCTTCCAGAACGGGCCGCAGCGCGTGTATGTCGAGCTGGGTTATACGCCGTGGGTCGTGCGGCTTGCCGTCAGTGCGGAGGGGCCGCTCGTGCTCACCGATCAGGCAGGTAATGCATTCGAACCTGCCGCCGCGTGGCTCGACGATGAAGGCAGTGTGCTGTTCACCGACGCATCGTCGCCTGCGCGCATCGCCGTGCTGCACGATCACGATCTCGATCTGTTCTCGGCGCATGCAACGCTGAGCGAAGACGGCAGCGGCGGTGTTTTTGCGTGGCGTGCCGATGCGATGTTGTCGTTGCAATCGGTGCAACGTGGGGAGGTTGCGGGGCGCTTTGGTTTTGTTGCTAGTCCGGCGGCTCTCGCGGCGCAAGGGGCTCGGAGCGGCGCCTAGCCATTGCGCCTTATCCGCTGGCTTTATCGCTAGTCCCGCTGCTCTCGCGGCGAAAGAGATTCAAGGCGACGTCTCGCGCTCTGGTTCATCCGCTGTCCTTCTCATCCTGGCGCTCTTCCTTATAGCGCGTCTCGAAGTCGTGCAGACGCGCATCGATCGTCGCCAGATCGTAGTAGCCCACCGTCTTGTCGTCGCGCGCTTCCTTCAGTTGCCGGATCGCCGATGGCCACGCCCCTTCCAGCGCGAATTTCTCCGCCAGCGCGCGATGTTGCAGCAACGCATCGCCGGTACCCGCGCTCGCTTGCGCGAGGTAGCGCCACCATGCGGGCTGCTGCGGATCGGCACGCGTCTCCTGTAACGCGAGCGTCTGCGCATCCGCGAAACGGCGCGCGGTGAGCAGCGTCTGCAGGCGCATGTCGATGGCGGCGTGTGATTGCGGCCAGCGACGTTGTGCGCTTTCCGCGAGCCGCATCGCTTCGTCGTTGCGGCCTGCGCGACGTGCGATATCGACCGCGAGGATGTCGAGGCTCGGCGTACTGCGTACGGTGCTGCCTTCGCTCGCCTCGGTATCGCCGAAGTGCTTGCGCGCGGTATCGAGCGACGACGCCGCGTCGTCGTAACGCTCGAGCAGCATCTGCGCATACGCCACGCCGTACCAGTTCGCCGCGACGTTCAGCGCGGTCCGCTCGTCGAGCTCGGAGCGTAGTCGCGACATCTCGTCGGCGTAGTCGCTACGCGAGCGCTGCTGCAGCACCCGCACGCGCGCGCGAACAAAACCGTACTCGGGCGACTGACGCGGCTGACGGTACGGCGCGCGCCGCGCACGATCTTCCATGTCGGCGATGCGCTCGCCGGTGAGCGGATGGGTGCGCGCATACGGCGGCACACCCGCATCGCCCATCGACGCGCGATCGAGCCGCTCGAAGAACGCCGGCATACCGTACGGATCGTAGCCGGCGCCGGCAAGCAACTGGAAGCCGACGCGATCGGCTTCGTGTTCCGCGGAACGCGAGAAACGCAATTGACTGTCCACCGCGTACGCCTGTCCGCCGAACGCAATCGCACTGCCCAGATCGCCGCTGCGCGCGACGATGCCTGCGAGCACGCCGAACAACATCGCCGCCAGCGCGGCGTAGGCGTTGCGCTCACCGGTCGCGATCATGCGTGCGATATGCCGCTGTAACACGTGACCCATCTCGTGTCCGAGCACGGACGCGAGTTCGGATTCGGTCTGCGTCGTCACGATGAGCCCCGTGTTCACGCCGATAAAGCCGCCGGGCAACGAGAACGCGTTGATCTGCGGGTCGCGCATCGCGAACAGATCGAAGTCGGGACGATAGCCGCCGATGTACTGCGCGCTCGCTGCGGCCGCGAGTCGGGTTGCTACCGAATTCAGATAATCGCGCACGAGCCAGTCGTCGAGATAGGCAGGGTCGCGCCGCACTTCGCGCATCACGCGCTCGCCGAGTCTGCGTTCGGCCTGCGGTGTGAGCTTGCCGCCCGAGCCGTCGCCGAGGTCGGGCAGTTGCTGGCTGACGAGCGGCGCGCGCCAGCCGACGTTGGGGCCGGGCTTGCCGGAGAAGCGGCTTTCGGCACCGCCGTAGGTGCCGAAGACGCCATCGGCGATCGACGGTGGGACGATCGAGACTACGTATGAGTTGAGGGGGCCGATTTCGAGTGGGGGTCCGCTGTCGGATGTGCTGGCGGTCGTGCTAACGCCCGGGCTGCGACTATCGCCGGACGGTGTGATCGGTTGCGCCGCCGTATAAACGCCGGGTGGCATCAGTAGCGTGACGCACAGCAAGGCAGCGACAAACCGTTTCGGGCGCATTGCAGGTTCGGAATGGCGGAGTCGAAGACGAGGCTGCACGCGACGTGCGAGCCGGGCTTACAGTTATTGTAGCGAGCGTACTCGTCGCGTCATGTCGATTTGTGGGTGCCCGGCTACACTCGCGATACTTGCCCTCCCTACTATCGTCGCGTCGCACCCCAGCCTGTCGCTGTATGATAGGCGCCCTCTGAAGGAGCCCGACCATGCCCGAACTCACTCATTTCGACGCAGCCGGACAGGCGCATATGGTGGACGTCGGCGGCAAGCAGGAAACGAAACGCATCGCCGTCGCGCGCGGCTCGATCCGCATGCTGCCCGCCACGTTCGCGCTGATCCGCGACGGTCACGCAAAGAAAGGCGACGTGATCGGCGTCGCGCGAATCGCGGCGATCCAGGGTGCGAAGCGCACCGCGGATCTGATACCGCTGTGTCATCCGCTCGCGCTGACGCGCGTTGCCGTCGACTTCGCGCTCGACGAAGCGCTGCCGGGCGTGCATTGCACCGTGCAGGTGGAAACGTTCGGTCGTACCGGTGTCGAGATGGAAGCGCTGACCGCCGTGCAGGTGGGACTGCTGACGGTCTACGACATGTGCAAGGCGGTCGATCGCGGGATGACGATCACCGATGTGAAGGTGCAGGAAAAGCGTGGGGGGAAATCGGGGGATTGGAGTGTGGAGTGATTCAAACGATTGATCGGGAAGAAATTATCTTGTCTGAGATGATTTTTGAATCGCGCTAGTGCATTACTTGATCGCTAGCTGGACTGCACTGCGGGATCACGTTTTGGCTCGCTCTGCCTCAATCTTGTCCCGACGGAGTCAAAGCAATGGCGCCAATCCGCACGCATGATCGTGCCTGTATCTCTCCCACCGAGTCAGACGAGGCCGTGTGCACGCTCCGGTAGAAAGGATGTGCAACGGCCAGCACTAAAGGTGGAAGTAGAAACAGAGCAGGCGCTAACCTAACCCCGTTCAGTAGCTGAATCGCAACGCATAGCGACATCCTAGGGTCGCTTGTTAAACGGGATATCGAGTCCCATCGCCAAGCTCAGAAACGGCGATTGGGTTACTTCTCTCTCGATGACAACCGTTCAGTCGACGTCAGAGTGCAACCGACGAACTGTGTAAGCCAACGAGGCATTAACCCGCGTCCAGCGGAGAGATCCGATGCTCTCGCGTCGTATTCCGGCTACGCACACGAAGGCGTATGTGGGAGCTGGCGAGTGCTCTAGGGCCTCACGGAAATTCAGATCAAAGGACTGCGTACACCCCTTCTACTTGCCAACCCAAAGCACTGGAGGTCGGTCATAATGCAGACCAATTGCCACCACTTGTTCCCAGACTCACGGGCCGAGAGAGACCATGAAAATAACGCAATTCAGGATCAAAAATTTCCGGTCGATCGTTGATACCAATTGGTGCCCATTCTCACGAGATGGAGTAACCGTCTTCGTAGGTCAGAATGAAAGCGGTAAAACCTCGGTTCTAGATGCCCTCGGGACTACATTCTCCCGCGAGAACATCACGTCGGACGATGTAAGAGCTGGGGATCCATTGCCGGAGATATCACTACGCGTAGTTTGCACTTTCGCAGAAATAGAGCCTCACTTAGAGGGGCCGTCTGCACCTCAACTTAAAACGGTCCACGATTTCTGGGAAAAAACTAATGGAGAGGTAACAGTAATCTTCTCTTGGCACAACCAACGAGACACAAAAAAACCGTTCTATTGCACGATGTCTCTGTTGAATTGTGAAGAGCTTGAAATAACATTGAGCGAGCTTGCGCCCAAGACGACGATAACCGAACTACCCATAGTCGAACCACAATTACCGCCGCCAGCGTCAGCATCAGAGCTCACACCCGCGTCGGCGCCTCAACCTTTGCCCAGTTTAGAGGCACAGAGCAACCCGATCGAACCCTTCAGCATGGAGTCCGTTTGCAATGCGGTATATGACGCGGCTCCGCATTTCATCTTGTTCTCGGAGCAGTCAGGAATTTTGCCGAACGAGATAGAGCTAGATGAAAGGCATAACCCTACTGGAAATGGTGCTGGCGCAGCCCAGAATTACCTCTGGGCGGCAGGCATCGATTTACCGCAAATGCTCGCCAGTGATCGCCGGAGTCGAGAAAGCTCCATGATTCGAGCTAACGCCCGACTTACAACAGCGTTCAACTCCTTCTGGAGCCAAACAATAGGTAAAGCTACAAAGCTTTCTCTTGAATGCGAGATTAATTTTCACGAAAACCTCCCTAACGAATCCTCCGTTGCGGGTAAACCATATCTCGTCTTCTGGATCAGTGATGGTCACACACGGCTTTATCCAAGTCAGCGTAGCCAGGGTGTAAGGTGGTTCGCCTCATTTTTTTTGCAACTTAAAGCAGCCAAGCGATTGTACGACAGTGCCTTCTTTCTGCTAGACGAGCCTGGCGCCAATCTGCATTCAAAGGCACAAGCCGATGTTCTTCGGTTGGTAAATGATCTCAGGCATGAGATTCCTATCGTTTATTCGACGCACAGTCCGCATTTGATCGAGTACGAGCACCTTCATCGAATTCTCGCTGTACAACGCACTGGTAACGAAGAAGACAGTCCGACAACGATCCTCGATGCGCACAGACTCGGCGCGGCATCGACCGATACGCTTTCGCCGATATTAACGGCCATGGGGACAGACTTGGCGAGTCAACAAACGATACAACGACGACACAACGTATTGCTTGAAGAGGTTAGCGGATATTACTACATGCGTGCGTTTTGGAGGCTCACAGATCAAAAGCAGACTGCACATTTCCTAGCATCGACTGGAGTAAACAAATTACCGGCATTAGTTAACCTATTCCTTGGTTGGGGCTTGGAATTCATTACTGTTGTTGATGATGACAACCAAGGTCGAGGTGTGTTCAAGGGACTTCTCGAGGATTTGTATGGAGGCGACCAAGCCGCCGCGAACAAGGCAGTATTCAAATTGAAGGGATTCGACGGCATCGAAGATGTGTTTTCGAGTAATGACTTTAGGCGCTTTGTCCTAGGAGACGAGACTGCGGACATTTCGAATAAGAACACCGAGTATCTCAAGCGTGCCGGACGCTCGAAGCCGATTATGGCTCTGGAGTTCAAGTTGGCCGTCGAAAAAGGACAAATCCAATTTTCCCAATTGGAGGAGAGCACACAAAATGCCATCAAAGACGTCGTCAACGGCGTGGTATCGCGCCTAGCAGAGCCGATTGCAAAAGCTGCTGTCTAGAGGGCACCGGGGGACAATTGCCGCTTCGAGCAATCAATAGGCAAGGTCGCGCGACCAAGCATCACCATATTTTCTTGGCGGCGATATTCCGACCCAAGCGCTACCAACCTAATCCGGTAAAAGCAGCGCGAATACGATGGCCAATTCTTTAGAATCAATTCCCTTCGTATCTCGACGGACATGTGCAAGGCGGTCGATCGCGGGATGACGATCACCGATGTGAAGGTGCAGGAGAAGCGCGGAGGAAAATCGGGGGACTGGAGCGCGGACTGAGCGGAGCCCACGGCGCGCGTGCCGATCTGCCAGCACGCGCCTTACTTCATTTCAATCGTAGTCAATCATCGCTGTCGTCATCATCGTCATTGACGTCTTTCGGCGGCGTGCCGTACTTCTTCACCAGCGCGTCCTTGAAACTCCCAAGCGTCTTCTGCTGATCGCACAGGTCGTACAGGTAGCCCAGTTGCGACGGCCAGTCGTGCAACTCCCCGGCAAATATCTTCAGACGCTCGACGGTATCGAATGCGCCATTGGTGTCGCCGCTCAGCGCCTGTAGCACCGCGTAGCGACGCAATACCGTTTCGCCGGGCAGCAACGCAATCGCCTGCTTGTGCATGTCGAGCTTGTACCGTAGGTCCATCCCGTTGACCGGCAGCAGCGTCGCATACCCATACTCGCCCCACGCGCGGAACAGCCACGACGGATTCGCACGATACTGCTCGGCCGGCTTCGAACCGTAGTACAGCACTTCGGCGCGCGTGTAGTCGCGATACACCGGATACAGCGCCGCAATCCCGCCCAGCACGATCACGTAGAACACACCAAACGACGCGCGCCCCGGCACGAGCCGCAGCGGTCTCGTTTCGAGCAGACCGAAGATAAACATCGCCGGCAGCAGGAAGAACATGTACTGCTGCGGATACTCGACGAGCGCGTGCATCACCAGCACGCCGATCAACGCGATACCGAATACGCGCGCCGCCGTATGCGGCGCACGCAGCACCCGCACGAGCCACGCGATCAGTCCGAGCAGCACGATCGCGAGTCCGATCAGGCCGGTTTTCGCGAGCAGGTCGATGAAGATGTCGTGCGAGTTGTTGGCGATCTCGACGGCACCCAGTTGCTTCACGAGGTCGTACTGATAGCGCGGAAACTCGCCCCAACCGACACCGAGCAACGGATGCGTGTGGAACATCGTCCAGCCGTACTTCCACAGCGCGAGACGCGGCGCGATCTGGCTGGCGTCCTTGAAGCGGTCCGCGGCGGACTGCGCGAGTTCAAGGTGGTAATGCACATTGGCCCAGCGGACCGCTTCATTCACCGCGATAAACAGCACGGCGAGCGCGATCGGAATCAACCACGCGCGACCGCCGCGCTCGCGGCCCATGTTGCGGCGAGACTCCGCAAGCGCCATCCAGAAACCGGCGACGACGATCACCCCTATTTGCAACCACGGTCCACGCGACACGGTGAACGCGAGGCCCGCGGCGAACACCGTCGACAGCAGCGCCCAGATCACGACCGGCATCCTGCGCGTCTGCACGAGGAACAACGCACCGGCCATCGCAAACGAGATGTACGTGGCCAGATGGTTCGCCTGCGCCATGTTGCCGAACGGCCGCCGGTCGACGAGGATGCTGTACTCGACGACGAACGGCGACACTTTCCCTTCGAGGTGGAACAACTGGATCACCTGGCAGAACACCGCGAACAGCCCACCGACGATCAGCGCACCCGCCGCCGCCTCCAGCGCGGCTTCGGACATCTGCGCGCGCGCGAGGCCGTAACCCGCGTGCACCGCCATGAACGCCGCGAGCAGAAAGCCGGCGCCGAGCCAGTTCATCGAAGGTTGCGCGACCGGCAATACCACCGACTGCGCGGCCAGCAGCAACCCGAACGCGAGCGGCACGAGCGCGACCACCGGCGACGCGAACTTCACGCGCGGTCGCGCGGTGACGACAAGTATCGCCACCGCCGCACCAGTCAGCAGGTACAGCACCAACGCGACGAACTCGGCGTAGAAGGTCGGAATCGGGTACGTATGGCCGACCCATGCGTAAGGCAGGATCAACGCAACGGCCAGCAGAGTGAGAGAAAGAGAGCGCGCGAATGGGGTGGGCATGAGTAACCGGGGGCGTCAGCAACCGGCGCACTATATACAAAAAAATCCTCGTGCTGTGCGCCGGACGGCTGAAATCGACCCAAATTACCCGTATTTAACCGATTGAACGCGCGGCCCGGTCATGCGCGGCACTCGGGTGGGGCGAGATTCGACGTCAAGGTCGGGGCATCGGCGGGCGCGGGGCCTGAGCCCGGCGCCGACAAAGACGACGTGGTCTTGCCTCCGGCGAAGCACTCCCAGGTCATCGCGCCGGCTTGCACTGTGCCTCGCGTGAGGGCGACGCGGCCGGTCGGGGTATCGGCGTTGTCCGGCACCGACGGCACGAGCACCAGCGTATTCGAACCGGCAGGCGCTATGCGGGCGGTGTAGGTCATCGTGATCTGACCGCTGGCGTCGTCCACCTGTAGCGACTGGACATTGCGCGTGGCGGGTGGCGACGTGTAACCCGCACCGAATGCATTGCCGCTAGCGGCGTTCTCGGCGACCGCGAGGCGCGCCGAGGTCGCGAGCGCGAGGCCCTCGCCGACCCGGCTGCGCGCCAGATAGTCCTGATACGCGGGAATCGCATAAGCCGCGATCACGCCGACGATCGCGAGCACGATCATCAGTTCGATCAACGTGAAGCCGATCGGACGCGCGAATCTCGCGATCGTTGGGGCGACGCACCCTGGTGGTAGATGCGGGACGAGTCGTGCGAAGCGTGATTGACCACGCTCGGTGGCGCCGGTTTGCAAAGAGCGCGACGGAAGAAACAACGAGGGGACGGGAACGATCATCGGCGGGCTCCTGAAACGAAAACGCCTGCTCCGCGAATCGGAACAGGCGCTTCGATCGTAGCCAGCCGCCGGCCGCTTACCTAGCTGGCCGAACGGTCAGCGTTCGCCGTCAGGAATGCGTGCCGGGCGGCGTCTGCCCGGCCGCGCGCCGCGCGTTACGCCGGCGCAGCAGATAACCGACGATCACGACGAACAACGCCCCCGCGATCTCCATCCCGTAGATGGCTGCCGGTGCATCGAGCGCAGGCCAGCGGTCGCCGGCCGGATCGTTGATGATCAGGCCGCCCGCAATCCAGCCAAGCAGCGCCGCACCGAGCGTCACGACAATCGGGAAACGATCGAGCAGCTTCAGCACGATCTGGCTACCCCAGACGATCAGCGGAATGCTCACCACCAGACCGAAGATCACGAGCGCGATGCGGTGTTCCGGGTCCGCCTGCTCCGCCGCGCCGGCAATCGCGATCACGTTGTCGAGGCTCATCACCGCGTCGGCGACGATGATCGTCTTGATCGCGGCGACCAGTTTGTCGGCGGGTTTGACGCCGGCATGCGCGTCTTCGGCCGGCGCCATCAGACGCACGCCGATCCACAGCAGCAGCACACCGCCCGCGAATTTCAGCAGCGGCACGTCGAGCAGCACGACCGCGAATGCGATCAGCGCGACCCGCAGCACGATTGCCCCGACGGTGCCCCACAGGATGCCGCGAGCACGTTGCTGCGCCGGCAGATTGCGGCAGGCTAGCGCGATGACGACAGCATTGTCGCCACCGAGCAGGATGTCGATCACGATGATCTGGATGACTGCGCCCCAATGGAGCGTCGCGAAGAATTCGAGCATGGACGAAGAGTAGAAGGAAGCGCCGGACGAAGCCAACAAAAAAGCGAGGGAGCAATTGCTCGCTCCCTCGCTTTAGGACTTCGCTCTCACGAAAGGGTTTCGTAAGAGTATCAAAAATGCGCCGGCATGTGCGCCAATGATGCGAACAACGCGCCGGCCTATTTCGATTTAGAGCATCGCCTTCAGCAGACGCGCCATTTCCGATGGGTTCTTCGTGACCTTGATCCCGCAGGCGTCCATGATTTCCAGCTTCGCTTCGGCCGTATCGGCACCGCCCGAGATCAGCGCGCCGGCGTGGCCCATGCGCTTGCCCGGAGGCGCCGTGACACCGGCGATGAAGCCGACCACCGGCTTCTTCATGTTGTCCTTGATCCAGGTCGCAGCATTCGCTTCGTCCGGACCGCCGATCTCGCCGATCATGATGACCGCGTCCGTTTCCGGATCGTCGTTGAACATCTTCATCACGTCGATGTGCTTCAGACCGTTGATCGGATCGCCGCCGATCCCCACTGCCGACGACTGGCCAAGGCCAATCGCGGTCAGTTGGCCGACTGCTTCATACGTCAGCGTGCCCGAACGCGACACGACGCCGATGCGGCCCTTGCGGTGAATGTGACCCGGCATGATGCCGATTTTCAGTTCGTCCGGCGTGATCGTGCCCGGGCAGTTCGGTCCGAGCAGCAGCGTCTTGCGGTTTTCCGCACGCATACGGGCCTTGAGCTCGATCATGTCGCGCACAGGAATGCCTTCCGTGATGCAGATAGCGAGATCGAGGTCGGCCTCGACGGCTTCCCAGATCGCGGCGGCCGCGCCTGCGGGCGGGACGTAGATGACCGAGACGGTTGCGCCCGTTTCGGCCTTCGCTTCCTTGACGCTTGCGTAGATCGGAATGCCTTCGAAGTCTTCGCCGGCTTTCTTCGGGTTCACGCCCGCGACGTAGGCTTCGCGGCCGTTTGCGTATTCACGGCACGCACGCGTATGGAACTGACCGGTCTTGCCGGTAATGCCCTGCGTGATGACCTTGGTGTCTTTGTTGATCAGAATCGACATGTATTGACCTCTGTTCGTTTGTCCCGGCGCCAGCTGGCGTCGCGCGCGGCACGGCGAAACTGCTCGCCGGCGCCGCGTTCGCGCCGCCCTTCGTCACCGGTGATGGGCGCGCCCGGTTAAGCCTTGCCCGAAGCGGCTGCGACGACCTTCTGCGCAGCTTCTTCCATGCTGTCCGCGGCGATGATCGGCAGACCGGAGTCGGCGAGCATCTTCTTGCCGAGGTCCTCGTTCGTGCCCTTCATGCGGACCACGAGCGGCACCTTCAGCGACACGGCCTTCGACGCCGCAATCACGCCTTCCGCGATCACGTCGCAGCGCATGATGCCGCCGAAGATGTTGACCAGAATCGCCGTCAGATTCGGGTTCTTCAGCATGATCTTGAACGCTTCGGTGACCTTCTCGGTCGTCGCACCACCGCCGACGTCGAGGAAGTTCGCCGGTTCGCCGCCGAACAGCTTGATGGTGTCCATCGTCGCCATCGCGAGGCCTGCGCCGTTCACGAGACAGCCGATGTTGCCGTCGAGCGAGATGTACGCGAGGTCGAACTTCGACGCTTCGACTTCAGCCGGATCTTCTTCGTCCAGATCGCGGTACGCAACGATTTCCGGATGACGGAACAGTGCGTTCGAATCGAAGTTGAACTTCGCGTCGAGTGCGATCACCTTGCCGTCGCCGGTCAGGATGAGTGGGTTGATTTCGGCGAGCGATGCGTCGGTGTCCCAGAACGCCTTGTACAGGCCTTGCAGGATCGCGCGAGCTTGCGGCAGCGACGCGGCGGGCACGCCGATCTTCGTGGCGAGTTCGTCGGCTTCGGCGTCTTTCAGACCGGTTGCCGGATCGACAGCGATCTTGTGGATCAGCTCGGGCGTCTTTTCTGCGACTTCTTCGACGTCCATGCCGCCTTCGCTCGATGCCATCACGACGATCTTCTGCGACACGCGATCGATCACGAGGCCGACATACAGTTCCTTCTTGATGTCAGCGCCTTCTTCGATCAGCAGACGGTTCACCTTCTGGCCTTCCGGACCAGTCTGGTGCGTGACGAGCTGCATGCCGAGGATCTGGTTCGAGTACTCGCGAACCTGTTCCAGCGACTTCGCCACCTTCACGCCGCCACCCTTGCCACGGCCACCCGCGTGGATCTGAGCCTTCACGACCCATACCGGGCCGCCCAGCTCTTCAGCGGCCTTGACCGCATCATCCACCGAGAACACCGGTGTGCCGCGCGGTACCGCGACACCGAATTTCCGCAGGATTTCCTTACCCTGGTACTCGTGAATCTTCATGCGTGATTCCCTTCAGTCTGAGAGTTGGATTGAACTTGATTGCTGTTTTTATCGCTGGTGTCAGTCGTATCGTTTGCATTGGCTGCATTGGCTGCGGCGTTTGCGCACGGCTCGCCGGCTGCTGCGGCCCGAGCGGAGCGTGGCGCGTGGCCGTGCCAGCGCGGATAAAACTGTCGAACCGCCTCGCCATCGAATCGCAGCGCGTGGCAGCGACCGAGCTGGAAAGGCGGTTTGTCGATTGAACGGGTGGGTTGTGTGGTGCTGCTTGCGTTGTCTGTGCCGTTGCTTGCGTGACCTTCGCTGCCTTGCTCGTGCTTGCCGTCGGGGCCGCCGTTTTTCGTGTTCCAGACGTCACCCGCGAATGCCTGAATGGCCGCGGTAGGCAGGACTGCGCAGAGCTCGGTGAGATGCGTGCAGCCCGCGGTACCGGCCAGCAGGCGGGTAGCGTCGCGACGAAAGTTGTTGAGCAGATTGAGCCCGATGAGGGCGCGATAGGCGGAATTGGCGGTTTCGCACTGACCGGGATAGGGCACCCAGTCGGACGACGTTTCGGCGTCGACGACGGTGAGCTTGCTATCGATCGTGATGCGAAGCCAGAGTTCATGGATCGGCAGGCCATTGGGCCGGACACCCGACGCAAGCGCCACATCGCGTGGCTTCTGGTCGGTCAGGCACGCCTCGATGTCCCACAAGCCATCGGCACGCTCATAGGCTTCCGCATGGATTGCGCGACGGTGGCGCAACTGACGGGAGACGGGCGGGGAAAGCGGCATGCGGGACGGAAGGCCGGATTGGAAAACCGCCTGATTTTAGCATATCGAGTATTTGAGACATCTTGGAGTCAGCCGTGGGAGGCTGGCGGGCTGGACTTTCGCGCGATGTCTGCGGCGATGCAGCATCGTAGACGGCAACGCGAAGCAGCTAGTCGCCACTCCACTCGTCGTCGATGCCCTTCAGAATCTTTCCGATGATGGACTGAGAGAATCCGCGCGCCATCAGGAACCGCGCTTGCCTTGCGCGCTCGGCGACTGTGGCGGGAAGTGCACCATACTTTTTGCGCCAGACAGCCTGCGCCCGCGCCATTTCGGTTTCGCGCAACTGTGCGCCGGTTTCTTCGATCAGCGTCTGGCTCACCGCGTGGCGCTTCAACTCACTTACGATCCGGCTCGCTCCAACACGCGACGCCCTCCGATTGATCAGGCTTTCCGCAAAGCGCGAGTCGGAGAGCCAGCCATCGCGCTCGAGTTCGTCGAGCAATGCTTCGAGTGGATCGGCTTCGTCGGCGAACGGCATCAGCTTGCGCGAGAGTTCGGCGCGGCTGTATTCGCGGCGGGACAGGTAGCCGAGCGCTCGACCTTTTAGTGAGCGACCCGGACGCGTAGTGCGTGCGGTGGGGTCGGTGTCGGTGGATTTTGTGGCGGAACCTGACTCGTCACGAGCGCGACGCGAGCGGCTATAGACCGTTTCTGACGAAGAAGTATCGGCACCTGGGGCGCTCGCCCCATCTGGGCGATGCGAATCTCGAGCGGGCCGGGACCAGCCGGAAGATCGGCGGGTGCTTCTATCGGAGTTCAGACCCGCAGCGCGGTCGTGATCGTCGAAAGACTCGAATGGATCAGCCGATGAATCAGACGCAGCCGCGGGACCGGATGATCCACGCGACCCGTCATCACGCTGGCCGCCGGCGCGCCTTGTATCGGACACCGGCCGGCCCTTGCGTATCACGCGACGATTACTCCTCTTCGTCGGCGACTTCAGCAGCGGCGCCAACAGGTGCAGCGGACGCCATCGCGTTCACACCGAGCGATTCACGAATACGGTTTTCGATTTCACGCGCGATGTCCGGATTTTCACGCAGGAATTCGCGAGCGTTGTCTTTGCCCTGGCCGATACGATCACCGTTATAGCTGTACCAGGCACCCGCCTTGTCGACGATCTTGGCCTGCACGCCCAGGTCGATGACTTCGCCCTGACGCGAAATACCCTCGCCATACAGAATGTCGAAAATCGCTTCGCGGAACGGCGGCGCCACCTTGTTCTTGACCACCTTCACGCGCGTCTCGTTGCCGATCACTTCATCGTTCTTCTTGATCGAACCGATACGGCGGATATCCAGACGCACCGACGCATAGAACTTCAGCGCGTTACCGCCCGTCGTGGTTTCCGGATTGCCAAACATCACACCGATCTTCATCCGGATCTGGTTGATGAAGATGACGAGGCAGTTGGTCCGCTTGATCGTGCCGGTCAGCTTGCGCAGTGCCTGCGACATCAACCGTGCCTGCAAGCCCGGCAGCGAATCGCCCATCTCGCCTTCGATTTCGGCCTTCGGCACCAGTGCCGCCACCGAGTCGATCACGATCATGTCGATCGAGCCCGAGCGCACCAGCGCGTCGGCGATTTCGAGCGCCTGTTCGCCGGTATCCGGCTGCGACACCAGCAGGTCGGACACGTTGACGCCAAGCTTGCCCGCGTACTGGATGTCGAGCGCGTGTTCCGCGTCGATAAACGCCGCCGTGCCGCCGATCTTCTGCATTTCGGCAATGACCTGCAGCGTCAATGTGGTTTTACCCGACGATTCCGGCCCGTAGATTTCGACCACCCGGCCGCGCGGCAAACCGCCGACGCCCAGTGCGATGTCGAGCCCCAGCGAACCCGTGGAGACCACCTGGATGTCCTCGACCGCTTCCCCAGCGCCGAGCCGCATGACCGACCCCTTGCCGAACTGCTTTTCGATCTGCGCGAGCGCGGCGGCAAGCGCCTTGCTCTTCTCAGCAGTCAGTCCAGCCGGGCCTTTCTTGCTTTCTTCCATGAATCGTCCTTTGCTATGATGATCGGCGTCTGAGGTGGTGGAGCAACCTGTTTTACCAGGTTGCACACCGAACGCAGATACTGTATAAAAAAACAGTAGTTTTGGCAAGCCCGGAATTGAAGTTGCGCGCACGCCACGTCACGCTATGTCACGGCGCACGCGTCCAACCGGACCGCCAACACTACCCACAAGATTTCCGGAGACCGCTGCGCGCCAGGTGCATCCCCGGCGCCGGCAATGCCAGGCTGGACGCACCATGCGAATTCTGATTGCCGAAGACAACAGCATACTCGCGGACGGTGTCGTTCGATCACTCCGCCAATCGGCCTATGCCGTCGACCACGTGAAGAACGGCGTCGAAGCCGATACCGCCCTGTCGATGCAAACCTTCGACCTGCTTATCCTGGATTTAGGATTACCGCGCATGTCCGGGCTTGAAGTGCTGCGCCGCCTGCGCGCGCGCAATTCGAACCTGCCAGTGCTGATACTGACGGCCGCCGACAGCGTCGACGAACGGGTGAAGGGCCTCGATCTCGGCGCCGACGACTACATGGCCAAACCGTTTGCACTCAACGAGCTCGAAGCACGCGTGCGCGCGCTGACGCGGCGCGGCGCGGGGGGCGGTCCGACGGTAGTGCGGCATGGTGCGCTGTCGTTCGATCAGGTGGGTCGGATTGCCTGTATCAACGAGCAGGTGGTCGAGTTGTCGGCACGCGAACTCGGCCTGCTCGAAGTGCTGCTGCAGCGAGTCGGCCGGCTCGTCTCGAAGGAACAACTGGTCGATCACCTGTGCGAATGGGGCGAGGAAGTCAGCAACAACGCCATCGAGGTCTACGTTCACCGGCTGCGCAAAAAACTGGAGCCGGGCGGCGTACGCATCGCCACGGTGCGCGGCCTCGGCTACTGCCTTGAGAAAGCCGCGCCGGTTGCCGCCGCCGCAGGCGAGCCGCAGGCGTTTGCCAACACCCCAAACACCGCCGAGCCCGCACCACCGGCATCGCCCGGAATGCCGGCCAACCAGCACTATAGATAGACGGCAACGTATTCATGCCCGCCCGCGCAGACCGCGCCACTGCGCCCATCGCCCCTTCGGCGGATCTCGACGAAGCGCGCGACGCCAGCTACGCCAACCCGTTCGCCCCACCCGACGAAACCGAAGCCGCCGCGGCGGCGCGCCCGCGCTCGCTGTTCGGCGAGATTCTCGACTGGATGCTGGCGCCGCTTCTGCTGCTGTGGCCGATGAGCATCGCGGTCACGTATCTGGTCGCCAAATCGATTGCCAACGGCCCGTTCGATCGCGCGCTCGAAACCGACGCTTACGTGCTGGCGCGCCAGATCCATCCGGTGAACGGCGTCGCCGAGCTGTCGCTGCCCGATTCGACGCGCGAATTCCTGCGCGCGGACAACATCGATAACGTGTTCTTCCAGGTGCTCGGTACGCGCGGCGAACTGGTCGCCGGCGACCGCGACATGCCGTTGCCGCACGAAGAAGACCGGCCGCAGCCCGGCCTCGTCGAATTCCGCGACGAAGTGCTGCGCGGCAGCGACATCCGCGTCGCCTACACGACCGTCGAGTTTCCGCAGACACCCGGTGCCCAGCCCGTGCTCGTCCAGGTCGCCGAGACGCTCGACAAGCGCAGCCAGCTCGCGAACGACATCATCAAAGGCGTGATCCTGCCGCAGTTCGTGATCCTGCCGCTGGCGATCGTGCTCGTGTGGTTCGGGTTGTCGCGCGGACTGGCGCCGCTGCATGCGCTGCAGTCGCATATCCGCTCCCGCCGCCCCGACGATCTCTCGCCACTCGAAGCGCGGCGCGCGCCGCCGGAGATCGAGCCGCTCGTCACGTCGTTCAACGATCTGCTGACGCGCCTCGAACAGAACATGGAGCTGCAAAAGCGCTTCATCGCGGACGCCGCGCATCAGATGAAGACACCGCTCGCCGGACTGCGGACCCAGGCCGAACTGGCGCTGCGCCAGAACGCGCCCGCCGAAGTCCATCGCTCGCTCGAACAGATCGCGACGAGTTCCGAGCATGCCGCGCGGCTCGTCACGCAACTGCTCGCGCTGGCCCGCGCGGAAAACCGTATGTCCGGACAGATCTTCACGCCGGTCGAAATCACCGAAGTGGCCCGGCATGCCGTACGCGACTGGGTGCAGCCGGCGCTCGCGAAGCAGATGGATCTCGGCTACGAAGGCCCCGACGAACCGGTCGCAGTAGACGGCAATCCGGTCATGCTGCGCGAGATGCTGTCGAACCTGATCGACAACGCCATTCGCTATACGCCGGCCGGCGGACGCATCACCGTGCGGGTGCGTGCCGAACCGGCGGCGCAGCGTGTGCATCTGGAAGTCGAAGACACCGGCATCGGCATTCCGGCCGCCGAGCGTGAGCGCGTGGTCGAGCGGTTCTACCGGATTCTCGGCCGCGAGGGAGACGGCAGCGGGCTCGGTCTTGCGATCGTGCGGGAGATCGCCGCGATGCACGGCGGCACGCTCGCCATCGAGGATCATGTCTACCAGCACGCGCCCCAGCTTGCGGGCACGCTCGTGCGTGTCAGCCTGACTATGCTGAAACGGGCACCGGACTTACCCTAGGGCGTCCGCCGGGAAGTAGCTACCCCACTAACAGAAACACCACAATAAGAGCAAATTTGCCGAACAAGCCGCATCTATCGCGGGAAATAGAACCATTTTGACGACCGGGCAACCGTCCCGATTTTTGAGACGTCACGTCAGTAGGCAGTAAGTTTCCGCTCCAATAATCGGTGCACGTGCGGCCTGACCGGGGTGAACGCGCACGCATATCAACATGGAGACAGTACATGGCTAGCGTCAGCGGACAAATTTCGCATGCGCCAATGACACGCGAGGAGAAGAAGGTCATCTTCGCATCGTCGCTAGGCACCGTTTTCGAGTGGTACGACTTCTATCTGGCCGGGTCGCTGGCTGCCTTTATCAGCAAGAGCTTCTTTTCCGGCGTCAATCCGACCGCCGCCTTCATCTTCACGCTACTCGGCTTCGCCGCGGGCTTCGCGGTGCGACCGTTCGGCGCGATCGTGTTCGGCCGGCTCGGCGACATGGTGGGACGCAAGTACACCTTCCTCGTGACGATCGTGATCATGGGCCTGTCGACCTTCGTGGTCGGCTTCCTGCCTGGTTACGCGACGATCGGCATTGCATCGCCGGTGATCTTCATCGCGATGCGGCTGCTGCAAGGTCTTGCGCTCGGCGGCGAATACGGCGGCGCGGCGACCTACGTCGCCGAACATGCACCGGCGAACCGGCGCGGCTTCTATACGTCGTGGATCCAGACGACCGCTACGCTCGGGCTGTTCCTGTCGCTGCTGGTGATCGTCGGTATCCGGACTTCGATCGGTGAAGATGCGTTCGGCGCATGGGGCTGGCGCGTGCCGTTCCTCGCCTCGATCATCCTGCTGGGCGTGTCGGTGTGGATCCGGATGCAGCTGAACGAGTCCCCGGCGTTCGCACGCATCAAGGCTGAAGGCAAGACGTCGAAGGCACCGCTGAGCGAAGCGTTCGGCCAATGGAAGAACCTGAAGATCGTGATTCTGGCGCTGGTCGGGCTGACCGCCGGCCAGGCGGTGGTCTGGTACACCGGCCAGTTCTACGCACTGTTTTTCCTGACGCAGACGCTCAAGGTGGACGGCACCAGCGCCAATATCCTGATCGCGCTGGGCCTGCTGATCGGCACACCGTTCTTCGTGTTCTTCGGTTCGCTGTCGGACCGTATCGGTCGCAAGCCGATCATTCTGGCCGGCTGCCTGATCGCGGCGCTGACCTACTTCCCGTTGTTCAAGGCGCTCACGCACTATGCGAACCCGGCGCTGGAAGCCGCGACTCAACAGTCGCCGATCGTCGTGATCGCAGATCCGACCGAGTGTTCGTTCCAGTTCAACCCGGTGGGCACGGCGAAGTTCACGAGTTCGTGCGACATCGCCAAGGGCGCGCTCTCGAAGGCCGGTCTGAACTACGACAACGTGGCCGCGCCGGCGGGAACGCTGGCGCAGATCAAAGTAGGCGATACGGTCGTCAACACCTATGACGGCAAGGCCGCCGACGCGAAGGATCAGGCCAAGGCATTCGACAAGACGCTCGGCAGCACGCTGAAGACCGCAGGCTATCCAGCGAAGGCCGATCCAGCGCAGTTGAACTGGCCGATGACCGTGGTGATCCTGACGATCCTCGTGATCTTCGTGACGATGGTGTACGGACCAATCGCGGCGATGCTCGTGGAGATGTTCCCGACGCGCATCCGCTATACGTCGATGTCGCTGCCGTATCACATCGGCAATGGATGGTTCGGCGGCTTCCTGCCAGCGACCGCGTTCGCGATCGTCGCGGCGAAGGGCAATATTTACTCGGGGTTGTGGTATCCGATCGTGATCGCGCTGGCGACCTTCGTGATCGGTCTGATTTTCGTGAAGGAGACCAAGGACTCCAATATCTACGCCAGCGATTGAGACTAAGGCGTCGGGCTACGGCCCGGAGCGGAGTTCTGCAATGTGACGGCCGGGGGTTGACAGCCCCCGGCGTCGTCTTCATAATCTCGCCTCTCATATGGCGAATTAGCTCAGCCGGTTAGAGCGACGGAATCATAATCCGCAGGTCCGGGGTTCGAATCCCTGATTCGCCACCAGTTTCGACGCGAAGGCCCGCATTCTCTGGATGCGGGCCTTTTGCTTTGCGCGCGTGGTTAAGCCATCTTGTGGGCCATCCCGCCCTATGCCCCCAGTTGCCTCATCTTTGCAAAAACCGCTTCGGCGTTTAACCTTCGGCTCACTCGCGGCTCCACAAGGAGGAAAAAGCGCTCGACGATACGGCGCGCACGATCACAGTCAAGAGCAGACCCTCGTGGACTTCGCAAAGCAAATCTGCTCGTGGTCGATCGACGGCTACGCGATCAAGGACACCGTAGCCCACAAAAATGCGCTCATAGAGGAAGGCTGTTGATTTCCACCGAGTCTTAACCCACCGATTTCATCTAAATCTGACCCACCCC
>NZ_JALPRG010000030.1:0-1217 GCF_030464945.1 Paraburkholderia sp. CHISQ3
ATGATAGTGCGGATTGCCCGTGTGAAAGTAGGTAATCGTCAGGCTCCTCATGCTGTAACCCTCGCCCCCGCCAGCTTTCGCTCGCGGGGGCTTGGCGTTTCTGGTGTATTAAGTGAGAGCTTCATGGTTTGGGAGCGGTAGCGCACTTGACAGCACGTTGTTGCTCCCCCATAATCATCAGTTCTCTGCGGAGGGGTGCCCGAGTGGCTAAAGGGGGCAGACTGTAAATCTGTTGGCTTACGCCTACGTTGGTTCGAATCCAACCTCCTCCACCAGAATGCAAGCGAAGTAGAGGGAATCGACAGGATCCTTGCGGGTGTAGCTCAATGGTAGAGCAGAAGCCTTCCAAGCTTATGACGAGGGTTCGATTCCCTTCACCCGCTCCAGTGTTGAGATGTAGCGCCCATGTGGCTCAGTGGTAGAGCACTCCCTTGGTAAGGGAGAGGTCGGCAGTTCGATCCTGCCCATGGGCACCAGCAAGTAGCTAGTGACTGTTTGCGCCTCGCGCAACGTACGGAAATCCTCTTAGGAGTCGGAAATGGCCAAGGGTAAGTTTGAGCGGACGAAGCCGCACGTGAACGTTGGCACGATCGGTCACGTTGACCACGGCAAGACCACGCTGACGGCAGCGATCACGACGGTGCTGACCGCGAAGTTCGGCGGCGAAGCGAAGGCGTATGACCAGATCGACGCAGCGCCGGAAGAAAAGGCGCGCGGTATCACGATCAACACGGCGCACGTCGAGTACGAAACGGCGAACCGCCACTACGCGCACGTCGACTGCCCGGGCCACGCTGACTATGTGAAGAACATGATCACGGGCGCAGCGCAGATGGACGGCGCAATCCTGGTGTGCTCGGCTGCTGACGGCCCGATGCCGCAAACGCGTGAGCACATCCTGCTGGCGCGTCAGGTCGGTGTGCCGTACATCATCGTGTTCCTGAACAAGTGCGACATGGTGGACGACGCCGAGCTGCTGGAACTGGTGGAAATGGAAGTTCGCGAACTTCTGTCGAAGTACGACTTCCCGGGCGACGACACGCCGATCATCAAGGGTTCGGCCAAGCTGGCGCTGGAAGGCGACAAGGGCGAACTGGGTGAAGTGGCGATCATGAGCCTGGCCGACGCACTGGACACGTACATCCCGACGCCGGAGCGCGCAGTGGACGGCGCATTCCTGATGCCGGTGGAAGACGTGTTCTCGATCTCGGGTCGCG
>NZ_JALPRG010000031.1:0-1192 GCF_030464945.1 Paraburkholderia sp. CHISQ3
ATCCCCGCCAGCCAGCCGAGGAACAGCCCCGGCGTATTCAGCCGCCTCGTGTACAGCGAGAACACGATCGCCGGGAAGATCTGCAGGATCCACACGCCGCCCAGCAGTTGCAGGTCGATCGCATACTGCGTCGGCAGCACGACGATAAACACCAGCGCACCGAACTTCACCGCGAGCGACACGATCTTCGCCGTCGACGCTTCCGCCTGCGACGTCATGTCCGGCGACACCAACGGGCGCCACAGGTTACGCGTGAACAGATTGGCCGCACCGATCGACATGATCGCCGCCGGCACCAGCGCGCTGATGGCAATCGCCGCCGCCGCGAAGCCGACGAACCACGACGGAAACAGCGTAGTGAACAGCGCCGGCACGACGTCCGAGGCCGACTTCACGTGCACGCCAGCCGCGATCGCCATATAGCCGAGCAGCGCGATCAGACCGAGCAGCAGCGTATAGGCTGGCAGGAAGATCGCGTTCTTGCGCACCGTCGCCGCGGAGGATGACGACAACACCGCGGTCATCGTGTGCGGATACATGAACGCGGCAAGTGCCGAACCGAGTGCCAGCGACGCATACGCGGTGAACTGCGTCGGCTTGAGCAGGATGCCCGTTGCGCCGCCCTTCGCCTGGAAGTACTGGTCGGCGGCATCGAACACATGACCATAGCCACCGAGCTTCACCGGAATCAGCCAGATCGCCGCGATCACGACGATGTAGATCATGATGTCCTTGACGAACGCGATCATGGCCGGCGCGCGCAGGCCGCTCGTGTACGTGTAGAGCGCGAGAATCACGAAGGCGACGATCAGCGGCAGTTCACCGGTCACGCCGAGCCCCTTGATCACGACCTGCATGCCCACCAGTTGCAGCGCGATGTACGGCATTGTCGCGATGATGCCGGTCAGCGCAACGGCGGCCGGAAACCACTTGCCGCCGTATTCGCCCTGCACGTAGTCCGCCGCGGTGATGTGATCCTTCGCCTTCGAGATCTTCCACAGTCTCGGCATCACGGCAAACACGAACGGGTACACGATGATCGTATAGGGCAGCGCGAAAAACCCGTACGCGCCGACCGAATACACCAGCGCCGGCACAGCGATCACGGTGTACGCCGTATAAAAATCGCCACCGACAAGAAACCACGAGATGACGGTGCCGAACTGTCGTCCGCCGAGCCCCCATTCGTGCA
>NZ_JALPRG010000032.1:0-1022 GCF_030464945.1 Paraburkholderia sp. CHISQ3
CCGGGATGCAGTCCGATCAGGTACGCGAACTCAAGCAGTTGCAGGATGAGAACGCACGACTGAAGAAGCTGGTGGCCGAACTGAGCCTGGACAAGGCCATCCTGCAGGACGTCGCGGCAAAAAAGTGGCCCGGCCCGCGCTGAGGAGAGACGTGGTGGATTACGTGGTAAGTCACTACGGATTGACGATGAGGCGGGCCTGCAGGTTGATGAAGCAACCGCGCAGCATGCAGTATTACCGAAGCGTGAAGGATCCCCGACCGGAGCTTCGTGCGCGCATGCGAGAGATCGCGTACACACGCGTGCGCTATGGCTATCGGCGCGTTCATGTGCTGTTGCGTCGCGAAGGTTGGCAACTGGGCAGGAACCAGGCGTACCGGCTGTATTGCGAAGAACAGTTGCAGTTGCGCTCGAAGCTGCCGAAGCGGCGCAAGATGGTCGTGACGCGAATGGCAAAGATCGTACCGGTGAAACCAAACGACGCGTGGAGTATGGACTTCGTTGCCGATCAGCTCTCTAACGGGTCGAAGTTCCGCACGTTGACGGTCGTCGATGTCTTCACGAAAGAGGCACTCGCCATCGAAGTTGGACAGCGTCTGAGAGGCGAGCATGTGGTGGGAGTACTGAACCGGATTGCGGCAAGACGGGGTGCCCCGCGGCACGTATTCGTGGACAACGGCAGCGAATTCTCCGGGCGCCTGCTCGACATGTGGGCCTATCACCATCGGGCAAAGATCAACTTCAGCCGGCCTGGCAAGCCGACGGACAATTGCCACATCGAGACGTTTAACGGATCATTGCGCGACGAGTGCCTGAACCTGCATTGGTTCGAGACGTTGGGTGAAGCGAAGGCGATCATCGAGACGTGGCGCCGGGATTACAACGAGAGCCGTCCTCACTCGGCTCTCAAAGAGCTGGCACCCGCTGAGTTCGTCCGTCAGCTGGTGCTTTTACCGGAATCGGCTGGACCCGAAACACCGGAAAACTCGCTCTAGGTTTGGTCTGGAAAACCCAAGCGGATCA